>NZ_BPKY01000003.1 GCF_019656055.1 Leuconostoc miyukkimchii | reverse complement strand
TAGTTGCCGGATCGCTGGCTGCGAGGATAGGAAGATGCGGTGCCGTACATAATGAGTGCTCTGAGAAGAGTACTTTTTTCGCGTGTCTATAAAATGGTTCATATACTTTCTTAAGGATATTTGTTATAATAGATCTAATGACTATTGACATTTAAGGAGGCAATATTTAATGGTTACACTGTTTTCATCACCTAGTTGCACTTCTTGTCGAAAGGCAAAGCTATGGTTGGAGAGTCACAATATTTCATATACTGAGCGTGATGTGAATAAAGTGCCATTACGGGCAGAAGAAGTAAAAGAAATACTTCGGTTAACAGAAGATGGTACAGAAGAGTTGATTTCTAAGCGATCAAAAGTATTTTCTAAACTAGATTTTGATATTGATACTATCTCGATTAATAATTTTATTCAATTGATTGTTGAAAATCCATCATTACTAAAGCGTCCGATTATTATGGATGATCGCCGTATGCAAGTTGGATATAATGATGATGAGATACGCCGCTTTTTACCACGAGATGTGCGGCAACGTGAACTCATACGTGCAACATTTCGAGCTGATTTGGAAGATCGGGCAAAATGCTAAGTTTGTGCCTTAGAAAAGTAGGTAGTATCACTTTTTTAACTATTTTTAATATTATGACGTTAAAGTATTCTTTATGAAGGGAACTATTAAATTATGGAAATGGAAAGAATTAATGATAATACAATTCGTGTAATGATTGAAAATACTGATTTGAAAGAACGTGGTATTTCTGTTATGGAGTTGTTAGGTGACCATGATAAGATTGAATCTTTCTTCTATAATATCTTATCAGAAGTAGATGTCGATCATGATTTTAGTGATGACGACCAAGTTAGTTTTCAAATATTACCTAATCGCAATGGATTAGAGTTATTTATTTCACGATTGGATAGTGAAAATCAGGTAGGAGACGTCATTAACAATTTAATGAACTATACTAAAAACAAATCAGAGAGTACAGATGAAATTTCTGATGAACGACGTACTGAATTACAACAAAATGATGATGGTGTATTAGTAGATGACTCACCTACTAATACAAGTAATGGTGAGACTGTACAATCCCTAAACACTGATTCTGAAGTGACCATTGTTCTAAAACTGGTTAATTTTGATTCGATCATCTCAATTGCTAAAATGATACAGACTGATAATGTGATTTCTAATCTATATCGATATGAATCTGTCTTTTATCTTACGTTAAGTTTTCCTACAGATTCAATGACTAAAGATATGATTAAAAACAAAATAGCAGTTGCAATTGAATTTGCTGAAGAAAGTAACATGGCTAATGAAGTACTACGAGAACATGCTGATTCAATTATGGAGACGGATGCCCTTGAGCAAATTAATAAAATTTTTTAAAAAAGCGCATAGGTTTGTTTTTTTTGTTATAATATAGAAATTAATGCTATTAGAAGAGGTAAGTTATGAATTTGTTAACAACTGTGATCGTAGTTGTTATTGCTTGGGGGCTTGTTGCCTTAGGTAGTTGGTTATGGATTTTCTTGTCTGCAAAGACAAGTGCTACCCTACTTAAGTCTACGGAATTTTCAGAAAAAATATTAACTGAAAATGGTCAAATTATTGATGTGCGTGAATCTGCAGCGTATAAACGCTCGCATGTCATGGGTGCTCGTAATATTCCGTCAACCAATTTTACGCAAGGTAAATCAGGATTAAGAAAAGACCGTGATATATTTTTATATGACGAGCGTTTACGCGATGTTGCTCGCGTTAGCAAATCTTTAAAAAAGCAGGGATACGATAAAAATAAAATTTTTATTTTGCGTGGTGGCTTTAGTAGCTATGAAGGCAAGAAAACAAATTAATTATTAGAATAAGATCAATATTTGGGAGGTTACTTTGCTCTCCAAGTATTGGTCTTTTTTTTTGAGGTCATCATATATTTAGTGGTGATGTGCACATCTAAAAACAAAGAAAAATCTACGTTAATTTCAGAAAACAGGTGTATAATATGTAATGTAAGCGGTTACAAAAGGAAGGGGGCGGACAATAATGCAATATATAAATTATTTTAATCAAGATGCATATACTAATATAGCTATGGATGCTTGGTTATTGAAAAATTTAAAACCTGAAAAACCAGTTTTTTCTCTATGGCAAAATAAGCGTGCTGTGATTGTTGGTGAAAACCAAAACACATTTTCAGAGGTCAATTCAAATTATATTGACACACATGATGTTCAAGTTGTGCGACGCGTATCTGGTGGTGGGGCTGTCTATCATGATTTAGGAAATATTTGCTTTACATTTTTTGTACCAGTATCTAGTAGTGCGGGTGTTGATTTTAGTCAATTTGTTAAACCTATGGCCGATGCTTTGGAATCACTTGGAATTCATGTAGATATTTCTGGTAGAAATGATTTGGAAATCGCTGGAAAAAAGATTTCTGGGAATGCCCAACGTTATGCTGGTGGTTATTTAATGCACCACGGTACATTACTTTGGAATACTGATGTCGATGCAATGGTTCGTTCACTAAATGTGGCGGATGAAAAGTTTATATCAAAGGCAGCTAAATCTGTTCGTTCACGTGTTGGTAATATAAAGGATTATGCTTCAAAAGACTTAACAATTGATAAATTTATAGCACAACTAAAATTTTATTTAACTGATGAAGACCGAGATGGTGAATATGAATTAAATGCTAATCAAAAGGCTGATATTTTGAAATTACGCGATGAACAGTTTTCACAATGGTCTTGGAATTATGGTAAAAGTCCGGAGTTCATGTATAACAATCATGCAAAATTTGGTGGTGGTAGTATTGATGTTCAGATTGATGTCCATGACGGGGAAATAACAGATATTAATTTTACAGGGGACTTCTTAGGTGTGCGTGATTGGCGAGAAATGAAGTCACAATTTATAGGATTGCCGTTTAAACGTGAAGTGATTGCTAGTATTCTAGAGCAAAATAAAGAGGGGCAATATTTTGGAAGTATTAAAAATAGTGAATTAGTAGAAACCTTTTTTCAGAAAGATGAGGTAGAAAATTATGACTGATATAGCAGTAGCGAATAAGAAAATACTTGATTTTGATGACCAACTTCAAGAACAAAATGATACTTTTCCCACACTCCAAATTTTAAATAGCAGTGGTGAAATTATAGATGATGAATCGTTACAACGCGCTAATTTATCAAGTGATGATTTAATAAACATTATGAAACGGATGATTTTAAGTCGACAGTTGGATATTAGATCGACAAAGTTAGCCAAACAAGGCAGATTTGGTTTTTTTGCACCGACAGCAGGTCAAGAAGCGTCCCAAATGGCATCTTCATATGCGTTCAAAGATGAAGATTGGTTAATGCCTGGATATCGTGATATTCCAGAAATTATTGTCAAAGGTTGGCCAATTTGGAAAGCAATTTTGTGGTCTCGTGGCCATGTCTTGGGAAACGTTTTTACAACAGAAGACGGCAAGCCTGTGAATTCATGGATGCCCCAAATTATTATTGGTGCGCAATATGTTGAAGCGGCAGGTATTGCACTTGGCATGAAAAAACGCCAAAAAGATGCTGTCGCATACGCCTATACTGGTGAGGGTGGTTCATCACAGGGCGATTTTTATGAGGGTGTGAACTTTGCAGGCGCATATAAAGCTAATGCAGTTTTCTTCATACAAAACAATGGATTTGCTATTTCAACACCGCGTGCTATGCAAACAGCAGCAACGCATTTAGCAGCAAAAGGTTGGGCAGCTGGCATACCAAGTCTAGTTGTCGATGGCAATGACCCAATTGCAGTTTATCTAGCTGCCAAGGAGGCACGTGCATGGGCAACGAGTGGGAAGGGACCTGTGTTAATTGAAACGTTGACGAATCGATTAGAACCACATTCAACGGCTGGAGATGATCCATTACGTTATCGTACACAAGAGGACATTGATGAATCTTGGCAAAAAGAACCATTAATTCGGATGAGACATTATATGACGCAACAAGGTATTTGGAATCAAGAGAAGGAAGATACTTATGTTAAAGAAGTTAATGAACATATTGACGAGCAAATTAAAATAGCTGATAAAGTGTCTAAACAAAAAATTTCTGATTTTATTAAAAATACACTTGAAGTACCTGGATTCGCTATGTCTGAACAAATTACCAGATTTGAAAGCGAGGGAAAGTAACATGGCTGTTAAAAGTTATATTGATGCTGTTCGTGAAGCAATGGATTTAGCACTTGAAAAAGATGATAACGTCCTTATTTTTGGTGAAGACGTTGGAAAAAATGGTGGTGTTTTCAGAGCAACGGATGGGTTGCAAGATAAGTATGGCGAGGCGCGTGTTTTTAATACACCCTTAGCTGAATCTGGTATTGGCGGTTTAGCAATAGGATTAACAACGCAAGATTATCGACCAATTATGGAAATTCAATTTTTTGGTTTTGTGTTTGAGGTGATGGATTCGATTGCGGGGCAAATGGCACGAAATCGTTATAGATTCAATGGTACGCGTAGCATGCCGATTGTCTTGCGATCACCATATGGAGGCGGTACGAAAACACCTGAGATGCATGCTGATAATCTAGAAGGTATGGTGGCTCAAATTCCTGGTATACGTGTCGTTATGCCAGCAAATCCTGCTGATGCCAAAGGCTTACTGTTAAGCTCAGTGGAATCAAATGATCCTGTTGTGTTTTTGGAAAATATACACTTATACCGGTCATTAAAAGGCGAAGTTCCCGATGGATATTACACAGTGCCATTAGATAAAGCAGCTATTGCACGTGAGGGAACAGATGTATCAATTATTTCCTACGGTGGAGGCGTACCGGTTGCATTAAAAGCTGCAGAGGAATTGAAGAAAGCCAATATTTCTGCGGAGGTTTTAGATTTGCGAACGGTATCACCACTTGATATTCAAAGTATTGGCAATACTGTTAGTAAAACCGGTCGAGTTGTCGTCGTTCAGGAAGCACAAAGGATGGCTGGAATTGGTGCCAACGTCATGAGTGAAATTTCGGAACGCTTCATATTAAGTCTGAAGGCACCAATTGGACGTATTGCTGCACCAGATTCTGTCTATCCTTTTGGACAGGCAGAAAATGATTGGATGATTAAAGCTGATGATGTTGTGGCAAAAGTAATGGAGGTTGTGAATTATGACTGAGATTTTTAAAATGCCAGATATTGGTGAAGGCATGGCAGAGGGGGATATTACATCATGGTTGATTAAGGTAGGTGATGTAATTGCAATGGACGATCCTGTTGCCGAAGTTCAAAATGATAAAATGATGCAAGAAATTTTATCACCATACAGCGGAAAGGTCACTAAGTTATTTGTTGAGGCGGGCACTACGGTTGAAGTTGGTGACTCACTGATTGAGTTTGATGGTAATGGTGGTGAAACACCTGAACAAGTTGAATCCAAGCCACAAAAAAGTGAAGAAATACAGACAATCGAGACGCCTGTTGAACCAAACGTAGCAGTAAATAGTAGTGATACTTCAAATGTTCAAACGGTAAACGGTCATGTATTGGCAATGCCTTCCGTACGACATCTTGCATTTGAAAAAGGGATTGACTTAACTCAAGTTCCGGCAACTGGTCGACATGGACATGTCACGATAGATGATGTGGTTAACTTCCATGATGTTTTGCCACAGCAAGAACAAGTGACTAACAATACTGTTCCAGAAACGGTATCAGCAACATCGACGCAAGCAGAAGTGACAACGAGTCACGTAACGATAGATGAGCCAGAGCCTCTTCATGAAGGTCGCCAACCTATGACTCCAATTCGTAAGGTTATTGCAAAATCGATGAGCGCACAACATACAACGATTCCCGCAGTGACAAATTTTGACAGTGTTGAAGTGAGCAAGTTAGTAGCGCATCGTCAGCAATTCAAAACGTTGGCTAATGAACAGGGTGTCCGATTGACATATCTTGCTTACGTCGTTAAGGCATTGACGGCAACTGCAAAAAAGTTCCCAGAGATTAACGCTAGCTTGGATATGAAAACTCAAGAAATTATATATCATGATGATGTGAACATGGGTATTGCGGTTAATGCACCATCTGGACTATTTGTTCCGGTGATTGCTCATACTGATAAAAAGTCGATTTTACAAATTGCACAAGAAATTGCTGAACTAGCTGATGCTGTTAGAGATGGTTCAATTAAACCTAAGCAAATGCAAGGTAGCACGATGACAATTTCAAATTTAGGGTCAGCACGAGGCACATGGTTTACACCGATTATTAATGGTCATGAGGTTATTATTTTAGGTCTGGGTTCTATTGTGAAAGAACCGGTTGTTAATAGTGATGGTGAGATTGTTATTGGGCAGAATATGAAACTGTCATTAACTTATGATCACCGTTTGATTGATGGTATGTTAGGGCAAACTGCATTGAATTATTTGAAACAGTTGTTGGCAGATCCAGCGTATATGTTAGTGGAGGTTTAAGATGGTTGTTGGCGCACAAGCACGTGAAATTGACACAGTAATTATTGGCTCAGGACCTGGAGGCTATGTTGCAGCAATTCGTGCAGCAGAATTGGGACAAAAAGTTACTATTATTGAACGTGAAAATATTGGTGGTGTTTGTTTAAATATCGGCTGCATGCCATCTAAAGCTTTAATTAATGTAGGTCATCACTACCGACAAGCACATGAAGATGAAACAGCTCCCTTTGGTTTACATGTTGGTGAACTGACATTAGACTGGCAAAAAACGCAAGAATGGAAACAACATCAAGTGGTGGATACGCTAACAAATGGTGTCAAAATGTTACTAAAAAAACACCACGTTGATATTATTAAAGGGGATGCGACATTTAACGATAACGAGACTCTCAACGTTGTTCAAAAGGATGGTCATGAGTTATTGCAGTTTAACAACGCCATTATCGCTACTGGTTCGCGACCAATTGAAATTCCAACAATGCCATTTGGTGGACGTATCGTTGACTCTACTGGGGCTTTGGAATTTCCGGAAATTCCAAGGCGACTCATTATTGTTGGTGGCGGTGTTATTGGTTCTGAATTGGGTGGCGTGTATGCTAATCTTGGAACTGAGGTAACAATTATTGAAGGTTTGGATCACACGTTAAATGGTTTTGATTCAGAAATGACGAAACCTGTTTTAACTGATTTTAAACAGCATGGCGGTCAAATTGTAACTTCGGCAACAGCAAAGTCGGCAACACAAACAGAAAATAATGTGAGTTTAACTTATGAAGTGAACGGTAAAGAACAAACAATAACAGGTGATTATTTACTTGTTGCTGTTGGACGTCGAGCAAATACGGATGATATTGGGCTAAATAATACTGATGTTAAGCTAAATGATCATGGGTTAGTTGATATTTCAGACAGCATGCAAACGACCGTGGCGCACATTTATGCAATCGGGGATATTACATCAGGACCACAATTGGCGCATAAAGCAAGTTTCCAAGGTAAAATTGCGGCAGCAGCAATTTCTGGTGAACCACAAGCACGAGACATGCATTACTCGCTACCAGCTGTTGCCTATACGCAATATGAACTGGCTACAACAGGTGACACACCTGAATCAGTGAAAGAAAAAAATCTTGATGTGATAATAGCCAAATTCCCATTCGCTGCTAATGGTCGTGCTATTTCAATGATTGAGACAACTGGATTTATTCGATTGATCAGTGACAAGTCAACGCATGCACTACTAGGTGCACAAATTGTTGGACCAAGCGCATCTGATTTAATCTCTGAATTGTCATTGGCTATTGAAAATGGTTTGACAACAAATGATATTTCATTAACAATTCATCCACATCCTACTTTAGGAGAAACCATTATGGATACTGCTGAATTAGCAGATGGCGTGCCAATTCATATTTAGTTGTTTTTAAAAATATAGTTGATAAAATAAAGTTGCCGTACTTTGGTAACTTTATTTCGGATTGGGGATAAAAATGGCAACTTTGACAACGCGTGATGATGTGACATTAGACTATCATACTTATGGACAGGGACAGCCAATTATCTTAATTGCTGGTTATTCTGGTAATCAAGCAACTTGGACCGCACAGATTCATGGCTTAATGGATATGGGATTACAGGTTATTACTTATGATCGCCGTAATCATGGAGCAAGTAGTAGTGTTTCTTATGGCATGCGAATGTCTCGACATGGGCAGGATTTGGCTGAATTAATCAAGATGTTACAATTAAAACGGCCAATTTTATTAGGGCATTCGATGGGAGCCAGTACGATTTGGGCATATTTATCGCTATATGGTGATGATAATATTGCAGCAATCATTACTGAAGACCAAGTACCATTGATGATTAGCCAAAAGGATTGGTCGTATGGTTTATTTGACGTCAATATGGCGGATCTACAAGTTGCTATTGAACGCTTACCTCAAACAAAATTAACACGATTAAAGTTGTCAGATGAGATAAAACTTGTGATTGGTCAAAATTATCAACCATTTGATTTTAAATTTAATCAACCGTTATTATTAAACAGCTTGATACAAGATTGGCGTGATGTTGTGCGTCGCGAGCAGGTTCCTCATTTATTTATTGCTGGTGATGCGTCTCCGTTATGGCCGGCTGATCATGCCAAAGTAGCATCAAACATGGCACCAAAGGGTCGTTATGCGATGGTGAAGGGTGCGGGACACATTCCGCATCTTGAAGATCCAGTGACGTTTAATACTATTGTGAGAAATTTTATTCGGGAGCTTCGTATTTAAAAAGCAAGGGAAATTAAAGAGGTGGTTCTACTATTTGTTAACACCAATTGACACTAATAGTCAGATTGTCAAATCCTATTAATAACTTTAGACATACAAGAGTCATTCTTTGACAGTAACAGTAAATCGGTATAAAATGTAACCGATTATAACTAAACAAGTCATTGGAGGCATAAAATGAGTGACGTACAAAATTTATTTGATTTAACTGGAAAAGTAGCAATTGTAACGGGTGGTGCTTCTGGGCTAGGAAAATATTATTCTCAAGCGTTACTTGATGCTGGTGCAGATGTTTTTGTGGTAAGTCGTTCAAAAAAAGGGTGGCAAGGGCTCCAAGATTTTGCTGCACAACGTGGCAGAAAAGTTGCATTTTTCACGCAAGACTTAACTGCTGATGGCGCAGCAAATCGTGTTATTCGTGAATTTAAGCAAACATTCCCAACGTTAGATATTTTAATTAACAATGCTGGTGTGCAAATTCGTAATGATTTAGTTGCGTATAAGGATGATGATTGGCAAAAAGTCATTGATGTTAACTTGAATGCATTGTACTATCTTTCTCACGAAGCTGCTAAAGTTATGATTGAGCAAAAATCCGGCAAAATAATAAATATTGGTTCAATGCAATCATTTCGAGCAGGAAAATTTATTTATCCATATGCAGCCAGTAAACATGGTGTTATTGGACTCACGAAGGCTTATGCAGACGCGTTGGCACCATATGGCATTCAAGTTAATTCATTGGCACCAGGATACATTGACACAGATATGACTAAAGCATTGCAAGAAGACGATGTACGTAACACAGAAATTTTAAATCATATACCTGCAGGTCATTGGGCAAAGCCATCAGAATTAGTTGGAACGATAGTTTATCTTTCAAGTGCAGCGTCTAATTATGTTACTGGCGCCACGATTCCGGTTGATGGTGGATATTTATTGCGTTAATTTGAAAAAGCAGCTAAAATAATAGCTGCTTTTTGTGTTAACATATGATCTTGTAAATTTGAGCGTAAAAAGTAGGATAGCAAATTAAAAAGCCTGACGTCTATTCCAAGTTTAGAACGTCAGGCTATTATTTTGCTTAATTTATTTAAATTTTAGAAACGTGATTGATGTGCGGCTACACTACGACGAATAGCTTGTTTTGAAACTTCTTCATGGTGTTCTTCTGCTTTTTGTGTTGGTTTAACAACTGTCTGACGGTAACCAAGTGCAGTAGCTGCAGCAATGGCAACTGAACTAAGTACACCAACGATGACACCTGATTTAAATGATTTCATAATATTAATACCCTCTTTCTTAATTTTTATTAAGTTTCCTTAAAGACTATTATCGACTATTTTAGTATATTTGTAAATGAATTTAGTATAATTAAATTATGAATAAAAAAACAGATATTATTGCTCACCGAGGTTATCGTGTTGTAGCACCAGAAAATACAATACCCGCCTTTGAAGCTGCCTTGGCTTATCAACCGGATATGTTAGAAATGGATATTCATCGTACGAAAGATGGCCATTTGGTTGTTATCCACGATGAAAAAGTTGATCGAACAACGAATGGCACGGGATTTGTTAAGGATCTTACTTTGGCTGAAATAAAATCACTTGATGCAGGCAGTTATAAGCAACCGATAATGCAAGATGTTAAAATCCCGACATTCACAGAGTTCTTAACTTTTTTACGTGATATCAATTTTGATCAGACATTATTATTGGAAATTAAAACAGACCATGTGAGTTATCCAGGCATTGAACAAGAAATATTGGAAATGATTACTAGCTTTCGACCAAAGTATCATATTATTTATCAAAGTTTTAACTTAGAAACATTGATAAGATTGCGTAAATTAGATGCTCATGTGACTATTGCGGCACTAGTTTTTTGGGCATCACCCAAAGTTTATTGGTTGAAAATACGGGGCATCTTTGACTATATTCATTCAGATATTCGTATTTTAAAGAAAAAGCCTAAGATGTTTTGGTGGCCAAATATTCATATGCGTATTTGGACTGTTGACAGTGAAGAAGATATGCGACGTGTGTTTCAAGCCGGATTAAAAGGAATGATTACAAATCAAGTTGCCTTGGCGACAAGAATACGTGAAGAAATACAAGGTGATCGACATGGCAAGTGAACCTAAAATATTAGTAATTACTGGACCGACTGCTTCAGGGAAAAGTGATTTAGCAATTGCTATGGCACAGCAATTTAATGGTGAAATTATTTCTGCAGATGCATTGCAGGTTTATCGTGATTTGGATATTGGTACAGCAAAGGTCAGTGTTGAAGAACAACAAATGATACCGCATCATTTGCTTGATATTTTAGATATGACGTCAAGTTTTTCTGTTGCTGAGTTTGTTCAATTAGCTGATCAGACCATTGCAGATATTGTGTCACGTGGTAAGTTACCAGTTATTGCTGGTGGTACAGGGTTTTATGTCAAAGCTTTGGTTGGACATCAGGCTTTAGATTTTGTGGCTAGTGAGCCACAAGAGATAGCGGCACTTCGACAACAATCGTTAGAAAGCCTAGTTACTGAATTAATGACACTTGATGATAGTCTTGCGCAACGAGTAGACCTTCATAATAAACAAAGAGTCATACGTGCAATTGAAATCGCACGTCATGGACAACATCATGATAGTATTGAACGGCCAAAATATGATGCATATATTGTTGCCGTGGACTGGCCACGTGATATTTTGTATGAACGCATTAATGCACGTGCCCATAATATGTTAGATGCTGGTGTATTAGATGAAGCGCGCAATATTCTTATGGCAGGTGGTGAAGAATTACAAGCAGGGAAAGCCATTGGTTATAAGGAGTTTTTTCCATATTTACAGGGATCAGTCTCTTTAGAGACAGCCATTTCAAATTTACAACAAGATTCAAGGCGCTATGCCAAACGTCAATTGACTTATTTACGGCATCAAATACCAGGATTGCTATGGATTCAAGGCGCAACAGCAAAAAATGAGTTAACGCAATTAGTTAAACATTGGCTATCACGTTAATAGTTTCCTTAAAAATAAGCATTGCCATTAATGGCAATGCTTATTTTTAAATTGGCTTGGATAGTTTGTCAGTCATTAAGAGACTGAACTTGTCGTAGTTGTTGTAATTGTAGGGTTTGTGCTTGATTAATTTCATTGTATAAAATGTTAGCAATACTATCAGAAATATGGCTATTCGTAAGCTCTTGTTGGATAAAGTTATATTCTGATTGAAATGCTTTCATATACAAAGCACTGTCTATAGCAGGTGCATCTTTTTTGTAATCACGTTTGATTGCAGAGAAGTAGCGGTCTAATTCACGACGGACATAAACAATATGCTGATTATCTGTCGCATGTTTTTCAAGACGTTGACGTAATAAATCATTTAAGTATGTGTGTACGACTATAATGACCTCGTCATTGAGTTTAAGAAGGGCATTTTTAGTATCCAACCACTGTTGTTGTGTATCTGTATATTTTGTTTGTATATTTTTTTGGAACAATACACCTTTATTGCGTATTTCTTTCCTGTGATGAAAATACCATTTGGTACGTTTATATTTGTTTTTCAGGCGCTGGTTTGTTTGCTTAAATAAATTAATTGGATTACGAGTTTGAACCGGTTTTAAGACACGATTAATGATTTTTTGATAAATATTAACGGTTTTTGCATCGTAACTTGAATTAACATGTTCGGTTTGAAGATAATTTAAAATGAATTGTGTTGTTTGTTCGAATAATTCTTGATAGTTTTTTGTAACTTTGTCACGCTGATTAATAGTTTTTGAAAAGCCTTTTTGTGATTGTAATTGGTCTGTTAATGTTTCGCGAATATTATGATCTTTCACAGTTTCAAGTGCTTCTAAGGTTGCATAGTCAACCATTTGATCGCGCACAGCATCAAGTGTTTCTGCTGTAAAGTTATTCGCTTTTGCAGGTAACATGATTGGTAGCGAAATTGCACTCACTAACATGCTAATTAAGATAACCATTGTGGCAACGATGATTAGTTCCTCACGGTACGGAAAAATTTGACCACCAATTCGATTAGGTAATGAAAATACCATGGCTAAAGTGACAGTCCCGTGAACACCGCTGATAGCAAAAAGCCTAGCATTGAAAATATGGTTTTTATCGCTTTTATCGCCAAAAAAAGTGATAGTATCCCTAGTATCGGCATTTCTCGCCCATAAGAAACGGACAACAAACATAGTTAGATAAATTAAACATGACAATACTAGTAATTGAGCTGAAAGAGAAAAACCAATACGGGCTATTTCATGCCAAACTGCGGGTAGAGACACACCTAAAATTAGAAAAACTATGCTATTTAATATGTTAGCAATGGTTCCCCATACTGTGGATTGCGTTAACTGAACACGGGTAGAAGTTAATCTTAGTTTGCTAGATTCCCAATTATGAACAATACCAGTTGCGACAACGGCAAGAATACCAGATGTACCAAAATATTCCGCCAGTAGGTAGACGGCAAAAGGGGTTAAGAGACTCAGCGGAATAATGGTTGTTTCAGGATCACTGGCTCGAAAATTCAGCATGGTTCGGAGCCAAACAAGCAAAAATCCACTGACAATACCAATAATAACGCCACCAGTAGCAACAAAAACAAAATGTTGCAATCCATTAAAAATAGAAAATGAGCCTTTTTCTAATACCGATAATGCCAAATCTAACATTACTAATCCAGTAGCATCGTTAAATAAAGATTCGAGTTCGAGTGCCTCGTCTACGCCATCTGGCATGTCGGTGCCAGAAGTAAATGATTTGACAGCTACGGCATCAGTCGGTACGACAATGGCAGCTAATGCGATGGCTAGCGGTAGTGTCCATGATACTTCAATATAATTTGCAAGCACACCAACAGCTGCCGCCGAAGCAATTGCCAATATAACAGAGAGGGATAAAATAATATTGAAACGTTTTTTGATTTTTTGAAATGATTGTTTTTGACCATCTAAGAACATCAGTGGTGCAATAACCATTAACATGAAAAATTCTGGTTCGAGTTCAAAATTTTTAAATATTGGTGTTAGAGACAAACATACACCAACAAAAATTAAAATAAATGCCTCAGGTATTTTAGGAATGAATTGTTGAATGATGTTAGTACCTATGACACCAATTAACAACAATGAGAGTGAATATAAAATAGTCATGAATCTATCCCCTATTTAGAATTTTATGATACAAGTATATACTTCAGAAAATTTAAAAGTGTTACCATGCCACAATTATAACAAACGATATTTACGATTGTTAGTCGATGTCTTATTATGAAGCAAAAGTGTATAATGAAATTATTCTAACAGCAGAAGGAGAAATCATGGCAATATTTGAAAGGCTTTATGAAAAATTTCAACCGGAGCATTATAATATATTTTTAGATATTAATCGTCAAACCAAAACGATCAGTGGAAAAACCACGATAACTGGTATCGCAACAACCAATCAAATTGCTTTACATCAAAAGTACTTAACAGTAAGTTCAGTTAAATCAAATGACTTAGAAGTGCCATTTACATTAGATAATGATCTCGACCTGATTAATATTGACCTACCTCAAGCAGGAGAAACAACACTATTAGTTGTATACACTGCACCATTAACAGATACAATGATGGGAATTTACCCTTCTTATTATGAAATAGATGGCGATAAGAAACAACTTATTGGAACGCAATTTGAAACCAATTTTTCTCGTCAAGCATTTCCCGGAATTGACGAACCTGAAGCTAAGGCTGTATTTGATCTTGCAATTAAATTTGATGAACATCCTGGCGAAACAGTACTAGCAAACATGCCAGAAACACGCGTCAATGATGGCGTCCATTATTTTGATACAACGGTACGTATGTCAACATATCTCTTGGCTTTTGCTTTTGGTGAGTTGCAAGACAAGCAAACAAAGACTAAGAGCGGTGTTAACGTGGGTGTTTACGCAACAAAAGCACATAAAGCAAAATCATTGGACTTTGCTTTAGATATTGCTAAGCGTGCCATAGAATTTTTTGAAGATTTTTATCAAACACCTTATCCATTACCCCAATCAAACCAGTTAGCTCTACCAGATTTTTCTGCTGGCGCTATGGAAAATTGGGGATTAGTGACATATCGAGAAGCCTATCTTTTACTTGATCCGGACAACACGTCATTGGATACAAAGCAAGTTGTTGCTACTGTTATTGCGCATGAGTTGGCGCACCAATGGTTTGGTGATTTAGTCACAATGAAATGGTGGGATGATTTGTGGCTCAATGAAAGTTTTGCCAACATGATGGAGTATGTCGCTATTGACGCTATTGAGCCGGATTGGCGTATTTGGGAGACGTTCCAAACGAGTGATGTGCCAGCAGCGCTAAGGCGAGACGCCACAGATGGGGTGCAATCAGTTCATGTTGAAGTAGCGCATCCGGATGAAATTGATTCGTTATTTGATCCGGCTATTGTCTATGCAAAAGGTGCGCGTATGCTAGTTATGGTGCGTTCCTTGATTGGGGATGTTGCTTTACGCAAGGGATTGAAAAATTATTTTGCGGCACATCAGTATGGTAACGCTACTGGCTCAGATTTGTGGCAGGCGTTAGGTGAAGCATCGGGAAAAAATGTCGAAGCCATTATGAATTCTTGGCTGGAACAACCAGGATATCCAGTAATCAATGTAAACGTTGTTAACGACCAATTAACTTTGTCTCAGCAACAATTTTTCATTGGCGATGGGAAGTCTGTTAATCGTCAATGGCAAGTGCCATTGAACAGTAACTACGATGTCGCTGAAGTGATTTTATCGGAAAGTACGACTGTGTTGGGTAATTATAAAAAATTGCGTGCACAATATGGTGAACCATTCCGTGTTAATATTGGTAATGACACACACGCTATTGTCAATTATGATAAATCATTGTTACAGGATATTTTAAGTGAACTGGACCAACTAGACACAGTTTCACAATTACAAATATTGCAGGATTTGCGCTTATTGGCTGAGGGCAGTCAGATTTCTTATGCTGATGTTGTACCATTATTACAACGTTTTGCAAATAGTACATCAACAATTGTTAACGACACTTTGTATCGAACGGTTGGTGATTTACGTCAATTTGTAACACCAGATACAGATGACGAACAAGCACTGAAACAATTCTATAGCAAACTAAGTACAAAGCAGTTTGAACGTCTTGGCTGGCAGTCAAAGCCCCATGAATCAGCAGATGATCAGTTGACACGTCCTTATATTATTTCTGCAGCATTATATTCTGAAAATACGAATGCGATTACACAAGGACATCATATTTTTGAAAATTATGAGAATAAATTGCTGAGTTTACCTGCAGATATACGGTTGTTAGTCTTGCGAAACGAAGTTCAAAACTTCAATAGTGAGTCATTGTTTGAACGGTTGCTGTCTGAATATATTGTTAACTCAGATTCTAGTTATAAACAAGATTTACGTGCTGCTATAACGAGTGTGAAGGAACCAGAATTCATTAAGACGTTAGTGTCTAAATTCGAAAATGCTGACATTATTAAACCACAAGATTTACGTGGTTGGTTTGGTAGTATATTGCACAATGTTCATGGTGAGCAAGCTGCTTGGGATTGGTTAAGGCAGGAATGGGACTGGCTTGAATCTAAAGTTGGTGGTGATATGGAATTTACAACCTATATTACTGTTGTGGCTGGTGCATTAAAGACAGCGACACGACTACAAGAGTTTATAGACTTTTTTGAACCAAAAATTGATCAACCTGGATTAACGCGTGAAATTAAAATGGACAAAACTGTTATTAGTAGCCGTGTGAAATTAATAGAAGCGGAAAAACAAGCTGTTAGAACTGCTATACGTAACAATGTTTAGCGCAAAATAGTGTGAAAAAATTGTGATTAAATATTTAATGTGATATACTAATAAAAAATTATCAAAAGAGGTTGATCCAGTGCGTAACTAAACTATTCATTCAAATTTCACAAACGGAATTGGAGAGAGTAGGATAAGTGCGCAAAAATCGACGGAAAGTCGCCTTTTTGTGGCGTTTACAAAACCAATTCTGTGAAAAACAGAGGAGGTTTTTTTATGTATGCAATGATTTTAAATCAACTTAATTACACTGTTGATGGTCGTAATATATTGACACAAGTTACTCAGCAAATCAAAATTGGTGAGCGTATTGGTATTATTGGCGCTAACGGTTCTGGAAAAACAACGCTAGCTCACCTGATCATAGGTGACTTAATACAAGACAATGGTACGATATCAGTGAACGGAAGAGTCGCTTATGTGCCACAACTATCGATTGATATTAGCAATCAGAGTGGTGGCGAAAAGATGATGCAGCGCATTAATGAATCATTGAACGATCAGCCAGATATTTTAATTTTAGACGAACCAACCGCCAATTTGGATATGACACATCAAAAATGGCTAATCAAACGATTATCACATTTCTATGGCACGCTAATTATAATTTCCCACGACAGCCATTTAGTTAATCAAGTCGTGACAAAAATTTGGTCTATCCAGGGCACTCGTGTTGCTGCATATTCAGGTAATTATGATGACTACATGATGCAAATTAATATGGCAAATGACACCCAAGCACAACTCTATCGTGTAGCTGTTAACAAGAAAAATCAACTTGGGCGGGCAATTGAGAAAGTGCAAACACGTGAAAAACAAGTCACAAAACGTCCAAAAAACATTAGTCCATCTGATGCACGCTTAATAAGTGGTAAAGGAAAAGCATTAAAATCACAGAAAAAATTGGGACAAAATGTCAAATCAATGGCGCGGCGTTTTTCAGAATTAGAAAAAGTTGATAAACCGTTTGCTACAAAACCTCTGAAACTTCAAGCAGTCGTTGATCAAGCCAAGAAATCAAGGGCCATTTTGAAAGTGATTGCTGAGACGGTTCAAATTGGTGACCGCGTATTATTGAAAGACGTGAATTTTAAATTGGATTCTGGTCAACGCTTGGCTATTCTTGGTGATAATGGTAGTGGTAAAACCAGTTTAATCAAACATGTACTGTCAAACTACCAAAAACCAGTGGGCTATTTTACGCAGGATTTGTCAGGCTTAAATGAAAATAGTACAGTCCTAGAAAATGTACTACTTAAATCATCCCAAACATCACAATTAGCGAGGGATTTTCTCGGTGCTTTTGGTATTAAAAGAGATAAGGTTTTCCAAAAAGTCAGGACACTAAGTGGTGGTGAGAAAGTGAAAGTATTATTGTTGCAAGTTCTATTTACGGACACACAATTACTTATTTTGGATGAGCCGACCAATTACTTAGATCTACCAGCACTTGATGCCCTAAATAATTTTTTGACACACTATACTGGTGCTGTTTTGATGGTGGCTCATTATCAGGATTTTGTAGATGCCGTTGCCACACAAAAAATGATAATTAAAGCACAACAATTACTACCAATTTGAAAATCTTGCAACTCTGCTATGACGATGATAAACTAGAATATATTAAAATAAATTGTTGATATAGTGTCGGATATTGGCCGACAGTTTCTACCCAGCACCAACATGTTGGACTATCATAAAATTGTGTGGTTTAATCCGCTCATCGTTTGTGATGGGTGGATTTTTCTATGTCATAGGGAGATAAATACACATGCAGAACTTTTTTCATCTCAAAGAGAATGGGACCAGTATCAAGCGGGAAATTACTGCGGGAATTACGACCTTTGTTTCCATGGCTTATATCTTTTTCTTGAATCCACAAATTCTTGGACAAGCTGGTATTCCTCAACAAGCAGTTTTTCTAGCTGCCATTTTAGTAGCAGTTTTTGGCACGCTGTTTATGGGTTTGTTTGCTAATGTACCCTTTGCTTTGGCACCAGGTATTGGTATGCAAGCCTACTTCACATATACGATTGTATTTGGTTTTGGTTTTAATTGGCAACAAGCCTTAGCAATTGTTTTCTTAGTTGGTGTGGTTGATATCATTATTACTTTAACGCATGGTCGTCGTGCCATTGTCAAAGGTATTCCTGCAGAATTGAAAGCAGCTATAGGTGGTGGAATCGGCATGTTTGTCACTTATATTGGGCTTAAAAATGCTGGTTTTATCAACTTTATTGTTGATTCTGGCAATATTTTGACTTTAAATGGCAAGCCTTTTACCGGAAAAGCGGCAGGTACGATCAATTCTATTTTGGCAAATGGGGGCGTGACACCTGAGCTTTCAAAGTTCAATTCAGCTTCTGTACTTTTAGCACTGATTGGCTTTATCCTATTAGTGATCTTGGTAATGCGGAAAGTGCCCGGTGCGTTCTTGATTACTTTAGTTGCAACGACTTTAATTGGTATACCAATGGGTGTTACGAATACACATATTTCAGCAGGGACATCCATTGGTTCGGCATTTGAATCCTTGGGACATGTTTTTGGGCAAGCACTTGGTAGTAATGGTTTGGGTTCATTATTTACTGATTGGCATCATGCATTGTTAGCGATTATTACAATTTTTGCGATGGGATTGACAGGATTGTTTGATGCAATTGGTACTTTAATTGGTATTGGTAATCAAACAGGTATTTTTTCTGAGTCAGATACCAAGGCGTTTGAAGAAGATAAGGGATTCAATTCAAAAATGGATCGTGCATTAGTTGTTGATACATTCACGACTGCTTTTGCTGGAATTGCTGGAACAAGTAACACGACAACCTTTATTGAATCTGCTGCTGGTGTTGCGGCAGGAGCACGTACAGGGTTAGCCAATATTGTTACGTCCATTGGCTTTGCTTTAATGATTATATTTGCGCCATTTGTTGGCGTAATTCCAACAGCAGCAACAGCACCGTTATTAATTTTGGTGGGAATTATGATGATGGGCGAATTTAAGAAGATTTCATGGGAAAATCTTGAGACAGCTTTACCAGCATTTTTCACTTCTATTTTTATGGCTTTTTCATATTCGATTTCTTATGGTATTGCCGCTGGCTTCTTATTTTTTATCATTGTCAAAGTTACTTTAGGAAAGTATAAGGAAATTTCACCGGTTTTAGTTATCGTGTCAGTATTTTTCTTAATAAACTTTATTGTATTAGCTTTTATCTAAAACAACGTTTAATAAAAAAGTTATCCATATGGATAACTTTTTTTTATGAGAGAGCATAACTTGCTACAAGTTAACGACCCAATTGTTGCTGACATATGCAATATAATGATAAAAAAATGAATGATACAGACCAAAGAGTATCATAAAATGTTAAACGTTTAATTGTAATTGATTGTTATTTATGGTTTAATATTTAACGGACAAAATAAAGGTTGCCAGTGAGCAAGCATTTTGAAAGGGAATATTTAATGATAAAAAGTCAATCCAGTAACATAGAAGAAAATCGTATGTCGAGTAAGATGACGCAGGAGCAGAAGGTGGTATTGGGGTCTACAACGTTAGGTTTTACGTTGGATCATATGGACGCAACGTTCTTGTCATTTGCTTTGGCACCCATGATTGCTGAATTAAACATTACTGGTGCACAGGGTGGTATCATTGCAGCGATGTCAAATTGGGGCGCGCTTTTGGGAAGTGTGTTATTTGGAATTTTAGCAGATCGTATTGGTCGTGTGCGCGTTTTGTCGTATACGGTAATGTTAGTAACGTTTGCGACTGTGATTCTAGCATTTTTGGATAATGCACATACAATTTATGCTTCTCGTTTCTTACTTGGCATGGGTACTGGTGGTGAATATGGTGTCAGTATGGCATTGATTGCTGAAAGTTTCCGGTCAAATCGCGTTGGTAGAATGAGTTCCATTACAGCAATTGGGGGTCAAGTTGGGGCTATTTTGGCGGCAATATTGGCTACTTTGATCATGCCAGCATTTGGTTGGCGCGGTTTGTTTATGATTGGTTTTCTGCCATTAATTGTTGTCTACATCGTCCGTCGCCACTTAAAGGAAACACCAGCCTTTGAGCAGTTACAATCAGATTATAAAACAGGTAAGAAAAAATTCAGCTTCAAATTTATTGCTAATACACCCAAACGTGCTTATACATCATTTGTTTTGATTGTTATGTTAACTATTCAAACATCTGGGTATTACGGCTTAATGAATTGGTTGCCAACAATCATGCGAAAACAGTTAGGTATTACAGCAACTGTTACAGCCGGATATGTTAATCTAGGCATGATTCCCATTATTATGGGAATGGCGGTTGGGATGATGACATTTGGTACTATTTTAGATAAAATTGGTCCACGTCAGGCATTTACAATATTCCTAATTGCTTCTGCGTTAATGATCTATGCTTTCACTTTTGCATATAACATGTGGACTTTGACCATCTTAGGTGCAATTGTTGGTTTCTTTTCAAATGGTATGTATGGTGGATTTGGGGCAGTTATCAGTCGCCTATATCCTGCAGAAATTAGAGCAACAGCAGCTAATACGCTAATGGGATCTGGTCGTGCAATCGGTGCATTCTCTTCAGTAGTTATTGGCTGGATAATGGATAATTATAGTGTGAGTGCAGTTCTAATGAGTTTGGCAGTGATGTATGTCATTAGTCTAGTCTTCATGCTTACTATTCCTGATTTTAAAAAATTAGGATTAAACTCTCAATATTCTGAAACAAACTAAATTTAAATGAAACGTAATCATTGGCATTTATGCTAATGATTACGTTTTTTGTTTAAAAATCATATTTTTAAGATGAAATATTAGTGGGTGTATAATGAGGATAAATGAAAAAGGTGATAAAATGACAAAAATAAATCAGTTTGCACGGCAATCGGTTGATAAGTCAACTGAGATATCAGAATTATCGACAGTTGGCTTCTATGATGCGCAGTGGGAAAATAATATATTTAATCATTTAATTCGTCGTGCGTTACCTGAACATCAAAGTATATCATCTGAAAATGGGTGGCTAGCGGAACATTTGGCAACGCCACACACATCCGTTTTAGATTTTTTAACTCGCCAAATGCCGTTAACTGAGACTGCTTTTTATACAATTGCTGCCCAACTACTTGGGTTTGATGAAGAATTGGTTGCTTATGGTCTTGATGGCCGACAAGTTTTTCAAACAGTTGGTCTTGAGATGGTGAATATATCAGATATTTACCATGCTTGGTATGTATTATTAAATACACATACAAAAAACGGCTTACTTTTTATTGATGATTTAGCCAGTCATGGCTACTTTGAATTGACAAATAAGCGGTTATTATTTAATGACAAATCCTTACCAACTTATGATACGAAAGACTTAATTCAAGAAACTGTATGGGTTGAAACATCAGTTGATTCTGATCAGGATGGTCAGTTTGACCTTGTACAAGTTGATATTCAAAGACCAAAATCTGTTGAAACAATACCCATACTATTGACAGCTTCTCCATATTATCAGGGTATGATGATTAAGGAAAGTGATGCAAAAGTACATGATGTTAACAAGCCATTAGAGCACAAATTATCAAATTCAGTAGTGTATGAATCAATTAAGTACCAAAACAATTCGGTTGTTCAAAATGTCAGTGCTAGAGTGATACAGGGACATACAACGGTGGCTACAAAAAAATTTACGACACTGGCTGGCAGTGCGTGGGATTTGAATAATTATTTTTTGTCACGAGGTTATGCTGTAGCATATGCTTCAGGTGTGGGTACAAGACATTCAGATGGTATGCAGGATACAGGATCACCAGAACAAGTTGAATCAATGAAAAATGTCGTAGAGTGGTTAGCTGGTAATCGTGTGGCTTTTACCGACCGAGATAGTCAAATTGCCATTTCTGCTGACTGGTCCAATCATAATATAGCTATGACAGGACGATCGTATTTAGGCACACTAGCAACTGCAGTTGCTACAACGGGCGTTGCTGGCTTAAAAACAGTTGTTTCAGAGGCAGCTATTTCTGATTGGTATCAATATTATCGTGACAACGGTTTGGTTGTTGCACCTGGCGGTTTTCCTGGAGAAGACATGGACGTACTAGCAGAGCTGGTTTATAGTCGTATTGCAGACACAGCAGATCGCATGCGAACCCAAAAGCAGTGGCAAGATTTTCAAACAAAAACAGTAACCCAGCAAGACCGTCAAAGCGGCAACTATAATCGCTACTGGGACGCTCGAAATTATCTTAATCAAGTTGAAAATATTAAAATTGATATGCTATTGGTTCATGGTTTAAATGATTGGAATGTTAAGCCACGTCAAGTGTATCGCTTATGGCAGGCAATAAATGACAACCAATACGGAAATAAATTAATTTTACATCAAGGGCAACACATTAATATTAGTAACAATCGTTCTTTGGATTTTGCTGATCAAATCAATTTGTGGTTTTCAAAAAAGCTTTTAGGTATCAACAATCATGCTGAAATGTTGTTACCAAATGTTATTTGGCAAGACAATACATCAGCAGAGACTTGGCATCAATTAAGAGAATGGGGTACACAGACTAATCACAAGACATATAATTTGGCACCTGATACATTGGTAACGGAAAGAGCAAATAGTGAAGCTAGTTTTACAGATTATCTACCTGAAACATTGTTCAAAAAATACACAAAAGATTTCAATTATTGGCGTGAGAAAGCAATTGAAGGGGCATCAGAGATAAAACCAACACAATTATCTTTTAAAAGTGAAATTTTAGAAGAATCTTGGACGCTTAGTGGCGAACCAGTCGTTCATTTACGTGTTAAAACTTCGCAAAATATTGGGCTTATCAGTGTCATGTTAGTTGATTATGGCGATGATAATTACTTGAAACCACACTTAACAAGTTACAGCACAATGATTGATAGGGGGATGAATTTTGCTCAAACAAATTTGAACGAATTCGAGATGAAAAAATCGCGATATAAAATGATATCTATTGGTCATACTAATTTGCAAAATCGAACGAATACTTGGCAAAATGATGATTTAGTAGCAAACGAATATGTGACATTGACACTGAAATTACAACCCACATTGTACACCTTAAGAAAAGGGCATCAGATTGGTTTGATTTTGTATGCGACTGACTTTGAAATGACGCTACGTGGTAATCAGAATGTGACGTACACAATTGACTATGGGGATAGTACCCTGATTTTACCCGAATTAAAAAAACTAAGTTAAATTGTATGAGACAAAGTCAATAGTCTAATAAAATTCACCCAGTTTTTTCAAGTTAAATGCTTTTTAGCTTTCAGGATTAGGTGTAGTTAAGGCATTATTGTGAATATAACTACGGAATGTTTTAAATGTGTCTGCAAAAAGTTCTTCGGGTTCAATATTTAACATTTCTTTTGGAAAATAGAAGCGCTTGTCAAAAGATACTTGGCCTTTAATGGCAGCTACTAAAGGTGATAATTCGGATAATTCACGATGTGAACCGTCATCTAATACAAAATCAATCTGTGTGCGTGGTTTTGCTACATTGGGTTTATAGTCATCATAGGGTAGGTCAAATGCGTCGTTACGAGCTGTATAGTACTTAGCATTATAACCGGCAATGCCAACAAGTTTTTCAAGATCTTCTAAGAGCGGAGCAGTTTCATCGTTTATAATAATAGATTTTAATGGTCGACGGTCTAAAAATCGTCGGGATAAGTCTGATAGAATTGGATCTGGATGGTGACGCCACATCGAGATGTAGGTCATGAACACGTGATCATCGATTTGTAAATAATCATAAGTACTGAGTGGATTACCGCTAAATAACGGTGTTAGAAGTGGGCCAACGAAATCACGTTCATTTGGTTGGCTTGCTTGGTATAATTCTTGGGCACGATAGAGTAAATGTTCTAGTAACACTTCCATGCCACGTGATACGGGATGAAAATAGACTTGCAAGTACATTTGATAACGACTGACAACATAGTCTTCAACAGCATGCATACCAGCAATATCAAAGGCGATACCATTTTGAGTTGGCTTCATTGTTCGCAAAATACGGTCAATATCAAATTCACCATACTTCGTACCAGTAAAATAGGCATCACGTAATAAGTAATCCATACGATCAACATCGAGTTGACTAGAAATTAATTGGACAACTTGCGGATTGTCGTAGGTTTTGGCGATAACACTGGCAACTTTATTTGGGAAATCTGATGAAACGCGTGATAATACAGTGTGTATTTCTGTATCCCCAGTAATAATTTCGCGCGTGATTGCTTCATGATCTGTACCAAACAAATGCTCAAAAGTATGCGAAAATGCACCGTGGCCAATGTCATGTAAGAGTGCTGCAACAAGTGTTACTAGACGTTCATTTTTTTGCCACAGTCCATCATTTGGTGTTGTAGACAGATAATATTGTTCAAAGTGCTCTGTAATGCGTCTCGCAATTTCATATGCGCCGACTGAATGTCCAAAGCGTGAATGTTCGGCACCATGAAAAACAGCACCTGTAATACCTAACTGCTGAACTCGTCGTAGTCTTTGAAACTCAGTCGTGTTAATCAAATCCAATATGATACGATCTTGTATGTGAATAAAATTGTGAATAGGATCACGTAGTACCTTTTCGTTCAATAATTTTTCTGTTAACATAATCTGCCCTTTTAGTCTTTCTTATATTATAATAGATTTCTAAAGAAAATAATAACAAAAGTTTTATTTATACGATTTTGTTGAAAATATCGCATACTGAATTTTAAAATAAGAGTTTTTGGCTTAAAAATAAATCACGTGAGGAATACATGGAAAAGAAAACAATCGACAATAATGTTAATATTTATTTAAAAACAACGATTAATCAAGAAAATGATAGTGAAGTGTTTGAGTTTGAAACGCAAGGGCAATTGTTAGTTAAAAATGGTGCTATATTTCTAAGGTATACAGAAATCATTGTTGGTCAAAATCAGACAAAAGTATTAATTAAATTGGAAAATACGACGATGCGGATTAATCGTCATGGTGATAGCTTGACTAAAATGGCTTTCATTGCGGGCAAACGCATGCCGGCACATTATCAGACGCCAGCAGGGCAAATGCAATTGGAAACCTACACGACAACTTTGTCCAGTGATATTAATTTGACACAATTAGTTGGCTCAGCAAAAGTAAGTTATGATCTCTATGCAAATAATGCTATTGTTGGACAATATGATATTTTGTTGCAATTTACTGAAAAATCTAGTAAACTTAATTAGTTAGAAACTCGAAAGGACGTGCACTATGGCACTCACACAATTAGGCAATCACCCAAAAGAAGAATTAGCATTGGTTGAAATTGCATCTGCAATTTTGGCAGAACATAAAGTCGTTATGCCATTTAGCTCATTAGTTCAAGAAATTCAGGACTTTTTGGCAGTCGATGCAGAGACGTTCCAGTCACGTCTCTCACAATTTTATACAGACTTAAACACAGATGGCTCATTTATTTCACTTGGAAACAATGAATGGGGTCTACGCGCTTGGTATCCAGTTGATGCAATTGATGAATCTATTCATGAAATTGACGATGATGATGATACACCAAAACGTAAAAAGGTTGCAAAGAAGGTTAACGTGTTTGCCGATGCCGCAACTGACGATGATGTTATTGATTATAACGATGATGATCCAGAAGATGAAGATTTTGGAGAAGTTAGTGACGAAGAAGTTGATGTGAATGATTCTGAAGTCGAAGTTGAAGACGATGATGAAGATGATATTGCTGTTGGCGATGATGAAAACATTGACGATAATTTGACAGAATTAACTGGTACAAATGATTTAGATGATTTGGGCGATGGCGACATTGAAAAATAAGTTTTAAAAAAAGTTGCGAAAGCGCTTTTTTTTTATCAAAAATACTGTCATATCAACGTTTTTAATAAAATAATACAAAAGTAATCAACGAATTTTAAAAAAGGGGTTGCTTTTTTAGAAGAATGTCTGTAATATATATAAATGTGCTACGGCATGTTTGCTCCTTTAACTCAGTTGGTTAGAGTAGGGGATTTTTAATCCCAAGGTCCTCGGTTCGAGTCCGAGAGGGAGCACTGATTTAACAATCAGGAGACCTTTGGGATATTCCATAAAAAGCAAGTAACTTAAAGTTACTTGCTTTTTATTTGTTGTTTTCATGATTTGCAAAAAAATAATATTCATAGTATTATTGTAATAAGCGTTAAGACGGATAATTAGTGAGATAACTTTTAAAGAGACATCATGTTTGGTGAAAGTGATGACTGTTGCTGGCAAATGAACTACCGTTGATGCATAATATGAGTAGGTATAATGCTGAAACTATTGTCGGTGTAATTGGTCGTTAACCCAGTTGTTTTAAGAAGTACGTACTTGTTACGTCTGAAATTGGGATGGTACCGCGCAAAAGCGCCCCTAGATTAAGTTCTGGGGGCGCTTTTGCGATGTCAAAGTGAAATTAATAAACAGCATGGTGGAGATAATTATGGCAGAGAAACAAAATAGAGAACTAAATAGAGATTTATCGTCTCATCAGATGCAAATGATTGCTCTTGGTGGAACTATTGGTGTAGGTTTATTCATGGGATCTGCTGCCACCATTAAATGGACAGGGGTATCTGTTATCCTTGCCTATGCGCTTGCTGGGTTCGTTTTATACTTAGTAATGAGAGCGCTAGGGGAAATGCTCTATGTTGACCCAGTGGTAGGATCTTTTGCGAATTATGCTACAAAATACATTCACCCGTTGGCAGGCTATTTAACAGTATGGTCAAATGTCTTTCAATGGATAACAGTGGGTATCTCAGAGACAATTGCTGTGGGACTGTACTTGAATTATTGGTTCACAGATCTGCCAGGTTGGGTATCGGCAGTTGTTGTGTTAGCAACACTCACTTTAGCTAATATGACTACTGTCAAGGCATATGGGAACTTGGAGTCGTGGTTCTCAATGATTAAAGTTGTGACAATCATTTTAATGATTATCTTGGGAGCCATGGTCATTGTTTTAGGTTTTGGTAATGGTTGGCATCCGCTGGGATTTTCTAATCTTTGGTCACATGGACCATTTTTTGCTAAAGGATTTAAAGGATTTATGTTTGCGTTGTCAATTGTAATGACATCGTATCAGGGTATTGAAATTATTGGTATTACTGCTGGTGAAACGCAAAATCCTAAGCATGCCATTGTGGCAGCTACAAAATCAATTGTGGCACGTATTTTAATTTTTTATATTGGTGCAATCTTTGTAATCATTACAATTTATCCATGGAATCAATTAGAACAAGTTGGTTCACCCTTTGTTGAAACATTTTCACGGGTGGGTATTACCGCAGCAGCAGGAATTATTAACTTTGTGATGCTAACTGCTGCCATGTCAGCATTGAATTCTGGTATATTTAGCTCTAGTCGTATGCTTTACACTTTGGCGTTGAATAAAGAACTATCACCACGGTTTCTGAAGCTTTCAAAGCATCATGTGCCAACATTACCAGTATTAGGAATTTCTGGGGGCATACTTCTTGGTATTATATTAAATGCCATCCTGCCTTTTTTTTGGAAAAGCAGTTCAAATATATTTGTGCTAGTTTATTCAGCTAGTACGCTACCTGGTATGGTTCCATGGTTTATTATTTTATGGAGTCAAATTAAATTTCGAAAAGAAAACAAAAGTCATATGGCTACACATCCATTCAAAATGCCTTTTTCACCATATAGCAATTATTTTGCAATATTGATGTTGTTTGTTACGCTAGTATATATGGTCATAAATCCAGATACAAGAATCCCATTATTTATTGGCGTAGGATTTTTAATTATAATGTCATGCATATTCTTTTGGACGCGCAGAAATCGTAAAATAAAATAATTCAGGCACGCTAATTATGTTGTTTAGACAAATGGTAAAATAAAGTCATACTGAATGTGGAGGAAATATATTTATCATTAGAAGGACGTGTTAATAATTGATGATAAGTATTTATAAAATGATGAAAATAGCAATAGACGCAATGGGTGGTGATTTTGCACCACTTGAAATTGTTAAGGGTATTGAACTTGCACGTGATCGTTATAATAATATTGAATTTCAATTATACGGTACTGAAAATGAGGTACGTCCATTAGTGAAGTCATGGGAGCGTATCACGTTGATTCCAACGACTGAAGTGATTCAAATGGGTGATGAGCCTGTTAAGGCCATGCGTAATAAAAAGGATTCTTCAATGGTTCGAGCTGCTATGGCAGTTAAAAGTGGTGAGGCAGATGCGCTATTTAGTGCAGGGAATACCGGTGCTTTGTTATCAAGTGCAATCTTTTTAGTTGGTCGTATTAAAGGTGTGGATCGACCTGCATTGGCAACAGCATTACCTAGTTTTGATGGTGTCAATAATCAATTTGTTTTTATGGATTTGGGCGCAAATGCTGAAAGTAAACCATCACACTTGTATCAATATGGTATTTTAGGCAGTTTTTATGCCACACATGTTTTAGGTATAACAAATCCTCGTGTACGATTACTAAATAATGGTGCTGAAGAAGATAAAGGTGACGAAGTTCATAAAACAGCACATATGCTAATGAAAGACTCACCTTCATTTAACTTCTTGGGTAATATTGAGGCCCGTGAGTTACTTGAAGGTACGGCAGATGTTGTCGTGGCTGATGGATTTTCAGGTAATGCTGCATTGAAGGCAACAGAAGGTACAGCTTTGATGATGCTGAAACAACTCAAACAGGCAATTCTATCAACCGGCGTTAAAGGTAAAATAGGTGGTGCGTTACTCAAGCCAGCGTTTAAAGAAGTGCAGAAAAAGTTGGATTACAATGAAGCTGGTGGCGCAGTCATTCTGGGTGTAAAAGCACCTGTTGTTAAAACGCATGGATCTGCAAAAGCTAATGCCGTGGCTAATACAATGGGTCAAATTAAGACCATGATTGATAATCAATTAGTGCCAGATATACAAACATACATTACCAATCATGGCAATGAACTTCAATTTGGCAAAGAATCTTTGAATGCACAGGTTAATGATTAGTGGTATACTATTTACTCGAGATGATTATCAAATAAATTGGAGAACCAGTAATGGCTATTGAAGAAGAAGCAATCTATAATATGATGGCTGACGAAATTTCAGAACGCTTTAATGTCAAGCGTTCTGAAATTACGCCTGACTTGAACTTTTTGACAGATGTTGATGCTGACTCTATTGATTTTGTAGAGTTAGTGTTAGAAGTTGAAGATATGTTTAATGTTAGCATTTCAGATGAGGATGCAGAAAATCTTGTGACGCTAAAACAAACAGTGGATTATATTGTGACGCATCAAAATTAAATAGAAATAACTATGATAGATTATATTTCAATAATAGTTCAGGAGGTGCGTCATAGTAGAAGCATCTCGCGTTCGAATTGACATTGATCTGATAGCGTTTGGCATTGCTGTGCAAATTGAATGTTTGTATGGTGATGCCTTTTTATATGATGATTGATTCAACTTAGACAAAGATTTTTAATTGGTATATTGTTATGGAAAATAAAAAAGGACAATGTTTAGGTGCTGGATTGGTAGAATCGAATTATTTGGATCAGCAACAACAACTTATGACATACGTTACCCATATTTCTACAAAATATTTTAATCGTGCGTTTCAGCATGAGGTACGTTTTAATAATCGTCTTAGAACAACAGGTGGTCGTTACTTGGTCAAGAGTCATAACTTAGAGTTTAATCCGAGGATGGCAAACCTGCCAGAATTTGAGGGAATTGTTAAACATGAGTTGGTTCATTATCACTTACACTTACAAAATCTAGGTTATCAACATAGAGATGCTGATTTTAAGAAACTGTTATCACAAGTGAACGGGTTACGCTTTGCACCAAATTTGAATGCCAAAAAAATACCAAACTATATCTGGCAATATCAATGTGAGAATAAACACGCTATTTTTCGGCAACGGCGGTTTCAAACGGATAATTATCGATGTGGTAAGTGTGGATCAAAAATTCATTTCATTGGTGAAGTTAGCAATACTTAGTTACATTCAGGTATAATGAATAAAGATACAATATGAAAGCGAGATTGATATGATACAATTGATTTTATCTGACCTTGATGAAACACTACTAAATGACGATGGCTCAATTAATCAAAAAAACATTGATGCTATTCAGAAATTCACAAAAAATGGTGGCTACTTTGTACCAAATACTGGTCGTTCTTACAAATCGGTTATTGGTACGCTTAAAGAACTCGGTTTAAATAATCAAACACAGTATGTGGTATCTTATAACGGTGGTGCAATTGTTGCCATTGAACCAGATGGTAGTGAAGAGATTGTTGCTCAACATGATATGTCACTTGATTTGGCTAAAAAAATATTTGATCTTGGACAAATTCAAAAAGATGTCGATACACACATTTATACACTGGATAAGTTGTTTATTTTTAATATTTCTCCTGCAGATAAGCAGTATATGGCTGAGAGAAATGTACCTTATACAGAAATAATTAGTAATGATTTGGCATTCTTAGAAAATGAATTCCCAGTTATGAAAGTGATTTTTGAACATAAAGATAGTGAGGTACGTCAAAAAATTGCTGACGCTGTGACAGCTGAACTAAGAGAGAATGTTTTATTAACGTTTAGTTCTAACCGTTATGTTGAATTCAATCCAAAGGGCGTTGATAAAGGCGTCACAGGTTTAGAGTTAGCAAGTATCCTCGGTGTTAAACGTTCAGAGACTGCTGCGTTAGGCGATAATTTGAATGATGCAGCACAAATTCTTGCTGCAGGAGTGGGTGTTGCTGTTGCCAATGCCAAACAAGAAATCAAAAAAATTGCTGATGTAGTCTTAACAACAACCAATAACGAAGCTGCTGTTGCTGATTTTATTGAAAATTATGCCAAAAAATAGGAAAAGTGTATGAAAAACTTAATAGCATGTATGATATTAAGTATCATAACTATCATATTATTTGTGATTGTTTTTACCTTATCAAATGAGCAACATTGGTCCACTCCTGTGACAATTGGAGTGGTGGGGATTTTATTCATTGTCATTAATCTCTGTTTTACCTGGTTATTTTGGCAATCGCGCAAAAAAATGAAGACAGAAGAGGATGAGTGATATTGCTTGACTTAACACAAAAACCAAATCCAAAGTACTTTTGGCAACGTGGCATAAATTTTTTCATCGTCACACTGTTAGTAATGATAGCGCCAATATTTTTAGCTATTGCTTCTGTTCAAAAGTCAATCTGGTTGCAGTTAGCGTTTGTCCTGATAATGGTTACATTTTATGTGGGTATAGGACTTTATGCCTACCATTTATTAAAAGCAACGACACCTCAACCGATTTTTCACAAACCAAACATCCGTGACTGGCGACATATTTGGTTTATAATTGGTAGTTTTATTGTCATGATAGTGTTAGAAGTCATAATTATCAAATTGCGTTTAAATTTGACTGGCACTCAGACGACCGAAAACCAAATTGCAATTGAACAATTAACAGCACATTTAAATATTACAATGATCGCCACGATCATTTATGGTGTATTTATGGCGCCAATTGTTGAAGAATTAATTTTTCGGGGTTTGGTGGTTAATTATTTTTTTCGAAATTCTTGGTGGTGGTCTAGTATTATTTTGTCAGGTGTGTTGTTTGCATTTCCACATATGGGTATGGTACCAACAAATTTGTCTGATGCACTGAGTTATTTAATATATACAGTAATGGGTATGACTATGGCATTTGTATATAAAAAAACTGGCCACCTTCAGGATAGTATTGCAATCCATTTCATTAACAACGCAGTAACTATGTTGCCATTACTAATTGTTGCTATTAATAAATCTATGTAATAGAAAAAGTTGCCCAGCAAGAACTGAGGGCAACTTTTTATTTTGTATATTAAAAGCTTAGAAGTGATTTGTCTGTATGTGTATAGGAAACGAAACCGTCGTGACTCATATAACCAGAATCCTCAATGCGCACACCAGCAATACCAGGAATATAGATACCAGGTTCAATTGAAAAGACCATGTTTTCTTGCAAAATAATATCATTGCCGGCCATGATTGAGGGGAATTCATGAACTGATGATCCAAGTCCATGACCTAAACGGTGAACAAAATACTGGCCATAGCCTGCTTTTATAATGACATCACGGGCAATTGCATCTAGTTCACTAGCTGTCATGCCAATTTTTGCTTGATTTTGGGCGGCAAGTTGGGCTTCGAGTGTGACAGAATAGATTTCTTTAGCCTTTTGACTCGGTTCACCAAACGCCACAGTACGTGTTGCGTCAGAGGCGTAACCTTGTGTCATTGTGCCTAAATCAAACAGTGCGAGATCACCAGATTGCAGTTGGCGGTTTGAAGTTGAACCATGTGGATCAGCTGCGTGATCACCAAATTGGACCAAAGTTTCAAAACTCATTGATGGCACACCGGATTTTTTGAGTTCATATTCAATCTGTGCAGCTACAGCTAATTCTGATATACCTTCATGCAAAGCATGAAAACCAATTTCAAAGGCTCGATCGGCATCATGACCAGCAGCAATCATTCTTTGAATTTCAGTCGATGTTTTAATTAAACGTTGCTGATTAATTTGATCAGTAATATCTGTATTAAAAGATGCTGAGGGGTAGGCTGACTGTAAAGCTTGAAAGCGTGATACGGTTAAATTATCAGCCTCAATTGCAAAAGAGGTTCCCGGTGTTGCTTTTTTAATATGGCTGACTAATTTTTGCCATGGATTTTCTTGATCCGCATAACCAAAAGCCGAATACTGCCAGCCACTTTCCTTCATACTATTGACTTCTAAAGCAGGTCCAAACAAAAATGGTTCATGTCCTGAAAGAAGAACTAAGGCTAGAACACGTTCAATCGGATCTGATTCAAAACCTGATAGGTAGGCGACACTATGATAATCTGTCAAAATTGCTCCGGAGAGCGAATTTTTTTCAATCCAAGTGGTTAACGTGGCTATTTTTTCCTTATTCATAACAGCTCCTTTTAAGTATAATAATAGATACAGTTTAACACTTTTAATGAAATTTTTCTTTTCTTGTAACAAACAGAAACATCAATGAAAACTTGTAAAATTAACGTTGTAAGCGTTTGCAAATTGTCTTTTTTTTGATATAATAGAAATTAGTATATTATAGTGTAAATTTTTTAATTGAATCCAATAATGTAAAGAAGGTTAAGTTATGAAAAAAAAAAGCTCAGCAACAATTTATGATGTCGCTCACCGTGTCGGCGTATCTTTAGCAACCGTTTCTCGTGTTGTTAATGGTAATAGTAATGTACGTGATAGTACAAAGCAAAAAGTTTTAGAGGCCATTGAGGAATTGGGTTATCATCCAAACGCTGTTGCTCGTGGATTGGCGTCCAAAAAAACAACCACTATTGGTGTTGTGATGCCAGATGTTACAGATGTTTATTATTCAGAACTAGCCCGTGGCATTGATGATGTTGCAAATATGTATCACTACGATGTTTTGTTGACAAATACTGACGAAGATCCAGTGCGTGAAACAATGGCTGTCAATAACTTAGCAAGTAAGCAGGTTGATGGTATTATCTTTATGGGAAACGATTTAGAACGAGAAGTATTAAATACTATTTCAAGTGCTAATGCGCCAGTGGTATTAGCAGGTTCTGTTGAAGGTGAAGGCAGATTGGCAAGTGTTAACATTGATTATATTGAAGCAGTTAAAGAGGCAACTGAAGCAGTCTTGAAAAATGGACATAAACGTGTTGCTATTGTGACTGGACCAATTACACATGCAATTAATGGTTTATATCGGTTGGCGGGTTACAAAAAAGCGTTAGAAGCCAATCAAATTGAGTATGATGACACTTTATTATTTACAACACATCAGGATTACAATGCAGGTCTGCAAGTAGCGCAAAAAATTCTTGCTGCTGGTGCTACAGCAGTTGTGACTTATGATGATGAAGTCGCGGTTGGTATCATGAATTATATACGTGACCAAGGTAAACGAATTCCTGAAGATTTTGAAATTATCACATCAAATGATACTAAATTAACAATTATGACACGGCCTCAAGTAACGTCTATTGGTCAACCCAAGTACGATATTGGTGCTGTTGCAATGCGAATGTTGACAAAATTGATGAATAATGAAGTATTAGATGAAAGTCAAGTTAAGTTACCTCATACATTGGAGCGTCGCGGTACAACAATTAATTAACTTTGTATATTTTAGAAATATAATTGTAATAATTGACATTTAAATGTAAAAAAAGTAAACTATTAGTAGTAGTTTACTTTTTATTTTGAATGATTTTACTGGGGAAGGTTCATGTTTCAAATGAAAGAACGACGTTATATTACAGGCTTGGATGGGTTACGTGCAATTGCTGTTCTTGGGGTTATTTCCTTTCACGTCATGCCAACTAAAATTGTTGGCGGTTGGTTAGGTGTGCCGCTTTTTTTTGTCTTATCAGGTTACCTAATTACTGATTTACTTATTCAAGAGTACGATAGCAAGCAATATATTGCGCCGGTTAAGTTTTATTTAAGGCGTTTGAAACGATTATATCCAGCGCTAGTTGGCATGTTAGTTGTTACGACGACTATTATTTTATTATTTGATAAGCAACTTATTTTCAACCTGAGATACATATTAATCACTAATTTGACCTATGTTTACAATTTCTGGGCTATTAATAATGGTCAATCTTATTTTCAACAGTTTGGCGGTGCATCACCTTTTACACATTTGTGGTCTTTATCAATCGAAGGACAATTTTACCTAGTTTGGCCATTTGTTGTGTGGGCTGTATTGAAGCTTAATATCAAACGACTGTATATGTCTGTTTTCTTATTTTTAATGTCAATAGCAAGTGCTATTTTAATGATGATTTTATATCAACCAGATGCTATTAATCGCGCATATTATGGCACGGATACAAGATTGTTTGCGTTGCTATTAGGTGCTTCGCTTGCATTTATTTGGCCATCAAGTCATTTACGGCAAACAGTTACAAAGAAAACTAAAAAAATGTTGAACGTGACTGGCAGTATAGCTCTAGTGCTGACTGTTTGCGGTTTACTATGGTTAGATGGTCAAAATAGTGCAACGTATTATGGCTTAATGTATCTTTTCACGCTGGTGATTACTGTCTTAATTGCTATAATTGTACATCCGTCTTCTTGGCTGTCAAAGAGACTTAATAATCGATTATTAAATTATATTGGAACACGTAGTTATAGTATTTATTTATATCAATTACCAGTATTTGTTTTTTATGAAAAAATGATACCTCATTACAAAGCATCATTTTTGAACGTCGTTATTGAGGTCCTAATCGTTCTTGGTGTGAGCGAAATAAGCTATCGTTATATTGAAAATAGTTTTCGTCGTAATAATCAAATAAAACGCATGATGAATTTTTTCGTAATGTCAAGCAATAGATTTTTTGCAGGAGTTATTTTGTTAGTGATATTTGTTTTCTTTTTGGGAAGTGGTTTAGCTGATTCAAGGGCAGGAATTGCATTACCGGAAACAAAATTACAAAAAGAACTCAAAAAAAATGAGACTCAGGTTGCTCAACGTAACGCGATTGCGGCAAAAGAATCACAAAACTCAAAAGAACACCAATCAAACAAGAAAACATTAAATGCTGAACAAAAAGTACTTGTTAAGACATATGATTTAAAATCAGACCAATTTCTGGCATTTAAAGATATGCCATTTAAGGCAGTGGGTGATTCTGTTATGCTTGATGCTGCGCCTTATTTGCAAGAAATCAATAACCATATGGTAGTAGATGCAGAAGTTGGTCGGCAATCGTATCAAACACCACAGATCATTGAGCAAATGGCCTCAAAAGGTCAATTAGCACCAAATATGTTGATTGGACTCGGAACAAATGGCGTGATTAAACGCCAAGATTTGGATCGTATGATGGCAACTTTTGGTAAAAAACGTCAGGTGTACTGGGTAAATAATTTTGTACAGAGTCGATCTTGGCAAAATGATAACAACAAAATGTTATCTGAAGCTGATAAACATTATCCAAATTTACATGTGATTGACTGGCACAGCCTTGCCCAACAGCACGTTGATTGGTTTGCAGATGATGGGGTACATCCGGGAGTTGCTGGAGACCATAACTATGTACGTCTTTTAGTTGAAAAAGTATGTCAAGTTAATGGGATTAAATAAAGTTTTGACGGTGATTGCCCGCAAAAAACAAATGAACCTTTACAGTATCATTTTGTTCGCTTAGAATAAGGTTAATATCAGAAATGGAGGAAGTGTGTTGATGATTGACACACAAGTATAAAATGACAAGTTTATTTCAACATGGTACGTTAGCAATGCTCATGGGAAAACAGATGCAAGGCACAATCACAGTCGGAGAACTGTTGCAGCATGGGGATACGGGTATTGGGACACTGAGCGGCTTAGATGGTGAGGTAATCATTTTAAATGGTCAAGTTTATCAAGCACAAAGCGATGGACAAGTGAACCATATTACAGATGAAACAACACTGCTGCCGTTTGCTTCAGTTCACTTTGATAAGCCAACCAAAAAATTACCTTTTAATACAGTAAATTTTGAGACGTTAAGTGACAAATTAAAAGATTCAAAATTACACAACATTTTTTCAGCTATTAACTTTCATGGCGAATTTCCGCATGTTCATGTGAGAATTGTACCAAAACAAATTGAGCCATTTCCAAGTCTTTTGGAATTATCGACTCACCAACCAGAATTTACAAAGGATAACATATCAGGCACTTTAGTTGGTTATTATGCACCAGAAATATTTAACGGACCAACTGCTGCTGGTTGGCATTTACATTTCTTGTCTGATGATAAAACTTTTTCTGGACACTTATTAGATTTTTCAGCAACAAATGTAATTGGTAATTTGCAGGTTTTTGATGAATTTGTGCAACATTTACCACTTGACAATACTGGATTTCGTAACATGGAATTAGATTTGGAAGGGTTACATTCAGGAATTGAAGCTAGTGAGGGTGGAAAAAAATAGTAACTCAAAAATTTCAGATAATTTTTAGTGTGAACGCGTTTCCTCAATGACGTTACGCATTGTGTCAACAACGTTTTGTGTGTTTTTAGATAACTGAGAACCAACAATCGTAAACAAGGTATCAATAATTGTGATTTGTGCAATGAGAGAACTCATTGATTCACTTCGAAAATTGATTTCCTCGGCGAGTGAAAGTAGGACCAGATCTGAAATTTTAGCTAATGGTGAATCTGCAAATGACGTAATTGCAATGACTTTTACGCCATTTTCTTTTAGTTTTCTTGCGATAAGTAGTGTATCTTTATTTCGACCAGAATGAGAAATCACAACAGCAGTATCATCAGAGTCAAGCTTGACGGCTTGCATGAGTTGAATATCATAGTCTGGGTGGGCAATGACATCGAGTGGTGTACGTAAAAATTTATGATAGGCGTTGAATGCAACAATAGAAGATCCGCCAATACCAAAAAAACCAACACGTTTTGCATTGATGAGATAGTGACTAGCAGTATCAAGTAAAACAGCTGTTAAATTATTGATTGTCGCATTGAGTGCATTGCTCGCTCCAGCAAAAACTTTTTTACCTATGGCTGCTGTGTCATCATCGTCAGTTATTTCACCAAAAAAGTCAGTTTTAGAAGATGCAGGAACACTTGCTAAAGCAACTGAGAAATCACGAAAAGAGTCAAAACCTATTTTTTTAGCAAAACGAGAAATTGTAGCTGTAGAAACACCTGACCCTATAGAAAGTTCTTTGATCGTTGCTTCTCTAGCACGCTCACTATCTGTGATAATGTAATCGATGAGTTTGTTCTCGGTTGTATTGTATTGTTTTTTTTGAGCACGAAGTTGCGCTATAATATTGCTTGGCATGAGGTGCAGCCTGCTTTCTAGTTAACATTATTGTCATTGGTATGGCTTTGTTAACAAGCCACGTGGTAATTTATTTCCGATATTAATTATGTTTAGTATACAAGATTAGAAAAAAATTTACAATAAAAGGTTGCAATGTGTAAAAAGTTTTCTTATAATAATAGTGTAGTAAAAAATACAAAAACATATAAGAGGTAAGTAAACCATGAAGTTTGCGATGATCGGCCTTGGTAAGATGGGCTTGAACTTAGTTAAGAACGCTGTTGACAATGGTCATGAAGTTGTTGCATTTGATTTGAATGCTGACTTTGTAAAAGAAGCAACTGACTATTCTGACAAAATTGAAGGTGCATCAGACATCGATGACATGTTAGCAAAGTTACCTTCACCTAAAGCAGTTTGGGTAATGGTTCCAGCGGGCGTGCCAACAAATTCAACAATCGATACATTGATTGCAAAGATGGATAAGGGCGACATCATTATTGATGGTGGTAACTCTAACTATAAAGATAACTTGGAACAAAATAAGCGTACAACTGCTGCAGGTATTAAGTTCTTCGATGCTGGTACATCAGGTGGAATGAACGGTGCTCGTAACGGTGGTAACTTCATGATCGGTGGCGATGATGCTGAAGCTTGGAAGATTATCGAACCATTGTTTGAATCAATCGCTGAAGAAGATGGTTACTTGTATACAGGCCGTTTGGGATCAGGTCATTATTTGAAGATGGTCCACAATGGTATCGAATATGGTATGATGCAAGCTATTGCTGAAGGTTTTGAAGTATTAGAAGCATCTCAATTCGATTACGATTATGAAGCTGTTTCAAAATTGTGGAACCACGGATCAGTTATCCGTTCATGGTTGATGGAGTTAGCTGAAGAGCAATTTGCCAAGGATCCTCACTTGGATGCTATTGCTGGACGTATGCACTCATCTGGTGAAGGAAAGTGGACAGTCCAAGAATCATTGGACTTGGAAGTACCTGCACCAGTTATATACTTGTCATTGGCAATGCGTTACCGTTCATTGCAAGATGATACCTTTACGGGTAAGGTTGTTTCAGCATTGCGTAATGGCTTTGGTGGTCACGCAATGGATTCAGCTAAGTAAAACGATAAAAAACTGTTCGTGTATTGAACAGGAGCTCCCGTTAAGGGAGCTTTTTCTGTATTAAGTAAATATTGTTCAACGATTATCAGGAGGTAAATTAATGGAATATATGATTGGTGTCGACTTAGGGACAACGTCGACAAAAGCAGTTTTATTTGATGACCAAAATCAGGTTGTTATGAGTGTCAGTAAAGGATATAAGTTATATCGTGATGTCTCAGATATGGCTGAAGAAGATTTAGATGAAATTTTTGATGCATTTATAGATGCTTTGCATGAAATTGTCCAAAAAGCTGATTTTCAAAAAACAGATGTTGTTGCGGCAGTATCATTTTCATCTGCAATGCATTCACTCATTGCTTTTGATGAAAATTGGAAACCCTTAACTCGTGTCATTACATGGGCTGATACACGTGCTGTCAAGTACACAGAAGAGCTCAAAAGTTCAGGTATTGGTGATGAGATTTACAAAAAAACTGGTACACCAATTCACCCCATGGCACCGTTATCAAAGTTATTATGGCTAAAGGCTGAACAACCTGATGTCTATGAACGTGCAGCGCATTACTTAGGTATTAAAGAATACTTGTTCCATCGTTTATTTGGTTCTAACAAGATGGATATTTCATTAGCATCAGGTACTGGGTTGTTTAATATTTTTAATCTAGATTGGGACCAACAGGCCTTAGAAGTTACTGGAATTAATAAAGAACAGTTACCACAGCCTGTCGAACCTTACGAATTCGAAACTAACATGGCACCAGAATATGCTGTAACGACTGGTTTACCTAGTAATACGCCATTTGTTTATGGCGCTGGGGATGGCCCATTATCTAATTTAGGCGTTAACGCTGTGAAACCTGGTGTTGCAGCGATTACAATTGGTACATCAGGTGCTATACGTGTTGTATCGGATAAACCAATAATTGATCCTAAGGGTCGTACATTTACTTATGCATTGGACAAAACGCATTGGGTTGTGGGTGGTCCGGTAAACAATGGTGGGGATGTTTTTCGTTGGGCACGTGATAACATGTTTGATGCAGAAAAATCTACTGCAGCTTTGCTTGGAATGGACGATTATGATTTAATGACACAAATTGCATCACGAGTGCCAGCAGGTTCAGAGGGATTAATTTTCCACCCATACTTGGGTGGTGAACGTGCACCGATTTGGGATGCTAATGCACGTGGTTCATTTTTTGGTTTAAATCATGGTCATACACGAGCTCACATGTTACGATCAGTTCTTGAAGGAATCACGTACAATGTGTACATGGTGAGTTTGGCGTTGGAAGAAGTTGTCGGAGATTTGACATCAATTCAAGCAACTGGTGGGTTTGCTCGATCACCATTATGGCGACAAATGTTTGCAGATATTTTTGAACAGCCCGTTACCGTTCCTGAGGCTTTCGAGTCGGGTGCTCTTGCAGCTGTTATTGTTGCACAAAAGGCGTTAGGTAAAATTGATGATCTCTATGAGATAGAAAAGTATGTGGGTTCCTCAACAACATACCAACCACTTCCTGAAAATTTTGAAGCATATCGTGAGTTGGCACCAATATTTATTCGATTATCACGTCAGTTACAAACAGAATATGAAAATATTGCTAATTATCAAAGAAAACATTCTAAAAAGTGATTTTAATAAATTGCGGAAAATAATAGTCATTCACATTTGTTGCTGTCTTTATTTATAGAGTAACAAGCGGTCGTCCAACCAATAAATTTTTATTGTGTTGTTATAATAAATAATCACTAGAGGAGAAAACGGGTTGTTAAATCAATACGTTAAATAAATTAAGATGGAATTCGTCATGTTGATCGTATCAATTTTGATCTTGCTGCTTTTGATCGCCAAGTTCAAGTTGAATACCTTTGTTTCATTAATTATTACAGCTTTCATTCTGGCACTGCTTTTGGGTATGAAGCCAATGGAAATTCCTGATGCTGTATTAGGTTCACAGGGTGTTGGTAATATTTTAGGTCCTAATTCAGTTATCTTCATTTTTGGTGGTATGATTGGGCGCTTAGTTGCAGATGCCGGTGGTTCATATCGTATAGCCAAGACACTTATTGATTGGTTTGGTGTTAAGCGCCTGCAATGGGCTGTTTTGATTGCTTCGTTTATTATTGGTATTTCAATGATTTTCGGTGTCGGTATGGTATTACTTATTCCTATTGTCTTTGCTGTTGCCATTGAGTCAGGCGTACCATTGTTATATCTTGGTGTGTCAATGACTGCTGCGCTATCATCTGCTCAAGGATTTTTGCCACCACAGCCAGCACCAACGGCAGTGGCATCTGCTTTGGGTGCAAATATTGGTATGATGCTCATATTTGGATTAATAGTATCAGTTATCACAGCAATTGTTGCCGGTCCATTATTTACAAAATTAGCACAGAAATACGCGCCCGATGCCTTTCAATTTAAAACTTCAATTGCTGCAGTTGGTCCAGTAAAAGAATATGATTTAAAGGCAACACCGAATTTTGGTTTATCTGTACTAACTTCAGTTTTTCCGTTAATATTTATGATCATTGCAACTATCTATAAGTTGATTTATACGGGAGGTGTGACGCCAAAGAATCCCAATTTGATGGATCAAATTATTGAATTCGCTGCTAATCCAGCTGTTGCAATGACAATTGCCCTTGTATTTGCAATTTTCACAATGGGTATTTGGCAACATAAGTCAATGACTGAAGTTGGTAAATCTTTGAATGAAGGAATGGCAGCTGTAGCTGGAATTCTTTTGATTGTCGGTGGTGGTGGTGCTTTACGTGGTGTCTTAGTGACATCAGGTTTATCTGATAAGATAGCATCTACATTCCAATCTGGCGGTGCCATGAGCCCAATTGCTATTGTGTTGTTTGCATGGGGTGTAGCAGCCATCCTACGTGTCTCAGTTGGTTCTGCTACAGTAGCTGGTATGACAGCAGCAGGAATTGTAACTGGTATATTAGCAGCTAATCCTGGAAATACATTGTTGCCAGTCTTTGTGGCATTAGCTATTGGAGCCGGATCATTGATTGCTTCTCATGTCAATGACGCAGGATTTTGGATATTTAAAGAATTTTTTGATTTGTCAGTAAAACAGACATTCCAAATTTGGACTGTGCTTGAAACCATTATTTCTATCACAGGATTAGTCATTATTTTGATTTTGACATCTATATTTGCATAAAAAGTTAAAACAGAATTCTTATTCTGTTTTTTTATTGACAGTAAGATTAGAAAATGTTAATATTATCAAGTAACTTTTGTCACTTTGGAGGGATAAATATATGTCTGAAACAAAATCAAAAAGTGGATGGTTTCATAAAGCCAAACCATCAAGCTTCGCTACTAGTGATGCACACTTACGAAAGACACTAGGGGTTAAAGAAATGTTGGCGTTAGGCATTGGTACAATTGTATCAACTGCCATCTTCACATTGCCAGGTATTGTTGCGGCTAATCATGCTGGACCAGCCGTAGCAATTTCGTTTGTCATTGCAGCTATCGTTTCTGGTTTGGCTGCCTTTGCGTATTCGGAATTTGCCTCAGCCTTACCATTTGCTGGATCAGCATATTCATGGGCAAACGTTGTTTTTGGAGAAGTATTTGGTTGGATCGCCGGTTGGGCACTACTTGCAGAGTATTTTATTGCCGTAGCCTTTGTCGCTTCAGGCTGGTCTGCTAACTTTAAGTTATTCCTTGCCTCACACAATCTCGTGTTGCCAAAGGCATTAGCTGGTTCGTTTGCAGCAGGTAATGGCGGTGTAATTGATATTTCTGCATTGTTTGCTGTTGTTGTCGTCACACTATTGTTGTGGCGTGGCACGAATACTACTGCACGTGTCGAAAACTTTTTGGTTATTGGTAAAGTATTAGTTATTTTGTTATTTATTGGTGTTGGCTTAACTGCAATTCATCCAGGAAATTATGTACCATTTATTCCTGCACATAAGGCGGGTACAGCATTTGGCGGATGGACTGGTATTTTTACTGGTGCATCTCAAATCTTCCTAGCATATATTGGTTTTGATTCAATTGCTGCAAGCTCAGCAGAAGCTAAAGATCCTGAAAAAACAATGCCACGTGGTATTATTGGCTCACTATTTATTGCAACAATTTTATTTGTAACAGTTGCGTTAGTACTTGTCGGTATGTTCCATTATTCTAGATATGAAAATAATGCAGCGCCAGCGGCATGGGCATTGTTAAATTCTGGTCATGAATTCACTTCAAACTTATTATCTATTGTTGCATTATTAGGTATGTTTACTGCAATTATTGGTATGATGTTGGCTGGTTCACGTTTACTCTATGCGTTTGGTCGTGACGGATTATTACCTAGCTTCTTGGGGAAACTCAATGATAAGGGGTTACCTAACAACGCATTGTTGATACTTTCAATTATTGCAATCTTAATTGGTTCGGTATTTAGCTTTACTGAATTAGCTGGATTAATTTCAGCAGGTACTTTAATTGCATTTATCATTGTATCGCTTGGTATATATGCTTTACGTCCACGTGAAGGAAAGGATATTCCGGTACCAGGGTTTAAAATGCCACTGTACCCAGTGTTACCTGCTTTAGCAGCGCTCGGATCAGGTTTCATATTCTTAATGTTAGATTCACAAGCTAAAATTTATGCCTTTGGATGGTTCCTTATTGGAATAATTATCTATGCAGTTTATGGTGCAAGGCACAGCAAACTTTCTCGTAAGTAAGTTCTTGAAGTCCTGTGAAAGCAGGGCTTTTATTGTAAGCAAAAGGGGTGGGGTGTACAATATGTCGGAAAATAAAGCTATTTTAAATGAAGAAAAGAAACATTTAGCTGATGCTTCTCGCGTCAAGTATTTTGATATTGTGATTGATCGCGGGCAGGGAGCAATAATTACTGATGCAGATGGACATGATTATATTGATCTTTTAGCAAGCGCAAGTGCAACTAACACAGGGCACTCACATCCGAAAGTTGTTGAGGCAATAACTAATCAAGCGCAAAAATTGATACAGTATACACCAGCTTATTTTGCAAATACAACCACAGCCAAATTGGCAAAAAGATTAACGGCATTAGCACCTGGTAACTTTGATAAACAGGTCGTTTTTGGTAATTCTGGATCAGACGCTAATGACGCTATCATAAAATTTGCACGAGGCTATACAGGCCGACCATATGTTGTGAGCTTTACTGGTGCTTATCATGGTTCAACATATGGTTCGCTATCAATCTCTAGTGTGAGTTTGAATATGTCGCGTAAAATTGGGCCACTATTACCAGGTGTGATTAAAGCACCATATCCTGATCAAACACAAAGACTACCAAATGAATCAGATGATGATTTTTCTGAACGTTTGTTTAAACAATTTAAATTACCCTTTGAAACATATTTACCAGCAGAAGAAGTCGCTTTGGTGATTATTGAACCTATTCAAGGAGATGGTGGTATAGTCAAGGCACCGCAGAAATATATGTCCTTGGTTTATGAATTTACTAGGGAAAATGGCATTGTTTTTGCTGTTGATGAAATTAACCAAGGCTTAGGTCGCAGTGGTAAAATGTGGTCTATTGATCATTTTGGCATTGTGCCAGATATAATGAGTATTGGTAAATCACTTGCAAGTGGTTTACCGTTGAGTGCGGTGATTGGGCGCACAGAAATAATGTCTAGTTTAGCATCGCCAGCGAATGTATATACAACTGCTGGCAATCCAGTTACAGCAGCTGCAGCTATGGCAACACTAGATGTTATTGAAAACGAAAATTTGGTCGAACGGTCTGAAAAATTGGGTATCTTGTCCAAAAATTTCTTTGACAACGCAGCAGAACGTTATTCATTTATTGGTGATGTGCGATTATATGGTTTAAACGGTGGTATTGATATTGTCGATTCAAAAAATCTACCAGATATACAAGCCACAACTAAATTGATTTATCGTATCTTTGAGTTGGGAGCAATTATGATTAGCTTGCGTGGAAATATATTACGTTTTCAGCCCCCATTGGTTATTACCGAGACACAATTAGATCAAGCATTTAAAATATTGACGCAAGCCTTTGACGAATTGGAAGCTGGAGAGTTGTCGTTACCAGAAACAGATAATCATATTGGCTGGTAATGTGCTATAATAATTTAAGAAATCTGAATATGCAAAATTTTTAGTACGTCATTTAGAAATGTGTTGGCTAATGTAAAACACACGTCATAAGTTTTGTGCTCTCAGATCATGTTGTAACTGAAAAGTTGCCGCGTCTCAGCGTTATGAGATTATGAAGGTAAAGATTAAAGATCATTACAAATTGCGGTGGTACCACGGTCACGCGTCCGCACTTTGTCATGGTCTTTTTAACGTTAATTGAGGAGAGAATTATGAAAGAATTAAGTTCTGCGCAAGTTCGCCAAATGTTTCTAGACTTTTTTGCATCAAAAGGACATGAAATTGTCCCTTCAAAAAACTTGATTCCACAAGATGATCCAACGCTATTGTGGATTAATTCAGGGGTTGCAACGCTAAAAAACTATTTTGATGGCACGGTTGTTCCTGATAATCCAAGAATCACAAATGCTCAAAAAGCGATTAGAACAAATGATATCGAAAATGTTGGTAAAACTGCACGGCACCATACATTATTTGAAATGATGGGAAATTTTTCAATTGGTGATTATTTCAAAGAAGAAATTATTCCTTGGGCTTGGGAACTATTGACTAGTCCGCAGTGGTATGGTTTGGATAAAGAATTGTTATATGTAACAGTTTATCCTAAAGATCAGGAAGCTAAAAAAATTTGGCAAGAAAAAACTGATATTGCAGATGATCATATTTATGAAGTTGAAGATAATTTTTGGGATATTGGTGAAGGACCTTCTGGACCAGATTCAGAAATTTTCTTTGATCGTGGAAAAGATTTTCAAAATTTACCAGATAGCGATCCAGAAATGTATCCAGGCGGTGAAAATGAACGCTATTTAGAAATATGGAATATTGTCTTTTCTCAATTTAATCACTTACCAGGTTTAACAGATAATTCGCAATATCCCGAATTGCCCCACAAAAATATCGATACTGGTATGGGATTGGAACGTGTTGTTTCAGTTTTCCAGAATGGTCGCACAAATTTTGATACTGATTTATTTTTACCAATCATTCATGCAACAGAGGCATTGACCGACGGGGTAACGTACGACAGTGCTATTGATTCAGACAACAATACAAGTTTTAAAGTCATTGCTGATCATATCCGTGCGATCACATTCGCTATTGGTGATGGTGCATTGCCTTCTAATGAAGGCAGAGGTTATGTTATTCGACGTCTATTGCGACGTGCGGTATTACATGGACAAAAATTAGGTATTCAAGGCGAATTTTTAACCCAATTAGTACCGGTTGTCGGCGAAATTATGAAGAGTTATTATCCTGAAATTTCTGAAAATACTGTTAAAATTCAAAAAACAGTTGCGGCTGAAGAGAAACGTTTTAATGCAACATTAGTTGGTGGTTTGACGCTTCTAAATGATGTTATTAGTCAAGCTAAAAAGGCAGGTAAAACCCAACTTTCAGGCGATGATGCTTTTAAGTTATCAGATACGTATGGTTTTCCTTTGGAATTAACACAAGAACAAGCAGCAGATGCCGGATTGTCTGTGGATACTAAAGGGTTCAACGAGGCACTACAAGCACAACGTACGCGCGCGCGTATGGCTCGTTCTAACGATAAATCAATGGGCGTCCAAAATGCTGTGTTAACGGATTTAAAGTTGGCTTCGAAGTTTGTTGGTTGGTCTGAAACCGTTGTCGATAATGCTAAAGTGATTGCTATTATTGGACAAGATGATCAAGGCGTCGACGCGCTACTTAAGCTGGCAACAGCTGGGCAGCAGTTACAGATTGTATTTGATGAAACACCATTTTATGCTGAAATGGGTGGTCAGGTTGCAGATCACGGGGAAATAATTGATAAAAATGGCGATAAAGTAGCACAAGTGATTGATGTACAACGTGCACCAAATGGGCAACATATCCATAAAGTGACGATTATATCTGATTTTAAATTAGACGATCATGTCACATTACAGGTGGATATGGTACGCCATATTGCAGTATCAAAGAATCATACAGCAACGCATATGCTAGACCAATCATTACGCAATGTTATAGGTGATGATGTACACCAAGCAGGCTCTTTAGTTGAACCAGAGTATTTGCGTTTTGACTTCACGCATGAAGGACCTGTTACTACTGCGGACTTAGATAAAATAGAGGCATTAGTAAATGATGAAATTGCTAAAAATTCACCAGTATCATGGCTAGAAACTGATATCGAATCTGCCAAAAAAATGGGTGCTGTCGCGGTGTTTGGTGAAAAATATGGTTCACTGGTACGTGTTGTAAGCATTGGTAATTTTAACAAAGAATTTGATGGTGGGACACATGCCAATACAACTGCTGAACTTGGTTTATTTAAGATAGTATCTGAATCAGGAATTGGCGCAGGCGTTCGTCGAATTGAAGCTGTTACAGGTCTTCAAGCGTTGGCATTGTACAAAGAAGAAGAAAACGCTTTGAAGAAAATTGCAGCTGATTTGAAAGTGCAAAAATTGACAGAGACCCCAGCTAAAGTAACTGATTTACAAGTGGCATTGAAAAATGCGCAACGTGCAGTGGAGTCACTTGAGTCACAACTTGCCAATGCTGCTGCCGACAAGGTATTTGATGATGTTAAAAAAAGTAATGGTCATTCATATATCACTGCACAATTACAAGTTTCTGGAATGGACGGATTACGCCAAGTTGCAGATAATTGGAAAGTAGATTATCCTTCAGAGGTTTTGGTGCTTGCTTCTGCGGTTGATAACAGAGTGAACTTACTTGTTGTTGCATCGCCAAGTGCAAATGCTGCTGGGATTAAAGCAGGCGATTTAATTAAAGCAATCGCCCCTCATATTGGTGGCGGTGGCGGCGGTCGTCCGGATATGGCACAAGCAGGTGGAAAAAATCCTGCTGGCATTAACGATGCATTTATTGCTGTTGATGCTTTCTTATCAAAAATTTAAGTTACTTTACTTAATTGTTATGTTATGGTTATAATAATTATGTACAATGTAGATATATGATAAGTATCTTGAATTGTAATAATGCTTAAACTATAAATTATATGATGGAAAGGAGCGTGTACTATGTCAGTAGGAGATGAAACAGCCATATTTGATTTTGGTAATCAAATGCCAAAAGACATTCATGAAACATTAGAAATTGTTTATAATGCTTTGGAAGAAAAAGGTTATAATCCAATTAATCAAATTGTTGGTTATTTAATGTCAGGTGACCCAGCTTATATTCCACGTCTCAATGATGCTCGAAATCTAATAAAGCGTCATGAACGTGACGAAATTATTGAAGAACTTGTGCACGCTTATTTAAAAAAATAATGCGGATATTAGGATTAGATGTCGGAAGTCGGACAGTTGGTGTTGCGGTGAGCGACCCAATGGGTTGGACAGCACAGGGTGTTGAAATTATTCGTATTAATGAAGACGCCCAAGAGTTTGGTTTGTTGCGTCTTGGTGAAATTATTAAGGAAAAGCAAGCAAAAGGTGTTGTACTTGGTTTGCCAAAAAACATGAATAATTCCGAAGGCCCACGTGCCGAAGCTGCGCGTAATTACGCAAAGATGGTTGAAGAAAGCTTTGGATTACCAACAGATTTTCAAGATGAACGGCTAACTACTGTTCAAGCTGAACGTATGTTGATTGAAGAGGCTGATGTATCACGAAAAAAGCGTAAGCAAGTGATTGACAAAATAGCTGCTGAATTTATTTTACAAAATTATTTGGATGCTAATGGAAAATTAACTAAATAAGTAAAAGCAACGTTTCTATACGAAACGTTGCTTTTACGTTATAATAGGATTATTAACTTTGAAGGGAACGTGCCAACAGTCTCACTATGATGTTTGATTGTTGGTGCTATAATAATATGGCAAATCCAGAAGAAATACAAAAAATTACATTAGTTGATGAGAATGGTGATGAATCATTATATGAAATTCTTTTCACCTTTCATTCTGATGAATACAGTAAAGACTATATTTTACTTGTACCAGAAGGCGTTGAGGATGACGAAGAAGTCGATATTCAAGCCTATGTCTTTAATCCAGATGAGAATGGTGACGCAACTGAAGAAGACCTCATTCAAATTGAAGATGACAAAGAATGGGACATGGTTGAAGAAGTTTTAAACACATTTTTGGACGACGATAACAACTTCCAATAAAGAATGAGACGCATATTGCGTTTTTTTTGTTACAAAAATTTAACAACTTTTCTCCTTATCAAGTGATAAACTAGAGAACGGAGATGGTACAGGTATTGACCTCAGTATCTTTATTATTTAAAATATATGATCAGTTTGTCCATTAACTTTTTTTGAGGGTGAAAAGAAGGCTGTTCAAAAATTTGGAGGAGCATATGGTTACATTAGTAGGCATTCTGGATTTAGCACGTTTTCAGTTTGCTATGACAACGATATTTCACTTTTTCTTTGTCCCAATGTCAATTGGTTTAGGGTTTGTGGTATCGGTCATGGAAACAATGTATGTCATTAAAAAAGATGACATATATAAAAAAATGGCGCAATTTTGGGGTAAAATATTTTTACTAAGTTTTGCCGTTGGTGTCGTTACTGGTTTGATTCAAGAATTCCAATTTGGTATGAATTGGTCCGCTTATTCACGTTATGTTGGAGATATTTTTGGTTCATTACTGGCTATTGAAGCATTGGTTGCTTTTTTTGCGGAATCAACTTTTATTGGATTATGGTCATTTACTTGGGATCGGTTTAAGCCAGGTATTCATGTCTTGTTTATTTGGATTACAACAATTGGATCAGCACTATCATCACTTTGGATTTTAGCAGCGAACTCATTTATGCATAACCCTGTCGGTTATGCTATTGATAATAAGATGGGGCGAGCTGAATTAGTAAGTTTTGGTGCGTTACTTAAAAACGAACAGCTCTGGATACAGTTCCCCCACGTTGTAGTCGGAACATTAGTGACGGCTGGTTTCTTAATTGCTGGTATGTCAGCATTTAAACTATTGAAGCTCAAAAAAGGTGACAGCGAGATTCTGTTTTTCAGAAAGTCAATAAATATTGCTTTGGTCATTGGTATGATAGGTCTAGGCGGCGCTTTTGTGACAGGTGATAGACATGCATTTGAATTACAATCTATGCAACCTATGAAATATGCTGCTATGGAGGGTGTCGATAAAACACTTAAAGCATCTGATCGTAAAGATAAGGCGCAACCATGGTCATTAATTTCTGTGACTAATCCTGATACACATAGAGTTATTGCTAAAATAGAAATTCCTTACGTACTTTCTATTTTAGGTCATCATTCTTTAACAGGTGGTGATACAGTTGGAACAACTGAATTGGAAAAACAGTTCCAAAAAAAGTATGGAAAAACACATGGTGATATTAAAAACTACTATGTTCCTGAAAACACCTTGTTTTACTCGTTTCGTGTGATGGCAATGGGAGCCGGTGGTTTACTTATGTTGGCGGTTGTTGCTTTATGGATGAATCGTAAAAAATCACAACTTATACTAACACAACGTTGGTTTCTATGGATAATGGGCATTGCAATTTATGTGCCTTTTGCATTAAATACGGCTGGTTGGTTGGTGACTGAACTTGGTCGTTATCCATGGGTAGTTTATGGTTTGATGCCAATTAGTGATGCGGTTTCTCCAAATGTTTCAGCAGCTTCGCTTTTAATTTCTAACATCGTATACTTTTTGACTTTTGCAGCAATTGGTGGTGTGATGGTTTGGTTATCACGACGTGTATTGCATGCAGGACCTTTTGCTGAAGAAGAGGTGCAAGTAGCACAAAATGACCCTTATAATCATTTGTCAGAAGGGAGTGAAGCTTAATGAGTACATTAGAAATTGTTTGGTTTGTTTTAGTTGGCATATTATGGGCAGGTTTTTTCTTCTTAGAAGGATTTGACTTTGGTATTGGAATGCAATTTATTTTTAATGCACGTGATCAAAAAGATCGTGAAGCATTATATCAAGCTATTGGCCCAAATTGGGATGCCAATGAGGTTTGGCTTGTTTCTGCTGGTGGAACGATGTTTGCAGCATTCCCATTTTGGTACGCTTCATTGTTCTCCGGATTTTATCTGATGTTATTTGTTGTACTGCTTTCATTGATCTATCGTGGTGTATCTTTTGAATTTCGTGAACAAATGCCGACCATTCAGGGAACACAGTTTTGGGAACGTTTGATTGGTTTGACTTCATTTTTGATACCTTTTTTCTTAGGTATGATTTTCACAGCCATGGTGTCGGGTACACCAATTGATGCCAATGGTGATTTAAGCGCAGGATTCTTTGATTATGTTACACCATTTACTTTAGTTGGTGGTGTGGCTGTGTCGTTAATGAGCTATGTTCACGGACTAAATTATACGCGTTTGCGTATTGATGGTGAGTTGAGAGTTCGGGCATTAGCGCAGTTAAAATATCTTTATCCTACTTTGTTAGCCGGAGAAGCATTGTTTGCAATATTAGTTTATTTCTATACTGACTTCTTTCAAACGAGAACGGTTATCACAGTGATTATTGTATTATTGATCGTTGTAACTACAGTTATAGGCTGGTTCTTAGCGGTTAAAAAGCAACAAGAAATGTTACCATTTATATTGTCAGGATTAACATTGATTGAAGTAGTAACATTGTTATTTGCAGGTCTTTTCCCACGTGTGATGGTAGCAAATAATCCACTACACACTTTAGATATCATGAATGCATCGTCGTCTCCTTACACCTTAAAAGTGATGACAATTGTCGTGATACTGGCTTTACCTGTTACACTCGTTTATCAAATCTGGAGTTTTTGGGTTTTCCGTAAACGAATTGTGTCGCATAAAGTGGTAGAATAAGATGGATAAAAACGTTTACAATTAAGTGTAGGCGTTTTTTATTTTAACAGATGGTATGTAAATCATGTCATAGACAGCAAAAAAATACAGGAATAAAGTAAAATGATTGATAAAAGGCTTTTCAAACTTAAAGGTATATTTCATACATTAATTAGTTTAATATTTATGACAGGCATTCAAGGCTTAGCTATATTAGCGCAAGGCATATTTTTGGCAAAGGCAATAGTTGATTTTTGGCAAGGAAAAGAAACGATGTCAACCGTTATAAATCTTACTTTCTTTGCTGTTGCTTTTCTTGTGCGTCAATTACTTGTTGTTATTAAAAATCAACATATGTCTTCTTATGCTGATGAGACAGTTGAGACGTATCGCATTCAATTATTAAAAAAATATACAGAACAAGGCACTACAATTGTGAGTGAGCAGGGAACAGGTAATGCTGTTACGACGCTTGGTGTTGGTTTGGATAACGTGAAAAATTATTTTCAACTGCTACTTGTTAAGGTGTTTGATTTGAGCATTATTCCTTGGTTAATTTTTTTATATATTTTCTATATTAAATGGGAACAGGCTGTATTTTTATTACTGATTTTTCCAGTTATTATCATTTTTTTCATTATTTTAGGCTTAGCAGCCCAAAGTAAGGCGGATGCGGAGTTTTTGAATTTTAAAAACTTAAATAATCGGTTTGTTGACGCATTACGAGGTCTACCAACTTTAAAGCAGTTAGGGTTAGCTAAAAAATATAGTGCTGAAATCTACCAAATTTCTGAAGATTACCGAAAAACCACAATGCGTACCTTACGTATTGCAATGATGTCAACGTTTGCCTTAGACTTTTTTACAACGCTTTCAATTGCTGTTGTTGCCGTTTTTTTAGGATTTGATCTTTTAAACGGTAAAATGACGCTTTTGCCAGCTTTAACAATTTTAATTTTGGCACCTGAATATTTTTTACCATTGCGTAATTTTTCAGATGATTATCATGCTACTTTGAATGGTAAAAATGCCTTTACTGATGTGTTGTCAATGATTGAACAACCACAGGTCGAAAATCAAAAGATACTTCAGTTATCTTCTTGGCACACAAAAAATCAGCTTAGTTTGAAAAATATTAATTTTTCTTATGATAATCAACCAGTCCTGAAGAACATCTCTTTTGAGACCAAAGGCTATCAAAAAATTGCCTTAGTTGGGGAAAGTGGTTCAGGTAAGTCGACCTTATTGAATATTATCAGTGGTTTTTTATTACCAAATAGTGGACAAATTAAAATTGATAATCAAGAATTACCTCATTTAGGGCAAGTTGATTGGCAAAAAAACTTTTTTTACATGCCCCAGCATCCTTATATTTTTCATGATACTTTACGTGAAAATATAAAATTTTATGCACAGCAGGCAAATGATGATGAAGTTAATACTGCTGTACAACAAGCAGGATTAACAAATCTTATTGACGAATTACCAGAGGGTCTTGATAGTATCATTGGTGAAAGTGGTCGACAAATATCTGGTGGTCAAGCACAAAGAATTGCCTTAGCACGTATGTTGCTAGATGATCAACGAAAAGTCCTATTCTTTGACGAACCAACGGCACACCTTGATATTGAGACAGAGTATGATTTAAAACAAACAATAGCACCAATCTTATCTAAACATTTGGTCTTTTTTGCGACACATCGTTTACATTGGTTAGATCAAATGGATTATGTTTTGGTAATGAAAAATGGCATGATCGTCGAGCAGGGAACACCAAAACAATTATTATCTGATGAACAAAGCCAATTAAATCAGTTAAGGTATGAACTAGGAGGTATAAAGTGAAACGGGTGAAGCAATTACTACTAAAAGACCGATGGATTGTGCCGTTTTTGAAATTACAAAAATCTGGCTTATTTTGGTCAATCCTGCTAACACTAATGACGATTATTGCTGCTGCTGCATTAATGTTTGTTTCAGGTTATTTAATTTCGCGAGCAGCACAACGTCCTGATAATATTTTAATGATTTATGTACCAATAGTATTAACACGTGGTTTTGGTATTGCCAGACCAATTTTTCGATATGCTCAACGACTCGTGTCTCATAATTGGGTATTACGTTTTGTGTCTCAATCTCGGCGACGCTTGTACGAAAGTGTTGCTAGTACGGCAAGCAACATTCGTGGAAAATTGCAGACAGGTAAAATTTTAAGTTTACTAGCTGATGATTTAGATCAATTGCAAAATTTATATCTGCGGACACTATTTCCTTTGGGTGCTGGTTTGTTGTTATATTTAATTTTTAGCATAGCATTTGGTGTAGTTGATTGGCGATTTATGCTTTGGTGGCTGTTTATGTTGACACTAATCACGATTATAGTGCCATTAATTAGTTTTTTTGCCAATCGCACCAGAGTGTATAAACAAAAACAGTTGCAATCACAGCTTTATACTGATGCGACTGATGCTGTATTAGGGTTACAAGATTGGATTTTATCCGGTCGCCAAAATGATTTAATTGCTAAGCAGGGTCGTATAATGACTCAATTAGCGAAAACAAAAAATGCTGGGATGAGATTTGGTTGGTGGCGTGATTTTTTGATTCAGGTATTGGTACTCGTTTTAGCATTGACAATTTTGATTTGGTCAGGTTTTCATTTTGCTGGGAATCAAACAGCTGTTAATTTCATTGCAGCGTTTACACTAGCTGTTTTCCCGCTTGTTGATAATTTTATAAGTGTTAACCAAGGTGTCAGCGAGATGTCAGTTTATGAGGATAGTATTGAGCGGTTAAATGCTTTGCCCGTTGCAGAAAATAAAGTGTCAAAGTATGAAAAAGTAACGCATACAACGATTAGTTTAAAAAATGTGACGTTTAAATATGATGGCAGATCAGTAATTGACAGTCTAGATTTGAGTATTAAACCAGGTGAAAAAATTGCATTGCTAGGTCGGTCAGGATCCGGCAAGACAACTTTATTAAAATTAATAGCTGGTGATGTCAAACCAATTGCGGGAAGTATCGAAATTGGCAATCAACCTGTGAGTTTGTTACAGGACCATCTGTCAAAAGTCATTGCCGTTTTAGATCAACAATCCTATTTGTTTGATACGACAATTCTAAATAATGTACGAATGGGAAATGTCACAGCCACAGACGATCAGGTTCAGGCAGCGATTGAAAAAACTGGATTAGGACCCTTAATTGATACGCTACCTAACGGTTATCATACACAAATGAAAGAGGCAGGTGCTCGTTTTTCCGGTGGAGAACAACAACGATTTGCTCTGGCCCGTGTCTTGCTACAAGACGCGCCCATTGTTATTTTAGATGAACCAACTGTTAGTTTAGATCCAAAAACAGAAAACGACGTGTTAAAGCAAATTTTTGATGTTTTGAAGGATCGTACGGTGATTTGGGTGACACACCATTTAACTGGTATTGATAATGTTGATCAGGTTTATTTTTTAGAAAACGGGCACTTTGTTTTGGGAGATACACCTGAAAAGCTGCGCACGACCTCAAGCCATTTTCGGCAATTATTAGCAATGGACGGACTTAATTAATGGCAAAAAAAAGAAGAAAAAAGCTAAAAAAAATAAAGAAGAGACTACCGAGATTAAATCTGTGGCTATGGGTTAGCAGTATTTTAATTATAGCGATTGGGGCCACATTTTGGTCTCAAACACTCATATACAACCATCAACAGACACCTAATCAAGATGCTGTGCGGCAACAAAAAATTGCCTGGATTAACCAATTAGCACCATATGCAAGACAAATGCAAGAAAAATATGGCGTAATTGCTTCGATTAGTATCGCACAAGCCATTTTAGAATCAGATTGGCATACATCAACGCTTTCAACACAGTACAATAACTTATACGGTATCAAAGCAGATGCTAGTCAAAAAAGTGTTGTATTGCCAACACAAGAATTTGAAAATGGTCAATGGATCACTATTCAAGGTCGTTTTGCAGCCTATGATACTTGGCAGGACAGTATGAAGGCGCATGCAGAACTTTTGTATCATGGAACAAGTTGGAATTCTGCGCAATACCAACATGTTCTAGCAGCGCGAGATTATAAATCAGCAGCAACAGCATTAACCAAGGACGGTTATGCAACAGATCCAACGTACGCTGAAAAACTTATTGCAATCATACAAGAATGGCATTTATCACGTTTTGATGTACCACAAAATTAAATGAGAGAAATCTCGTTTTTTTTATCGGTATTGCGAACTGATGTTCGTGTCAAAATCTGTTATAATAATAGAAGTTAATTTACACTTTAGGAGCACATATGTCAGTAGAAGAACTTATCAACGGAATGAATGATAAACAAGCCGAAGCGGTGCAAACAACACAAGGGCCACTTTTGATTATGGCGGGTGCTGGATCAGGGAAAACACGCGTTTTAACACATCGAATTGCACATCTTGTTCAAGACTTAAATGTTTTTCCGTGGCGCATACTAGCAATTACGTTTACCAATAAAGCCGCTAAAGAAATGAGAACACGAATTGGGTCATTATTATCTGAAGACGTGGCGCGCGACATCTGGGTATCAACATTTCATGCACTGGCGGTACGTATATTAAGACGTGATGGCGAAAATATTGGGTTATCACGTAATTTTACAATTATAGATACAAGCGCGCAACGAACGTTGATGAAACGTGTTATTAATGATTTAAATCTTGACACAAATCAGTATGATCCACGTACAGTTTTGGGAATGATATCAAACGCAAAAAACGATATGCTACGGCCACGCGACTTTGCAAAACAAGCTGATAATGCTTTTCAAGAGACAGTTGCTGATGTTTATACTGCATATCAAGCTGAATTAAAACGTGCACAAAGTGTTGATTTTGATGATTTAATTATGTTAACAATTGATTTGTTTCAAACTTCTCCTGAAGTCCTTGAACGTTATCAAAATCAATTTGAATATCTTCATGTCGATGAGTATCAGGATACAAACGATGCGCAATATACAATTGTTAACTTATTAGCAAAACGTTCGCAGAATTTAGCGGTTGTAGGTGATGCTGATCAGTCTATTTATGGTTGGCGTGGTGCCAATATGAATAATATTTTGAATTTTGAAAAAGATTACCCTAATGCCCATACTGTGCTATTGGAACAAAATTATCGCTCAACACAAAACATTTTAGATGCTGCTAATGCTGTTATTAACCATAACAATGAACGTGTACCCAAAGAATTGTGGACACAAAAAGGTAAAGGCGATAAGATTGCTTATTATCGTGCACAATCGGAGCATGATGAAGCTAACTTTATCTTATCAAACATCAAAAAAATGCGGGACGAAAACAACATGGCATACAGTGATTTTGCTATTTTGTATCGCACGAACGCGCAATCTCGTAATGTGGAAGAATCATTAGTAAAAGCGAATATGCCTTATACAATGGTTGGTGGTCATAAATTTTATGAGCGTAAAGAAATTCTAGACATTATGTCATATATGAACTTGATTACAAATCCAGATAATAACGCGGCGTTTGAACGGATAGTTAACGAACCAAAACGAGGATTGGGGGCTACGTCTCTATCGAGACTACGTGAATTAGCCAATCGATTGAACGTATCTTACATGACTGCAATTGATAGTATCGAATTGGCTCCAGAAATATCGACGCGGGCGACTTCTAGTTTTTTGGCGTTTGCGGAGATGATGCATGATTTGCGCCAACAATCTGAATTTTTAAATGTGACCGAACTTGCTGAATTGTCGATGACTAGGTCAGGCTATCGACAAATGTTAGCTGGTAAAAACGACCCAGATAGTCAAGCTAGATTAGAAAATTTGGAAGAATTTTTGTCTGTTACGAAAGAATTTGATGACAAGTATAACGCTGAAGATCCAGAAGCAGTGGACCCAATGACTGATTTTTTGGGCACTACTGCTTTGATGAGTGATTTAGATGACTTTGAAGAAGGCGACGGCGCTGTAACATTAATGACATTACACGCAGCTAAGGGATTGGAATTTCCAGTAGTTTTCTTGATTGGCATGGAAGAAGGTATTTTCCCGCTATCACGAGCAATGATGGATGATGATCAACTTGAAGAAGAACGACGCTTAGCTTATGTGGGCATTACACGTGCGATGAAAAAGTTATATTTAACTAATGCGTTTTCAAGATTATTGTACGGCCGAACTCAGGCTAATGAGGCTTCACGTTTCATTAATGAAATTTCACCCGAATTATTAGAAGTAATCGGCAGCAATACTAGAGGAACATTGGGTGATAAGGGAACGTATCCGTTTGATAAAAAAGTGCAACGTGCAACAACCACAACTTATAAAGCGAGTCCAGTTGTCAAAACAACTTCTGGTTCAACTGGTGCTGACAGCACATCTTGGCAAGCTGGAGATAAAGTATCGCATAAAAAATGGGGCATCGGGACAGTTGTGTCAGTGACTGGCAGTTCACAAGATCAAGAGCTAAAAGTGGCTTTTCCTGCTGAGGGTGTGAAACAGCTATTAGCAGCATTTGCACCAATTACGAGAGTGTCATGACGACTTTAATCATTATACGAGGTAATTCGGGCAGTGGAAAAACAACACTCGCTAAGCAATTACGTAGACGATTTACTAACAGTTTGTTAATTTCACAAGATGTTATCCGTCGAGAAATATTACAAGTAGATGATCATGCTGGCAACTTGTCAATTAACTTAATGAACACTTTATTGGAATTTGGTCGATTAAATGTTGATGTGGTAATTATTGAAGGTATATTGCGCCGTGATGTATATGCTGAAATGTTAGTACACCAGGCCGCTTTATTTCATAATGTTATTCCAATTTATTATAATTTATCATTGTCTGAGACACTTAATCGACACAAAACAAAGTCTGTAATTGATTTTACAGATAAGGACGTTAAGCGTTGGTATCGTGCTACTGATTATTTAGGTATTGAAGACGAAATTATTTTTGATCACGCTGTTACAGTGGAGATGGCTATTTATGATATCATAGAGCATATGAACAAATTTTGAGGTAGAAAATGTTTTCAGAATTTACACCAATTGAAAAATTGACAACAGCAGCTGCGCAACAAGAAATTACACATTTACAATCTCAATTAACAACTTATGGGATTGCTTATTATGAAAAAGACGCACCATTAATTGAAGATCATGATTACGATGAGTTATATGCACACTTGGTTGCTTTGGAAGCAGAATTTCCACAGTTTGTCACACCTGATTCACCAACTCAAAATGTTGGTGGCGATAGTATTAAATCCGAACTAGAAAAAGTTGTTCATCCTGCACCCATGTTGTCTTTGGGAGACGTTTTTAGTTTGGCCGAACTTGATGAATGGGATGCCCGTACAACCAAGTCATTAGGATTTCAATCTGATTATAATTTGGAGCTTAAAATTGATGGTCTGGCCGTGGCATTGACATATGTAAATGGTCAATTAATACAAGCGTCAACTCGCGGAAATGGGATCATTGGTGAGGATGTGACACGGAATGTGAAAACAATTAAAACAATTCCGCAGCAATTGACTGAACCGATTACCATTGAAGTTCGTGGCGAAATATATATGCCTAAAACTAGTTTTGCAAAGCTTAATATACAACGTGAAGCTGATGGATTAGAGCCATTTGCCAACCCACGTAATGCCGCTGCAGGATCGTTACGACAGCTAGATGCTAAAATAACAAAGGCACGAGAATTGGCTGCATTTGTGTATTATACGGCTGAACCTGAAGCATTGGGTGCCACAACACAAAGTGAGGCTTTAGAGCGTTTTTCTATACTTGGACTACCAACTAATAGCAAAAATCGTGTCATTTCTAGAATATCTGATATTGCTGATTATATCGCTGAATATACTACTAAACGTGATGAACTTGCATATGGTATTGATGGCGTTGTAGTTAAAGTCAATCAATTGGATTTACAATTCGACTTAGGGAACACTGTTAAAATTCCACGTTGGGCAATTGCCTACAAGTTTCCGCCTGAAGAAGCGTTAACGGTTGTTCGTGATATTGAATGGACAGTCGGTCGTACTGGTGCTGTGACACCAACGGCAATTATGGATCCTGTGAAATTAGCAGGCACGACAGTTCAGCGTGCAAGTTTACATAACCCCGACTACTTAAATTCAAAGGGTATTCGTATTGGTGATACTGTAACTTTGCATAAAGCAGGTGATATCATACCAGAAATTGGCCAAGTCATTTTAGCTAATCGGCCAAGTGATAGTCAAAAATATGATATTCCGCTTAAATGTCCAGCGTGTGACTCAGAACTTGTCCATATTGAAGGTGAAGTGGCTTTGCGTTGTATTAACCCATTTTGTTCCGCGCAAATTCAAGAAGGGTTAACACACTTTGCTTCTCGTAATGCAATGAATATTGAAGGTATGGGCCCAAGAGTTATTGGGCAGCTATTAAAATCCGATCTGATTAAGGATGTTGCATCTATTTATCATTTAAATAGAGAACAACTATTACTGCTAGATAAGTTTAAAGAAAAATCCGTATCGAATTTATTGACGTCAATCGATAAATCAAAAAGTAATTCCCTTGAACGGCTCTTGTTTGGATTGGGTATTCGAATGATTGGGGCAAAAGCAGCACGTTTAATTGCCGAAAAATTTAAGAATATCGAAACTATCGCAACTGCAACGGTAGAAGATATAGCTAATATTGATGGTATTGGTACGACAATCGCACATTCGGTGGTGCAATACTTTGACCTGCCAGAGTCAAAACAGTTAATTCAAGAACTATCTCGTGCAAATGTTAATTTGAAGTTTTTATCTGAGGTAGTTATTGATGAAAATTCTTTTTTCTATAATAAAAAGATTGTCTTAACCGGAAAGCTAGAACAAAGTAGTCGCCCAGTTGCCACAAAATGGTTACAGGATCATGGTGCAATTGTTGCAGGATCGATTTCTGCAAAGACGGATTTACTTATTGCTGGTGAAGATGGTGGTAGTAAATTGCGCAAGGCAAATGAACTTGGTGTGATGATTTGGACTGAACAGCAGTTCGTTGATGCGCAAGCAAAAGAAGGTATTGATAAATGAGACGTATAGGTTTTCGCGGGTACATGGTTATTGCCATAATGATCGTTATTGTTGCGATCGGTGGACTATATTTTTTTAATATAAATCGCGTTGCACCTACTGCCACAAAAAAAGTGAGCGGTGTGCAGATTACACAAAGAGCGCCAGGTCAATATCAGACAGTGATTAAAGATGGCCGCTATTTAGTAAGCGCTGCGCGTGGAATTACAGCAACATCCGAACCAAATAGTTTAGACGTGAAACATTTTGAATCGAATTTACTTGATTTGGCAAAATCACATTTTAAGACTAGTCAATATATTTTCCAAGAAGGTCAGTATTTAACATCGGACACAGTTACTAATTTATTAGGACGTAAGAGCAAAAATAATACTATTGGTTTAAATCCTGAAGATAATGGTAAGACAGACTCATCTCGTGAACCAATTTATGTTCAAACGCTAACTGAGCAAGATTTCATGACAAAACAGGGAAATGATTTAAAACTTGCGGGCATGGTTATTGGTGTGGCGATGAATACACAAGATGAATATCAAAAAGAACGTTATGGGGCAACTTATAATCAAGATATTTCAACTGAAGATCGCATTGCTTATGGTAAAAGAATAGCACCTCAGATCATTCAACAAGTACGTAAGCAATCAGGTGTTTCACAAAATGTACCCATTGTGGTAGCAATGTATGCTAACTCATCGTCAGATTCTCTAGCTCCTGGTAATTTCTATGCTGAATCGCAAAGCGATCAAGGCACTAACCTAACAAACTGGACAGATATAAATGAGCGATCAATTGTTTTGCCAAAAGAAGCTACAGACACATCTCAATTGGGAAACGATGAAAACAATGGCTTTGCTAATTTCCAAAATGACGTATCTAACTTCTTCCCAAATATTGCAGGTGCAACAGCCGTAGCTAATTTTAAAAAGAGTACATTGACTAGCTTAAATGTTACGGTGACAACGCAATTTTATAGTCAAACAGAGATTGATAGTTTTACTACGTATGTATCACAATCAGCTTTAAAGTTTTTGCCAAGTAACGTGCCAGTGCGTATTGTCATACAAACAGCCAACGAATTACAAGCAATTCTTGTTCGTAATGCTAATGATAAAACATTTACGATAACCACACTCGATTAAGCATAGCATGCTATGCTTTTTTGTATATATGCATAGAAATGGTATAATAAAACTATGTCAGAAACACAAAAGTATTTAACAATTAGTGCGTTAACATCCTATTTAAAACGTAAATTTGACGCTGATCCCTATCTAGAAAAAGTTTATATTACTGGTGAAATTTCCAATATTGGTAGGCGACGAGGTAGGCATTTATATTTTTCAATTAAGGATCCAAATGGTAATGCGCTAATTTCAGCTGCCATGTTTTCTTATGCAAGCCGGTTGAAATTTAAGCCGGAAGAGGGTATGAAGGTCAATGCTATCGGTCGTATCCAGATATATGAACCGAGTGGTACTTACGCAATTATCTTAGAACAAATGACACCAGATGGAATTGGCGAATTATTTTTAGCGTATGAGCAACTTAAACAAAAATTAGCTGCAGAAGGATTATTTGACTTACCAAAAAAGCAAATAACAACATTTCCAAAAAAAATTGCAGTTGTAACTTCACCAACAGGTGCGGTCATTGAAGACATTACACGTACCGTACAGAGGCGTTTTCCAAGCGCGCAAGTTGTGCTGTTTCCTGCGGTTGTGCAGGGTGAAAAAGCTGCCGCAACTTTGATTAAACAAATTCTTCGGATTGATAACTCTGGGCAATACGATACATTAATTGTTGGACGTGGTGGTGGTTCTATTGAGGATTTGTGGGCATTTAATGATGAAAAACTAGCGCGGGTGATTGCTGCAACGCATGTGCCAATTATTAGTTCAGTTGGTCATGAAACAGATAATACGTTGGCTGATTTTGTTGCAGATCGCCGTGCGGCAACACCAACTGCTGCCGCCGAGTTGTCTACACCAATTACGCTAGAACAAATAGTTAGCCGATTAAATGAATTACAAATTCGACTTAATTTGCGCATGAAACAAATAATTGATGTACGTCAACAGCGACTGGAACGCGTGGCACGTCATGTGATTTTCCAGCAGCCAGACAGGTTGTACACTGGTTATAATCAACGAGTTGATCAATTAGCTCATATGCTAACACAATCAATACAGCAGCGGTTAACAACAAAGAACCATGAGATTAAAGCTTTAGTTCAACGACAGTTACAAATTCGGAAAATATTGCTACAAGCTCCAAGCCAAAAAGTGAAATTATTGGCCGCTAAGCTTGATTTGATGAGCCCGCTTAAAATATTATCCCGTGGCTATGTCTTAATCGAAAAAGATGATCAACTGGTGCGTACAATTAAAGAGGTACATATCGATGATCATGTTAACTTGCGTTTACAAGATGGCACAGCAGAAGCTAAAATTATAGAAACGAGTGACCTTAAAAATGAGTGAACCAACAACATTTGAAGATAAACTACAACAACTGGAAAGTATTGTGAGCCAATTAGAAAAAGGTGATAGACCACTAGAAGGCGCCTTAATTGATTTTCAAAATGGTGTAGGATTAGTGAAAGAATTGCAGAATACTTTGAAAAATGCTGAAGAAACGTTAGCAAAAGTAATGGCTGATAATGACGAACTAACAGATTTGGAATTAACAAATGACTAAATTATCAGACTTTCAATCAGAGTGGACAGCTAAGATTAACCAACAATTAATAAGTGATTTGACATGCGCGTCGAGAGACAATGATTTTGCTGAGATGATGAAGTATGCCGTATTGAACGGTGGTAAGCGATTAAGACCCATGTTGGTGCTTGCAGTAATAGCCAGTTTTGGAAAAGAAATAACACCAAGTATTTTAAAAGCAGCAACCGCAGTTGAATGGGTGCATTCATATTCGTTAGTACACGATGATTTACCCGCAATGGATAATGATATGCTTAGACGTGGAAAGCCCAGTGTGCATGCGTTGTATGGTGAAGCAGAGGCAATTTTAGTTGGGGATGCTTTATTAACTGGGGCATTTCATGTGTTAAGTACGGCTAACGATAGTGCCAAACAAGATCAACGTATTAATGCTGAAGAACTATTGTTACTCTCAAAAATGCTATCTTTTCAAGCGGGGGGCAATGGTATGGTTATCGGTCAAATGCAGGACATGAAAAATCATGGCGAAAAATTTCAGGTTGATGATGAGTGGTTATTGAGCGAAGTATATGCTCCTAAAACTGCTGCTTTATTAAGCTTTTCTGCGTTGGCTGGTTCAAGGTTGGCACATCAAAATATGGTAGATGAAGATGGCAGTGAAGAATTGGTCCAAAATAGATTTAACACCAATGCAGCTATCTTTAATTTTGGATATAATTTTGGTATCGCTTTTCAAATCCAAGATGATTTAGATGATTTTGATCAAGACGATGATGAAAAAATTATGTCATTACCACATTTAATTGGTAAGCAAGAAGCGATTAATAAACGTGATGAATATATTGCTAGTGCGCATCAAGATTTGGCTGATATTTCTGCACATGATTCACAATTTAACCGTGCGTTATTAGATGATTTTTTAAACTTAATTGGAGATAGGGTATGAGTGCTGTAGAAAAAGAACGCGTTGATATTTTACTAGTTCAGCAAGGCCTTTTTGATTCACGTGAACAGGCAAAACGAGCGATTATGGCTGGTGAGATACTTGGAGAAAATGAAGAGCGCATAGATAAAGCTGGACAGAAAATACCAGTATCAACAGAGCTACATTTTAAAGGTGAAAAGTTAAAGTATGTATCACGTGGTGGCTTAAAACTTGAAAAAGCCTTGAATGATTTTGATATTACAGTGGCCGATAAGGTTGTATTGGATATTGGCTCTTCTACTGGTGGTTTTACTGATGTTGCTTTGCAAAATGGCGCTAAAATGGTTTATGCACTCGATGTAGGAACAAATCAACTTGCTTGGAAACTGCGTTCGGATGAACGTGTTAAAGTTATGGAGAATACAAATTTCCGCTATTCAACTTTAGCTGATTTTAAGTTTGGACAACCAGCATTTGCAACTATCGATGTCTCATTTATTTCTTTAGGGTTAATACTACCACCACTTTCAAAAATTATTAGCAATGGTGGCCATGTTGTTGCTCTGATCAAACCACAATTTGAGGCTGGTAGAGAAAATGTTGGTAAGAATGGTATTATCAAAGACCCAGCTGTCCATAAACAAGTACTACAGTCAGTGACCAAAATAATGGTAACTAATGGATTCAGTATTAAGGCGCTAACGTATTCTCCGATTAAAGGTGGTCAAGGAAATATTGAATTTTTGGCTATTTTAACACGAGATGAGTCTGCAACAGCCATTACTGATACTACTATTGATACATTGTTAGCACAAACGTATGCACAATTAAATCAAACAGGAAGTCATGTTGATGAATAAAAAGATCCGTCAAAAAACGCTACTGGCATTAATTCAAAACCATCAAGTGGGTCGACAAGAAGATATTGTGGCTCATTTTGAAACAATAGGTGAAACAGTTACCCAAGCAACTATTTCACGTGATATTAATGAACTTGGCCTAATAAAGGTACCCAATACACATGGTGGGTTTCATTATCATCTGCCTAAGCAAGATGATCGTCCCTACCTTCAACGTTTACGTCGTACTTTGCAGCAATCATTTTTAAGTCAGCGTGCACAACGTGGACAAATCATGTTAAAAGTTCAGCCTGGTAATGGGCAATTAGTTGCTAATTTATTTGAACAAGTAAAATTTCCAGAAGTTTTTGGTACTTTAAGTGACGATAGCTCAGTACTCGTACTATTAAAAGATGGTGTAGTTACGTCACAAATGACTAATACAATTCAAAAATTACTTGAAAAATAATAGAAAGAAAATGTGCGCACTAGCACAACAATTATTATGTTAGAAAATCTTCTTATTGAAAATTTTGCCATTATTGAAAAAGTGGCGTTACAATTTGATAGTGGTATGAGTGTGTTAACTGGTGAAACAGGAGCTGGAAAGTCAATTATAATCGATGCACTGATGATGTTGACTGGAGGACGCGGTAGTTCAGACATGATTCGTCATGGTAGTAAAAAAGCTGTACTTCAAGCGGTTTTTAGTATACCTCAAAATAAGAGTCTGATTAATCAGTTAAATGAACAGGGAATTGAAATTTCTGATGGTGAGCTAATCATATACCGTGAATTAAAGCACAATGGACGTAGCCTGATTCGTATCAATGGTGTGGTTGTAAGTTTGAAAATGTTGTCAAGTATCGGGCGTCAACTGGTTGACATTCAAGGTCAAAATGATACACAACAATTATTGAACTCAGATGAACATTTGCCACTATTAGATGCTTATGGTGGGAACGAATTATTGGTGACAAAGCAGGCATACCAAGAAATTTTTAATGATTTTCGTAGCATCACGCAACGTATTCGTCGGGTTCAGACTTCTCAACAAGAGATTACGCAACGTCTGGATTTGTTGCAGTTTCAACAACAAGAGTTGGCAGATGCTGATTTGCAGGCAAATGAAGAAGAGGATTTGCTAGATGCTCGCGGAAAGCTGCTTAATTATAAAAAAATTGCTGATCGGTTACAGCGTGCGCAACTAACTTTGAGTGGTGAAGATGGTGGTGCAGTTGATCGTTTGGCAGAATCAATGCAAGCATTACAAGAGATTGCTGAGTATGATGATAACTATGCTGATTTGGCTAGTACAATTGCGGATAGTTATTATGCTGCACAAGAGGTCAGCCGAGATGTTGATGAACAAATCAGTGACTTAACATATGATGAGGCAGAGCTCGTAAGAATTGACGAACGGTTACAACTGATTCACTCATTGGAACGCAAATATGGTACAACTGTTGCGGATGTTTTAATTTTCAAACAAAAAGTTGATAAGGAATTATCAATGAAAGACAATGATGAACTTGACGTGGAACAACTTCAAGTACGGCAAAATAATTTACGGCAAGTATTGCGTAAACAAGCAATTAAATTACGCGAGGTGCGGCAAAAAGTTGCTCGAGAACTTGAACAGGCAATTAATCAGCAGTTAAACGAATTACTTATGGTTGGTGCAGAATTTGAAGTGCATTTTGACCAAATTGAAGGTTTTGTTTCTTCTGGTACGGATAATGTTGAATTTTATGTGCAAACAAATGTGGGGGAAGGTATGGCACCCTTGGTTAAGATTGCATCTGGTGGCGAGACTGCTCGCTTGATGTTAGCTATCAAAACAGCTTTCACGAAACAACAACATATTATATCCATTGTATTCGATGAGGCTGATACTGGTGTTTCTGGACGTGTTGCACAAGCAATTGCCAAGAAAATGCTAACAATCGCTGCAGATTCACAAGTTTTTGCAATAACGCATTTACCTCAAGTGGCTGCGGCAGCAACACATCATTTTTTAATTGCAAAAGTAGCTGAAAATGAGCGCACTGTAACTCAAGTCACACCATTAGATGAAATCGGACGTGAACGTGCAATTGCAATGATGCTTTCTGGAGAAAATATTACTAAAACGGCACTGGCAAATGCACGGGATTTACGCAGAGAAGCCAAAAGTAACAGATAATTAATAAATTAAAAGCGCTTCAGCTTAATTGCTGAAGCGCTTTTAATTTTAAGAACAATATTAATGTGCAACAATTACTAAGAATAGGACAAATAGCACGGCTAGAAAATACATTAAGGGATGTACTTTTTTACCACGACCAGTTGCTATCATTGTTATAGGATACAAAATAAATCCTAATGCAATACCATCTGAGATTGAGTAAGTCAGTGGCATACCTATGATAATTAAGAAGGCAGGTGCAGCAATTGCGATATCATCCCAGTCAATTTTCCGTAAACTTTCTGCCATCAAAACACCAACCACGACTAGAGCAGGTGCAGTAACTTGTGATGTGACAACGCTCAATAGAGGTGAGAAGAATAATGCGAGTAGAAAGAATAATCCGGTGAAAACACTGGTTAATCCAGAACGACCACCGACTGCAATACCTGATGACGATTCAACGTATGCAGACGTTGGGGAAGTGCCAATAACAGCACCAACAGTCATACCAACGGCATCAGCCATTAAAGCACGACCAGCACGTGGCATTTCATTATTTTTCATGAAGCCAGCTTGTGTCGCTAAACCAATCATCGTACCAGCTGTATCAAAAAATGTGACAAGTAAGAATGTCACAACGACTGTGACCATTTGTAATGAATTAATGTCACCGATGTGCATAACGCCAGCACCAAATGTTGGAGCCAATGATGGTGCTGGGGAAACAATAGAGGTAGGTAACTTGATTAAACCAAACACAATACCAACAATTGAGGTAGCAACCATACCAATAAAAATGGCAGCTGGTGTTTTACGTGATAATAAGACAAACGTTAATATAATACCAAAAATTGACAAGAGTGATGTGGGCGTCGTTAATTTACCTAAAGACACCATTGTTGCATCGTTTGCAACAATTAGACCTGCATCATGTAGACCTATAAAAGCGATGAATAGACCAATACCCGCAGCAATTGCTAATTTCAAATTTTGAGGAATAATATTGATGATTTTTTCACGAATTTTAAATAAAGTTAAAACTAAAAAAATCAAAGCAGCAACGAAAACGCCAGCCATGGCTGTTTCCCATTTCACGCCCATACCAATAACTACTGAATAAGCGAAAAATGCGTTAACACCAAGTCCTGGTGCAATAGCAATTGGGTACAACGCTACGATACCCATGAAAAGAGTTGCAACGGCAGAGGCGACAGCAGTTGCTGTGAAAACGGCACCTTTATCCATACCCGCAGCACCTAACACAGAAGGGTTAACGAATAAGATATAGGCCATTGATGTAAATGTCGTCAATCCGGCAATGAATTCTGTACGAACTGATGTGTTTAATTCCTTGAGTTTAAAATAATTTGCAATTGCAAACATAATGATCTCCCAAAAATGTAGTAACGTTAAACGTCCTATTTAATTCTAGCAGTATAAAAGGAAAATTAAAACAAAAAACGGCTATATAAATAAGAAATTCTAATGTTTTTAACAAAAAAGCAAAATGAAAACGCTTTAAACACGAACTTATCATCAAAAAGTAACAATTTATACGCTTAATAATTGTGAGATGAAAAATTAATGATTTTAAAATCATCCAAATTTGTTGCATAGATTATACTAAAATAATTTAATTCAACTGAAGTATTTTTGAGCCGATGACTAGTATTTTGTTTAATTTTTAATGCTATAATAGAAACAACATTGATTTTTAAGGAAGTTAACTTATGGTATCTCAACTTGTTTTGGTTCGTCATGGGGAATCAACTGCTAATCGCGATAATGAATTTACGGGTTGGACAGATGTTCCTTTAACTCTGAAGGGTCGTCAACAAGCAAAAAAAGTTGGTGATATTTTAGCGCAAAAACATTTGTTGTTTGATGTTGTACATACATCTTATCTGCAACGCGCAATTACTACCGCAAATATTATTTTGTTTGAAACGAATCAATCATGGTTACCAATAAATAAAACATGGCGATTAAACGAACGACATTATGGCGCGTTGCGAGGTTTAAATAAAGACGATGCCAGAGAAAAATACGGAGTTGAAGCTGTCGCATTATGGCGTCGTAGCTATACAGAAGTACCGCCGTTGTTGGAAGAAGTATTGCCAAATAGACGTTATCCTAATCAAATTGAGCCACAAGGCGAAAGCTTAAAAATGGCGAGTGAGCGTATGTTGCCTTATTGGTTAGAAGTTATTAAACCCGGACTGCAATCTGGATGTAATCAGCTAATTGTTGCCCATGGTAGTACACTAAGAGCATTAATTAAATATCTGGAAAACATTAGTGATACTGCAATTGATGGTCTAGAAATCGGTAATGGTGAGCCAATTCGCTACACTTTTGATGATCAATTTAACATGAGCGAACGAGAATATTTAAAATAAAAACAGTTGAGTTTGAATTTTATGTAAGAAAGGATAGTTGGTTTTGGATAATAAGACATGGGAACGTATAAAAAAATATACAGAGTTACAAGGCACATCAGGGCAAGAAGTAAATATTAGACAGGCTTTTCGCCAAGAGTTATCACCATTAGTTGATGATATCAAACAAGATGGCCTAGGTGGCGTATTTGGTATCAAGGAAAATCCTAATGTTCATGCACCACGTGTTATGTTTGCGGCACATATGGATGAGGTTGGCTTTATAGTGACTCAAATTTTGCCTAGTGGGGCCTTGAAGGTAGAGGCTATTGGTGGGTGGAATCCTACTGTAGTATCATCACAACGTTTCACATTATTTACGGCCAAGGGGAATTATCCAGTCGTATCAAGTTCCATTTCACCACATCTTTTACGAGGACATGGTGGCGTACCAACGCTCCCTAAGGTAGAAGATATTTTATTTGACGCAGGATTTGTTGATAGGCAGGAAGCACAAAAATTTGGTGTATTTCCCGGTGATTTTATCGTGCCTGAAGTGACAACGATTATGTCTGCAAATAAAAAACGAGTTATTTCAAAAGCTTGGGATAACCGTTTTGGTTTAGTAACTACTTTAGATGCATTGGATGCATTAAAAGATGAGAACACGCCGAATACGTTAATTATGGGTGCCAACGTACAGGAAGAAGTTGGCTTACGTGGTGCTCACGGGGCAGTTAATTTACTGAAGCCAGATATTTTCTTTGCAATTGATTCCAGTGCTGCTGATGATATAGCAGGCAGTGAAGGAAGGCAAGGAATTTTGGATCATGGCACATTACTACGTGTCTTTGATCCAACTGTCATCTTACCATTGCGATTGAAGGAATTTTTGTTATCAGTTGCTGAAGATAACCACATACCATATCAATATTTTGTATCTAAGGGTGGCACAGATGCTGCAGCTGCACAAAGTGAGCATACAGGAATACCTTCTGTTGCTTTAGGCGTAGCGTCAAGATATATTCATACTCATCAAACAGTTTGGTCAATTGCTGATTATGAAGCAGCAAAAGACTTTGTTATTGCTATTGCAAAAAACTTAGATGAGACAAATTTAAAGACAATTTTAGGTGATTAATTTTGCATGTTTAAAAAATTACGAAAACTAGATTATTGGATAGCCATACCTTTTGTGATCCTTAGTATGCTTGGGATTATAATGGTCTTTTCGGCGACTCAGGGAACAACGGCTGCGCTGAGTAATTTTATTAAGCAAGCGATTTTTGTTGTAATGGGGTTAATTGGTGCATTATTTTTATACCATCTTAATCTAAAAAAATTACAGAATTTAATATGGATGAGAAATCTTCAAATATTAGTCATTGGTGCATTAATTGTAGCCAAATTTATCATGCCACCAGTCAATGGCGCACATGGCTGGATTAATTTGGGCGTAATAACGTTACAGCCAGCTGAATTTTTAAAACTTGCGATGATCCTTTACTTTTCAAATTTCTTTGCGCGTTTTCCATGGCAAAGTCGTTTGCGTTTGGCATTACAGCCAGTTAGTCGGTTTAAAGTTTGGGGATTACCAGCCTTTGCGATTTTGTTAGTTTTCATTATGCCGGATAACGGTAATGGCTTGATTATTCTGCTAATACTATTGTCTCTGCTACTAGCTTCAGGTGTTTCACGTCGTATAATTGCCTTAACGGCAGCTTTTATCGGTTTAGGATTTGGATTTTTACAAACAATTATTCGTTTTGCTAATCATTTTTTTGATTTAACAAGTAAAGACCACTATGCAATTGCCAGGTTAACAAGTTTCGTTAATCCGTGGGATCCAAATGCAGTTGATGCTAGTCGGCAGTTACTATACGGTTATTATGCCATAGCGCATGGTGGACTATTTGGGGTGGGTCTTGGTAACTCGCTTATCAAGCCATATTTACCAGAGTCCAATACTGATTTTATTATGGCAGTCATGACAGAAGAACTAGGTGCTGTTACAACAATGACTGTGTTAATTTTGATGTTAATCATGGTTGGACGCATGGTTATTTTAGGTATTCGACAAAAGAGTCAATATTATCGACTCATGTTGTTTGGTATTGCAACTCTCTTGTTTATACAAGTACTCGTGAATTTAGGTGGCGTAATTGGTATTTTACCAATTACTGGTGTGGTCTTTCCTTTCATTTCTGGTGGTGGATCGTCTTACATTGTGTTCAGCGCGGCCGTAGCTTTAACGTTAAATATTGCAGCAACACAAAAAAAGATTGTAGCGATTCATCCTGCTGATGTTATCGCTAGAAAGGATTTGAAATGACATTTGAATTACAACCCCGTCGTGCATTATATATTTATTTAAAAAATAAGCGTCATGCATCGCAATTAAAGAAGTTTGGTCAACTCACATACGTCTCTCAAAAAATGGATTTTGCCATGATTTATGTAGACGATATTAATATTGATCAAAAAATTGATAAAATTAAGCAATACAAATTTGTTAAAGATGTTGTTCAATCACCGCGTCCAGATATTGATCCAGACTTGGGTGATGTGCACGATGACATTTTCTTTGAAAATTATGATGAGGAGAGCGTAAACTGACGCAGTTTTAGTAACTAGCGCCAATTTTATGCATATAAAAAAATGCGAGTAGTATCAGGCCGTTTTCGTGGCACAAAATTAGACGCGGTTTCCGGTGACAGAACGCGACCAACAACAGATAAAGTTAAAGAAGCTATGTTTAGTATGTTGAGACCATATTTAAGTGGCGGATCAGTTCTAGACTTATATGCCGGAACTGGTGGATTAGCAATTGAGGCTGTGTCACAAGGAATGACGCATGCAACGCTGGTTGATCGTCAATTTCAAGCCATTAAAGTGATTGAAAATAATATTAAAAAGACACATGATTTGAATTCATTTACAGTCGTCAAGGCACAATCTCAACAAGCCCTTCAAAAATTTGTGACAGAACAGAAAACTTTTGATCTTGTTTTTTTAGATCCGCCATATGCCAAAGAAACAATTACTGCAGATATGCATTATATGTCTGATAATAATTTGTTAACATCTGGTGCAATTATTCTTGCTGAAAGTGATAATACTGCAAATTTACCTGATGCAGATCAGACATTTGAAATTATTCAGCAAAAAACATATGGTATAACGGTTGTATCCATTTATCGATACAATACTTGATGAGTACATATACAGAGAGGAAATGAACATGAGTATTGCATTGTTCCCAGGTAGCTTTGATCCATTAACGAATGGTCATTTAGATATTATTCGTCGTGCCAGTAAGTTATTTGATACAGTTGTTGTTGGTGTTGGTAATAATACGAGTAAAAAAGCACTATTCACACCGGAAGAAAAAATTGCGCTTATTTCTGCTACAGTAGCTGATTTAAATAATGTTGAAGTTGCCATCATGCATGGTTTAACGGTCCAGTTCATGTCAGAAATTAATGCTAAATTTATTGTCCGTGGTTTACGTAATAGCAAAGATTTTGAATATGAGCGAGATATTGCCGGATTAAACAGTGCTTTGGCTGATGTTGAAACAATCCTGTTACTGGCCAAACCAGAAAATCAAAACATTTCAAGTTCAATGGTTAAAGAGATTGGCAGTATGGGGGCAGATAATATGTCGAAATTCGTACCGCCTATTGTTGTTAAAGCTTTAAAAGAACGTTTGGAGTAATAAATAAATGCGAAGAAAAAGTAAAATAGTTGCAGCCATTGTCACAGTTTTTGTTATTGTTGGCTTGGTATGGCTTGTTCGACCACTTGATGGCTATATTGAAAGTCCTGGTGAGGCAGATGATTTATCAAAATTTGTCAAAATTGATGGGAAGCATGATACCTCAAAGGGGCGCTACAACATCACATCGGTATATTTATCAAAAGCAAATGGTTTTAGTTATTTACAGACAAAAATAAACCCGCATATGTCATATGATAAATCTGAAGATGTTACCGGTGGCGAGAGCTCAGAAGTGTTTAACGATGTTCAGAATTTTTATATGCAAAGCGCAATTGCCAATGCTGAGCAAGTTGCATTTAAAAAAGCAGGGCAAAAAATATCAACAACTTATCGTGGCATCTATGTGCTTAGTGTGAGCGATTCTTCCCACTTCAAAAAATCAATTAAAGTTGGCGACACGATTACAGCTGTTGATGGGCATCATTATGAAAACTCGGATGGCTTCATTAAATATCTTGCAAATAAACAAAAAGGCGTTAAGGTTGCTGTTGATTACTTACGCAATGGTAAACCAGGTCGTACTACTGGTGTCACAATTAAATTACCAAGTAGTAAATCTCCAGAATATCCTAACGGCCGTTCTGGTATTGGCATTGTTTTGACAGATAATGTGGCTGTGACAACATCCAGAAAAATAGATGTTGATCCAGGAAAAATTGGTGGTCCCTCTGGTGGCTTGATGTTTACGCTACAAATTTACGATCAATTGATTGGCGATAAGTTGGCAAAAGATCGTAACATTTCAGGAACTGGCACAATGAATGCAGATGGATATGTTGGTGAAATAGGTGGCATTGATAAAAAAATAATAGCTGCAAAAGAAGCTGGATCAACAATATTTTTTGCACCATATATAGCTCCTAATAAAGAAATCTTAAAGTATGAAGAGCAACACAAAACAAATTATCAACTTGCCCGCGATACAGGCAAAAAATACGCACCAAATATGAAAATTATACCTGTACGGACATTTCAGGATGCTGTGAACTATCTTGAAAACGGAACAGTAATCAAGACGACGGATAAAGCAAAGTGAAAAAGCATAAGTAGATTACTAACATGTAATCTACTTATGCTTTTTTATAACTTATCGATGTATATGCTATTAATCCAACCACTGGCAGCTAATTTGTACCAGATAAGACCATTATCATCATGTTGTTCTTTGATAATTGAAACAAAGTTACCATCCAAAACACTACCTACGGGTAATCCATAAGGTGCCTCGAAAATTTCAGTGGAAAGACCAGGTAAAAAGTTAACTAGCGCGTTTGGTTGACTGTTTTCGATGTCTTCGATGTAGTTAACATTTTCACCACTTGGTGCATCATCTGAGAGGGTCATCAATGATGCATCATAACGCAGCCAATCGTGTGTCCCCACTTGATACCAGAATTGACCATTACCGGAAATGACACGTAGTGGTGTTTCCCAATAACTTTGGGCAGGGAGAATTGTTGAAATGTTAGCATCGTCGTCGGGCTCTGACTGTGCAGCAACCTCTGTAAGTAACATAATGTACATATTGACACGATGAACAGTACGCCAACTAATCGGTTGGTAGTATAGATGGTGCGATTGTGGAAATTCACTAAAGGCACCAGACAAATCATCTGAATTTTCAGAATAAGTATAGTCAGGAATATCAGGTACACTAATTGTATACTTTTCGTCAGGTACACCATCTATACGTTTGGGTGGTAGGATAGTATCGTGTGTGGCAATGTTTTCATAATATATCCAAATGGGGGCACTATTTGTCATAACTTAACCTCTAATATGATTATATCAAAATTACGCAGTCTACTCTAATACAAATGAAGGGTGAACGTTGTATGGAAAATAATAGGCTCTTAAAATCGTTATGTTAGTATTAGTAAAACCAAGTATCATAGATAGTTACTGGTTCGTGTCTTTTATGTGCGCTAGAGAGGTATAACTGTTCAATTTTTTCAGCATCTTTGACTGAGACAGTTTTGCCTTCTAAATAATCATCAATACTGTCATATGTCACACCAAGTGCTATTTCATCTGGTAGTTGCGGGCGATCGTCTTCTAAATCTGCAGTTGGTGTTTTTTCATATAAGGCTGAAGGGGCACCAAGAATGCTTAATAATTGACGTCCTTGGCGTTTGTTCAAACGCCATAGTGGATTAATATCTGTACCACCGTCACCGTATTTTGTAAAAAAACCAGCAAAAGCTTCGGCTGCGTGGTCAGTTCCAATCACGGCACCTTGGTATTCTCGGGCAACTGCATATTGCGCAATCATACGCATTTTCGGTTTAATAGAACCACGGCTCATATCATCGACAATGAGACCTGTTTTTCGCAAGTCTGCGGTCATGGCATCTGTCGATGCTTTAATATTAGTTGTGACAATGTGATCAGGGTGAATAAAGTCTATCGCGGCAAGAGCATCTGATTCATCAAGTTGTTTACCATATGGTTGGCGGACAGCGATTAATTGATAATTGGTTGTTGAATCAGCTCGCAATTCAGTAATTGCTATTTGGGCAATTTTACCAGCCAATGTTGAATCTTGCCCCCCTGAAATAGCGATAACGTAACTTGTATATTGTGGGTTGTGCTGTAAGTATTGTTTTAAAAAATCAACAGATCGTCGAATTTCAGCGCTTGGGTCGATATGTGGTTGTACATGAAGATCAGCAATAATTTTTGCTTGTAATGAGCGCATGTTAATTCTCCTTTAATTTTTGTTTGTTCGTGGCAATTAGGGATGCCTTAGCAGCAGTTAATTGCTTTGATAAAGTCACAGGATATTTTGTTGGGTTGTCAAGTCGCTTAAAAGGGTTTGGCAGTTGTAATAGCGCATTCTTAGCGTATGCTTGTACTTCTTGAACGGCAGGTAAATTATAAACTTTTTGACCGTGAAGAAAAATGTCATGTAATATTGGCTTTCCAATAGCTGCTTCAGTTGAAAATGTTAATAAATCACCTGATCGACTACGCCATATTTGTTTCTTGCCAGGCGTGGATATTTTACCAATATCATTTGACAGTTTAATTGTATCTTGATTATCAATGCTGACCATTTTATAAACGGCACCTAAGGCTGGTTGATCAAATGCAGTGATTAATTTGGTACCGACGCCCCAAACGTCAATCTTTGCACCATGCGCTTTTAAATCTAAAATGGTATATTCGTCTAAATCATTTGATGCATATATTTTAGCGTTCGTAAATCCCGCGTGATCAAGTAGCTGACGAACTGATTGCGATAATGAAACCATGTTACCAGAATCAATTCTTATCCCTTGAAAATTAATTTTTTCGCCAAACTCCTTAGCTACCTTTATTGCAGCCGGCATACCTGATTTTAACGTATCAAAAGTATCTACTAGAAAAACAACATCATGGTGGGTTGTTGCGTAGGCTTTAAAGGCTTCATAATCAGTTTGATAGGCTTGGACGAGTGCATGGGCATGAGTGCCGGATATTGGGATATTGAACAGTTTACCAGCACGGACATTTGAAGTAGCATTGAAGCCGCCAATATAGGCCGCACGCGTACCCCACAAGGCTGCATCAAATTCTTGGGCGCGTCTTGTGCCAAACTCCAGCAGTGGGTCACCATCTGCTACTGAAACAATACGTGAGGCCTTGGTGGCAATTAATGTTTGGAAATTAACAATGTTAAGTAACGCGGTTTCCAATAATTGTGCATCGACTAATGGGCCTTCGACTTGAAGCAATGGTTCATTATTGAACATGACTTCGCCTTCGTGTGGGGAACGTATTGTAGCAGTCAGTTGCCAATTTTTTAAATAAGTTAAAAAATCATCACGATATAAGTTGAGTGAACGCAAATAATCAATATCGCTTTGACTAAATCCTATGTCTGAGAGATAGTGAACGATATGTGCTAGTCCTGCAAAAATAACATAACCATTATTGAAAGGCATGTTTCGAAAATAGGCCTCAAATACAACTGGCTTTTTATCAATACCTGATTGCCAGTAGGTGTAAATCATATTTATTTGGTATAAATCAGTGTGTAGTGTGAATGAATCATCTGAATACAACGTCTTGATTTCCTTTGGAATTAGTAAACTTATTATAGCAAAAATATTGCATGAAAGCCGTGATATAATAAAAAGATGAAAGAAATATTGACAAACAATCGTGATGAAACACAAAAATTTGCAGTACGTGTGGCCAATTTTGCCAAACCCGGATTAGTAATCACCTTAAATGGCGATCTTGGTGCTGGAAAAACGACTTTTACACAAGGCTTTGCAAGAGCACTCGGGGTGACAAGTCGTGTCAAGAGTCCCACATTTAATATTATGAATATGTACACTGCACGTTGTTTTCCAATTTATCATTTTGATGCATACCGTTTGGAAGAATCAGGGGCGCAAGATCAGGGATTTGAAGATTATGTTGGAACAGATGGTGTGACGCTAATTGAGTGGCCACAGTACATGAAAGATTTATTACCAAATAATCGTTTGGATATAACCTTTATACGTGGAGAAGAAGACAATAATCGTAAAATTAAAATTAAAGGTATTGGTGATTTAAAGGATTTGGAGGCGCAAATATGACTTTTGATTTGACCAAGCCAATTACTTTTGAATTAGAAGAAGCAAGTTTAGCGCGTGCTGAAGAATGGCAATATCTCATTCAGGTCTTAATGTCTGAAACTGATACGTTTTTAGTTGCTAGTACACGAGACGGTGATGTCATACCAGAGGTGAGTGATGAACCAGCTATTACTTTGTTGTTGATTGCTGAGCAAGGCACAGTATCACAACCAGTAGGAATCGCATCTATTGAAAACGGTGAGCTTGGTATGGCTATATTAAAACAGTTTCAAGGTGCAGGTCTTGGGACTAATTTAGTTTCAGCTTTACTTGATTGGGCAGGTGTTGTTGGTTTGGAAACGGTGTGGTTGGATGTACAAACAGATAATTCAGTAGCAAAACATATTTATGAAAAGTTTGGTTTCAAAGAAATCGGAGAAGAGGTGATACTAACTTTACCGAGTTCTCGTGTGACTGCATTACAACGTATGGTCAAACAGTTAAATAATCAAGGAGAAAAATAATGAACTTTATAGCAATGGACTTTGAAACAGCAAATCATGAAAAACATTCTGCAGTGTCAATAGCAATTGCGGTAGTTCGAGATAATCAAATAGTGGATAAGTTTTATAGTTTAATCAAACCAGAGACTTATTTTAGTTCACGCAACACTGCGATTCATGGTTTACGGGAGAGTGATGTAATTAATGCACCTAAATTCCCTGAAATTTGGCCTATCATTTCACCTTTATTTAGAGAAGATAAGTTGGTTGTGGCTCATAATGCAGCATTTGATAATAATATTTTAAAAGGCACATTAGCTTATTATGGCATCGAAGAGCCACATTATATGTTGTTGGATACAGTGCGCAGTAGTCGTAAACTATTGCCGAATTTTGAAAATCATAAGTTAAACACAGTAGCTACTAATCTTGGTATTACGTTGGATCATCATCACAATGCACTTGATGATGCTGTCGCGTCAGCTAATATTTTAATTTATGAGGCTGAGCATTTTGGTGTAGATAAGCTAAAGTACTTTGTTCAAAATAAATAAGCCATCACCCTTGTGTTATAGGGGATGGCTTATTTTTTATATATTTATTTCTAGTAGAATAGGTGCATGATCTTGTCGCAAGCCAGTATCTAGGACACCGGTATCTGTCACATGAGTTGCAATGCGATCACTAACTAAATAATAATCAATTCGCCACCCTGAGTTATTAATTTTACTTGTTTTACTGATTTGAGCCCACCATGTGTAAATCCCTGATACGTCTGGATTTTTCATACGTAATGTGTCAGTGAATCCCGCATCTAATAATTCTGAAAATTTTTCACGTTCCTGATTTGTAAATCCAGCAGAATTATGGTTTGTTTTGAAGTTTTTTAAATCAATTTCTTCGTGAGCAACGTTCATATCGCCACTAAATATAACTGGTTTTTGTGCGTCGAGTGTTTTGATATAGTTACGATAAGCATCATCCCAAGCACCTCGTGCTTCGAGACGGGCAAGATTGGCACCAGAATTTGGTGTATAAACCGTGGACAAAAAATAATTTTCAAATTCTAAAGTAATAATTCGGCCTTCGTTATCCATTGTGTCAGGCGCGTCAATTTTTGGAAAATCAATTTGAATGGGTTCAACACGTGACAATACCATTGTCCCAGAATAACCTGAACGTGCAGTACTCGAATTAAGATAGATGTGATAATCCGGAAATAGTTCGGCAATGGTATTTGACTGTTTTGTAGTCATACCTGTTGATTTGAGTTTGGTTTCTTGAATAGAAAAAACGTCAGGCTTGCGTTCAGCTATATCTTTAAGTGTTTGCCATGTCATTTCACCGCGTATAGATTTGTGCTCAACAGCGGCATTGATTGAGTCAATATTCCAAGATATAAATTGCATGTAGGATGTCCTTTATTAAGATATTTTAGTTGTATTTACGAGGTATGATGTTGCTTATTGGGCATACTTTTGCATAAACTGTGGTAAAGCAGCACTGATTTTAGTTGGTAATGTGACATATTGTGTTGCTGACAATTCCTCTGCAATTGCTGAATGTGTGTAGACTGCAGCCAATGTTGCGTCAGCTAATGATAGTTTGAATTGCGCTGTAAAACCAGCAATGATGCCGGCCAGTGTATCACCCATACCACCTGTTGCCTGGTACGGCCCACCGATTGGTAGTTCATATATATCAGTATTCGTGTATATTTGCGTGTGAAATTGTTTCAACACAATAATTGGTTTTATGACAAATTTGTCTTGAGCAAGGATATTGAATGCTTCAAAGGATTGTTGTGCAATGGGAACGCCACTGATACGCTGCCATTCCATTTGATGAGGCGTTAATATCATTTGACTTTCTGGCCAAGATAAATGATGATGAGCTGCTAGGGTCAAAGCTGAGCCGTCAATAATAATGATTTGTTTTTTTGAAATAATAGAAAATGTAGCTTTGACAATATCTACACGATTACCAAGACCAGACCCGATTAATACGACATCACTAGCTCCTATGTATGGTGTTAAATCATCATTATAATCAATCACCATAGCTTCTGGTAAGTGACAATGTAGTGCAGTGAAATTAGATGGATCGGTGGCAACCGTTACTAAGCCTGCACCTGAATTGACAGCTGCAAGCGCGTTCATAATCACTGCGCCACCAAACTGTTTGGTACCTCCGATTATAAGTACACGGCCAAATGTACCTTTGTAAGACTGGTTCACGCGTTTTTTAATCACCTGATAAAGTATTTTTTCAGTTAATAATTTCATGATCTATTACCCATAATTTGATGTCTCACGCATGTTTGAAACGTTATTTTCTTACAAAATATACGTTGAAGTATTAATGTGTGAGGTGATTACGGTTATCCCATAAAGTAGCCACAGCAAGAATGAGAAGTCCTAAGTTAGCAGCTAATATAGCAAACGTTGTCTGATTTACTATCCAACTAACTAATGAGACAAACATTAATATAATGGCAATGATAGTGGCGTATAGTGTTGTTTTGTTCATATGTGATATACCTTTATATACTTGATTTAATGTCTAATCTCACCAAGTAATTCCTAACTTTGTTTTTAAGAGACATTTTCATGACCCTGAAGTATTCACAGTTCATTCTATATGATTAAAACGTTTTTTACAAATAACCGCATTAAAACTGCGTATGATAATGATGGTATTACTTTAAAAACTGAATAATATTATATCAACGCATATGCTTGCTATAATCAAGACAAACAGTATAATTAAGTATATATAATGAGTGAAAGGTTACAAAATACTATGACAATTGATTGGAAACAAGAAACAGCTTCTCGGCAACTTGCTTATCTTGAGGATTTAAAATCGCTACTAGCTGTTGAATCTGTTCGTGATGATACGCAAGCAACTGCAGATGCGCCTGTTGGCCCAGGACCCAAAAATGCTTTGTTGCATGCTTTGGCAATTGCTGAACGTGATGGTTTCACAACAAAGAATATTGATAATGTTGTTGGTTATATAGAGATTGGTCCTGAAACTGCAGATGAATATGTTGCTATTCTATCTCATGTTGATGTTATGCCTGCTGGAGACGGTTGGGAAAGTGATCCATTTGTGCCAATAGTGACTGACGATAAAATTATTGCTCGAGGTGCCTCAGATGATAAGGGACCAGGTATGGCTGCATACTACGCTTTTAAAATCCTATCAGATTTAAATGTACCTTTGAAACGTCGTGTGCGCTTAATTTTTGGTACCGATGAAGAAAACGACTGGATAGGTATGAAACGCTACTTTGAGGTTGAACCTGAACCTGTGTTTGGTTTCTCACCAGATGCGGAATATCCAATTATTAACGGTGAAAAAGGAAATGTTCAAGTTCTAATCAATGATAAAGCGACTAATACTGGGTCAGATACATTGTTATCATTTGAGTCTGGATTGCGAACAAACATGGTACCTGGTTTGGCGACTGCAACTGTGAAATCCGATCAATCTGATAATATAGTTGCTGACTTTCAAACATTTTTGTCAGCAAACACACAAATTTCTGGTTCTGTGTCTGTTCAATCTGACGTAATTAACTTGACATTGAAGGGAAAACAAGTTCACGGAGCAATGCCTGAAACCGGTGAAAATGCCGGTACGTATTTGGCTAATTTCCTACAAAAATTGGATTTTGGTGGTACAGCAAAATCATATCTAACATATCTAGGCACACCTGCACATCAGGATACAATTGGTAAAAAATTTGGTATTAATTATACTGATGACGTCATGGGTGCACTATCAATGAATGTAGGGATTCAAAAATTTGTTGATGGTGGCGAATTGTTTATTAATTTCAACTTCCGTTATCCAAAAGGGATTACACCAGAAGAAATCGTGAATGGTTTGGCATCACAACTTGGTGATTGGGATGTTAAGCCAACGATTGGTGGTCATGCGCAAGTACCACACTATGTAGCGCCATCTGATCCGATTGTTGAAACATTATTAAATGTATATCATGAACAAACAGGATTGCCAGCACATGATCAAGTTATTGGTGGTGGCACGTATGGTCGTTTAATGACGCGTGGTGTGGCTTTTGGTGCGCTATTTCCAGATTCACCAGATACTATGCATCAAGCCAATGAGTTTGCATTACTGGATGATTTATATCGTTCAATTTCAATTTATGCACAGGCAATTGCTGAAATCACAAATCTAGATTAGTAATTTTAACAAAAGCATCCCACAAGTTAATACCCATTGAAAACAGATTTTGTGTGCGTTTTAGCATACTAATCTTTTTTTAAACAAAGTTACCGGAATAATTTATGATACTAATCTGAATGAAAAAGGAAACGATTCATGAAAAAATATACAGATGAAGAACTCAGAAAACGATTAACACCGGAAGAATATGAAGTGACACAACATGCTGCCACAGAGCGTCCTTTTACGGGTAAATATGATCAATGGTGGGATGATGGCATTTTTGTAGATGTTGTCAGTGGTGAACCATTGTTTAGTTCGACTGATAAGTATGATGCGGGTTGTGGTTGGCCATCATTTACAAAAAGTATAGATGATAGTAATGTGCAACGCCATGTTGATCACTCACTTGGTATGACTAGAACTGAAGTTACGTCAAAGGATTCTGGCTCACATTTAGGTCATTTATTTACTGATGGTCCGGTGGACAAGGGCGGTTTACGCTACTGCATCAATTCTGCTAGTATGCGGTTTGTACCAAAAAATGAATTGGCACACGAAGGGTATAGTGAATATCTAACATTGTTCACATCATAAGTTTTTGTCATTTGCATCTTAAATTTTGTTATAATTTAAGAAATACTTTTTGGAGAAGTTAATATGGCAAATGAGATCCGTAGAAATCGTTTCTGGCAATACTTCAATCCTGCTAATATTGCTAGGGAACTATTGTTTGGTTGGACCGTACCGGAAGCACTTTTATTTATTGTGTTAGTCTTGTTACAATGCACCGTCTGGCTTTTTGGTGTTACGCATAGCCACAGCTATGATTGGTTTGGTTTGGCAACAGGACTGATGAATATTATTACGGTAGTTTTGGTAGCTAAAGGTAGAATTACTAACTATTTTTGGGGCTTAATATACTCAGCTATGTACATGCCATTGGCATTTCAATCACAGTTGTTTGGTGAGGTGGCATTAAGTGCTTTTTGGGTTATCATGCAGTTTGTTGGTATTATTGCATGGCTTGGTTTTATGAAACGTGATAAAGATGTTTCAAAAAGTAATCAAGATGTTGTGACTACAAAATACATGTCAACTAAACAGTGGATTTTTGTTATTCCTGTGTTTTTAGTTATTTTAGTAATTGTTGGTCTTATACTGGAACAAGCCGGATCGCGACAACCATATATGGATGGCCTGACAACAACAATATCCATGGGTGCACAGATACTACAAACTGCTAAGTTGGCGGAATCTTGGTATGCTTGGTTGTTGTTTGATATCGTTGAAATTATTTTGTGGGGACGCGCTTGGACAGGTCATGCGGATCCAAGTGCCTTTGCCATGCTGGGCATGAATTTGGCATTAACTGTCAATGCAATTTACGGTATTATACAATGGCGGAAGTTGACGAAGAAATAGTGAATCAGTAGGGGATTACAGTGGTAAGCATGAGAACTTTTGCAGGAAATCTATATACAGATGATTTAGAAGGTGAAAACATTGGGGTGTTTTTTGGCACATTAGCACCAATGCATGTCGGTCATCAGGCAGAGATTTATAAAGCAGCGGCCTTAAATGATGGGGTTGTCGTCATTGCTTCAGGTTATACAGGTGATCGTGGTGATCAAATGGGATTGTCTGTTGAAAAGCGTTTTCGCTACTTACGCGAAGCATTTAGTGATGAGACAGATATTAAAGTTGATTACATTAATGAAGATGACATCCCTCAAATGCCAACTGGATGGGACGAGTGGACACGAATTTTAGTTGAAACTGTCAAACGCAATGTTGTGAATCAAGATGCAAAAATCACATTTTATACTGGTGAAGCGGAATATAAACAGGAATTAGAGAAGCGATTACCACAAACTAATCAATTTAAAGTGAGTTTGATGGATCGTACGGTATTAAAAATATCAGCAACTGCAATTCGTGAGAATCCAATTGGCAATTGGGATTATATTAATCGTGTTTTCCGACGTCATTTTGCCAAAAAAGTAACGATTATGGGCTCAGCATCGACAGGAAAATCTACTTTAGTGCGCCGCTTAGCGCGAACAAGTAATTCACCTTTTTCAGAAGAATATGCACGTGAGTATCAAGAGCGCTCTAATGTGAGTGATGATGAATTGGTAGTAAAAGATTATATTAGATTAATTCAAGGTCAGTATGATGCAAATTCTAGGGAAATAAACTCGCCAGCTAACAACGGTTTAACATTTTTTGATACGGATGCAATGGTTACAAAAGTATATGCTAATTTGTGGCTAAGTGAAGAAGACAATAAGCAGCTTCAGCCATTGTTCGATAATACGGTGAGTGAAGAGTTAATTGATTTAATTCTAATTATTCCACCGGTGACACCTTATGTTAATGACGGTTTTCGTAACATGGAGAATGCTGATGAGGATTCAAGGTGGGCATTTCATAATGAATTAATGCGTGTCATAAGCCATTACGGGTTTATGGATAAAGTAGTACTACTCGATGCCAAGGGAGACAGTGACGATCCTTATGGCTACTATGCGCGTTATCTACAAGCACTTGATGCTATCCAAGAGAGAACTGGATTTAATATTAAACATTTGTAATAGTAAAAAATCTATCTTAATCAAGATAGATTTTTTTGTTGACTATTTAGTGTGGTGATTGACTTATTTAAAGAAAGCGTTTACAATTAATTTGTTAAATAAATCACAAATAAATGTAAGGAGTTTTCTCATGGCAGAAAAAGTAGCAATTATAACAGGTGGTGGACAAGGAATTGGCGAAGGAATTGCTTTACGGTTAGCTAAAGATGGTTATGCTGTTATTGTGAATGGTCGAACAGAAAGTAAGCTAAGTCATGTTGTTGACAAAATTAAAGCTGCAGGTGGTGAAGCCTCACTATTTGTTGGGGATGTTCAATCACGTCAGGTGAATTTTGATTTAGTACAATATGCGATCACGCAGTATGGTCGTTTGGATACTTTTGTTGCTAATGCAGGTATTGACTGGGTAGATACAATTGAAGAAACACCTGAAGAAGAAGTCGATAATATATTAAATATTAATTTAAAATCTCAAATATGGGCACTGCAAGCAGCACCTGAAGCTTTACGTAAAAATGGTAAACAAGGCGGAACAATCATATTAGCTTCATCAATTGCCGGTATGGAAGGTTTTGAAATGTTAGGTATCTATTCGGCAACTAAATTTGCTGCACGTGGTTTAATGCAGGCTGCCGCAAAAGAACTAGCGGTGGATAATATTCGCGTCAACGCCTATAATCCAGGTATTGTCTTAACACCGATGTGGGATGAAATTGATGCACGATTTGCTGAACGGAAAAATGTGCCATTGGGTTCGACACGTCAAGCGTTCATTGATGGTATTTTGTTAGGACGTGGTGAAGAGCCAGAAGATATTGCAAAATATGTTGCTTTCTTAGTATCTGATCAAGCTGACTACATTACAGGACAGTCATTAGCTGTTGATGGTGGGATTAAGTTTCAATAAGCATTTTTATCAAAATTAAGTTGCAAGTCAATTGATTTAAGTATTAATTGACTTTTTATATTGGCTGAAAATACATGAGTTATGTATTAATTTAAATCAGAACAGTATATTTTTTAAAGAGATATGATTGAATTTAAAAAAATAAGACAAAAATGTTGTGATTTAATGGTTTTTAAGATAAAATTAAAAGGTATTTAAAACATTTGGAGGACTTACAATGTCTAACTGGACACCAGCTGCGGATAAAAAAAACCAAGGCACATTAGAATTTGAAATTTCACGCGCACAAGTTGAAGAAGGCTTGGAAAAAGCTTTTCAACGTAATAAGAACGAAGTTTCTATCCCTGGATTCCGTAAGGGTAAAGTGACAAAAGCACTCTTCTTCTCAAAGTTTGGTGAAGAAGCTTTGTATCAAGAAACAATGGATATTGTTTTACCAGCAGCCTATGAAGCAGCTGTTGAAGAAGCTGATGTAACACCAGTTGGACGTCCTAACATTGAACCTGTGTCAATGAATAAAGGCGAAAATTGGACAATGAAGGCCGAAATTACAACTGCCCCAGAAGTAAAATTGGGTGAATATTTGAACCTTGAAGTTGAAGCAACTGATACAGAAGTAACAGATGCTGATGTTGATGCTGAAATTAAGCGTTTGCAAGATGGTCAAGCAGAATTAGTTTTGCAAGAAGCTGAAGTTAAAGCTGAAAATGGCGATACAGTGATTATTGACTTTGATGGTTCAGTTGATGGTGATCATTTCGATGGTGGCCAAGCAGATGACTTTTCATTGGAATTGGGTTCAGGACAATTTATTCCTGGATTTGAAGAACAATTGGTTGGTCATTTGGCAGGTGAAGAAGTATCTGTTACTGTGACATTCCCTGAAGACTATCAAGCGGCTGATCTTGCGGGTAAGGAAGCTTTGTTTGAAGTTAAAATTCATGAATTAAAGCGTAAGGAATTACCTGAATTAGATGATGAATTTGCTAAGGATGTTGACGAAGAAGTTGAAACTTTAGCTGAATTAAAGGAAAAGACAACAAAGAAGTTATCTGAAGAAAAGGCTGCCTCAGCACAAGCTGCTTTTGAAGATGCTGTTATTACCAAGGCAGTTGAAAATGCTTCTGTTGAAGGTGATGAAATTCCTGAAGAAATGATTGATGAAGATGTTCACCGTCAAATTGATCAATACTTGGCACAATTACAACAACAAGGTATTTCACGCGAAATGTTCTTCCAAATTTCAGGTCAAACTGAAGATGATTTGCACAAGCAATTTGAAGAAGGTGCATCTACACGTGTTAAGACTAATTTAGTTCTTGAAGCAATTGTTAAGGCAGAAGCTATTGAACCTACTGAATCTCAAATCGATGAAGAAGTAGCAAGTTTGGCTGCACAATATAACATGGAAGCTGCTCAAGTACGTGAGAGTTTGTCTAATTCATTGTTGAAGCATGATATCGCAATGCGTGAAGTTATCAAGCGCATTACAGACTCTGCAAAAACAAAGTAAATTATATTTAATTTTTTGGAAAATTACTTTACTAAAAAAAGCCGTTAGGCTTTTTTTAATTTCAAAATGTTAAACATGTTGATTGATTTCATATCCCCAAAAATTCTCACTTAAAATAATGACGCAATCTGTTAGAATAGAAGGGTATTTAAATTTAATATAATTGCGTCACTGAAATAAAATGTGAAGGAATATAATATGGCACAAACACCAAATCTTGAAGAAGAAATTTATTGTAGTTTTTGTGGCAAGTCTGCCAGCGAGGTTCAAAAAATCGTTGCTGGACCAAATGGTATTTATATTTGTAACGAATGCGTAGACTTAGCAAAAAATATTATTGACGAGGAATTAGCAGTGGATAAAGGCGAAACAATGACAACGCTATCTTTACCTACACCACATGAAATTGTTGATGAATTAAATGATTATGTGATTGGACAAGATGACGCTAAAAAAACACTTGCGGTAGCGGTCTATAACCACTACAAACGCATTAACGAAAATTATACACCGACAACAGATATTGAACTACAAAAATCAAATATTGCTCTCATTGGACCAACCGGTTCGGGAAAAACTTATCTTGCGCAAAGTTTGGCACGTATTTTAAATGTACCATTTGCTATAGCAGATGCAACAACATTAACTGAGGCTGGCTATGTTGGTGAAGATGTTGAAAATATTGTTTTGAAGTTACTTCAAGCAGCTAATTTTGATATTGAAGCTGCTGAACATGGTATTATTTATGTTGATGAAATTGACAAAATAGCTAAAAAATCAGAAAATGTTTCAATTACGCGTGATGTTTCTGGTGAAGGTGTACAACAAGCACTCTTAAAAATGCTAGAAGGCACAATCGCCAGTGTACCACCACAAGGTGGTCGGAAGCATCCACAACAAGAATTAATCCAGGTCGATACAACAAATATTTTGTTTATTGTGGGTGGTGCTTTTGCTGGAATTGACACGATCATTAAAGAACGACTAGGTGAGCGAGTTATTGGTTTTGGTTCAGATGCAAATGATAACGCGGCAGCCTTAGATTCTGAAAATATTCTTGAACACGTTCAACCAGAGGATATGACAAAATTCGGATTAATTCCCGAGTTCATTGGTAGATTACCTATTGTAACTGTATTAGATGAACTCAAAATAGCGGACTTAACTCGAATATTAACAGAACCAAAAAATGCGTTGATTAAGCAATATACAGCATTGCTTGGTTTGGATGATGTTGTATTAGAATTTCGACCAGATGCTTTAGAGGCCATGGCTGAGTTGGCAATTAAGCGGCATACTGGCGCACGTGGATTGCGATCAATCATTGAACTAACGATGAAAGACGTTATGTATGATATTCCAAGTCGTGATGATGTGGCAAAGGTTGTGATTACAAAAGCCAGTGTTGTTGCTGGTGAACAACCAGAATTACAGTTGAAAAAGGTGAAATAATGGATGTACACAATGTTGATATGGTGATGAGTGCAGTATCGGCTGCGCAATATCCGACTGATGGCAAACCAGAAATTGCTTTAGTCGGTCGTTCAAACGTCGGTAAATCGTCATTAACCAATACCTTAATTCAACGTAAAAATTTTGCACGAACTTCATCACAGCCTGGTAAGACACAAACATTGAATTTTTATAATGTCGAAGATAAATTATATTTTGTCGACGTACCTGGTTATGGTTATGCTAAAGTTTCAAAAAAGCAACGTGAAGCATTTGGCTATATGATTGAAGAATATATTACATCGCGTAAACAGCTACGCGGTGTGGTGAGTTTGGTCGATGCACGTCATGAGCCAAGCGAAGATGATATTTCGATGTATGAATGGCTACATTACTATAATATTCCAATTTTAGTAGTCGCAACAAAGTCCGATAAAATTTCAAAGGGTAAATTTAATAAATTTGAAGCCAATATAAAGCGCACACTCGGATTTGATGAAGAGGGCAGTGATTTTCAGTTTTTTTCATCTGAAACAAAGTATGGAAAAGATCAAGTGTGGGAATGGATAGAATCACATATATGAAAGAGCCGTGATATGTTAATTGGCTCTTTTTTGTTATAATGAATTCAAAAAAGAGATATAGCTATGATTGTGATAAGGAATTTTGAATATAATGATTTATCAAAATTTTGGGAGATGGCGTTTAGTGACCCGCATGCAGAATGGACACAGTGGAACTGGCCCTATTTTCATGACACCTTACCAACACGTTTGGCATTTTTAGGTGAAGAAAATGTTGTAAGATATGTGAATCAAAACTTAAGACAAGCTATTGTCGTGGATGGTGAAATAGTAGGTATGGTGTCTGCACATTTTGAAGATGGTAATTTGCACCAATGGCTCGAGGTAGGAATTGTCATTTATCAACAAAATTTATGGGGAAGGCATATCGGATCAAAAGCGCTCAAAATGTGGCTTGATATATTATTTCAAATGTTTCCTAGTTTACCGCATATTGGTTTTACCACTTGGTCTGGTAACCAACGTATGATGACTGTTGGTAACAAAGTAGGTATGAAATTAGAAGGTCGTATTCGGAAAGTCCGCTTTTGGCAGAATCAGTACTATGATTCAATTAAATATGGTATTTTGCGTGATGAGTTCACTCACTAGACACATTTGATACAATAAGAGTATGACGAAACTACAATATGCACAAATCATTGTTGATGTCCCAACAATGCAAACAAATCAACCCTATACCTACATTGTGCCAGAGACAATGCTAGATACAGTTGTTCCAGGTATGCGTGTTGATGTACCGTTTGGTCATCGACACGTTATGGGTTTTGTGGTGGGATTAAGGGCAACAACTGATGTGGACACGGAACAATTACGCAGCATTACAAATGTATTGGACATGACACCTGTTTTAAATGCTGAGTTATTGAGCTTATCAGATTATATTGCTGATGAAACTTTTGCGTTTCGTATTTCTGTGATGCAAACAATGTTACCAAATGCTTTAAAAGCAAACTATGAACGTATTTTAAAAATTATTGATGATGTAAACGATGATGTACGCTATCGTATTTTTAAAGGTTTAGAAGAGATAACCTATCGCCCACAAGAGATTGATCCTACTGACATTGCCACGCTGACTAAATTACGACGTAATCATAAAATTGATATGTCGATTAACGTTTTGAATCGTGCAAAAATTAAGACACAATTAGCTTATCAATTCACTGATGATATGGAATTTTTGGAAAATGACTATCAAGAATTGAATAAAGCAGCGAAGAAACAGGCTGAATTATTAAAATTTATTCTAGGGCACTTGGGTGAAATTTGGATAAAAAAAGAGCTTCAAGAGATAATTGAGACCAGCGATAGCACACTGAGGCAAGGTGTGAATAAAAAGTGGTTAAAAAAAATACAGGTTGAACAATTACGTGATCCTTTTGCAATGGTTAACATGCCAACAACGACTGCTTTACAACTCAATAGTGAGCAACAAGATGCACTTGATCTTATATTAGCAAGTGCTGATGCAGGTCAGTACCAGCCATTTCTATTAGAAGGAATTACTGGTTCAGGAAAAACAGAGGTCTATTTACAAGCTGCGCAACATGTTTTCGATCAAGGAAAGACTGTTTTGTTTTTAGTGCCTGAAATTGCGTTGACTCCACAAATGGTGCGCCGTGTGAAATCAAGGTTTGGTGCACAGACAGCTGTTTTACATTCTGGATTGTCAGATGGTGAACGTTATGATGAATGGCGTCGTATTGAACGTGGGGATGTCAAAATAGTTGTCGGGGCAAGATCAGCAGTTTTTGCGCCTTTAGATAATATAGGACTGATCATCGTTGATGAAGAACATGAAACAACTTATAAACAAACGGATAATCCACGTTATCACGCGCGTGATGTTGCACTTTGGCGTGCCCAGTATTATCAAATTCCAGTCATTTTAGGTTCAGCAACGCCATCTTTAGAAAGCCGAGCGCGTGCGCAACGTGGTGTTTATGAACTACTACGATTAACACAACGTGCAGGTGGTGCTAAATTACCGACAGTAGAGATCATTGATATGAAAGAAACACTGGCAGATGGTCCTGAAACTAATTTTTCTGAGCAACTTCGTATTAAGTTAAAAGAACGTCTTGATCGTGGTGAACAGTCGGTGCTGATGTTAAATCGCCGAGGATTTTCTAGCTTTGTTATGTGTCGTGATTGTGGTTATGTACCTCGTGATCCTAATTGTAATCTAGCAATGACGCTACATATGGATTCACACACATTGAAATGTCATTACTGTGGTCACGAAGAACCAATTCCTAAAATTTGCGGGCAATGTGGTTCTAACCGTATTCGTTATTATGGCACAGGTACTGAAAAAATTGAAACAGAACTTAAATCTTTGTTGCCTGAAGCTCGTGTTATTCGCATGGACCAAGACACAACTCGGAAAAAAGGCAGCATGGATACTATGCTGCAAAAATTTGGGAATCACGAAGCAGATATTTTACTTGGAACGCAAATGATAGCAAAAGGTCTTGATTTTCCAGATGTCACGCTTGTAGGTGTTTTAAATGCTGATACATCACTAGGTTTACCAGATTTTCATGCAAGTGAGCGAACATTTCAATTATTAACGCAAGTGAGTGGTCGAGCAGGGCGTGCTAAAAAAGCAGGTGAAGTATTAGTTCAGACATTTAATCCACAGCATTATGCTATTGCTTATGCTAAAAATCATGATTATGAAGGATTTTATAAGCAAGAAATGGCAGTGAGACACGCTGGTAATTATGCACCATACTACTACACGGTACAAATCCAGGCTAGTCACACTGAAAAAAATGAAACTGCTAGGCAAATGATTCAAGTTGCGCGTTGGTTACGTTCACGTGTTGGTGATCAAGTCATTATTCTGGGACCCTCACCAAAACCAATTGCAAAATTGCGTAATCGTTATTATTTTCAAATTATTTTGAAATTTAAAAGACGTCAGGAATTAGATATTTTATTAGTAGAACTACAAAATCGTGCTCAGAGGACAAAGAATGGGTTACAATTGAGTATTGATCGTGAGCCTATTTCTTTTATGTGACAAATGTATGACATTATTCTATGATATAATAAAAAGAGCGAAATACTCGTATGATCGAGTATTTTTTAGTGATTAAACGACAGTAGTGTTGGAATTTATAATATAAAATAGAATTTAAATAAAATAATATGTATTTGAAATAGAAAGAGGCAACATTATGACGTATTCAGTTGTATTAATGGGTACCCCAAAATTTGCTGTACCCATTTTGGAAGCATTAATTTCTGATGATCAATATGACGTAAAAGCCGTTGTAACTCAACCAGATAGGCCTCAAGGTCGTAAACACACGTTAACACCAAGTCCAGTTAAAATAGCAGCACTTGCGCACAATTTACCTGTACTACAGCCTGAAAAAATTAGTGGTTCCGATGAAATGAAACAAATCATCTCAATTAATCCGGACTTTATTATAACTGCAGCTTTTGGTCAATTTTTACCAGATAAATTGTTAGAATCAGCTAAAATAGCAGCTGTTAATACACACGCGTCATTGTTACCAAAGTATCGTGGCGGTGCACCGGTTCATTATGCAATTATGAATGGGGATCAAGAAACAGGTGTGTCAATTATGTATATGGTCAAACAAATGGATGCTGGAGATATTATTGATGTGGTAAAAGTACCAATTACAAGTCAAGATAATGTCGGAACGATGTTTGAAAAACTAAGTTTAGCTGGTCGAGATTTGTTAATGGATACTTTACCTAAAATTGCTGCGGGAAATATTTCTCCTGTTAAACAAAAAGCTGAAGATGTGTCATTTTCTCCAAATATTCCACACCATATGCAAAATTTAGATTTTGTAAACGAAACAGCACAACAAATTGATTGGCATGTGCGCGGACTTTTCCCAACGCATCCTGCATATGTTCAGGTCAGTGGCCAAAGAATTAAATTAACAAAGGTAACACCTCTAGATGAAAACACACAGTTACCTGGTGGATATATTGTTGAAAAAACAAAAAAGCAGTTAAAAATAGCAGCAAATAATCATACCGTAGTTAGCATTGATAAACTACAACCAGCTGGTAAATCTGAGATGACGATTGTCGCCTATTTAAACGGTGTTGGTAGCCAGTTACAAACAGGAAATTTATGGGCAGAGGAGCCAATTAATGAGTGACAAACGTGTTTATAGTGATAATCCACGCGTACTAGCAGTACAAACTTTAGCCAAAATCAAAAACGGTGCATATTCTAATTTACAATTAAATCAAGTTATTAAACAACACCAATTAGGAGAAGCTGACAAACGCTTATTAACAACTCTTGTGTATGGTGTTATTCAACATCGTATGACTTTTGAATATTGGCTAGCACCATTTATTGGTGATAAAAAAATTGATGTTTGGGTTCGCGAACTTTTGTATACATCCTTATTTCAGTTAAAGTTTCTAGACAAAATACCAGAACATGCTATTTTTAATGAATCAATTGAGGCAGCTAAGTTATTAGGGCATGTTGGTACTGGAAAATATGTGACGGCAATTTTGCATCGCATTGCTCGCCAAGGTTTGCGAGATATTACTGAAATTACAGATCCTATTCAACGTCTATCTATTGAAGCTAGCTTGCCAGTTTGGTTAATTGAAGAGCTTGTGAAACAAAATGGTGAAGCTACAACACGGCAGATTATTAGTAGTATAAATGATGCACCAATGCAATCTATTCGGGTTAATACTGTCTTGACAACTGATCAAGAAGTTGTCTCAGCACTTGAAAAAGAAAACTTTAAGGTCACCAAATCTGACGTAGCTGAACATGCCTTTATTGTTTCTGGTGGACATGTTGCCAGTTCAAAAGCTTACCATGATGGCTTACTAACATTGCAAGATGAAAGTGCAATGTTGCCAGTTGAGAGTATGTATTTAACAGATGAAGTTAAAACGGTATTAGATGCGGCTGCTGCACCAGGTGGTAAAACGATACAAATAGCACAATACATTTCTAATGATGCGAAAATTACGGCATTAGATGTACATGAGCATAAAATTAAACTAATTAAAAGTAATGCTGAGCGTATGCATGTTTCAGAAAAAATTCAAGCACGTGTATTGGATGCCCGTAAAGTACCAAGTGAAATTGATACAAAGTTTGATCGTATTCTAGTTGATGCACCTTGTTCTGGGTTTGGTTTATTACGACGAAAGCCGGAAATACGTTATGATAAAACCCTAGCAGATGTTGAAAAACTAGCAGAAATTCAATTTGAGTTATTAGATGCTGTGAGTCAAAATATTGCTGATAACGGCATACTTGTTTACAGTACTTGCACAATTTTGCAACAAGAAAATGACGATGTTGTTAAAAAATTTCTGAAGAAGCATCCAGAATTTGAAACAATTCCAACACAAACGTCGCAAAAATTGAAAATAGATCGCGAAGAAGATATACTTCATATATATCCAAATGATTATCATACTGATGGTTTCTTTGTGGCAACATTTCAAAAAAAGTAGTAGCGTATACAATTTGTAGTTAAAATAACGTAAACGGAATAATCTCATTCATAGTATGATACAAAAACTGTGACTGAGGTTGGTAAAAGATAAATAATCCTATGCAGATAGCATTTCATACTGATCCAGGCGTTAAACGTGATGAAAATCAAGACTATGTTGGCGCTTTTACAAATCAACAAAAAATCGTGATGGTTGTTGTAGCCGATGGTGTAACTTCAACTGAAGGTGGCGAAGTTGCCAGCGCTATGGCTGTGGAACATTTTGGCCATGCTTGGGAAGAAAATGATATTGAGACAATCAAGTCAGCAATATTATGGCTAAAAAAGACAACATCTGCTGAAAATAGTATCATGATTGAAGCAGGACAACGATTTAATGACTTGAAGACAATGGCTACAACATTAGTTTTAGCTGTTTTGTTTGATGAACAAGTTGTTATTGGCAATTTGGGTGACTCTAAGGCATTTTTATTACATCATAACAATCTAGAGCAAATATCGTTTGATCATAATCTTAAAAATGAGCTTATACGAACTGGAACTGTTAGTAAAGAAAAAGCAGAAAATGTACCCAATGCAAATAGCGTTACACGTTTTTTGGGTGTGGATAATCACGCAGAAATTGAAATTAGTCAACATGTTTTTGTTGAAAATGATATGTTGCTGCTAACTTCTGATGGTATTACGAAAGTATTAGATGAAGCAACAATAAAACAAATTATGAGAGAAAAAACACCTTTGAATTTGCGTGCGTGCGAATTGATTCAGTCCGCTAATGATAACGGTGCACCAGATAACGTAACGGCGCTTTTGGTGAGTCGCAACAACGAAGAGGACACAAAATAATTATGTTACCAGATACAGTGATAGACAATCGTTATAAAATTATCAAATCGCTTGGCGGGGGTGGCATGGCCAATGTTTATTTGGCGCATGATGAATTTTTGAATCGTGATGTTACCTTCAAAATAATGCGATTAGATATGAAAAATGATGTGGATTTAGCGAAACGATTTAAGCGTGAGGCTATTTCTGCAACAGAGTTAGTTCATGACAATATTGTCCAAGTATATGATACTGGTGAATATGAGGGTACGCAGTATTTAGTGATGGAGTATGTGGCAGGGACAGACTTGAAGTCTTACATTGCTGACCATTTTCCAATTCCTTATCAACAGGTTGTTGATATTATGTTACAAGTTTTAAGTGCGGTTCAAGCAGCCCATGATGCAGATATTATTCATCGTGACTTAAAGCCACAAAATATTTTAATCAATGAAGATGGACAGGTCAAGATAACTGATTTCGGTATAGCAATTGCGAAGTCAGTTCAGGATATGACTCAGACAAATACTGTCATTGGTTCTGTCCACTATTTATCACCAGAACAGACACGTGGCGGTTTTGCTTCGGCGAAATCAGACATATATGCTCTGGGGGTGATGCTCTATGAAATGTTGACAAAACAGGTACCGTACGAGGGAGATACACCTGTTGCAGTGGCGATGAAACATACAACAGCAGACATGCCATCTGTTCGTGATTTTGATCCCCGTATTCCACAAGCCTTAGAAAATGTTATTTTAAAATCAACTGCTAAGCGACCTCAGGATCGCTATTACAGTGCTGCAGCAATGTCTGAAGATTTGCAAACAGCATTATCACCTCGTCGATCTGATGATACACGTTTTGCGCCAATGTCTGACACAATAGACGAGACACGAATCATTCCAATGGCTCAAATTCAAGATCAGCTAAAAACAGGTGTTTCGTCGGATAACCTTTTCCCAAATGACACACCTGAAGAACCATCAGTTCAAGACGTCATTATAGCTCACGGTAAAAAAGGCTATGCTATTAAAGATATTGCACATAAGGTAGACCGTACGCCCAAATATGTGCGCAATGTTCTACGTGAAAACGGTATAAAATTTCGTAAAGCATCTAAATGGCCATGGGTAATGTTAAGCCTTATTCTTGTCGCTACTGCAGTTATTGTTTTTTTGAATTATCAATCAAGTAAAGTAATTGTGCCGGATGTGATTAACTTGACGCAAAATCAAGCAACTGCTAGGATTAAAAAATCCGGCTTAGCCATTGGTACAGTCAGCTCAACACCTTCTAAAACTATTGCAAAAGGCAATGTTGTCCGTTCAATAAGCAAAAGTGGTGTGGAAGTGAAAAAGGGGGATATAATTAACTTAATTATTTCTTCTGGACGAGAGAAAGTGAGATTTGGTGATTATGTCGGCTCTGATTATGATGTGACAGCTGCGCAGCTTAGAGCACAGGGTTATAGTGTGACTAAGCAAGATAGTCCGTCAGATAGTGTATCAGAAGGTAAAATAATTGGACAATCACTTGATGCTAATGGTAAAGTGGATCCCACGTCAACGACAGTCGAATTTACCGTATCTACAGGTGCATTACGGATTAGCGTGCCCGATTTTACTGGCAAAGGCACACAAGAAGAAGTTCAAAGCTGGGCGAGCTCACATGATATTGTTGTAAATTTCAATACACAATACGATGGCAACACTAAAAAAGATCATGTTATTAGTCAATCTATTCGTGGGGGTTCAAGCATTACAAAAGACATGGTGCTGCTTGTGACTATTTCTCAAGGACCACAGGAATCATCTAGTTCATCATCAGATGACGATGATGATGATAGTTCGTCTAGTGACGCGTCATCAAAAAATAGTAGCTCTACTACAAGTAGTAGCTCGGCAACTAGCTCCGAAAATAACTCATCAAGTAGCCGAGGCAGAAACTAAACATATAAAAGTAAAAGTCGATTATAATCGGCTTTTTTGTTACAATAAGAATATGAAAACAGGACGCATTATTCGCTCACTGAGTGGCTACTATGATATACAAATTGAAAATGGTGATGTACAACGAACACGTGCTCGGGGAGAATTCCGTAAATCTGGTCAAAAACCAATTGTCGGTGATTTTGTTGATTTTGAGAGTGAAAATGATGAAGGATTAATCTGGAAAATCCATCCTAGAGATAATTCGCTTGTACGTCCGCCAATTGCAAATATTGATATTGCAGTGATTGTAACTGCGCTTAAGGAACCAGACTTTGCGCCAAACCTATTAGATAGACAATTAGTGGCTTTGGAAGCTGCTTACGTGAAACCACTAATTTACTTTACCAAATCCGATTTATTAACAGCAGCGGAAAGATCTGAGGCTGAAGAAATAGTCGCACGTTATATGAAAATTGGTTACACTGCGATATTACCATCTTTAGAAAATCCCCAGGAAAATCTATCTCAATTGCGAGTTGCTTTGAATAAAAAAGTGGCTGTATTTATGGGACAAACTGGTGCTGGAAAATCAACGCTTTTAAATCAATTATCACCAAAACTCGGACTCGAAACTGGTGTAGTCTCAAAAGCGCTAAGTCGTGGAAAACATACAACACGCCAAGTGACGCTTATTCATGTCGATGATGCTTTGATTGCAGATACACCTGGATTCTCATCGTATGAGGTATTTGACTTTGCAGCAGAAGACTTAGATGATTACTTCCCTGAATTTGTAACTGTGCGTCAAGATTGTCGATTCCGAGGATGCCTTCATCTTAATGAACCTGGCTGTGCCATCAAAGCGAGCATAATCTCTGGCGCTATTTCACAATCAAGGTATAATAGTTATAAGGCGTTCTACGATTTAATTAAGTCGCAAAAGCCAAGATATAGTACAGATAATCGAAACATTTAGGAAGAAGGAAAATCAACATGTCAGGAATTATTGCACCATCAATATTAAGTGCGGATTATACTAACTTAGAGCGGGATGTTAAGCTTGTTGAAGCAGCTGGGGCTGAATATTTGCACATTGATGTGATGGATGGTAGTTTTGTACCATCAATTTCTTACGGTCCAAATTGGGTTAAACAATTACGTCCAGAGACGAATTTGACTTTGGATGTACATTTGATGGTTATTAATCCAGAAAAGATTGTTGATGAGTTTGCAGATGCAGGCGCAGATATTATTGGTGTTCATGTTGAAGCAACGCCACACATTCATCGTGCACTACAAATGATTAAAAATAAGGGTGTTAAAGCTGAAGTTGTTATCAATCCAGGAACACCTGTTTTGGCAATTGAATCTGTTTTAGATATGGTTGATCAAGTGCTTGTTATGACTGTCAATCCAGGATTTGGTGGTCAAAAGTTTTTACCATCTACGGTTGAAAAAATTGCACAGCTCAAAGCTATTCGTGATGAGTTGGGTTATGATTTTGATATCGAAATTGATGGTGGCGTGAATAATGAAACAGTCACGGCTGCCTATGAAGCTGGCGCAAATGTCTTTGTCGCAGGTTCATATGTCTATGACAAGGTAGATCCAGCTGCTAAAATTGCTATATTGAAAGATCTGACGAAGTAATGATAATTAACATTTTAGCTGGTGGGGCAACAACATTGTGGCCAAATAATATATTTGATAGGCCTGGTCTTTGGATTGGTGCTGATAGGGGCGCCTGGCGCCTCTACAAACATGATGTGCCTATGATTATGGCGGTAGGTGACTTTGATTCCTTGACTGTAGACGAATTGGAAATATTGAAGTCCCATCTTAAAACAAATGAGATTACCCATGTAAAGGCTGAAAAAGACGAGACGGATACAGAGCTTGCATTACTATATGCACAAAATCAAAATCCCGATCAGATTAATATATTTGGTGCAACTGGTGGTCGTTTAGATCACTTGTTAAGTAATTTATGGTTATTAGCAGACCCAACTTTCAAAAATATTGTTGAAAAAACAAAAATTATTGATAATGTCAATAATGTTAGTTATTTGACACCTGGATTGAAAGCGATACACAAAAATCAAGAAACAAAGTATTTGGGTTTTATGCCATTAAATGCAGTTTCAAACTTTAAAATAATTGATGCCAAGTATCGGCTGGAATTGTCAGATAATGTTTATAAGATGTGGTCATCAAATGAATTTATTGGCGACACAGTGCATGTGAGTTTTGATACAGGTATTATAATGGTCACGCAAACAAGAGACAAATTATAGCGTGATGACGTTGAAATAATAAAGTATTGTGATATTATAGGAGGATTAATTATGACAGTAAAAGCAGTAGAAGATGCAACATTCGAAAAGGAAACATCTATTGGCGTTTCTATTACTGATTTTTGGGCGACATGGTGTGGTCCTTGTCGCATGCAATCTCCAGTGTTAGAAGCTTTATCTGAAGAAGTGGATAATGTTGAATTTGTGAAAATGGACGTGGACGCTAATCCTGAGACGCCAGCAAAATTTAGTATTCGTGCTATCCCAACATTGCTTGTTCAAAAGGATGGCGAGATTGTGGAGAGACTAACAGGTTTCCACACAAAAGACCAATTGGCAAATGTTTTGGCAAAATATACAAATTAACTTGCTAAAGTGCCGTTAATCTGGTAAAATTTACTAATGTTGTAGAAAGAGCTTTTTTAAAATATTGGCTCGAAAAGGAGGGTCGAACATGGCAAAAGATGCTATTACAGGCGCACGCACACGTTTTGGTAACCAACGTTCACACGCGTTGAACTCAAGTCGTCGTAGCTGGAAGCCAAACTTGCAAAAGGTGACTGTTAAAATTAATGGTGCGCCCGCAAAGAAAGTTTACTTATCAGCGCGTACTTTGAAGTCTGGATTAAAAACTGGTACTATCGAGCGCGTATAAACGAGTAATACGTTTAGAGTTGTATTAGAATAACGTATCTCGTACAACTAACATAAGTTGACCACCACTTTGGTGGTTTTTTTATATCAAATTGGGCCAGTTGCCCAAATACGTTTAGTTGTGAAATATGTTAAAATAATACTAGTAAACCTTTCAAGGAGGAAATGCATTAACTTAAGTAGCTCTCAAATATATAGTTAAGAGCAAAGCGAGTATGGTTGTTTTCGAGTAATCATATTTGAATTTGGATTTTATCTTGGTTAGTGTTTTAAACATTATGGCAATTAAAATTAAAACTAGAAATGGTGACATTACAATCGAAAATGATGTTATCGCAATAATTGTTGGTGGTTCTGCCATTGAAAATCCAGGTGTTGTAGGTATGGCTTCTAAGGCAACGTTTCGGGATGGTATGAATCAAATTTTGAATCGTGAGAATTATGCCAAGGGTGTTGTCATTCATCAAGAAGAAAATGGTGTGAGTGTAGATGTTTATTTAGTTGCGCAATACGGTACAAAATTATCAGAAATTTCTAAATCAGTTCAAGGCAAAGTAAGATATAATCTCGACGCATTGCTCGGCATTCACGCAACGGAAGTTAATGTGATTGTTCAAGGTGTTCGCGTTACGGACTAGGAGTATCATGACTAAGATTACGACAATTACCAATGTTGAATTTGGTAAGATGATTAACGCAGCAGCAGCAGCGTTAGCCGCAAACGCGGATACAATTAATAAATTAAATGTTTTTCCTGTACCAGATGGTGATACCGGAACTAATATGAGTTTGTCTATGGCAAGTGGTGCTCAGTATGAACGTGATGCGTTGGAAACAGATATTGGAACATTAGCCAAAGCAACCTCTAAGGGTCTATTGATGGGAGCACGTGGAAACTCTGGTGTTATCTTATCACAAATTTTCCGTGGTTTTTCTAATTCAGTAGTAGGTAAAGAAACATTATCAGCGCGTGATTTGGCTGACGCATTGATGTCGGGTGCTCAAGTTGCCTATAAGTCTGTTATGAAACCAACAGAGGGAACAATTTTAACTGTTATTCGTGAAGCGGCCTCAAGGGCCAATAAAGTTGCAGACGAGACAGATGATCTAATTGAACTGATGTCTGCTGTAACTGAGTCAGCTCAAATTGCTTTAGATTCAACGCCTGATCTATTGCCAGTACTAAAGCAAGTGGGTGTAGTGGATTCTGGTGGTCAAGGGCTTGTCTTCGTTTTAAAAGCCTTTTATCAGGTGTTGAGTGGCGACTTTAGCGAAGAAGATCTTAAAACACCTGATAACGCTGAATTAGATCAAATGGTAAAAGAACTACATGCTGGTGCACAAGCTAACAGTACATTGAATCCTAGTGACATTGAATATGGGTATTGCACGGAAATTATGGTGCAAATTGCAAAAGGCACGACTTATGATCATGAGTTTGATTATGAAGCCTTTTACGATCATTTAGCAAAGTTAGGTGATTCGTTACTTGTCATTAATGACGATGAAATTGTAAAGGTTCATGTTCATACAGAAAACCCCGGCGAAGTTATTAGTTGGGGCACGCATTTTGGTTCCTTAGTAAAAGTTAAAGTTGACAACATGAGAGATCAGCAACAAGCTGTGATTGATAAACAGCGGACAGAAGAAGTACAGTTGTCTAAGTTGGCTGCTGCAACGTTACCTGCTTCTGATACTGCAGTGATTACTATTGCTGCAGGTGAAGGAATTGCCGAGTTATTCAAAAGTTTAGGTGTCCATACAGTTATTTCTGGGGGACAAACAATGAATCCTGCCACATCTGACATAGTAGATGCCATACAAGCTACAGGTGCTAAGCAGGCTATTATTTTACCTAACAATTCAAATATTTTTATGGCAGCTGAGCAGGCAGCTGAGTTAGTTGATATACCAGTACGTGTTGTTAAATCACGTACCATTCAACAAGGTTTGACAGCGATGATGGGATATAATCCAGAAGCAGATTTGTCAAACATTGCTGATGATATGTCATCGATGATGGCAGATGTCAAATCTGCTCAAATTACACAAGCAGTGAGAGATACGACTCTAAATGATATAGAAATTAAACACGGTGACTGGATGGGTATTTTGGATTCTGGTATTGAAGTGGTGGCCAAGCGTTTATTGGATGCCGCAACGCAATCTGTATCTAAAATGATTGATGATGAATCTGAAATCGTGACAATTATATTTGGTGAGAACGCCAAGGAAAAAGATGCTAAAAAACTTGAAGAAGCTATTTTAGCATTGGATGACGAATTAGAGATTGAAATTCATAATGGTAAACAACCATTATATCCATTCTTGATTGCTGTGGAATAGTTAAATATTGTTAGATTAAAAAATAACACCCCCGTGAACAATTACTCACGGGGGTGTTATTTTTTAATAGTATAAATTAATTACATCCAACCTAACGCGCTAACTGCAGCGTAGAAAACACTACCAACCATTAAAACAACCATGACCCAAGACATCACTAGCGTCATCTTTTCAATTCGAGTACGTGGCTTTTTCTTAGATTTTGGCATACGATGTTGCGCTAATTTTGCGTCAATTTCTGCCTGTAGTTTGGTATTAGAAGGCCGTAATTTTTGTTCATCTGTCATGATACACCTCATTTTGTCATTAAAAAATAGTGTATCATAATAAGTAGTCCATGGGCAACTTATTATGATAATGTGCGCAATTGAAATTACCACTTCAATACTTTTAATCTTGCCTTTTTCGCTGAGGTCGGGTAATCTTATTAAGACAGATAGGTATAAATGAGGTAAAGTTATGCAATGGTGGTTCTGGCCAATAGGTGCCGTAATTATTGTTTTGTTCGTTTTGGGTTTAAATAGATGGACACGTTTTGGTGAATATAAAATTAGTACGTTAGATATTATTGTGGTACCACTTTGGCTGATATTACATTTTACCATGGGTTACAGATTTGGTGTAAGTTGGATTTTCTGGCTATTGCTAGCGTGGTGTTTTGTGGGAATTATTTTATCATGGTTTTTACTTCATAACAAGTGGCATTGGCGAGCATTTTGGCACAAGTATTGGCAATGGAGTGGCTTGCTTAGTATCGTGTTACTGATCAGTGTGACAATTTTTGGGTTACTCTACCACTCATTTTAATACATATAAAAAGACTGTTTTCTAGATGGGAAGCAGTCTTTTTATATGTATTAAAATTTACTAAATTGTGACAAATTGATAATTGAGTGGAGGGAAGTGGAGAAATGTGGTAAATTAGTAGTATAGAATTTTTAATGGAGGTGGTCCCTATGTTTATGGGCGAATATTCACATACGCTCGATGCAAAAGGGCGACTTATTATTCCTGCAAAATTTCGTAATCAATTAGGTGATAAATTTATTGTAACGCGTTGGATGGAACATGCATTACGTGCTATGCCAATATCTGTTTGGGAAAAATTAGAAGAACAACTCAATCAATTACCTTTGGGTAAAAAAGAAGCACGACAGTTTAAACGGTTTGTTCTGGCAGGTGCGATGGAAGCAGAAATTGATAAGCAAGGCCGAATTATCATACCTTCTAATTTAAAAGACTATGCTGGGTTGGAAAAAAGTGTAACCGTAACTGGATCTGGTGATTCATTTGAAATTTGGAGTTCAGAAAATTGGCATGATTACACACTTGCCACAGCTAACGATTTTGATGATATTGCAGAGGGACTAGTTGATTTCGACTTCTAGTTAAAAGGATAAAATTTCATGACTGAATTTGAACATGTCACAGTACTCTTAAAAGAAGCAATTGAATTACTTAAAATAAAACATGATGGTAATTACGTTGATGCAACTTTAGGCGGGGGTGGTCATACTGGTGAAATTCTTAAACAGTTAACGACAGGCACACTGTTTAGTTTTGATCAAGATGACACGGCAATACAATATAATCAGGAACAATATGCTGATGAAATTACAGCTGGTAAGCTCGTTTTGATTCATCAAAATTTTCGAACGTTAACAGCGGCTTTAGAAGAGCGTGGCATCACTCAAGTTGACGGAATTGTTTATGATTTAGGTGTGAGCTCTGTACAATTTGATGATGGGCAGCGTGGTTTTAGCTATAATTATGATGCTGATCTTGATATGCGAATGGATCAACGTCAAACGTTGACAGCCAAAACAATTGTTAATGAATGGCCGTTTAATGATCTTTTACGTATATTAAGCCGATATGGAGAAGACAGATTTCCAAAACAAATTGCACGTAAAATTGAACAGCATCGTGAGAACGCTCCGATTAACACAACATTTGAATTGGTTGACATCATAAAAGAGGCAATTCCAGCACCAGCACGTCGCAAGGGCGGACACCCAGCCAAAAGAACATTTCAAGCGTTACGTATAGCTGTCAACGATGAATTAAAAGCATTAGAGGATTCTTTAACACAGGCGCTTGATTTGCTTGCACCAAATGGTCGAATTAGTGCAATTACATTTCAATCACTTGAGGACCGATTAGTTAAGCAGATGTTTCGTGAACGTGCTACAACACCAGATTTACCAGTCGGTTTACCGGTGCTGCCAGGACAATTTGAAGCAGATTATACTTTACTCACACGCAAACCCATTTTGCCAAGTGAAAATGAAATGATACATAATCATAGGTCTCAGTCTGCTAAGTTACGTGGTATTGAACGCAAAAATTATTAGGAGCTTTAGTCATGGCACAAAACGTATATCATTATTCAACGGCAGCTGAAGCATTACCGTTAACGCAGCCGAAAACACGTATTAAATATAAGGCCGCACGTTGGACTAGAAAAGAACAACTGATGGTGACCTTTGTTTCGGTTGTCATTATGGTATTAATGATTGGTGTAGTGTTTTCTAGTATGCAAACGAATGCTGCACGATCAGATATGGCAACTATGCAATCAGAAACAGAGACGACAAAAGAGGCAAACAATGCTTTACGGAGTGACATCCAAAGCAAGACAAGTAAAAAAAATCTAGATGAGGTTGCAAAAAAATATAATATGACATTGTCGGATAACAATGTTAGAAATATTAACCAATAATTATGAAAAATATAGTGAGACGGATACCAAATAAAAAAGTCACAAAAAACGCCAAAATATTTGGCGTGATATTGTTAGGCGCAATTGTGCTTGTGACTTTAGGACTTGGGGTGCGTCTTTTTATTATCGCCAGTGGTTCTGTTGATGGCCATAATTTAAATGATGCAACGCGTCGTGCATTTATGGCCAATCAAATTGTCCCGGCAAGTCGCGGTAAAATTTATGATGCCAATGGACAAGTCTTAGCAGATAATACGACGGTTTACGACATGTATGCTGTGTTGGATAAAAAAGTAGCACGTGTGAAGGATACTAAAACCGGTAAATATATTAATGGTTCAGGTCACGTAATTGATAAAGAATTAACTGCTGAAAAACTCAGTAAAGTAATCAACATGGATCAAAAAGAAATACTAGACCGTTTAGAGACAAAGGCTTATCAAGTTGAGTTCATCTCTAAAAAAACTCAAGCCAGTAGAAATCTGAGTATTGATCAATATAAAAAAATAAGAGCGTTAGATTTACCTGGTATCAATTTTACGCCACGTCCTTCACGTGTATATCCCAATGATAGTATGGCGTCACATCTAATAGGTGCCATGACAACAGATGATGATCAAAAAACTGGGCAATCTAAACAAGTTGGTTTCATGGGAATAGAAGCATCTGAGAACAAAACGTTGGCGGGAAAGGATGGCATTAAAAAATATGATGGTCAGGTAGAAAATATACAAGACAGTACAACTGTTGAAAATGGTAATGATGTCTATCTGACCCTAGATGATTCGCTTCAAAACACTCTTGAAACTCGAATGGATACTTTGTTTAAATCAACACAGGCCAAGGCCACTGTTGGTGTTCTGATGGAAGCTAAAACTGGACGAATTGTTGCAGCTACACAACGTCCCAATTTTAATCCAAATAGCAAGCCAATTAATCCAGAAATATGGTCAAATCTATTATCTCAAGGTGCGTTTGAGCCTGGTTCAACAATGAAGGGCATTACCTTGGCTGCCGCCATTGATACTGGTAACTGGCACCCAGAGGATACCTATCAATCTGGTACGTTACTAATAGACGGTAAAAAAGTTGTCGATGCTTTTGGTCAAGATCAAGGTATGTTGACCTATCGAGAAGGATTTTGGCGTTCATCAAACGTTGCTTTTGCACGAACGGAACAGCAAATGGGTTCGGCAACTTGGCGTAAATACTTAGAAAAATTTGGTTTCTTACAATCTACTAATTCTGGGTTGAACGAAGAAGAACCTGGAATTATATCGTTTAATTATCCTATTGATCAAGCTAATACGGCGTATGGCCAGGGAATTAGTGTCACACCATTGCAAATGATTCAAGCATTTTCAGCTATTGCTAATGACGGACGTGAAGTTAAACCGTATTTCGTTGATAAAGTAGTTAATCCTGCAAATGGTGCAATTGTTCAGCAAGGAAAAACAGAAAATGTTGCACGACCTATCAAAGCAAGTACAGCTCAGCAAGTTAGAAAAGATATGATTGATGTTGTTAATCAAGAAACCGGTACTGCCAAAGAATTTGATTTGCGTCCATTTGGATATCAAATTGCGGCTAAAACTGGAACTGCTCAAGTATCTGAGAAGGGACAATATTTACAAGGTTTAAACAATGCAATCCATTCTGTGATGGTTTTAGCACCAGAGAAAAATCCAAAATATATTTTTTATATGGCGGTCAAACAACCCAAGGTATTTCCAGATCCAACAATTCAGACAACTATGAATAAAGTATTTCAGCCGTTGATGCTCCAAGCTTTAAATAATAGTGATAGTGCTGTAAAATCTAAAACAACGAAACAAACTGTACCAAATGTGGTTGGAAAATCAATAAAAGATGCTACGCAAGTATTGGCTAAAGCTGGATTTAGAACTGCAGTTATTGGTTCAACTGGAAAAATAAGTAGTCAATCACTGTTACCTGATCAAAAGTCATTAACAAACCAACTTATAATTATAAAAGCTAAAGGTAACACTCATTTGCCTGACATGACAGGTTGGAGTTTAACAGATGCGCAATCTGTTGCTAAAGAGGTCGGTTTTAAATTAACATGGTCAGGATCTGGATTTATATCTGGACAGACGGTTGCTAAAGATCAGTTGGTAGTTAAAAATACGCCTGTAGGCATCACATTAAAAGAGAAGAAGTAGGTAAAAAACATGTCTGAAAATTTATGGGCCTTAGCTCGGGCTATGATTGTAACGGTTATTTTCATGCCATTTTTGATTAAGTTTTTAAAACAATCTAAAGAACAAGCTGTTATTCGTAAGTTGGGCCCAGATCATCAGTCAAAGTCCGGTACACCAAGCATGGGTGGCGCACTTTTTGTTGTAGCTGCATCGTTGAGTGCATTAATTGGTGGTGGCGTTTATAATGGTTGGCAGGGTATTATGGCAGTCGGCCTGCCAGTCGTTGCATTCTTAGCTTATGCACTCATTGGTGGCATTGACGATACATTAAAATTAATTAATCATGCAGATGATGGCTTTGCTTTCAAGCCAAAGCTTGTAGCACAAACAATGAGTGCAGCACTAATTATGATAATTATGTGGCTAGGACACGTCCCGTTTACACTCTATATTCCGATGTTTGGTACTTTTAATCTTGGTATTTTCTACTTTATTTTCTTATGGTTTTGGCTTGTTGGTTGGTCTAATGCTACGAATTTAACCGATGGTTTGGATGGTCTGTTGGCTGGAATAAGTATCATTGTTTATTCAGCATATACAGTATTAGCCATGAATATGCATAACCAAACGTTAGTTATTTTTAATTTCTCGGTTATTGGTGCGTTGATAGGCTTCCTAATTTTTAATAAACCTAAAGCAAAGATATTTATGGGGGATACTGGGTCATTAGCTTTGGGTGCTGGTTTGGCAATTGAATCTATTTTACTTGGTGTACCTTTTTCATTATTGTGGTTCGGATTAATTTTTGTCATTGAAACGCTATCAGTCATTATTCAAACAGTTGGTTATCATTTTTGGCATAAACGTATATTTCCAATGGCTCCGATACATCATTCATTTGAAAAATTTGGCTGGAGTGAATGGCAAATTGGTACGTTGTTTTGGATTTTATCTGCCATTGTAGCTGTTGCTGGTATATTTTATATGAATTAGAGGCGAGTTTACTCGCGTACATAAAAATTTTAGAAATCAGGTTATTATGAAAATACAAGATTTTAATAATAAAAAAGTGCTGGTATTTGGTTGGGCACGTTCTGGAAAGGCTGCAGCTCAACGTTTGTTTGAACTCGGCGCGCAGGTGACTGTTGTTAATGGCGGTGAATATGAAAATGATGCTATCTATCAACAACTGTTAGAGAATCATGTAAAATTCATTAGTCAGGATAGTGATGACTCACTAGACGCAACGTTTGATTATATGGTTAAAAACCCAGGTATTAGCTATGACACACCATTGGTTAAACGAGCTAAAGCGTTAAATATACCTATTCTGACAGAAGTTGAGGTTGCTTTGAGTTCATTTGATGGTAGATTAATTGCGGTTACGGGATCAAATGGCAAAACAACGACAACGTCATTAATTAGGGAGATGTTAAAGGCTGACGGTCAAAATGTCACCACAGCTGGAAATATCGGTACACCAGTGTGTGAAGTTGTCAGACCTCTCACCAAAAAGGACACCTTATTATTAGAATTATCTAGTTTTCAATTAATGGGATTACCTGATATAAAACCAGATATTGCACTAATTACGAATATATTTGCTAATCATTTGGATTATCATGGCACGCGTGAAAATTATGTTGCTGCAAAATTTCAACTGACAAAAAATCAAACACTTGATCAGATCCTAGTGCTAAACTCTGACGGACCAGACACACCTGATTTTAAAAACAAATCGCATGCAAAAGTAGTTGAATTTTCTCGTACGAAAATAGGGTTAACTGTTGAAATTAATGATGGTAATCTTTTTATTTCAAACCAAAACCTTATGCCACTAACGCAAATTAAACTTGTTGGACCGCACAACTTGGAAAATGTTATGGCTGCGACAACAGTTGCAAAACTAGCAGGTGTTGGTAATACCGCAATTCGTAAGGTATTGGAGGAATTTGGCGGCGTACCTCATCGTTTGCAGTATATCTTTACGGCTAATCATGTTAAATTTTATAATGATTCTAAAGCAACAGACATCGAGGCTACACAAACTGCATTGAATAGTTTCCATGAGCCAACTATTTGGTTAGCTGGCGGATTGGACAGGGGGGATGATTTAATGCGATTAATCCCTAATTTGGAAAATGTAAAAGCAGTTATTGCTTTTGGTGAAACGCAACAAAAAATTGTGGCTGTTGCTCGTACTGCTCATAAACCTGTTATCACGGTTGACGATGTTGAGCAAGCTGTGCCAGTTGCAATTAAGTTAGCCGAATCAGGTAATGTCGTGTTACTATCGCCTGCTGCTGCAAGCTGGGATCAATATCAAAGCTTTGAAGAACGCGGTGACAAGTTTGTTGCTAAACTAAAGAAAGTATTGGGGCTATAATATGCGTGTAATTTTGTCAGGTGGCGGCACAGGCGGCCATATTTATCCAGCTTTGGCATTGGCTGAAGTGATTAAGCAGCATGAACCTGATTCTGAATTTTTGTATGTTGGATCAGAACGTGGCGTAGAGTCTAGCATCGTACCGGCAACCGGTATGGCGTTTGAACAACTATCAGTTCAGGGATTTAAACGATCATTATCAGTAGATAATGTAAAAACAGTCAGTTTGTTTTTAAAAGCTGTCAAGCAATCTAAAAAAATTATTAAAGATTTTAAGCCGGATGTTGTCGTAGGAACGGGTGGTTATGTCGCCGGTGCTGTTGTTTATGCAGCACAACGTCTACATATTCCAAATGTGATTCATGAACAAAATTCTGTAGCTGGCGTAACAAATAAGTTTTTGGCACGAGGTGCAAGTAGAATTGGTGTTGCTTTTGATGTTGCAAAACAACAATTTCCTTCTGAAAAAGTAACGCTTGTTGGTAATCCAAGAGCACAACAAGTGGCAAACATTGTTTCAACATTTTCTTGGCAAACTTTAGGCTTAAGAGATGATAAACAAACATTATTAATTTTTGGTGGTTCACAGGGTGCACCAGCAATAAATTTAGCAGCAATTGAGGCAATGGATGCATTCAATGCAAGAAGTTACCAAGTTGTAGTAGTTACTGGACCAAAACGATATGATGCTGTGTTAGCGCAACTAGCACAACGTGGCATCCTAGCAGCTGACAATGTACGTATTCTGCCATATATTGATAATATGCCAGAAGTGTTAGCTAAAACTAGTGCAATTGTATCAAGAGCTGGTGCAACCTCTATTGCAGAAATTACAGTACTTGGTATTCCGTCAATTTTAATTCCTAGTTTGCATGTCACCGGTAACCATCAGACTAAAAATGCTCAAAATTTAGCTGATGATGGTGCGGCACTCATCATACCAGAACCTGATTTAAGTGGTGAATCACTTGTTGAAGCAGCTGATACGTTATTACTGGATGAGACAATCAGTGAAAATATGGCGGCACAGGTAGCCAAGGTAGGAATGCCTGATGCTGGTGATAGATTGTACAAGTTGATACAGGACGCAATTTTAGAAAAGAAAGATTAACACAGTGGATGTCGTCACAAACAAAAGCATATCAAAAGAAAAGCGACCATTACAGCTTTGGTTAAATTTAGCCATTTTTGCTGTAATCATAGCTAGTATTATTTTTGTGCTACAACCATGGCGAACTGTTCAGTCAGTCAAGGTAAATGCAATGATGTTACCTGCAGATAAAATTGAAAAATATGCGAATGTTAGGAAATATACACCATACTGGCGTATAATAGGCCAAACACAATTCATTGCACAACGAATCACTGAGCAAGATGACCAAATTGATTCTGCAAAGGTCACGTTACGAGGAAATCAAGTAACGATTGATATTGTTGAAAAGGTAACAGCAGGCTACGTTAGACAAAGTAAAGGTTGGTATGTCATTAATCGTAAAGGGACGTTTAGTAAAGTAGCAAACCCTGAAGGTAATGCACCAGTCTATTCAGGATTTAAATCGCAACAAAGCGTCAAGAAAATAGCCAAAATTTTTGTCGCATTAGATTTTAGTCTGCGACAAAATATCAGTCAAATTATTTTTTCACCTAATAAAGATAATACTAATCGACTAATAATCATTATGAATGATGGTAACACTGTTTATGCAACGATGGATACATTTGGTAGCAAAATTAATTATTATCCAGGAATTGCGGCTCAAATGCCAACTAAAGGTATTGTTGATTTACAATACGGTGCTTATTCTTATGCTTATGGTACAACACAAACGAACAAAACTACTAAAAATACCGAAAATAACGATAAACAAAAGTGATAAGTTGTGGCTTTAGGGTCATAATTTGTGATATCATTACTATTAGGTATATTTTGTAAAAAATAATTTTGTAAAGGGGCACGACGCATGAATAACTCAGGCGTGACGGTAGGTCTAGACATTGGTACCACATCTATCAAAGTAGTCATTGCGCAAACAACTGGCAATCAATTTAATGTGATTGGTGCAGGAAATGCACCTTCTCAAGGATTGCGTAAAGGTGTCATTGTAGATATTGATGCTACAGCAAGTGCAATTCGCGAAGCAATTGAACAAGCACAAGAAAAAGCAAATTTTAAAATTAATGAAGTAGTTGTAGGAATTCCTGCAAACCAAATTGAAATGATTCATGTTGATGGCCTTGTTTCTATTGCCAATCAAAATAAACGTATTACCTATGCTGACGTGCAAAATGTTGCACAACAAGCGCTATCACATAGTGTTTCATCAGATCATGATGTGATTGATTTGATTGCTGGAGAATTTAGTGTTGATGGATTTGACGGTATCAAAGATCCTCATGAAATGATCGGTGTGCGTCTTGAAATGCGTGGTACTGCTTATGTCGGACCAAGCAAAATTTTGGATAATACACGTATGGCCATTCAAAAGGCTGGTTTGGTATTAAAAGAATTTGTTCTAGCGCCTTTAGCCATTGGTACAAGTATATTAAACGATGGCGAACAAGATTTTGGAACAGTATTGATTGATCTTGGTGGTGGTCAAACAACTACTTCTATTATTCACGATCGGCAGTTAAAATTTAATTATGTTGATTTAGAAGGTGGCGATAATGTCACTAAAGATATTTCAACGGTGTTAGGCATATCTTATAAAAACGCGGAAAAAATTAAGCGTGATTTTGGTTATGCTGACCCAGCACAAGCAAGTGTTGATAAGGAATTTGCAGTTGAAGTGGTTGGGGATCATAAAACAAAGGTGACTAATGAACATTATTTGTCAGAAATCATTGCAGCGAGATTAGAACAAATTTACTCGCGTGCGTTTGAACCTTTAAATACAGTCAATGGCTTGAATATGCCTGGTGGATTTGTCTTAACCGGAGGAAACGCTGCCTTGCCACGTATGGTAGATTTTGCTAAAACTATTTTGGGCGACAACGTTCGGCTGTTTGTACCAGATCAAATTGGTTTACGCCATCCAGCTTATACACGGGCGATGTCGTATGCAATGTTTGCTTCACGTGAAAGTATGACGCAACAAGTCATTAAACAAGTAATTATGTCCCGTAGGGAAGAAGATAGCATACCACCGGTTTCGCAAGCGTCTAGCCAAACCAACGAGTATGTGGAGTCATCTGAATTAAGCACTAAACCATTGTATAATTATAATAGCAATGTGGATGAACAACCGCGGCCAGGTATCTTTAGCCGTTTAACACAAACAATTAAGAATTTATTTCGCGAAGATTAGTATAATTTAAGGAGACAACTCATGGATTTTTCAATTGATGACGCCCAAGAAACCGGTGCAATCATTAAAGTTATCGGTGTGGGTGGGGGTGGATCAAACGCCGTCAACCACATGATCGAAGAAGGTGTTAGCGGTGTTGAATTTATCGTTGCCAATACTGATGTGCAAGCATTGGATAAGTCAAAGGCTGACATTAAAATTCAAATCGGACCAAAGCTAACAGGTGGTTTGGGCGCAGGTTCAAACCCAGAACGTGGTACCAAAGCTGCTGAAGAATCATCTGAAGCTATTGCTACGGCAATTTCAGGTGCCGATATGGTTGTGATCACTGCCGGAATGGGCGGTGGTACTGGAAATGGTGCAGCCCCTGTTGTGGCACGAATCGCAAAAGAACAAGGAGCCTTGACGGTTGCAGTTGTGACACGTCCCTTTAAGTGGGAAGGACCAAAACGTGGTCGTTTTGCTGCTGAAGGACTACAAGCTCTATCTGAGTCAGTGGATTCACTGATTGTTATAACAAACGAACGTTTGAAGGATCGAATTGATCTTAGAACACCGTTATCAGAAGCATTTAAAGTAGTGGATGAAGTTGTTGCGCAAGGTGTCCGTGGTATTTCTGAGCTCATTACAAACCCCGGATTTATCAATTTGGATTTTGCTGATGTGAAGACCGTTATGCAAGATGCTGGTCCTGCTTTGATGGGTGTTGGCCAAGCTAGTGGTGAAACACGTGCTGCCGATGCAACGAAGCAGGCTATATCATCACCATTACTTGAAGTGGATATGTCAGGCGCTGAAGATGTTTTGCTAAATATAACAGGTGGATTGGATATGTCCTTGTTTGAAGCACAAACTGCTTCAGAAGTCATTGCCCAAGAAGCTGGACGCGAAGTCAATGTTATTTTTGGTACCTCTATCGATGAAGATTTAGGTGATTCAATTCGTGTTACAGTAATCGCTACAGGTTTACAAAACGTTACAGCAGATGTAGCAAATAAGAAGTCTGCTGCGACACCTAAAGCTAATGCTGCCAAGATTTTTGGTTCAGCAAATACCAATACCAATTCATCGTCACAAAATTCGTCTGTTTTTGAAAAGCCTGCAACAGAGCCAGTCAAATCAACAACATCAGCTCCAAAAAATGATCCCTTCGCTGATTGGAATATAACTGGCGCGCCTAAAGATGCATTTACTGAAGATGACCGTTTTGATGACATTCAAAAACAATCATTTGATGTGTTTAACACACCAACATCAAATGAACCATCAGTAGATTTTTCAAATAATGAAGATGACAACGAGCAACCACCATTTTTCAAGAAGCGTTAAAAGTTGGGAGTTGTGCACACGTTGATTTTGTTATATATTGGTAGCTAAAGTTAGTATTGGTGAAGTTATTTCAATATGGATAACAATTAATGTGTTTAAGGAGAAGCTATGGCATTAGGTGACACAATCAAACGTCTTTTTAGTAATGAAGAAGATGATTTATATGAGGAAGGCTACGATAGTGGCTATCAAGAACAACCACAATATCAAAAGCCCGTGCAACAAGCGACATATTTTGGGCGCCAATCAGCATCACAATCTACAATGACGGATTCAAGTAGTGAAAGTAGCAAAATTGCACTTTTTGAACCCAAAGTCTATTCTGACTCTAGGGCTATTGCTTCACAAATATTAGGTGGAGAAGCTGTGATTGTTAATTTCACGCAAATTGATGAAGCGCAGGCGAAACGAATACTCGACTTTTTAGGTGGTGCTATTTATGCAGTAAACGGTGAAATTGAACGTATTGGGCAGTCCATTTTTTTGGTTACGCCTGCGACGTTTGAAATTTCAGGGACGTTAACTGATAACTTAGAACCAAATACAAGGTATTAATCGTATGATTGAAATATTAACTTGGATAGTCCGTATAGCACATTACTATGAATATGCAATTATCATTTACGTCTTAATGTCTTGGTTGCCTGGTGCACAACAATCAACAATAGGTCAATGGCTTCATCGTATTGTTTCGCCATATTTGAATTTGTTCCGAATTATTCCGCCAATCGGAGGAATAATCGATATTTCTCCGATTGTTGCGATTATAGCATTAAACTTTGCAATTAATGGTTTGTCTCACTTGGTACTACTCTTTTTCTAACTATGGTAGATGATTTTTCGATAATTGAACAACATTTTAGACCAGAAGAAACACAGTTTATTCAGCAAGCGAGTGATTGGATTCGACAAAGTGAAGATGAATATCGGGGTGTTCTTACGCGTTTTTTAAATCCGCGCGAACAGTATATTTTGCAAACCTTGGTTAATCGATTTGAAGGCTTGAAAGTTCATTACAATGGTGCGACACAAGGAGCTGAAAATCAGCGTGCATTTGTTGCACCTGATTTCTACGTTGTGGATGGGGCAGAGTTTGAATTGGCAATCCTTGAGATTAAATATCCAGTGAAATTTGCTGAGTTACATCATCCAATGATACTAGGGGCATTGACTCATGCGGGAATCAAGCGTGATGTTTTTGGTGATATTTTGTCACATGAAAAGCAATGGCAAATAGTTGTTGATGCAAAAATGATGACTTATGTCCAGCAAACTGTTCAAAAAATAGGGCATGTTAAAATTCAACTGGTTGAACATGATATATCAGATGTCATTGCTGTCCATAATGATTGGGAAGAAGTATTCTTATTGCTTTCGTCATTGCGAATTGATACTGTTATCTCAACAGCGTTTGATATACCACGAAGTATAGCTAAGTCGCTTATTGAACAACAGCAAGTTCGAGTGAACTGGACAACGTTTGTTAAACCTGACCGTGTGGTTGCGATTGGCGATGTTGTATCTGTTCGTAATTATGGTCGTATGCAACTTAAACTATTCGATGGTTTGAGTAAAAAAGATAAAATCAAGTCAATTGTAAATATTATTCGACGTTGATTAACATGAGATATATTAAAATTAGAAGGAGACCGTTATGGTACTGACACCTGAAGAGATTTTAAAACATGAATTTACCAAAAAAGGTTCGCGTGCTTACATTGCTTCTGAAGTTGATGCTTTCTTAGATCAAGTTAATAATGATTATGAAACAATCATTGCAGAACGAGATAAGTTATCACGCGATGTTGAAAAATTACAGGTTAAAGTTGATGCTTTGGAAGCAAAACGTGAACAGGTTAATCAGTCAATTTTTGTTGCACAAGAAGCAGCCGATCGCTTAAAGCAGGAAGCGGATGTTGAAGTTAAAAAGCAACTAACACATGCACAAGAATCTGCAACAAAAATTATCGGTGATGCACGTATAAAGGCAGAGGCTGAAGCAACGAGTTTGGCACAAGAAAATGCTGATTTGATTCAAGAACAAAACGAAATTAGAACGGAAGTTCAATCTTTTAAAGATTCCTTCTTGAAATTATTGACACTTCAGCGTAAACTGTTAGAAACAGATGATTTAGCTGAATCTGTTCATCTTTTGCCAATTGGGCAAGCAACAGCCAATCGTGTTGATAGGATTAAAAATGATGAGACATTTGTCATCAGTGAAGTAGCTGATGAGGAATCAAATGTAGATGAGCAAGCAGATGAAGTAGATGCATCTGAACAGGGACCAATTGTTGTGTTTCCCGAACCAACAGAAAACGAAGATAATAAATTATAAAAAGCATAACATAAAAAGATTGGCATACATACGCGCAGCGAGTCATGGTGGTTAGAGATGATCGTCCCTGTAGTCTTTCAAATCGGTTATGAGTTTGTTGAATTGAATTTTAGTAGGTTCAAACGGTGCAGATCGTTAACACTGGTTTGAGGATTGTTCATTGAACAATTAAATTTGGGTGGTATCACGTGAAGGCGTCCCTGTGTCGAAAGACATGGGGGCGCTTTTGATGTTTTATTTACCTGAATTATCTCGTTAATCAGAACAATATATAGGAGAAAATTTATGAAATACAAAGACACACTTAATCTTGGAAAAACAGCTTTTCCAATGCGCGGATCATTACCAAAGACTGAACCAATCCGACAACAGAAGTGGTATGACAATGATTTGTATAATCAAAGATTAGCACAGAATGAAAACAAACCACATTTTAATTTACATGATGGGCCACCATATGCTAATGGTAATATTCATCTAGGTCACGCTTTAAATAAAATTTCAAAAGATATTATTGTTCGATATAAGAATATGGCAGGATTTTATGCACCCTATATTCCTGGATGGGACACACATGGGTTACCTATAGAACAACAGTTGACAAAAGCTGGACATGATCGTAAATCAATGCCTAAGTCAGCATGGCGAGATCTAGCAAAAGATTTTGCTTTAGAACAAGTTGACAAGCAAAGAAATGATTTCAAACGTTTAGGTATTATGGCCGATTGGCAAAACCCATACATTACATTACAACCAGAATTTGAAGCAGCACAAGTGCGCGTTTTTGGTGAAATGGCAGGCAAGGGTTATATTTTTAAGGGTTCAAAACCTGTTTATTGGTCTTGGTCATCTGAATCAGCCTTAGCTGAAGCTGAAATTGAATATCATGATATTGATTCCACATCACTTTACTATGCAAATAAGGTAAAAGATGGACATGGCATTCTTGATGACAATACATTCCTTGTTGTTTGGACAACAACACCATTTACAGTAACAGCATCACGTGGTATTACACTTGGAGCTGATATAGATTATTCAGTCATTAAACCAGAAGGTGAATCTCGTCAGTTTGTTTTGGCAACAGGTAGACTAGATGCTATCACACCATTATTTGGTTGGGAAAAATATGAAACTGTCGCAACATACAAAGGAAAAGAACTAGATCGTATTACTGCTTATCATCCATGGGATACTGACACTGAAGAATTGGTCATGAACGGTGACCACGTGACACTTGATGCAGGAACTGGATTAGTTCATACAGCTCCTGGATTTGGTGAAGATGACTTTAATGTTGGTAAAGAATATGGCCTTGACGCCGTTGTTACGGTAGATGAAAAAGGCTATATGACTAAGAATGCCGGACCAGATTTTGAAGGCAAATTTTATGATGATGTTGCTGACACTGTTATAACTAAACTAACTGCAGCTGACCTATTCTTAGCTAAAGAAAAAATTAACCATTCATATCCTTTTGACTGGCGTACAAAGAAGCCAATTATTTGGCGTGCTGTGCCACAATGGTTTGCATCAGTTGAAAAATTCCGTGAAAATATCTTGTCAGAATTAGATAATGTGAATTTTATTCCTGATTGGGGTAAAAAGCGATTGTATAACATGATTCGTGATCGTGGTGATTGGGTCATTTCACGCCAACGCGTATGGGGTGTACCATTGCCAATCTTTTATGCAGAAGACCAAACGCCTATTTTAGATCAAAAAATCATTAATCATGTCGCTGATTTATTTGAAACTCATGGTTCTAATTATTGGTTTGAACATGAAGCTAAAGATTTGCTACCTGAAGGTTATACCAATGAGCATTCACCAAACGGTAAGTTCAAAAAAGAAGAAGACATCATGGATGTGTGGTTTGATTCTGGCTCATCTTGGGCGGGTGTGATGAATACTCGTGAGAATGTTGACTATCCAGCTGATTTGTATTTGGAAGGATCAGATCAATACAGAGGTTGGTTTAATTCATCTTTGATTACATCAGTCGCCGCTACTGGACATGCACCATACAAGAATGTACTTTCACAAGGATTTACTTTAGATGGTAATGGCAACAAAATGTCTAAATCACTTGGAAATACGATATCACCACTTGATGTTGCTGACAAAATGGGAATTGAAATTTTACGATTATGGACAATTTCAGTTGATACATCACAAGATATGCCTGTGTCAAACGAGATTTTAAAACAAGTATCTGAAAGTTATCGCAAATTGCGGAATACGCTACGTTTCTTAATGGCTAATACAGCTGATTTTAATAATAAAACTGATAGTATTCCATTTAACGACAGAGCTGCTCATGATCAATATTTCTCAGTGCTGTTAAACAATTTTGTTAAAGACATTCGTGATTCGTATGACAATTATCAATTTAACGATATTTTTAAACGCGTAATTAATTTTGTCAATGTTGATTTGTCTGCATTTTATTTGGATATTGCCAAGGATGTTGTCTATGTTGAAGCACCAACTGGTAATGCTCGACGTTCAATGCAAACGGTCTTCTATGAAACGCTTACAGCGTTAACAAAGTTATTGTTACCAATTTTGCCACATACGGCTGAAGAAGTTTGGGAATATCTACCAAACGAAGACACAGATTATGCTTATCTATCAGAAATGCCTGAGGTGCATAATTTGGGAGATACGAGTCAATTGTTACAAAATTGGGATGTATTTATGTCAATGCGTGACGCAGTGAACAAAGCGCTGGAAGAGGCACGTACAGCAGAGTTGATTGGAAAAAATGCGGAAGCTGCATTAACTTTGTATTTGACAAAGGAACAGCACCAATTATTAACGGATTTGAATGCTAATGTTCGCTTGTTATTAATGGTATCTCAGCTTTATGTTTTGAATGAAGAAGATGCCACAGATGCAACAAATTATGATGGATGGTTGATTGCTGTGAAACATGCTGTAGGTAGTGTATCACCACGTGATCGTATGTATCATGAAGATATCGGCTTGGACGATGCATTTCCGGAACTATCAAAACACGAGGCTGATATTGTACGTGAATTCTATCCAGAGGCCATACAAGAAGGTCTTGAATAAGAATATTAATTGTGTTTAATAGAATTGTCAGGTATAATTCATTTATTGAGTAATGGAGCGGTTACTAAATAAAAATGTAACTGAAAAACTATGACAAATCAAAAAATAAAGTATAATATTGTGGCCACATTATTTGTTGGTATTATTTTGGTACAAATGATTGTGCCTTGGCTTGGTACAATGCCTTTGGGTGCGTTTGTGATAGGTGCAAGTGCAACGATTATTCAGTTTACGGTTGCATTGTCAGGTATATTATTAGGACCAAAGTACGGGGCAGTCGTTGGATTGTTTTGGGGATTAATGTCATTTAGTAATGCTTTAACTCATCCCGGTACAATTGGGTCACTGATGTTTCAAAACCCCTTTACGGCCTTAATACCACGAATTTTAGTTGGATTGCTTATCGGATTGTTGTTTAATTATTTTTTACGTAACAGATCGTTGGCAGTGCGTAGTGTGGGATTAGGAATTTTGGGAGTTATAGCAGCTTTAATTAATACAATTGGGGTTGTGTTACTAACAACAATTGGTTTTACAGTTATGCACACAAATTTCACAGGTATCCCGAACCAAAACATTTTGACTTGGTTGATTGGTATTGTATCATTTAATGCCATTTTTGAGATGATTGTTGGCTTTATACTCGTTACAGTTATTGGGAATATTTTATTACCAATTGCCGAACGTGCTGATATTAAGGGATAATTTGAAAATATAAAAAGCGCTGCGAATTATTCGCAGCGCTTTTTTTAATGCACTAACCCAGACTCGAACTGGGAGCAAAGACTTAGGAGGTCCCCGTTTTATCCTGTTAAACTATTAGTGCGAACTAACATATTATACCGTAATTATTGTAAAAAACAAAATTTGTGCAAGATAAAGTTGAACGTGATATGATATAAGACACTAAAAAACTTTGAGTTGGAGGAAACGTGTTGTTTGCTAATATAAATTTATGTAGTAATCACACGATAATTATCATGACTAATCAGAAAACAAAATATTTAGTCGTTGCCGTTTTTTTTATGGCAATTATTTTATTACAAGTGTTCATTCCGGGACTAGGTTATATACCGTTGGGGGCAATTGTAGTGGGTGCTGCACCGACAATTATTCAAGTTACCGTGGCAGTATCTGGCATTGTTTTAGGACCTCGTTGGGGTGCATTTATTGGCGGATTTTGGGGTGTCATTACGTTACTACAAGCTTGGACGACGCCAGGATCTATCGGATCTTTGATGTTCCAAAATCCACTGACAGCAATTGTGCCTCGCGTATTAATCGGGTTAATAATTGGGTGGTTGTTTAATCGCTTATTACGAGACAAAAATTTAGGATTGCGTACAGCTGGCTTAGCTATCTTGGGTGCCTTGTCTGCGATTATTAATACAGCAGGTGTTGTATTATTAACAACATTTGGTTTTACAGTCATGCATACTAATTTTACTGGTATACCAACACATAATATTCTTGGATGGTTGATTGGTATTGTGTCATTTAATGGCATATTTGAAATTATTACAGCTGCCATTTTGGTTGCTGTAATTGGGAATGTTTTGGTGCCATTGGCTGAAAAATCAGGTATTACAGGTTAAAAATTAATCATTGACAACTAATTATGAATATGGTTTAATAAATATATTAAATTAAAGAGAGAAAATGACATGAGAAAATCAGCTAACACAACAACACAAATTATTATCAGCATTATCATTACGTCGTGATAGGTGCTGACAATTTGTTGTGCCTATCAAATTTATTGATAGGCAGCTGATTATTGTGTAAGAACACGCTGCTAGAAACTAGCAACGTGTTCTTTTTATTTTCATCTAAAAAGAGGAGAGAATTATGACATTAACATTAGAACAATCAAAACTGGCAGAGCAACTATTTGACGCGTTTGTGACAAACGAACCGTTGGATCGTGAAAAATACGTTGGCGTGGTAAGGGATTTCGCTACTGCATATCAAGTACAGGATGCTGTCATGTCACGTAAAGAACAAAAAACGGCGGGTTATAAAGTGTCATTAACATCACCTGAAACACAAGCAATGTTTGCCTCTGATTCACCACTATATGGGGCACAACTCGCTGACAAGTTTTTGACATCAGGATATGAGCTAGATTTAGCCGACTATAATGAACCACTTGTTGAGGTCGAAATGCAATTTACGGCTAAGGTTGATTTAACACCTGAGATGTCCCCTGAAGAACTTTTAGCTAATACAGTGGTTGCCCCCGCTTTAGAAGTTCCGGATGCACGATTTTCAAATTGGTTCCCAAAATTAGATAAATATCTAGTATTAAGCGATTCGGCTGTTGGCGGTGCCGTTGTTGCTGGTACAACAACAGATGGTGCAACATTAAAGGTATCTGATTTGGCAGAAGTAAAAGCGACACTTACGCATGATAACCAACAAGTAGGTCAGGGAACCGGTGCAGAAGTATTAGGGAATCCAGTGCTATCACTACAGTGGCTAGTTAGTAAGTTAGCAGAACAAGGAAAGAATTTTCCAGCTGGAACGCACGCTTCAACAGGCACATTTTTGCTACCACCTAAACTAGTTGCAGGAAAATGGCAGGCATCATTTACAGGTGGCTTTGGCGATGTTGTATTACAAGTTAGAGGGGTTGAGTAATGACTGATAAAAAATTAACATGGCGACAATTGGTTCTTATAGCGTCTTTAATCTTTGGTATGTTTTTTGGGGCAGGAAATCTTATTTTTCCAGTTCAATTAGGCCAGATGTCAGGTGGTAATTGGCTACTGGCGACGTTAGGGTTTTTGGTAACAGGTACAGTTGTACCTTTTCTTGCAATGTTAGCTGTGAGTGTCACACGTAGTCAGAGTGTTTATGATGTTGCACGACCAGTTGGTCATTGGTTTGGGTTAACATTTTTGGTTGCTATTCATTTAACAATCGGACCATTTTTCGGAACACCACGTACTGCAGCAACTGCATTTTCAATGGGTGTTGCGCCGTTTATCTCACCAAAATACCAAGGTGTTGGTATGCTTGTTTTTTCAGCATTGTTCTTTGGATTAGCTTACTTTTTAACAGTTAAACAAGCAGGTTTAACAAAGTGGGTAGGTAAGTATCTCAACCCATTATTCCTAGGTTTATTGTTCGTTGTATTGCTTATGGCATTGTTTATGCCTATGGGTAACACGGCACAATCTGTTAGCACAGCCTATCAAAGTAATGCTGGATTCCAAGGTGTGTTAGATGGTTATAATACAATGGACGGTATTGCATTATTGGCATTAGCAGTGTCCGTTGTTTACGCTGTTAAAGGTTTAGGTTTTCGCGATAGCCAAGTGCCTAAGGTATTGGCTAAAGCTGGATTATTAAGTGTCGTGGCAGAAGCCGTTCTTTATACAATGTTGGTATTACTTGGTGTTTCTAGTCTTGGTCAATTTAAAGCGGCAGCTAATGGTGGCGATGCCTTTGCTCAGATCGTGGCACATTATGCTGGTAATTTTGGTACGGCATTGACTGGTGTTGTTGTGACGTTAGCTGTATTTACAACCGCAATGGGGCTATTTGTCTCATTTGCACAAGATTTACATTTGGCTTTTCCAAAAGTAAGTTACCTATGGTTCTTACGAGTAATCGCCTTTGGTTCATTTGTAACAGCAAATGCTGGATTAACTAATATCGTGGCATGGTCGGTTCCTGTATTGATGTTACTTTATCCATTTGCTTTAGTATTGATCTTGTTATCTCTCACAGCAAAGTATTTCAATCATTCACCACTTGTTTATCGTAGTGTTGTTGGCTTTGTTGCTTTGCCAGCTATGTTGGATGCACTGGCCAGTTCACCATTTATGTCAAGTCAATTAGCACAACAGGTAGTCAATGGTTATCATCAATTTGTACCATTTTCAGCGTTGGGATTTGGGTGGGTTGTCCCGGCTGTAGTTGGTGCAGTTGGTAGTCTAGCCGTACTTGCTACCTCTACTGTATTTAAAAAGCAAAGTGTCACTGCTGGTGTTGAATAGTTTGCATTTAGAATGAGAAAGCCTCCATGAAAGGGCTTTTTTTTGTTATAATAAAATCAGTAACTAACTTGGAAGGAAACGCGTGGTAATTATAAAAAATTACCCGCTTAACATAATTATCATGGGAAAATTTGTCGAAATGGATCATCCTTTGATCCAGCACAAGCTGACAATGATTCGTAACAAGAACGTCGGAACAAAAGATTTTCGTGCGCTCGTTGACGAAATTGCAATGTTGATGACGTATGAAGCTAGTCGCGATTTACAATTGGAAGATGTTGTTGTCGAAACACCAGTTGCTACAACAACAAAAAAACAATTAGCAGGTAAGAAGCTTGCAGTTGTGCCAATTCTGCGTGCTGGATTAGGTATGGTCGATGGCATTGTACAATTAATTCCTGCTGCAAAAATTGGTCACATTGGCATGTACCGTGATGAAGAAACGCTTGAACCAGTGGAATATTTCATTAAGTTACCAGAAGATATTGATCAACGTGATGTTTTATTAGTTGATCCAATGTTGGCAACAGGCGGTTCGGCTAAAGATGCCATTTCAGCTTTGAAAAAACGTGGTGCAAAGCATATTAAATTAATTACACTTGTTTCCGCACCAGAAGGTGTTAAGGCTGTGCAAGATGCGCATCCTGACGTGGACATTTACACAGGATCATTAGATGAGTCATTAAGCGATAATGGTTATATTGTCCCTGGCTTAGGTGACGCTGGTGATCGTCTGTTTGGCACAATGTAATCTAAAAAAATATTAATAAGTTAGGCTATCATTTACTGAAATCGAGTTATGATCGCCTTTTTTAGATAGCATATTTTTGATGTGACTTACCTGTGAAGTATCAAGAGATTGAGTTTATTAACGTGGTGAATCGTCTAGTTATTTTTTGGAGGAATTATGGCAATTTGTGAATATGAAGGTATTAAATATGAAACTTTTGGTACTGGTACTACAATATTGTTTATTCACGGATTGTTTTTAGACCGTGTTTCAACAAGAGAGTTTTTTGAAAAAAATTCAAGCATAAAACAATTTAAGCGAATTTACATTGATTTACCTGGAATGGGAGATTCTATACCAAACGCTATAGCTTCTTCTGATGCTATTTTTAATAAAATCACGAGACTTATTGATCATATCATTGAAGATAATCCTTTTATTGTTTATGGTCACTCGTATGGTGGGTATTTAGCACAAGCTATAGCTCATCAATATCAAAATCAAGTTAGAGCAGTGTTAGTCACTTGCCCAGTAGTAATTGCCAACAGTGAAAAGAGAGTTGTAGCGGCCCACAAGAACAAAGTCATTGAAAAGTTGACGGTTACCAGTAACTCGGATTTTATTGAAGATTTTAAACAAATGAATGTCATTATTGATCAGGATTCTTGGCTATCATATCAAAAACTATTTTTATCAGGAATAAAAAAAGCGGATATCGAATTCTTAAAAAAATTACAGCGTAATGGCTATACATTGAGTTTTGAAGATCAGCTGACACATTTTGGACCAGATACGCAAGTAACTTTTTTGCTTGGACGTTTTGATCATGTTGTTGGTTATAAACAACAAGTTGAACTAATATCAAAAAATGAAAAAGGAGATATTGTGGTGGTCGATGATGCTGGACACAATTTAATGATTGATCAGCCTGATATAGTTAACTTTTATTTTGACCGTTTAATTCAGAAAGTTATTAAATAAGCAAGTACCGCTTAAAAATAGATATTTCATAATTTGATTGCTTGACCAATAATAGCGGCGTTAATATGTATGGATAAACCTCATAAATAGCATATTTTTAGCGTTTATGAGATTATGATTAATTAAAATAAAAGTATTGACATGATAAAATCATTCGTGTATAGTAATACTCATCAAGAAACAAGCAAGTAATTGCTCAAAAGGGAGACAGAATATGACTAAGACATTCAACAAGCAAATTAATAACGCACTTCTCCTCAACCTCCTTCTCATCTGAGTCTAGTTGGTTGTTATTTGAGCAAGATCAGCTACTAGACTTTTAACAAGGTTAGTGGCTGGTTAGGAAAAATACGTGAAAACGTCCTAACGAGCAATCGTTGGGACGTTTTCTTTGTCTTCAATGATTGCACTGCTCAACGGAAGTGTAATTTAAAGGGAGATTAGTATTATGGCACAGAATGCAATTAAAAATGAGCGTCAAATTAACACAGAAAAAATTCAAGAAAAAGTAGTTGAAACCAAAGAATCAGTGCGTGACTTGGTTTATAATACATCAGCAGCAGTTTCAAATGCGATCTTGGTTACATTAGGCATGGGCTTGTTGTTGCAAACTATTGCCGGTTTTATCAATTGGGCGCCAATGGTACAAATGGGTGCAATTACAAAAATCATGTTGCCAGCAGCTTTTGGCGCAGCGGTTGCTTCACAAATGAAGACTAATACAATGGTCATGTTTAGTGCAATGGCTGCTTCAACTGTGGGCGCCAATGCTGTTTTCTTCAGCAACACAGCTGTACAAGGTGTGACAGCAACTGGTTATGCTGGTACACAAGCAGCAGGCTCAACAATTATCACAACTGGACAACCAATATCAGCTGTTATGGCTGCAATTATTGCGGTTTTGTTTGGTAAATGGTTGAGTGGCAAAACGCCATTGGATATGGTTATTGTACCAGCAGCAACAACGATTGTTGGAACAGTGAGCGGCTATTATTTAGCCATGGTAACAACACCAGCGTTAGTTGCAGTGGGACAATTTATTTCTTCTAGTGTGGCTATTAATCCAATTATTGGAACAGCCATCGTGGCAATGGTATTTGGTGCTTTGACAATGACACCGGCTTCAGCAGCAGCATTGGCTGTAGCAATTGGTGCAACAGGTGTTACATCACCTGAAGCAGCAGGTGCAATTTTGATCGGAACAACAGCTGTGTTTGTTGGTTTCCCAGCTATGTCATTCCATGAAAATAAAATTGGGGCAACAATCGCTCAAGGTATTGTGACACCAAAAATTCAGTTTCCTAATTTAACAGAGAACCCAGCATTAATTATTCCACCGATGATTGGTGCAGCCATTGCGGCACCAATTGCAACAATTGTGTTTCATGTGACGGCACCATTTGCTATGGCTGGTATTGGTTTTAATTCATTCATTGTGCCATTGGCGTTGGCTGGTTCAAATCCAGTAGCTTTCACTGCCTATATGGTCGTTGGTGTGGCAGTGCCAGTGATTGTTTCGTTTGTTGGTTACCGTATCATGCGTAAAATGGGTTGGGCAAAGCCAAATCAATTACATTTGGAAATGATTTAAAACATTTAGGAATTTTTTGGAGAAAGTATATGAAAAAGATTATTGCAATTGTTGTTGCCTTTGTTGTTGTGATTGGGGCAGTTATTGGTTTTGGTGTATCAAAAAAATCGGCAGATAAAACCAGTGATGTCATTACAATAGGTGGTGTTTTTGACACATCGGGAAATGCTTCGGCGTATGGCCAAGCTGAGCAAAAAGGCGCTAACTTTGCAGTTAAGCGAATTAACAAGGCTGGTGGCATTAAGATTAATGGTAAGTCATACCAAGTTAAAATTGTTAACAAAGATAGTAAGTCGGATAACACAGAAGCAGCATCAGTAACGACAAGTTTGATTAGTAATACAAAAGTCAACGCGATTGTTGGTCCGGTTACAACAGCAGCAACACAAGCAGCAGTACCAGCAGCAACAAAAGGTCAAACACCAATGATGTCACCAACTGCTGGAGCAGATGATATCACGGTCCAAAAAAATGGTAAGGTGCAACCATATGTTTTCCGTGCACAATTTAAAAATTCATATTTGGGTACGAAAATGGCACAATTTGCCACAGACAATGTTAAAGCTAAGGATGTTGTGATTTTCCAAGATAACTCATCAGATTATGGTACAGGTATTACAAATGCCTTCAAGAAAGCTTATAAAGGTCACGTTGTTGAGACGGATTCATATCAAGCTGGTGACAAAGATTTCCAAGCAATGTTAACAAAAATTAAAAACCAAAAGTTTGATGCTATTGTAATTAATGGTTATTATAATGAAGCTGGTGCGATTTTGAAGCAAGCACGCGATATGGGCATCAATGTACCAGTTATTGGTCCTGATGGTTTGGGAGATCCAAAGTTAGCTGAGATTGCTGGTAATAAGAATACAAGTGATGTTTATTATGCAGCGCATTTTTCAACAAAGGCACCAGCAACAGACGCAGCTGAACCATTTGTGACGGCATACAAAAAAAGTTACAAGCAAGAGCCATCGCAGTTTACAGCTTTGGCATATGATGCAGTGTACATGATTAAGCAAGCTATTGAGAATGAAAAGTCTGCAGATAAAGCAAAAATAACAGCAGGTTTGGCAAAAATCAAAAATTTTGATGGCGTGACTGGAAAAATGACGATGGATGCGTTTCATAACCCTAAAAAATCAATTGTTATGGTTGGTGTAACAAACGGTAAGGACACAACCGCAACGGTTGTCAAGTAAAGGATAAATATCGTGTCAAGTATCATACAACAATTAATTAACGGTCTTATCTTAGGTAGTGTGTACGCGTTGCTTGCGCTGGGATACACGATGGTTTATGGCATTATTAAGTTAATTAATTTTGCTCATGGCGATGTTTATATGTTAGGTGCTTACTTTGGATATTTCTTTATTAAAGTCATGCATTTCAACTTTTTCATCGCATTGGTTCTGTCAATGTTTGTGAGTGCATTACTTGGTATGTTAATTGAATTTATTGCCTATCGACCATTGCGACAATCACCTCGTATTGCGGTATTGATATCAGCTTTAGGTGTGTCCTTTTTGCTAGAAAATGGTATGAGTTATCTATATGGATCTGATAAGAGAGCATTTCCGCAGGCTATCAAGACGATTCAATATCATTTTGGTGGTATTCAAATTTCCAATATTCAATTAATTATTATTTCAACAGCAGTTACTCTGATGATTGTATTAACCATCATCGTTAAAAGAACAAAAATGGGACGTGCAATGCGAGCTGTGTCTGCAGATCAAGAAGCTGCCGTATTAATGGGTATTAATGTTAATCGCACGATTTCATTTACATTTGCTATTGGATCCGCATTGGCTGCTGCTGGTGGCGTTTTGATTGGTTTATATTACAATAATATTGATCCGCTTATGGGAATGACACCAGGAATTAAAGCCTTTGTTGCAGCTGTTTTGGGTGGTATTGGGATTATTCCAGGTGCTGCACTAGGTGGTTGGTTGATAGGTATTTTGGAAACATTGACACAAGCGGTCGGCCTTTCTGACTATAAGGATGCTGTGGTTTATGGCATTTTAATTGTGATACTACTGTTCAAACCAACAGGAATTTTGGGTAAAAACAAGCGAGAAAAGGTATAAATTCATGGACAAAGCGCATATAAAATATACACTAAGTTGGGCAACGCTTGTCTTGATGATTTTCGTTTTCATCTATGTCACAACTATCTTTGATGTGATCGGTCAATATGGCATGACAACCATTGTTTTAATTGGAATTAATTTGATTGCCGCAGTAGGATTAAATTTGGTGATTGGTATGTCGGGTCAATTTTCGCTAGGACATGCTGGTTTTATGGCGATTGGTGCTTACGCAACAGCTCTGGTTTCTTCCGCCATACCAAGTATTTATGGGTTCATTATCAGTTTGATTGTTGGCATTATGGTTAGTGGTGTGATTGCATTAGCTGTTGGTTTGCCAACATTGAGGTTGAGTGGAGACTATCTTGCAATTGCAACATTAGGAGTTGCTGAAATTATTCGAATTATCATTATTAATATGAAAAGCACACGAGGCGCAGCGGGTATTTTTGGCATTCCAAATTTTGTGAATTGGCAAGTTGTTTTTGGCTTAAGTGTTGTAGCAATTGTGTTTGTTGTTAATTTTGTACGAAGTACGACTGGTCAGGCGATTATTGCAGTGCGTGATAACGAAATTGCGGCTGAATCCTTGGGAATTAACACGACTAAATATAAAGTGATTGCGTTTGTATTGGGAGCAATGTTAGCAGCAATTGCAGGTGGTCTAAGAGCAAGTTTTATCCAATCAGTATCGCCACAAGATTACACGTTCATGCAGAGTATTACTATTTTAATTATTGTTGTGTTGGGTGGTATTGGTTCAATTAGTGGCACTGTTGTGACAGCAATTGTGTTAGGCATTTTAGATGTTATTTTACAAAATTTTGGTTCGTTAAGAATGGTGATTTATGCATTGGTGTTAATTATCGTGATGATTTTTAGACCTAAAGGTTTGCTGGGAACATCTGAATTTTCTTTGAAAAAAATATTATTTGATTCAGGAGGCGATCATGGCAACAACAATTCTAAAAACCAATAACCTTAGCATAAAATTTGGTGGTGTTACAGCTGTTGATCAAGTCAATATTGAAGCGCGCGAAAATGAATTAATTGGATTAATTGGACCTAATGGCGCGGGAAAAACAACATTGTTTAACTTACTGACTGGTGTATATCAACCAACAGATGGCGAAGTGTCAATTTACGATGGCACACATTTAAAAAATGTTAATCATGTGCCACCGCATCGTCGAGCGCAGCTCGGTATTGCACGCACGTTTCAAAATATTCGTTTGTTTGAGAGTCGTACAGTGCTTGAAAATGTTTTGATTGCAATGACGACACAGTCTAAGGCGCGCACAGCACAAGCCCTATTTCGCACACCAGGATTTTATAAGGAGACGGCTAAAAAGCGTGCGCGTGCACTGTCATTATTGCAAATTTTTGATATGATTGCGGTAGCAGATGAATTAGCCAGCAATTTGCCTTATGGGCAACAGCGTCGCTTGGAAATTGTGAGGGCGTTGGCAACTCAGCCTAAAATATTATTTTTAGATGAACCTGCCGCAGGTATGAATCCACAAGAGACACAAGTATTGACTGACTTAATCAAACAAATTCAGAAAACATTTAAAATTACAATTATTTTGATAGAGCATGACATGAATTTAGTGATGGCAGTGAGTGAAAGATTATATGTTTTAGAATATGGAAAAGTGTTAGCAACTGGTACACCATCTGACATTCAACAAAATAAGGCAGTGATTAAGGCGTATCTAGGGGAGGAAGGTTGATGGTTGAGGCTGTACTACGAGTTGAAAACTTAAGTGTTAACTATGGTGCTATCAAAGCTGTACAAAATGTTAGTTTTTCGGTTAATCCTGGCGAGATTGTGACATTGATTGGGGCCAACGGTGCAGGAAAAAGTACGATTTTGCGTACAATATCAGGCTTGGAAAAACCAGTAACAGGTAACATGAGTTTTGAAAAACAAAGTATTAATCATATGTCATCTGAAAAACGAGTAAGTAGTGGCATTGTGCATGTGCCGGAAGGGCGACGTGTCTTTCCGGGGATGACTGTACAAGAAAACCTACAACTCGGAGCATTTACAGTAGCAAATAAAAATCAACATAAAGTAGCTTATAACAATGTTTATGAGCAATTTCCAATTTTAAAAACACGACGTCATCAAGATGCAGCAACACTTTCTGGTGGAGAACAACAAATGTTAGCTATTGGTAGGGCTTTAATGGCCAATCCAAAAATTATTTTGTTGGATGAACCCTCAATGGGTTTGGCGCCACTGTATATCAAGAAGATATTTGCTATTATTCAACAGATTCGAGATACAGGTGTGACGGTTCTTGTAATTGAGCAAAATGCAAATCAAGCTTTAAAAATCGCTGATAGAGGTTATGTTATCGAAAGTGGGCAAATTATTGCTACAGGAACTGGGGCAGAGCTATTATCTTCAGATGAAGTTAGGGCATCATATCTTGGTGGTTAGCGATGATTTAATGTGAAAAAATACCTCAGTTTGACTAATATTATCAGACTGAGGTATTTTTTTTAAAGTGTAATTAAAATAACCATTCATATTAATATTTGGTTATCGATTACAAGTTTGTTTTTGAGAGTAGCTTAATTTGTAACTCTCATTTTGGCCAGGAAGCCATTTGAAATTTAACATCGGGTTTGATTTTGTACCCCAGATATCAAGCAATGCTGCAATGCCTATATGGACCGGTGCCTGTGAGTTGAACGTTATTTTAAGTTGGTTATAAATACCATCTGATCGTATTTCAGGCTTGACACTGAGTAGTTTTTTGGTATTGTGGGTAATAAGGTAACGGCCAACTATAAAGTTACCGGAAATTAACCAATTAAGATGGCGAATATAGACAATATCACCGAGATGACCAAGCGAGAGACTAATTGAGCCCACAGTATGTTCGCGGTATTTTATCAAAAAACGTGGTAATATACCAAAAGAGGTTTGTTCGATACGAACGAGTACATTACCAGACATGTCTTGAACATTTAACTCATCATGTTTTTTGCCTGTTCTACCAGACACTAAATAACTTGCCTGAAAATTTTCATCGAATACGATGTTCACGCCATCATCAATACTGTGTCGTTGTCGCATATAATATTTTGTCATGAATGCCTCATTACTATAATTTTAACACGAAAGCTAACTAATTATGCCATTATCACACACTTCTTGGGCGCCTTATTTAAAAAATAGGCTGACACCAGAACAAATTCAAAACATTGATTATTTTTTAAATACAGTTTATCAAGAAAAGACTATCTTTCCCCCACGGGATAAAGTGTTTGCTGCCTTAGAGGCTACAACTTTACAAAATACTAAGGTTGTTATTATGGGTCAAGATCCTTATCATGAGATTTATCAAGCACAAGGATTAAGTTTTTCGGTACCAGACAACATTGTTGCACCGCCATCGTTACGAAACATCCTTAAAGAATTGTCTACTGATATTGGTCTAAGACAATCGCATGATCTGAAATCTTGGTCCGCACAAGGTGTGTTATTATTAAATGCTGTTTTAACTGTACCAAAAGGTCAAGCAAATGCCCATGCAGGATTAGTTTGGGAACCACTAACTGATGCCATTATCCAAACTGTCTCCAGTGATGGTGATCCAACTGTTTTTATTCTGTGGGGGAAATACGCACAATCAAAACGACGATTCATTGACGAATCCAAACATTTAGTTTTGACAGCCGCCCACCCAAGTCCACTATCTGCATATCGTGGCTTTTTTGGTAGTCAACCTTTTTCAAAAGCTAATGCATTCTTAAAAGAAAACAATCGAACAGAAATTGATTGGCTAAATTGAGTGAAAAAATTCACAAATTATACTAAAACAGCAGACAAATGTCATTTAGTTTGTTACAATAAATTTGTAAATTAAATGGCGTTTTTGGATATGTCGGAGGAAGCATTGTGGTTGAACTATTTGAACAATTAAAACATAAAATTAATGGTAAAAATAAAATTATTGTTTTTCCTGAAGGTGAGGACGCACGTATTCAAGGTGCAGCTGTAAGATTAGCATCTGAGGGGTTAATTAAACCAATTTTATTAGGTGATGAAAAATTGATAGCAGCGACAGCCAGTAGTAAAGGTTTTGACCTATCAGAAGTAAAAATTATTAATCCATTAAAATATAATGCCGCCGATTTGGCTGAATTAAATGCTAAGCTAGTTGAACGCCGTAAAGGTAAAACTGACTCTGAAATAGCTGAGAAGTGGTTGCAAGATGTTAATTATTTTGGCACAATGTTGGTATATACAGGCAAAGCCGATGGGATGGTTTCAGGTGCGACACATCCAACCGGTGATACAGTAAGACCAGCATTACAAATCATTAAAACAGCGCCTGGTTCATCACGTATTTCTGGCGCATTTATCATGCAAAAGGGTGATGAACGTTACGTTTTCTCAGATGCTGCAATTAATATTGATATTGATGCACCAACAATGGCTGAAATTGCTGTTCAGTCAGCTCAAACAGCTAAAGTATTCGATATAGAACCGAAAGTTGCTATGCTGTCTTTTTCAACGAAGGGTTCGGCAAAATCGCCATTGGTTGATAAAGTTATTGAAGCAACAAAGTTGGCTAAGAAACTTGCACCAGAATTAGCAGATCAAATTGATGGGGAACTACAATTTGATGCAGCTTTTGTTGAAACAGTAGCGGCTGCAAAGGCACCTGGTTCTCAAGTTGCTGGTCAGGCTAATACTTTTATTTTCCCAAGTTTAGAAGCAGGTAATATTGGCTATAAGATTGCACAACGTTTGGGTGGTTACGAAGCAATTGGTCCTATCTTGCAAGGTTTGGCTCAGCCGGTGTCTGATTTATCACGTGGCGCTAACGAAGAAGATGTTTATAAGGTCGCAATCATTACAGCGGCACAAGCTATTACGCAATAAAAATAAAAACGTCCAAGAACAACAATTGTTCTTGGACGTTTTTATTTTGTTTGAATTGTGACTGCCACATGGTTATGTTCAGTGGCTATCGTGGCATGTTCGTCAGTGGTTAGCTCAGAAATGAGTTTTTGAGCTATTTGATCGCTTAAATCAAAATGTTGCTCACCAAATGTTAAAATGTAGCGATCAGCCATATCATAAAATTTTAGCGTAGCAACTTTGACATGGTGTATAGTCATGAGATTAAAAAGTTCGTTTTTTGTCATAATTACTCAAATTGTGCATCATAGAGATGTTTATAAATGCCATTGGCATTGAGAAGTTCGCTGTGTGTGCCAGTTTCAGCTACCTGGCCGTCATTCATAACAATAATTTTCTCTGCTTTGTGTACAGTGCTTAGTCGGTGAGCAATCACGACTGCTGTTTTAGCTACCATTAAGTTATCAAGTGCACGTTGAATGGCCTTTTCGGATTCATTGTCTAATGCAGCGGTTGCCTCATCTAAGATGACAATCGGAGCATCTTTAAGAAAGGCACGAGCAATGGAAAGGCGCTGTTTTTGACCACCAGATAATTTCACACCACGTTCTCCAACTGTTGTGTTGAGCTGTTCTGGGAGTTGGTTGATAAAATCAGCAATATCTGCTCGTTGTGCAGCTGCCAAAATGTCAGCATTGGTAGCATGCTCTGTGCCATAAGTAATATTATCGGCAATTGTGCCATCAACAATCGTGACATCTTGGCTGACAACTGAAATATGCCTACGTAAATCTGCAAGTCGCAACGTCTTAATATCTATACCATCAAATGTTATTTTGCCACTTGATATGTCATACATGCGTGTTAGTAATTTGATAATTGTTGATTTTCCTGAACCAGAGCGACCTACAAGGGCTGTTGTTTTACCTGATGGAATAGTGATTGAAATGTTTTTTAGGGCTGGTCTTGTGCCAGTTTCGTAATCAAAGACCACATTTGTTAACATGATTTCATTTTGTAGAGGATCTGGAAAATCACTTGGCTGAGGTACCTCTAAGATTGTTGGTTCGTAACTTAAGATATTTTTGATACGATCATAAGAAACTTGAGCAGTTTGGAAAACGTTCATTAACATAGAAAAAGAACGAATAGGATCTTGTAGCATGGCAACATACGCAAGATAAGCGACAAGGTCTCCAACACTCATTTGACCATGCATAACAAATAGTGATCCTAAGAGTAGAACAATTGCTGTACCAATAGTATTAATCAGTGTGACTAAAGGCTGAAAAATAGCTTGCCATTTTGTAGCTGACAATGAATATCCGTTTGATTCGTCAGCCAGTTTTTCAAATTTTTTGGTTTCAATTGTTTCTGTCGTATAGGATTTAATCAGTTCAATTTCAGTAAGTGTTGCCTGTAGTTGATTGTTAATTTTACTTTGGGCATAACGCACATTAGAAAAAGATTCTCGAATATGCCCACGAAAAAATCGAATAGTAATGAATAGGACAGGAAATGTTAAGGAAACAAGAGTAGCTAGTTGCCAACTTTGGAAGAATAAAAAGAGAAGCACGCCAACAAAAGTAAAAATATTACCAATAATACCAAATGTGTTGGCGCTAATGAGCATTTGAAGGTTACTAATATCACTTGTTAAGCGAACCATTAAATCACCAGTTTTCGTATCCTGGAAAAAAGCATAATCTTGTTTTAATATAAAATTATAAGTTTTGATACGTAGTTCTGTAATTGCTCGCTGTGAGAGCATTTGCATCATGTAGGTGGAGGCAAAGTTAACCAAACCCAACACAACAGTTGTTAGTAATAACCCAATAATATTGTTATAGAGTGCATTTTGATTACTGGTGGGCAAAGCATGATCTATAATATTTTTGGTGAATTGTGGCACCAAAAAATTGAGGACAGCCATAACTGTCAGGAGTAAAACATTTAAAATTACTAACCCACGGCGCTTCAAAACTGAGCCAAAAACAAACCGAATCATTTCACCAATCGTTGTTTCTGACTTTGCTAATTGTACTTTTATTTCTGAGGGACTCATTCGACCATTTGCGTTATTCATAATGATTTATTATACGCCAAGTATCATAATTATTGGTAAGTATTTATAGTGACAAACTAGTCAAAATCGTATAAAAGCCATATATCAGCAAACCAGTTAAATATAACCAGCCGATGATACGCCACCATTTAATATGCAGTTGGGAATGAAATCGTTGCATATAGCTTCTCCGTTTATTATTTAATTTTAATATAACGTGAATATATGACGTCTGTGTAACAAAATAACGATTTTTAGAAAACGCTATCAATTTTTATAAATTCTTAATTAAAATCAAACAATAGACACGATTTTTTTATAGTGTCATTATTTAGAGTGATAATAAAAAATCGACAAATCGAGTTTCTTGATTTGTCGATTGATATGCTCATTTTTAACAATGCTGGTACCGTTAAAAGACGACTATACATTATTAAGACACACATTAGTTGTCATAGCAGCAGAGGTTAACACGTAATGCTTTTTCTTTGGAAGAAAAATTAGAAAATGAAATACTTAGATTAGCCACTTATGCAATCGAAATGTATCAAAAAACGGTGCTAGAGGATTGGCATGTTTGATTTAGATTCTAACTATGATATACTTAATGAGTCAGCTCAGTGATTTTATAATCATCATATTTCTTTTATCTAGATTGAAATATATTCCAGGGGCTGATGTACATAGAAAATAAAAACGCCTTAATCAGCGTTTTTATTTTGAGCTCATTTCGTTTTATACGTAAAATCTTTAAAACGAAATCAAGTTCCTTAACTGATATTTTTTTATTGGACAAATATTTGTACATGCATAATATTTGTTTTTATCATATAATAATTTATAGAGGAGAAATATTCATGATCGCATTACATATTTTCTTTGGTTTAATGATATTAGTTGGAGTTATCATAACTTCTGTTTCATTTCAAGGTGATACTGAAAAGCTAACCAAACTGCAAAAGTTTTCGTTGATTTTCACCACTTCATCAATTGGATTAACAGTGGTCGCTGTAACAGCGTTGTCTAGCTCAGTTTATATTGCGTTGGTAATGCTAGTTGCATTAGCTTTGTACGAATACTATGCATTCTTACGTAAAGCTAGCCAAAAATAAATTAAACATCCTTAAAGCTCAATTTTAAAAATAAGTTGAGCTTTTTGTTTGGAGAAATTTATGTATATTAATTTGTAGCACGCGATGCTTATTTCATTATATATTATTGTATTCTATATATATGCCTGAAACCCAATGATACCAACGGTTACAAACAAAAAGACCATCCTACCAACAATGTTGATAAAACGGTCAATATGCCGTTGACAGGAATCGAACCTGCACGAGATTACTCTCATACCGACCTGAACGGTACGCGTCTGCCAATTCCGCCACAACGGCTTTACTGGATATATTATACTAAATTTTTGGTTAAAATAAAAGATTGACTTTTGTTGCTAATATAGTAATATATAAAATAATGGCACGAGAAGAGTCTAATGTTAGGTTTTTCTGCTATTTTTTCTGAATACTAACATGTTTGTTAGCATATATAACAAATTCCTATCTAGTTATATTGATTCTGTTCGTGAAACTCTGTGTTTCTTAAGCTGATAAGTACGTGATTTCAACATCAAACGGAGGTTGTGCTTAAGCACAAAAAATGATGAAAACTTATAATTTTTCTGCTGGACCTGGCGTGCTACCACAAGAAGTCATAACGCAAATTAAACAGGAATTTGAAAAAAATGAATTCAATCAAATGAGTATAGTAGAAATTTCTCATCGCTCAAAACAATTTCAAACAATTGTTGCTGATGCGGAGAAGAAATTACGTACACTCATGCAAATTCCAGATGAATATGCAGTTGTATTTTTGCAAGGTGGTGGCTCTACACAATTTGAAATGATACCATTAAATTTTGCGACAGATCATAGACACATTGCATTATTAGATTCAGGCAATTTCGCTGCAAAGGCAGCAGAGGCAGCAAATGCACTTGGCAGAAAAGTGACAGTACTTAGTAGTACAAAGAATCAACATTATCAAAGTTTACCATTGGAGCCACAAGCCTTTGATAGTAATGCTTATGATTACTTGCACATTGTGACAAATAATACAATCGAAGGAACCACTTTTCATCAAAGCAATTTACCAAAGACAAATGGACGCTTAGTTGCTGATATGAGTTCAAATATATTAGCAGAACCTTATGATGTAACTGATTTTGATGCGATCTTTGCTGGTGGTCAAAAAAATCTTGGACCCGCTGGTGTGACTGTGGCTATTATTAAAAAATCTTGGCTTGCAGAACAAAATTTGACTGGTGTCGGTCCAATGATGCGTTATCAAAATCATATTGATAAACAGTCTATGTATAATACGTCACCGGTGTTTGCCATATATGCTTTGAATCTTGTGCTGGATTGGGTAATACAGCAAGGTGGTGTTACTGAAATGTATCGACGCAATTTAGAAAAATCGCAACGCCTATATACTTACCTTGATCAATCAGATTTTTATTCAGCACCGGTTGCGCAATCAGAACGGTCATTAACAAACATTGTTTTCACTACGGGTGATCTTAAAAGAGACGAAGCTATTGCTAAACGCGCGACAGAAGCAGGACTATTTAATTTAAATGGGCATAGGTCTGTTGGCGGATTTAGAGCTTCACTTTATAATGCACAGTCCATAGCAGCGGTAGACGCGCTAATTACATTTTTGAAGAAAGCGGAACAAGAAGCATGACAACTATCAAAACATACAATGCGATTAGTGCTAAAGGTTTAGACTATTTAAAACAACACGGTTACGATATTAATACAAATGAGGCACCTAAAGGCATACTTTTACGTTCTCAAAACTTACACCAAACAGAAATTGCGGATTCTGTACGCGCTGTTGTACGTGCTGGAGCAGGTTTTAATAATATTCCTGTAGAAGCACTTTCAAAACGTGGTGTCGTTGTCTTCAATACACCCGGTGGCAATGCAAACGCCGTAAAGGAATTAACAATTGCTTCTTTGATTTTAGCTGCACGCCCTGTTATCGGCGCCATCGGTTTTGCTAATGAAACCAGAGGTGGCGATGTTTCATTGCGTACTGAGGTTAGCAAGGGTGGTTATCGTGGCACGGAATTAGCTGGGAAAACTTTAGGTGTCATTGGTTTAGGAAATGTCGGTTCAAAGGTGGCAAATACTGCATTAGCTTTGGATATGGATGTTATTGGTTATGACCCAGGATTGAATGCTAGCACAGCTTGGCGCATTGATCGACATATTGTACATGCCAAAAGTGTAGAAGAAGTCCTAGAACAAGCAGATTACGTGACTGTGCATATTCCGTTTAATGAAAAAAACAAATTTTTTATTGATGCTGATAGTATTGCGCTTATGAAGTCAAATGCAGCTTTGTTGAATTTATCGCGCGGCGGCATTGTTAATGATTTAGCGGCCAAGACAGCCTTGGATAATGGCGATTTACGCGTATATATCACCGATTTTGCTGATGAAGCACTTTTTGATCATCCAAAGGTTATTATTACACCACACATTGGTGGCTCAACAATTGAAGCTGAAGATACAAGTGCATTAATGGCTGCGCGCGAGCTGGATGAATATCTTACCACGGGAAACATTGTTAATTCGGTCAATTATCCAGATATTGACGAACCATTTACCACGAAATATCGTGTTGGCATTATCCATGAAAATGTACCCAACATGATTAGTCAAATTTCAAAATTTTTTGGAGACAATGGTATTAACATTGAGCAACTAAGTAATCGTGCTGTTGGTGATTATGCATACACATTAGTAGCAATTAATGATTTTACTGATGCACAGCAAGAGTATGTCAAAACGGCATTAGATGAGATACCACATGTCATCTTGACTCGTCGATATGCAAACAAAAATTACTAAGAGGATATAACAACATGAAAGATTTACAAGAAGCTGCGATTTCTAAATTATCTCAACGTGGGGTAAACATTGGTGATATTACTGACGGGACACGAACCTTTTTAGTAGGAAAATATCACGATGAAATTGACGATGTTATATTATCACAGGCAGTTTCACGTGTTTTACACAAAGATGAGGTAGCCGATATTATTTTGACGGCTTTATATTTAGATGAGCAAGCTGAAACGATGCCTGACAATCAACCACTCAAGGCACGTTTACAACGTGATGCGAATGGACATAATGTTGATGAAATTTTGGCTATTGCAATCACACAACAGTTCTCTGCGGCAGCAACAGTACATTATGGTTTGCTAGATGATCTTAAGCCAGGATTGATCGGTGAAATTAACGATAAAACTGAAAGTATAAATGTTTACTTAGATGATATATTAGCAGCTTTAATAGCTAGCTCAGCCATGCTTTACTTGGAATTATTAGGTGGAAATAGTTATTAATCGTGTATTTGTAGCATAAAATTGGACTATAATGGTTCCAAAAACTGGTAAGGATAACATTTTTTTGTTATGCTAATATGCAGTAGTTATAAATTCAAGGAGATGTTAAAATGTCAGGACATAGTAAATGGCATAACATACAAGGTCGTAAAAACGCCCAAGATGCTAAGCGTGGTAAAATTTTTCAAAAATTGGCTCATGATTTATATGTGGCAGCTAAAGCTGGTGGTGCGGATCCTGAAATGAATGCATCATTGCGTTTAGTTGTTGAAAAAGCTAAGTCAGCTAATATGCCAAAGGATAATATCCAACGTGCATTAGATAAAGCATCTGGTGCCGGTGGACAAAAGTTTGAAGAAATAACGTATGAAGGTTATGGTACAGCTGGTGTTGCAGTACTAGTTGAAACCTCAACAGACAATATTAACCGAACTGTTTCGAGTGTTCGTAATTCGTTTAAACATTACGGTGGCACACTAGGCACTTCAGGTTCTGTTGCCTTTCAATTTGATCGTAAAGGTTACTTGGCAATCGACAGGTCAGCATTTCCAGAATTAGATGAAGATACGGTTTTAGAGGCAGCTTTAGATGCCGAGGCTGAAGATGTTCAAACACAAGATGAGGTTTTTGAAATCTATACGGAACCAAGCAAGTTTCAAAGTGTTGAGGAAATTTTAACTAAAGCTGGATATATTTTTGATGAAGCTGAAATCACAATGATTGCACAAAATACGATGACAATTAATGACGATGATCGTGAAAAGTTAGATAAATTAATAGATGAATTAGAAGAAAACGAAGATGTTTTGGCTGTATATACCACTGCGGATTAAGTCAAAAGCATGTTTCTACCCAAATTAAAAAAACATCATGTATGCGGCCCTTTTTGAAATTGGGCGTTATATACATGATGTTTTTTAATGCTGTGCATTTTTAATTATTTCAGCAACAAAACTATTTAACACAAGCGCATCTGCATCATTTGGGCGTAAGTTGATTTTAATTCCCTGCGCGCCTTTTTTGGCATTAGTTTTTGAAAACTGCGCTTCGAATTTTGGTACGGCTAGTCCAAAATCAGATCGATAGTAGATATCACCTGATCCTGCAACACCATATGTTACGCCTTCTAAATCAGCGTGAGCTAAATCGTCGAAAAAGTCCAGTCCCTCGTCAGGTAGCGAACCATTATCGTAGGTATAAGGAACCACGATAGCAATATCGGTTTGTTCCAATTCGTCAACTTCTGTCTGTGATATTTCTGTTTTTTTAACGGTCACACTGGCAGCTTTGAGTGCAGAGACAATAATATCAGCAACATCTTCATTGTTACCAGTGATTGTAGCATATACAACATGTGCGTTCATAATTAATTTGGTTTGTGCAGTAATTACATTGAATCAAGTATGGTTCAAAAATACACTGACACGTTTCCTCCAGTCATTCTTTATAGTTCTTATTATAAAGAAATTATTGAGAATTGCACATCATGTTTTTCGTGAAAATTTGCACGAAATATGACGGTTTCTTGACAAAATCAAGAAATGTCTTTACACACTGGGGTTATGGCCTTACTATAAGAAATGGAAATTAAAAATTAAAAACCGCGACTTCTTGATAGATTTGCGACCGCTTAGGAGATTACAAATGATACACCAGTTGTTGGCCGAATTCATGGGCACTGCTCTAATGATTATTTTTGGTGTTGGCGTTCACGCCGATGAAGTTTTGAACCGAACTAAGTTCCATGGGTCAGGGCATATTTTTGCCATTACGACATGGGGTTTTGGTATTTCGGTAGTGCTGTTTGTTTTTGGGGATGTTTTCGTTAATCCTGCTATGGCCTTTGCGCAACTGTTACTTGGAAAAATTAATGTCGTTTATTTTCTTAGTGTCAGTGTTGTTGAGGTATTAGGTGCGATTGTTGGGTCATTGATCGTTTACGTGATGTATGCTGATCAGTTTAAATTATCAGAAAAAGATATTGATCCAGTGATTGTACGCAATATTTTTTCAACTGCCCCTGCAATTCGTAATCTACCACGTAACTTCTTTGTTGAGGCATTTGCGACTTTCGTGTTTCTAACAAGTGTGATGGCTATTTCAGCTAGAACTGAGGATGTGCCAGGAATGTTACCATTAGGTGTTGGTTTCTTAGTATGGGCTATTGGTATGGGTATGGGAGGCACAACGGGATTTGCTATGAATTTAGCACGTGATTTAGGTCCTCGTATAGCCTATACAATTTTACCTTGGAAGCATCGTACGACCTCTGATTTTCAATATGGTTTATTAGTGCCAGGTATTGCACCATTTGTTGGTGCAGTAGCCGCTGCGTTATTTGTAAAATATTACTTGGGTCTTTAATTTAGTCTTGTAATTTATGTTGACTTAGCTATAATAAAGGTATTAAATTTAATAAAGAGGATAGAATAATGGCTCTAACACAAAAGCAGTATGATGCCCTCAAATTGGCATTTGATAATGGTATTTTAGATCACGATGAAGTTGCTAAGGATGCACTTAATATTGTATTAGCAGAAATTTCACCAAAATAACTATTGCGTTATAAAAAAAACAGTGTTAAGATTATATCCAATAACGTCGATAAGGACAACTTAAGTGTTCCAATGATAAAGAGAGCTCATGTTTGGTGAAAATGAGTGATTTGTACACGAAAGACTACCTTTGAGTGATGACGAGTAAATAATGAAAATCATCCGGGTGACACCGTTAACTGTCATTTAAGTAACATGTTTTACGCATGTTAAACTTGGGTGGTACCACGGTGAAACGTCCCTTTGAGTCTATTAGACTCAAAGGGACGTTTTTTAATAATTTATGTGGTAAACGCAATTTAGTTATATGATGAAACAACATTTGAAAGGATATTAAAATGTCAGAACTCAATCTTATATTTCCCGATGGGGCAGTAAAAACATTTCCGGCAGGAACAAAACCATTGACGGTTGCTGAGAGTATTTCAAAATCTTTAGCTAAAAAATCTGTCTCTGCTAAGCTAAATGGTGCTTATGTTGGTATGCAAGATATTATCCCAGCATCTGGAGATTTTCAATTAATTACCACAAGTGATGATGAAGCGTTGTCATTATTACGACACTCAGCGTCTCACTTATTAGCGCAAGCGCTAAAGCGTATTCCAAAATTTGCAGATATGCATTTTGGTGTAGGGCCTTTCATTGACAATGGCTTTTATTACGATACAGATAATGGTGTAGGGAACCAAGTTTCAGTAGAAGATTTTACTGAAATTGAGGCCATGATGCACAAAATTGTCAAAGAAGATTTACCAATTTTATCACGTGAAATTACACGTTCTGAAGCCTTGGAAATGTTTGCTACAGATCCCTATAAAGTTGAATTAATTTCTGACCTACCTGAAGATGAAGTTATAACGATTGCTGTTCAAGGAGATCATGTTGAACTAGATAAGGGTGGTTTGGTACCCTCAACTGGTTGGATTAAACATTTTAAGTTGACATCTGTTGCTGGTGCGTATTGGCGTGGAAAGTCATCAAATCCAATGATGCAACGCATTTACGGTATTGCAGAGTGGAAACAAGCAGATGTGGATGCTGAAATTAAGCGTCGTGAAGAGGCTAAAGAACGCGATCATCGTACTATTGGTCGTGATTTGGATTTGTTCTTTACTAGTCAAGAAGTTGGTTCTGGTTTACCAGTTTGGTTGCCAAATGGTGCAACGATTCGCCGACAGGTTGAACGTTATATCACTGATAAAGAATTGGCTAATGGGTATCAACATGTTTATACACCTGTATTGTCAAATTTGAATCTATACAAAATATCAGGTCATTGGGATCATTATCGTGAAGACATGTTCCCACCAATGGACATGGGAGATGGTGAATTTTTGGCCATGCGTCCTATGAATTGCCCATCGCATATCATGGTGTTTAAGCACAAGCCACGTTCATATCGAGAGCTACCAATGCGTATTGCTGAACTTGGTATGATGCATCGTTATGAGAAATCTGGTGCCTTGACTGGTTTGTCACGTGTGCGTGAAATGACACTAAATGATGGACATACTTTCGTAGAACCAGAAAAGTTAGAAGAAGAGTTTAAAACAATTTTGACTATGATGATGTCAGTGTATCGTGATTTTAATATCACTGATTATCGGTTCCGTTTGTCATATCGCGATCCTAAAAATACTGAAAAATATTTTGATGACAACGATATGTGGGAAAAGTCACAAGCGCAGTTAAAACGCGCAATGGATGACTTGGAATTAGATTACTATGAAGCTGAGGGTGAGGCTGCATTCTATGGTCCAAAGCTTGATGTACAGACTAAAACTGCATTAGGTGGGGAAGAGACAATGTCAACAATTCAATTGGACTTCTTACTTCCTGAGCGCTTTGATTTAACATACATTGGTGCAGATGGTCAAGACAACCATCGCCCGGTAATGTTACACCGCGGTATTGTTGGTACAATGGAACGTTTCACAGCCTACTTAATTGAAATGTACAAGGGAGCATTCCCAACTTGGTTGTCACCTTTACAGGTACAAATCATACCAGTTAATTTGGGTGCACATGGTGAATATGCTAAAAGTATTCAGGAAAAATTGCAAGATGCTGGCTTACGTGCCAATGTTGAGACCAAAGAGGCGAAATTAGGATATCTTATTCGTGAGGCGCAAACCAATAAAATTCCTTATACTTTGGTATTAGGAGACTCTGAAGTTGATGGTAACACGGTTACTGTGCGTCAGTATGGAGAAGAAAAGACAAAAACAATGTCGATAGATGATTTCCAAAAAGCTATCTTGGCAGATGTTGCAAATTATTCTCGTAAAATAGAAACACATTAATTAACGCATAAAGCACCTGACAAGTTGCTCGTCAGGTGCTTTATACATATAGTTAGTAATTTGTGTACGGTTTAAAGTTAAGGGGAAATAAAGTTTTATGAAAGAAACAGCGGAAAACGGTAGTAAACCGCCAAAACGTGGTTTGCAAAATAGGCACGTACAATTAATTGCTATTGGTGGAACCATTGGAACGGGCTTGTTTATGGGTGCCGGTAATTCAATTCATTATGCAGGACCAGTCATTCTACTTGTATATCTGATTATTGGCTTATTCATGTTTGTCATGATGAGAGCAATTGGTGAATTATTGTATGCAGATCCAAAACAACATACCTTTATCACATTTATTACGAGATATATTGATAATCGAGCGGGATTTTTTGCAAGATGGTCATATTGGTTGACTGTCATATTTATGGGAATGGCTGAGCTAACTGCGGTGGCTAAATATATTCAGTATTGGTTGCCTAGCATGCCAGGTTGGCTAATTCAAATTATTATGCTAGTTCTTCTGACCTGCGTTAATTTAGTTGCTGTGGCACTTTATGGTGAGACTGAGTTTTGGTTTTCAATGATCAAAATTGTAGCGATTTTAGCTTTAATTGTTACAGGCATTATGATGGCTGTAACAGGTTTTAAAACGCCTGTTGGTGATGTCTCATTTAGCAATGTTTTTCAACATTTTTCATTCTTCCCAAATGGTATTGGTAATTTTATTAATTCTTTCCAAATGGTGATGTTTGCCTTTGTTGGTATGGAATTTATAGGAATGACAGCAGCGGAAACGGATAATCCACGTGCCGTCTTGCCTAAGGCAATTAATCAAATTCCTTGGCGTATATTATTCTTTTATTTAGGCGCGTTGTTCATTATTATGACAATATATCCTTGGCAAAAGATTCCTGCTGATCAAAGTCCGTTTGTAATGGTCTTTGAATTGGTTGGCATTAAGTGGGCTGCAGCGCTAGTTAACTTTGTTGTTTTAACCAGTGCGGCATCTGCATTAAATTCAGTTTTGTTTAGTGCAAGTCGTAATTTTTATGCATTGGCATTTCAATCGAAGGCACGGTTCTTGCAGCCATTTAGAAAAATGTCAAAAACACAACTGCCTGTTAATGCAGTGTTATTCACAGCTTTAATGGTTGGATTCTCTGCAGTCATTTCTGTGATACCTGCAATTACGAATGCCTTTAGTTTTGTAACCAGTGCTTCAACTGATTTGTTTTTGATGATTTACGTTTTGATTTTAGTTGCTTATATGAAGTATCGTAAATCAAAAGATTATATGCAAGATGGATTTTTAGTTATCGCACCTAGTGTACTAGTACCGATGGCAATTGCATTCTTTAGTTTTGTGTTTATTACACTTTTCTTCAATCCTGATTCACGGGTACCAGCAATTGGTTCAACAATTTGGCTGATTGTTTTTGGTTTTGTAGCCTGGCGTCAACCTAAAAAAGCACTTAAATGAAATAAAAACTATTCAATCTTTTAGACTGAATAGTTTTTATTTTTTATGATACACTATAATCATTGTAAAAAAGGAGTAGCAGATGGAGAATAAAGTTTTAAATATATCAATCATTCATATAATGGTGTTTCTGTTTTTTATATTTGTCTATATGACACCAACACATTTTACGTTTTTGAATTGGAATGTTTTTTTATCGTTACTTCCTTTTGATTTTGCACTTATTGTTGCTGCTTCGCAGTTTAAAACAATTAAAATCATTTTTAGCGTATTATGGTTACTTTTTTTTCCAAACACAATGTACATGATGACTGATTTTATACATCTTTATGCCATTGGTACAGATTTAGACCAAGCGACCCAGTATTTTAATTATGCTGTGCTAGCGACGGGTATATTCATTGGTGTTGGATTAGGAATTTTGAGTTTAGAAATTATAACGGCTGCGATTTTTAAACATCATGTCCATATTGTTTATTTCTTAATTACCGCAATTGTTTCCGTCTTGTCTGCTCTTGGTATCTATCTTGGTCGATATTTGCGCTTAAATTCATGGGATATTTTTACCAATCTTGGTCATGTGATTCGAAATATCATATTATCAATGGGTTATCACATGGTAACTTTTGTTATATTGTTTGCTGGTGCTCAGTTCGCAGTGCTGACTATTTTCCACTATGGCATACGTTTAGTTCAAAAAAATGAGAGTGAAACTTGACAGTTAAACGGCAATAGGGTACAATTATATCTGTTGAACAAGTAGAAGCACCCGCTTCTCGCCATGTGACAAAGTTGCCTGGCAGATACAGTTATCCAAATGGATTGCAAGTGTTGAAGTGGGTGAAGATTAGGTTCTTTATCCACTTTTCTTCTTGGTTCACAAAATAAATTTGGAGGTGCCTGACAATAGCACGTCAACCAAGACAAGTTGATTTAATCAACGATAATATTCGCGCACCTCGCGTACTACTTATCCATGAGGGTAAGCAAACAGAAATGTCTACGCGAGATGCACAACAAATTGCTAACGATTCAAACCAAGATTTGGTGCTGGTACAAGCGAATGCTGAGCCACCAGTTGCTAAAATTATGGATTGGGGAAAAGCTAAGTTCGAAGCACAAAAGAAACAAAAAGAACAACGCAAAAACCAAAAAATCGTTCAAGTTAAAGAAGTCCGTATGTCACCGGTTATTGATTCGGGCGACTTCGAAACACGTAAGAAAGCTGCCATCAAGTTCCTTGGACAAGGAAACAAAGTAAAGCTGAACCTACGTTTTCGTGGTCGTATGATTACACATCAAGACATTGGACGCCAAGTATTGGACCGTATGGCAGCAGAACTTGACGATATTGCCAAGGTTGAGCAACGTGCCAAGATGGACGGTCGCCAAATGTTTTTGGTCTTGGCACCTAAGGATGTCAAGTAATTAAAGGTTTAGCTGCTTGATTACAAGCTTAAACAAAATCACATAGTAGGAGAATTAGTCACATGCCAAAGATGAAGACACACCGCGCATCAGCAAAGCGCTTTAAGAAGACAGCCAATGGTGGTTTGAAGTCAGCTTCAGCTTACACTTCACACCGTTTCCATGGTAAGACAAAGAAGCAACGTCGTCAATTGCGTGGTACACGCATGATGGATTCAACGACGGTTAAAACATACGCTAAGATGTTGTCAAACATCTAATTCGCGTTGCGATAGTTCATCTATCTATATTTTGGATTTTATGTCCAATAATTTATTTTTTAGAATTCTAGGAGGAATTACCCATGCGAGTTAAGGGTGGTACAGTGTCACGTGCACGTCGTAAGAAGATTGTTAAGTTAGCCAAGGGATACCGCGGTCAACGTCGTATTAATTTCAAGGTTGCCAAGCAACAAGTATGGAAGTCATATTTGTATGCATACCGTGATCGTAAGAACACAAAACGTAACTTCCGTAAGTTATGGATTGCGCGTATTAATGCAGCAGCTCGTATGAATGGTTTGTCATACTCAAAGTTGATGCACGGTTTGACACTTGCTGGTGTTGAATTGAACCGTAAAATGTTGGCTGATATTGCTGTAACTGATTTTGATACATTTTCAAAGTTAGCAGATCAAGCAAAAGCTGCATTATCAGCAGATAATGTTTTGGTACAAGAACGTGTAGCTGCAACATTAGAAACAACTGTAAAAGTAGATCGTTAAGACCCACTTTTATTTATAAATATAATTGTAATGCTCCAAAGTTCTGTTTGATATTTTGGAGCTTTTATTATATTCTTATAACATAAAAAATACCGATTGATAATTTCAATCGGTATTTTTTATGTTATTGTAATCCAGTTTGAGATTTATTGCTGGCTACCAGTTGTAAGTTATTACCAGAACCAGTTGGTGTAAATATAATTGAAACCTTTGCACCACTTGTACTCTGCCAAGTAGCATATAATTTATCACTTGCTGTTAGGTAGGTTGGGCTACCATAGGTAGCACGTATTTGATCGTAAGTAGCAGATCCAAGCGCAACGGAATCGTAGGTAGCAGCAGACCAATTACCAAATGAAACTGCTGAACTCGAGCTAGACGATTGTTGTGCCACACTTGAACTAGAAGACTGCTCTTGGGTTGATGATGATGATACGGTGGAACTATCTGTGTCAGGAGTCGAATTATCAGTTATAGGCGTTTGTGTCGCGTCGTTAGTTATAACACTCATTGTTGAGGAAGCACTAGAGCTGTCTGCAGCAGGTACTTCGGTAACAGAGGTTGACTCACTTGCTGTGACTTCAGATGAGCTTGAGTCAGATGTTGAGGATTGTACGTTTGTTGCACGTTTAGTGTGTTTCTTAGTCGCTGATGATGATGTCTCGGAAGAAGTATTCTTACTATTTTCGCGATTATTGTGTCCTAATAAGGAAAAAAAGATAATGGCTATGATAATAAAAATCGAGAGTAGAATAAGTATGTTGCGCAGCTTGTGCGACTTTTTATATGGTTTACGTTGCATAATTACTTGCATGTAGATAAACAGTATCTACATGTTCCTTTCCTACCAATATAATAACAGAAAAGCTTGAAAGTATGTTAAAATAGATATAATTACGTATCGAGACAAAAAATAGGATAACCTCAGCGTTGTAGAAACCAGAAGTGTCCACTTGTTATATTTACGAAAAATAAAGACTTATAATATAAGTTTATTTACAGAGGAAAGAACTATGACAGATTTAAGCATTATTCCCTTTGGCGGTGTACGCGAAAATGGTAAAAACATGTACGCTATCACCGTAGAAGATGAAATTTTTATTTTTGATGCTGGGTTAAAGTATCCAGAAACAGATCAACTTGGTGTTGATGTAGTTGTCCCAGATTTTGAATATTTTATAAAAAATAGTGATAAAATAGCAGGTGTTTTTTTAACACATGGACACGCTGATGCAATTGGCGCATTACCATATTTTTTGCAACAAGTTCAAGCGCCTATATTTGGCTCAGAATTAACAATAGAATTAGCCAAATTAACAATTAAAGAACAAGAAGCATTGAAAGATTATGATGATTACCACATCGTCAATGACAAAACAGAAATTGATTTCGGACATGTAACGGTATCATTTTTCAACACAACACATTCTATACCTGAATCACTAGGAATTGTGCTGGCAACACCATATGGTCAAGTTGTATATACCGGAGACTTTAAGTTTGATCAAACTGCAGATAGCTACTATAGTACCGATATTGCTCGTCTCGTTGAAGTAGGGCAAGGCAAGGTCTTGGCATTATTGGCTGATGCGGCTGGCACAGGAAGTGAATCAGATTCTGTCAATGAATCAAAAATTAGTGAATATATTCTTGAAACTTTCCGAGAAAATAAGCAAAAGCGTATTATCGTCGCTGCTGTTGCCTCTAATATTCAACGAATCCAACAAGTAATAGATGCAACTGTGGCTACAAAACGCCAGTTAGTACTATCAGGTAACGATATTGAAAATGTGGTACGTACCGCATTGCGATTACGAAAGTTAAATTTACCAATTCCTGAAAACAAATTGTTTGTTAATCTGAAACATGCAAAGAACCTACCTGCTTCTGAAACAGTTATTCTAGAAACAGGCCGCATGGGTGAACCGATTAAACATTTGAATCGTATGGCTAATGGCGAAGACCCTTATATCCGTATTGGTGAAAATGACTTAGTGTTTATCACAACAACACCATCAACAGCAATGGAAAGTGTTGTAGCAAAAACACGAGATATGTTGTTTAAAAAAGGTGCAGATGTTAAGCAAATTAGTAGTGATTTGCGTTCCAGTGGTCATGCCTCACGAAATGATTTACAGATTATGTTGAATGTCTTAAAACCTGAATATTTCATGCCCGTTCAGGGAGAATATCGTGTGATGACAACTGCTAAAAATGCAGCACAAGAGGTTAACATTGATCAGGATCATGTATTAATGGCAATGAAAGGCGATCAGTTCAAATGGTTGAAAGATCATTTTGAGCTACAAGATTCCTTTACAGTTGGTGAAACGTTAATTGATGGTTCAGGCATTGGAGATATTGGCAATGTTGTTTTGCGTGATCGTCGTATTCTGTCAGAGGATGGTATTTTTGTCTCAGTTGTGACAATTGATCGTAAAAAAAGGCAAGTCGTTTCAAAGCCAAAACTAACATCGCGTGGATTTGTTTATGTTAAAGCTAATCGCGATTTAATGAAAGAAGCATCTGAGCTAACAGTCAAACAAATTGAAGATTATTTGAATACAACTAAAAGTTTTGACTGGAATGAGCTTAAAAATGGTGTGCGTGAAGTTCTATCGAGATATTTGTTTGAACAAACTCGCCGTCGCCCAATGGTGATGCCTGTTGTGATGGAAGTAAACCAAAACCGCCGACCAACAGTGCACAAACAAGTGCAATCAGGTGCTACAAAATCAACAAATACTAAAAGAAAACAAACCACGACAACAGCTCAAAAAAAGAGTAACAAGCCAGTAGCAAAAGCTGTTGATTAAACTTCTTATTTATTATTTAACTGATTTTAAAATTAAGATTGCCTAGTATAATCTAGAAAGGAATATGCCTTTGACAACAATGTTTGTCGAAGGCATACATATTTTATGGACCAAGAAAACCATATCTCACAAGAATTAAAAGAAAAAATTGATCGCGCACAAACTGAAATGTCTCAAGAAAATTGGCATGATGCAGCAGAAACGCTAACCACAGTATATGATTCGTTATCGACTTTTGAAGTAAATTATCGTTTGGTAACATCGCTGTTTATGGACGAACAATACCAGTTAGCATCATCATATGCAGATGACTTTTTATTGAACTATCTTGAAGAAGAAAGCGACTTTCGTATGATAGTTGCGCTTGCTGTTCAAAATCAAAGTTTTGTTTATGCACAACAATTAGCGATGTTGTGGGACAATTTGGATACGCAAGAAAAAGTACTTCAAGAAATACGTGATGCTGAACAACGAGCAGTGGAAAATATGGCGACAACACTGCAAACAATTTCACGTCAATTTTATCATTTAAGTGATTATAGTATGATTGAGCAACGTGATCGTTATGAATCTGCAAGGCATTTGCCAGTTGATCAATTTATAGTTGGCGCAAAATATTTATTGGTTGATCCATATGCAACGCCTATTATTCGAGCAACCTTACTTGAAGATCTACAAAAATTACAAGTGCCTGGAAAAATCCAATATCGTTGGTTAGATGATGAACTTTATACTGTGGTACTTAGTGAGTTACCATTACTTACCAACTCTAAAATTTTTGAATATATAGCAGATTTACTTGATGAGAAGTTGGGAAATGATGATCCAATTGCGATGGACATATTAGCACAACAGGTTCGTTTTGAATTAACGTTGCTTTATCCACGTGTGGAAGAAATTGTCACAGATCCTGAGAGTTGGGTAGAGGCAAGTGTCAATCGTTACTATGATCGTCAAAACTTATCAGAAACAGAAAAACAAAAAAAATGGCATGATAAAGTTAGAATACTAACTGAAAATTTTTTTGAAAATTAATAAAAAAACTGTTTACATTTTTTTAATAACTCGGTATAATTATTTTTGGCTTCAATAGCCGGAAAAACGCAATTAACTGTTGTCTTTTAACGGCTTGCGTTGTAAAATATACTTATAAACATTTTCCAGATTACTGGTAAATGAATTTTGGAGGAAACTACATTGGCTAAGGAAACATACGTTCGCACTAAGCCCCACGTTAACATTGGTACTATCGGACACGTCGATCACGGAAAGACTACTTTAACAGCTGCAATCTCAAAGGTATTGGCTGAAAAGCAAGGTATCGTTGCTACTGACTTCGCTGAAATCGATAACGCGCCTGAAGAAAAAGAACGTGGTATCACGATCAACACTTCACATATCGAATACGAAACAGAATTACGTCACTATGCGCATATCGACGCCCCTGGTCACGCCGATTACGTTAAGAACATGATTACTGGTGCTGCTCAAATGGACGGTGCTATCTTGGTTGTTGCCGCAACCGATGGTCCAATGCCACAAACACGTGAACATATTTTGTTGGCACGTCAAGTTGGTGTTGATTACTTGGTTGTATTCTTGAACAAGACAGACTTGGTCGACGATGAAGAATTGGTCGAATTGGTTGAAATGGAAGTTCGTGAATTGTTGTCAGAATATGACTTCCCAGGCGATGATATTCCTGTACTTAAGGGATCAGCTTTGAAAGCTCTTGAAGGTGACCCTGAACAAGTTAAGGTTATCGAGGAATTGATGGATACTGTTGATTCATATATTCCAGAACCAAAACGTGAAATTGACAAGCCTTTCTTGATGCCTGTTGAAGATGTATTCACTATTACTGGTCGTGGTACAGTTGCTTCTGGTCGTGTTGACCGTGGTGTGTTAACAACTGGTACTGAAATTGAAATCGTTGGTTTGAAGGACGAAATCCAAAAGACTACAGTTACTGGAATTGAAATGTTCCGTAAGACTTTGGAAGAAGCGCAAGCTGGTGATAACATCGGTGCATTGTTGCGTGGTGTTGATCGTAACGAAATTGAACGTGGTCAAGTTTTGGCAAAGCCAGGTTCAATTAAGACACATAAGAAGTTTAAGGCCGAAGTCTATGTCCTTTCTAAGGAAGAAGGCGGACGTCATACACCATTCTTTACTAACTACCGTCCACAGTTCTACTTCCACACAACTGATGTTACTGGTGTGGTTGAATTACCTGCAGGTGTAGAAATGGTTATGCCTGGTGATCAAGTGACATTCGAAATCGAATTGATCTCACCAGTTGCTATTGAACAAGGTTTGAAGTTTACTGTTCGTGAAGGTGGCCACACTGTTGGTGCCGGTACAGTTACAGAAATCGAAGATTAATAATCACAGTTCTTTGTAAAACACGTGTAAACGTGTTTTTTTATTTTTCACAATAAAATAAAGGCAGTGCATACTAAACTTTATGCACTGCCTTTATTTATTTTCTTTATTATTTTTTGATTCACGACCTAATGATGAGTCATCAACTTTTTGTTCATCAGGAAAGGAAATGAGGCTATCCAATGAATTTTGAAGTTGGTCTTCACGCTTAACTATTTTTGCCATATTTTTACCTCCGTTCCTGATAGTATAACTTATTTTATATGCAATTATATGCAATTATTCAAAATATATTTGTATAATATGTGCATATATAGTGAAATCGTGTATACTTGTATTTAGATATAAAAAGGGAGAGAAACCATGACTGAATTATTAAATATAATTGATTTAAAAAAACAATACGGTGATAAATTAATTTTTGATCATATAAATACAAATGTACAACAAGGCGAAGTAATTGCAATATTAGGACCATCAGGTGCCGGAAAATCAACCTTTTTACGTGCGATTAACTTATTAGATGCACCAACGAGTGGTCAAGTTATATTTGAGGGCAACGAACTGACCAACCTTGGAGAAAAAGAATTAGATATTTTACGTGAGAAAATTGGTATGGTTTTTCAAAGTTTTAATTTATTTCCAAACTTATCGGTTATTGAAAATATTAAATTAGCACCAACAAAGGTCAAAAACTTATCAGAAACAGAAGCAACGCAATTAGCAGAAAAATTATTATCACAAGTTGGTTTATCTGATAAAGCTGATGTTTATCCTGCGAGTTTATCTGGCGGTCAACAGCAAAGAGTCGCCATTGCACGCGCTTTAGCAATGTCTCCTGATGTTTTATTGTTTGATGAGCCTACCAGTGCATTAGATCCAGAGATGGTTGGTGAAGTGTTGACTGTTATGAAACAGTTAGCTGAGCAGGGTATGACGATGTTAGTTGTGACCCATGAAATGGGATTTGCACGTGAAGTGGCTGACACGATTTGGTTTATGGCTGATGGTGGTATACAAGAGACCACGAAGCCGGAAACATTTTTTGATGCACCGAAAACTGAACGCGCAAAAGAGTTTTTACAAAAAATATTGTAATTTCTAAAATCTGAGCAAATTGTTCGGATTTTTTTGTTATGATAAACATATGGATAATAATTTAGAAAAACTGAATGCTGCTATTGCCGCTACAAAACTTATTCAAGATGGCATGATTGTTGGTTTGGGGACAGGATCTACAGTGGCATTTTTTTTAGAAGCACTCGCAGAGCGCATACGCCAAGAAAAATTGCATATTATTGGGGTCACCACTTCGTCTAAAACTGAATTGTCTGCACGACAACTGGGCATTGATATGATGGATATTGATGATGTACCAGTGATTGATATAACCGTTGATGGTGCGGATGAAGTTGACCACAATATGAATGGCATTAAAGGTGGTGGTGCAGCATTTTTAATGGAAAAAATTGTTGCTAAAAATTCTAAGCGCGTTGTTTGGATTGTGGACAGTCAAAAAATACATGATAATTTAGGTTCGATGCCTTTGCCTGTTGAAGTCGTACCATTTGGCAGTGGTAAATTAATTGCAGAATTCAAGCGGAGTCATTTGTACCCGACCCTGCGTAAAGATAATGGCGTACCCGTAATAACAGATATGGGCCACTATATCGTTGATTTAGCGTTGAAACGCATTGACCAGCCCTACGAATTGGAAAAGTATTTAGATGGTCAAATTGGAGTCGTAGAACATGGTTTATTCTTGGATGTTGCTGATGAAATAATCATTGGCACTATAGATGGTGTTAGGCGACTAATATCTGAGGCGTGAAAACAAATTTATAAGCGCTTACATTTCTAATTGATAAGCGTTATAATGAATTTGTAAGAATAAATGTGAAGGAGCATGTCGCGCAACAGTGCGTAGCATAATAATTACTTATGGCATACAATAATATTTTAATAGCAGTTGATGGATCCGAAGTATCAACTTTGCTGATCAAAAAAGTGCATGAATTTGCGCCTGAGGCACATGTCGATATCTTGATTGTAGTGGATACAAGTGGCGGATATTTCGGTACAGTTGTTATGAATGCTGATATCGTCTATCAGATGGAACAAGATGCTGAAGTAGCAATTAACAAAATGTATGATTATGCCAAGTCTATTGGACATGCAAATACAGATATTCATGTGCGTTTTGGTACGCCAAAGCAAGTTATTGCACGTGATTTTCCAAGAGATCATAAAAATGATTTGATAGTTGTTGGTGAAACCGGACTTAGTCGTTTGCAGCGTGCTATGGCTGGTACGATACCATCGTTTGTGACGCAAACTTCAGCTATTGATGTACTGATTATGCGTACAAGTAACAAATAAAAAAAGCGGGTAGATCACTAATTAAGATGATCTACCCGCTTTTTGAGTTGATAGCTATGAAATTGATTTACGGACAAAATTTTAACTTATTGCGCTTCTTTTAATATCTTAATTTGGTTAATCTTCACTGGTGTAACAGGTGTTGATCCTTCACCACCAGATTTAACTTTACCAGCTGCGATTTTATCCACGACATCCATTCCAGAAATGACTTGGCCAAATACGGAATAGCTACCATCAAGCGAAGGATTGCCACCTTTTTTATAGGCATCTACAATTTTTGTTGGATAATTGTTTTTATCAAGTTCCTTTGTTTTGTCATCGGAATTTTGATTGATAAAGAATTGTGAACCATTTGTATCAGGACCAGAATTTGCCATTGATAGTGAACCACGAATGTTATAAAGTGAGGGGCTAATTTCGTTTTTAAAGCCGTTACCACTGTCAATATTCTTATTTTTACCATACCAAATTGAATGACCGCCTGTTCCGTTTCCTTTAGGATCACCACCTTGAATCATAAATCCTGCGATAATACGATGGAATATTGTTTTATCATAATAACCATTCTTAGCATGTGTTAGAAAATTTTCAACTGTCAAAGGGGCATATTGATTGAATAATTTTACAACCACAGTACCAGCTGTTGTTGTGATTTCTACTTCACTTTCATTTTTGGCAATGTTATTATCTAATTGTGGTAAGGCAACTTGATCTAATTGTGGATCTTTTTTGACTTGAGATGAAGTTTCAGTATTTGATGAGGCAGATGTATTGTCCTGATTATCCGTTGTTTTGTTTGGTAATAAAACAATAGTGGCAAAAATTAAGGCAACTAGAGCTGTAGTTGCTGCAGCTAATATGATATATTTCTTTTCTTTATTCATGAGAATGCTTCCTTATATTCGCTCAATGACAAAAGCTTGTACGGTTTGTGTCGTGTAAGCTGCTTGATTGAAATCGCCAATCATCAGATTATTAGTATAATTTCGCCAATCACTTGGTAACGTATCAAACTTAACAATTAACAAACCGCCGTGTGTTAAACGTGGTAAAACAATATCAAGTTGCTTGGTGTAGTTTATTGGCACGTCATGATTATTTTGTGCATCACTTGAATAGTCAAATAGTGCGATACGGGCCTGTTTTTGACGATCTAGTTCAGTATTAAACTGGTCGTCAATACGTTTTCCAAGAATACTCACACGGTCTGAAAGGCCACTCATGAAAAGCGAGGTAGCCGTTGCATTTGCATTATCTTTAGTAGCTGCATAGCTTAAAACATGACCAGTACTGCCAACTCGAGTAGCTAAAAATCTTGTATTCGTGCCATTAGCTGTTGTGCCATCAATTACTGTGTCACCAACATGCACGGATTGTTCAATTAATTGATGTACGAAAGTTTGAGTTGTAGGAATCATTGATTAGAACCTCCAATATGAAATATATATTGTGACGTCATGAGTAAGCCGTATCCAAGTGATAATCCTGCTAAAATGTCGCTTGGGTAATGAACGTTCACATAGATGCGACTGAGTGGGATAAGGATAATTAGAACTGAAAGTGTCAAAAGAATAATATACTTTAGCCAATTATTGTGTAAATAGGCATGTACAATAATGATGAGCGAACCGTATAATAAAATGGCTATCATAGTATGACCTGATGGAAAACTATAGCCTGATTCAGTCACTAATTGTGGCAAAGGACGCGGATTTTGAACGATGCGTTTGATGACTTGTGTCACAATACCAGCAAATAATACAACATTTACTAATAAAAAATAAAGTAAGCGATACTGGCGATGATAAATAAAAATAAGCGCTAAAATTATCGTTAAAATTGATATAAATGTGACATTCCCAAGTTGCGTAGCGTTGATAAAAATGTTGTCTGCAATTGATGAACGATGCTGAATCATTTGTTGACCAATGGTGTTTAAATGTTCTACCCATTGTGCTTGAACTATTACACCAAAAAAAAGTACAAAAAACAAAATAAATGCTGAAATAGTTGAAAAAAGTTGTATTTTCTGTTTAATAATCATAGTATATAGTATACCCGATTTAGATGAAACGTGATATAATTAGGACAATATATTTGGCAGTAGTACATTTCGAGAGGCAGATAGAAAGTAAACGGGTGTTGTGAGTTTACCAATCAACAGATGGAACTTGGCCAGATAATTTGAAAATGAAACACGAGTAGTTGTCGCGTTAAGACATTTGAGACGTATTAATACGTGAACATAGGTGGTACCGCGATAATTCGCCCTGTGTCATACTTTTTAGTGTGATATAGGGGGGATTTTTTAGTTATAAGTGTAACAAATTAACCTAGGAGGAATTGCAGTAATAATCGTCTTGATGAGATGACTTTGGCTGCAAGAAAAATAATATGCCATACGAACATCAAAAAATTGAACAGAAGTGGCAAAAGTATTGGGATGATAATCAAACTTTTGCAACAAATGACGACACCAGCAAACCAAAATATTATGCTGTTGATATGTTTCCTTACCCATCAGGTCAGGGACTTCATGTGGGACATCCGGAAGGTTACACAGCAACAGATATTATGAGTCGTTTCAAACGTTCAAATGGCTACAATGTTTTACACCCTATGGGTTGGGATGCTTTTGGCCTGCCAGCTGAACAGTATGCCATGAAAACTGGACATAATCCGGCAGATTTTACGAATCAAAACGTTGATCATTTCCGCGAACAAATTAAATCATTAGGACTTTCGTATGATTGGAATCGTGAAATTAATACTACTGATCCAAAGTACTACAAGTGGACACAGTGGATTTTTGAAAAGTTGTATGAAAAAGGTCTTGCGTATGAATCAAATATGATGGTCAATTGGGATCCAATTGATCGCGTTGTTTTGGCAAATGAAGAAGTAATTGACGGTAAATCAGAACGTTCTGGTAACAAAGTAGAACGCAAAGCCTTACGTCAATGGGTTTTGAAAATTACTGCTTATGCGGATCGTTTAGTAGATGATTTGGATGATTTGGATTGGCCTGAAGCTATTAAAGAACAACAACGTAACTGGATTGGTCGCTCAAAGGGGGCTGCAGTAGTTTTTAATATCGCAGAATCAGATGAAAAAGTTGAGGTTTATACAACACGCCCTGACACTTTATTTGGTGCATCGTATATGGTATTGGCACCAGAACATAAATTAGTAGATGCAATCGTGACAGATGAACAAAAACAGGCTGTGTTAGATTATCGAACAACCATTTCATCTAAATCCGATTTAGAGCGCACAGATTTAAATAAAGATAAAACAGGTGTATTTACAGGCGCATATGGCATTAATCCAATTAATGGTGATAAACTACCAATTTGGATTGCTGATTATGTGTTGGCATCATATGGTACAGGCGCAATTATGGCTGTTCCTGCTCACGATGATCGTGACTTTGAATTTGCTAAGAAGTTTGGATTAAGCATTAAACCAGTTATCTCAGGTGGTGACGTGACTGAAGCACCATACACAGGTGATGGGTTGCACATTAACTCTGATTTTTTGAATGGTCTTGATAAAGCAACAGCCATTGATAAAACAATTGCATGGCTTGAGGCGAATCAATCTGGACACGCGCAAACTAATTTCCGATTGCGAGATTGGATATTTTCACGTCAACGCTATTGGGGTGAACCTATTCCAGTGATTCACTGGGAAGATGGGACAACAACATTGGTTCCCGAAAATGAATTACCATTACTTCTACCACATGCCACTGAATTAAGGCCATCAGGTAGTGGCGAGTCACCGTTAGCTAATTTGACTGATTGGTTAGAAGTTACGCGTGAAGATGGTGTTAAGGGACGTCGTGAGACTAATACAATGCCTCAGTGGGCTGGGTCATCTTGGTATTTCTTGCGTTACATTGACCCACACAATGAGGAACAGTTAGCTGATCCTGATAAATTAAAGTATTGGATGAATGTTGATCTCTACGTTGGCGGCGCAGAACATGCTGTGTTACACTTATTGTACGCGCGTTTTTGGCACAAATTCTTATACGATTTAGGTGTTGTGTCAACGAAAGAACCATTTCAAAAACTAGTAAATCAGGGCATGATTTTAGGTGCAAACCATGAAAAAATGTCAAAGTCAAAGGGTAATGTTGTTAATCCTGATGATATTGTTGCAGAATTTGGTGCTGATACATTACGTGTGTATGAAATGTTCATGGGTCCATTGACACAGAGCAAACCATGGTCTGAAGAAGGCATTACAGGGTCAAGACGGTGGTTGGATCGTGTGTGGCGTTTACTAATTGATGATGAAGGAAAGCTTCGTGATCATGTCACAACATATAATCCAGGCAATTTGGACAAAATCTATAACCAAACTGTTAAAAAAGTTACCGAAGATTTGGAAAATATGCGCTTTAATACAGCGATTTCTCAAATGATGGTGTTTGTTAACGAGGCATATAAATCTGAAGCACTACCAATTGATTACATGATTGGCTTTATACAGTTGCTTGCACCATTTGCCCCTCATATAGCAGAAGAACTTTGGGTTCGTCTAGGGCAAGATGCGTCAATATCATATGTAACATGGCCTTCATATGATGCAACACAATTAGTGGATGATACTGTTGAAATTATTTTCCAAGTGAATGGTAAAGTTCGTGGGAAAGCAACTGTTACACGTGATGTCGATAAAGACAGCATGATTGCACTAGCAAAAGAAGATGATAACGTTCAGAATTTTATAACAGGTAAAACAGTTCGTAAAATTATTGCTGTGCCAGGCAAATTTGTTAACATTGTCGTTGGATAAATAAAAGTTAATCTCAGAAATAAAATGCTGGTTGTCATGGCCAGCGTACATAATTCAAGAGGAGTATACAAATGACGGATGAACAGCGTCCAGATGATCTTAAAATGCGAGGAAAGCACGTTGATAAAATAAATGTTGACGGTAAAATATTAAGCGCAGACGAAATATTAGCACGTGCACGTCAACGCGTACAAAAAAATGCCCATCCAGAACTAAATAGAAAATCTCAAAAAAATACTTCTCGAGAACTAACAGACGCAGAAATTGAAGCGATTAAAATAAAAAATGAGCAGTCACGTCAACAAATTGTTAAAAAGAAACCACAGCTCATACAATCAAAAAAGTCGACTTCGTTTGTTAAGGCAGATGAAGTTGTTGGGTTATCTGCCAAACAGGATATAAAAAATAACAATCAAGCAACATTGGTCAAAGGATCTGCATGGTTATCTGCAGGAAACATGTTATCACGTATTTTGGGTGCGGTTTATATTGTGCCATGGATGGCTTTATTGGGTTCGAATTCTAATCGGGCGAATGGCTTGTTCGCACAAGGATATACAATTTATGCAATATTTTTGGCAATTGCGACTTTTGGCATACCTGCTGCAATTTCCAAGTTAGTAGCGGAATTTAATGCACGTAATAATGTATACCAATCTCGACAATTAACGCGGCAATCATTAATACTTGGTGTGGTACTTGGTGTCATATTTGGGACAGCAATCTATGTACTAGCGCCTTGGTTGTCCAGGGGGGATGCAAATTTCATTCCAGTTTTACATTCATTAGCACCGGCAGTAGCAATTTTCCCGTTGATGTCCATGCTGCGTGGTATCTTTCAAGGTTACCAGCTCATGAGCATTTCAGCATTGTCACAAGTCGTTGAGCAAATTGCACGTGTGATTTATATGTTAGTTACGGCGGTAGCGATTTTACGTGTTAATCCCGGTAACTGGAGTGGTGTTGTTGTCCAGTCTACGTTTGCTGCATTTATTGGCGCGTTGTTTAGTATGTTGGTACTTGCTTGGGGTTGGGTAAAATATCACCATATTTTAGTTAAACCAGTACGACAAGATATTCAACATGAGAAAGAAACAACATTAGGACTAATCTTTAATATTTTGAAAGAGTCATGGCCATTTATTATTATTGGATCAGCCATCACACTGTTTCAATTAGTTGATCAGTATACTTATTTTGATGTCATGAGTCATTTTTTTGCAAGTACGAATACAGTATTACAAACGAAGTTTGCTTTGTTTAGTGCTAATCCCAATAAGTTAATTATGATTATTGTGCCTTTTTCAACTAGTATTGCTGCTACAGCTTTACCAATGTTATCTGGTAGTAAGGCAACGTTAACTCGAGAGGATATTCAAGATCAGCTAAAACAAGTTATTAAGCTTTTTGCGTTGATTATGTTCCCAAGTGTTTTGGGGATGTTTGCGATTGCAGCACCACTGTACAAAATGTTTTATCCAATTGATGTTTCTAACCAGGAAGGGATACAGTTGTTGCAATATTCAGCAATACTAGCTATTGCATTTAGTTTGTTTATGTTATTAGCATTTGTGTTGCAAGCACTATCTGAAGTATCCATTGTAATTAGAGCCTTTACATTTGGTTTGTTAGTTAAGCTTGCGCTACAAATCCCACTTATTCGTTATTTTGAGGGTATGGGTGCGTTAATGGCTAGTATGGTTGGTATGGTAATTGCAATTGCTTACATGTTAGATTACTTAAACGCTGTCTATGATGTATCACTCAATTCTGTTGGCAGAGAGCTCTGGCAACTGTTTATCGGTGCGGTAATAATGGCGATTGTATCGTACTTGTCAGTATTTATTATGAGTAATTTTGTGTTTACGATGGATACAAAGGTTTCTGTTACTATCACTGCCTTAGTGAGTGCTGGAATTGGTGGTGCTATTGTAATTATATTGTACTTACGGATGGGATTTGGCGACGATTTGTTGGGTAGTAGAATTAATCGCGTACCCGCTATTTTACGTCCAAAACGATGACGATGTCATCGTTTTTTTGTTTTAAAAAGTAGATAAAAAACACTTAACAGGCTATTTTTAGTTGTTTAGTTGGTGTATGCTAAACTAAAAATAAGTTTTGCACGAGATGGAGGCATAAAAATGACAATCCAAGACACACAAACTAGACTGCAGCCAGAGCTTATTACCCAAATAGAACATAAAATTTTTTATTTGCAAAAACTAGAGTCAGCTATTAAAGATAATCGTATTGCGCAAGTTTATCAGTTATTGGATTTGAAAAAAAATCATCAAGATATTGACAAAAAAGATGAAGTTAATGTTGCAGAAAATTTGTCAACAATGCTGATAGACATTAAAGAAAAAATAGCAACGTTTCTGGCGCCTGAGTTGGTAAATTATTTTGCAGAAACATTTAATTTTTTGACTTTGGAAAAGATTATTGATGATCCGATTCACTATGATGTTTACTTGGGTGACTGGTGGGATCACCGTAAGATAGGAATATTAAATGTTTTATCGGTATCTATAGTAATTAATGATGTGATAATTTCTGAGATTATTGCAACGGCAAAACTATCTGAAGGTGAAACACTGAATACTAATCAAATTCAGGAAACAAATAAAATAATTAGTGGTTTAGAAGCGTTTTTATTTGATAACACTAAACGGTCACTGGAGCTACAGGTGATAGAGGATCAATTATCGGAAATAACGAGTAGTAAATCAGGTTTGTTTGGTCGTAGCGACAAGACAACGCGAGAAGCATTAGAAAAAAAACAGGAACTGTTAATAGCGACGCAAAAACGAATACCAGAAGTACAGCAAAAGCTTACTAAGCAAAAAAACGAACTGTTAATACTTGAAAAAGATGATGCATTACGCCAATTAGAATTGCAAGCAATTTTAAAACATTATGAAAATGTACCGGTGTTTGTGACAGCATTAAATAATATATATGATTCGTACGTCATACAATTAGGTTGAAAAAATGCATGATTTTAAAACACAGCTATATAGCAAACAATTAAAAAGTGATTTGAAGCTGTTCAATCGTTGGCAGATTCTAATTGATGCTTTAAGTGTGACTGATAATATGTCAGAATTACTGGAAATTTTACAAAAAATCTTGGTATTTGACATGCATGAAGCTGAAATGATACGTCTTGTCAATGATTATTGGTTTCCAACAACACATTGGGTAACTGTTGCATTTGCAAAATGTGCTAACGTTGCATCATTATCACAAACTGAAATTGTATTACCTCAGGCACAAAAGGTTGCTGAATTACATTTTTCTGAGTGGCCGAATGCAACATTTCGTTTTATGAAAGCCCCGCTTGCAGCAGGTGGGTATTATTTAGAAGAAACATCACAAAATCTAAGAGTATTATATTGGGACATGAATCGCAAACGTTTCTATCTGGATACACAGCAATTCTCTAAATTGGTGCAAACACAAGCCATACAATTGGCTGGCTTAGATGCCTTATCAATCTTTCAAAAGCGCTTGTCAGCAATTGGGGCGCAATTAGTTGAAGAAGAATATGATGTTGTTTTACCAGGGATTGATGGACAAAAGCAGTCAAATTTGTTGATGACTGAGAAAAAAATACCTATAGAGATTTTGGACAGTCTATTTGTCGTTGCTGCAAAACAACAATTTATTCTAAAACGCATGCAAGATGAGCATAATGGCGTAGAAATTACAATTGGTGATGTGTCGTTAAAATTGATACAACGCGATACAAACGGTGGCTATGAACAATGGACTTATGATATCATAGATAGTAATAAGGAAGTGACTATCTATACTTTGTTGCAGCAATTACCGTTCTTTTATCATTGGTACACGAACCATTTAAAGGTAGTGGGATTGAAGGATAAGCGAGAAGTGTTTGTAGATTAATGAATTATTCAAAGCAATAAAGTGTATAAAAAGAAAGAGGTAAATATATGACACTGATAGTTATTATTGGCGTAATCGTATTAATTGCAATTATTTGGGTCGGCATATACAACAGTTTGGTCAAGTATCGCATGCAAACACAGGAGTCTTGGAGTCAAATTGATGTGCAACTCAAGCGTCGAAATGATTTAATCCCAAACTTAGTTAACACTGTTAAAGGTTATGCTGATTTTGAAAAGACAACGTTACAAGCGGTTACAGACGCACGTGCCAACGTTAATAATGCACAAGGACCAGCAGCAACAATGGCTGCGTCTGATCAATTGACTGGTGCATTAACACATTTGTTTGCCGTGGCAGAAGCCTATCCTGATTTGAAAGCAAGTGCAAACTTTACAAAACTACAAGAAGAGTTGACAAATACTGAGAATAAAATTGCTTATTCACGTCAACTATTCAATACGACAACGGCAAACTACAACGCAAAGTTGCAATCTTTTCCTAGTAATATCGTTGCAGGTATTCACCATTTTGAGCCAAGTGAATTTATTGCTGTACCAGAAAATGAAAAAGAAGTACCAACGGTTAAATTTTAATGTTATATGAGCAGATACAATCAAATAAGCGACGAACCATTGTGCTATTGGTTGGTTTTCTCATTTTAGTGGGCGTTGTTGGTGCTGCGGTCGGCTATTTATTACTTGATTCCTTAGAAACAGGTGTTATAGGCGCATTGCTTATTGGTGCTGTTTATACTGTCATCATGATTAGTAACTCGACTAACGTTGTTATGGCAATGAATCACGGTCAAGAAATAACACAAGCAGATCAAGCGCCTGAGTTATGGCATACGGTTGAAGATATGGCAATGGTAGCACAGTTGCCAATGCCTCGCGTGTTTATTATTCAAGATGACAGTCCTAATGCTTTTGCAACGGGAAATAGTCCCAAGAATGCCGCTGTTGCCGCGACGACAGGATTGTTATCGGTTATGGATCGTAATGAGCTTGAAGGTGTTATTGGACACGAAATGAGTCATGTTCGTAATTACGATATTCGCATATCAACAATTGCATTAGCTTTAGCAGCAGCAATTACATTACTCACTAATCTAGGTAGTCACTGGTGGATTTTTGGCAGTGGCGGACGTAGCCGTGATAACCGTGATAACAATAACGGTGGTGGTAATGGCCTGCAAGTATTGTTACTTGTGTTTTCAATCCTCGTGATGGTCTTAGCGCCGTTGGTTGCTGGTATGATACAGATGGCGATATCGCGGAATCGTGAATATTTGGCAGATGCGGGAAGTGTTGAACTGACACGAAATCCCCAAGAGTTGATATCTGCATTACGGAAATTAGGTGCGGCAAAACCAATGCAAGATGTTGATTCTTCATCTGCTGCATTATATATTAGTAATCCATTAAAAAACAAAAAGCATCTCTTTGATACACATCCACCTATTGAAGAGCGTATTGCTCGTTTAGAAAAAATGTAAAACAAAAAACAGACAATGGTTATTGTCTGTTTTTTATTTTAAAAAATTGGTGTTGGTTAGCTTTTTTTTAGTATCCTTGGCATTGTAGTATATTAACAATTATAATCCAATGTTACACGAATTGAGGGTTGATTTTTCTCATAAAAACCGGTAAAGTAATACCAACAACTAAATCATTTGTTTGCAGATATATCGCTGGAAAATGGCCAGCAGTTTCTACCACGTACCAAATCTCGTGACTATTCGCAAATGTCAAGCAACGTTAATGATGTTGCCTAAACATTTGTGGATCTGTGTATCCCAAGTGTTTTTTTGTAGTTAAGTTTCAATTTTAATAACAATTATCTTTCGGCGGATCAGTTAACAATGGTGTTGACAAAAAGGCCAAGCAGACAAAAAAGTGAAAAATAATGATCTATGCATATTTTTCACGTTAAAAATCGGAGGATCTCATGCAAAAATTTTTCTTAGATGATGAAAAACCTAAGTTCAGCTCACGCAACAAGTTTGCAAAAATGGGTTTAACGTTTGATGACATAAAGTTGGTTTATGACCAAGATACAACGGTTAAGGCCGCAGATGCGTTTATTGGTACCAAACTCACGCCAACATTGACATTGAAGATACCGTTAATTTCAGCAGCAATGGATACAGTGACGGAATCACGTTTGGCAATAGAATTGGCTAAGCTTGGTGGTTTGGGTGTTATTCATAAAAATATGACGATTGCTGAACAAGCAGATGAAGTGAAACTAGTCAAAAGTGCTACTTTTGATAGCGCACAGTATCCAAATGCGGCTGTTGATGCGCAAGGTGCGTTAATCGTTGCAGGCGCCGTTGGTGTCACTTCGGATACAGTAAAACGCGTTGAAGCGATGGTGGCTGTTGGTGTAGACGCAATCGTATTAGATTCAGCACATGGGCATTCAGAAGGTGTTTTACGTAAAGTGTCAGAAGTCCGAGATGCTTTCCCAGAGGTCAATATTATTGCTGGTAATATTGCAACAACAGAAGGTGCATCAGCTCTATATGATGCGGGCGCTGATGTGGTCAAAATTGGTATTGGACCAGGCTCTATTTGTACAACACGTGTTGTAGCGGGTATTGGTGTGCCGCAAATATCAGCTGTGCGTGATGCTGCTGAAGAAGCAACTAGGCGTGGAAAATCTATTATTGCTGATGGCGGTGCTAAAACATCTGAAGATATTGTTAAAGCACTTGCAGCTGGTGGCAATGCGGTCATGTTGGGCTCAATGTTTTCAGGTACTGAGGAAACACCAGGTGTCGTATTTGAAGATAATGGTAAAAAGTATAAGACATATCGTGGCATGGGTTCAATCGCTGCAATGGAAGCTGGTTCTAAAGATCGCTATTTCCAAGGCGAAGTCAACGAAGCAAGAAAAATGGTGCCAGAGGGTATTGAAGCACGTGTTCAATACAAAGGATCATTGGCTGATATTGTATCAACAATCACAACAAATATTCGCGAAGAAATGTCAAACATGGGCACAAAAACAATTGCTGATTTGAAGTCACAAAATCATTTTGTTCGTGACATTGATGGTATTGATTATGAGGCAGAATTGTCAAATATTAAAACAGTAGTTAAAATTCCAACGTTTTAAAGATTAATTTGCGGAGAAAAAAATATGTCTGAAAAAAATAACGAAAATCAAGGACTTGGTTACGACCAAGTGCTACTTGTACCTGGTGCTTCAAATGTGTTACCACATACAGTGTCCTTAGCAACAAAATTAGCTGATGATTTCATCTTAAATATCCCACTTATTTCTGAAGCAAATGGGGTAGCAACAGATACACGCGCTGCTGCTACTGCATTAAATGGTGGCTTGGGTGTCATTGCAGAACAAGAAGATATTTCTGGACAGATGGCTGCTGTTTCAGCGGCTAAGGCTACAGAAGTTGACTTGAAAAAATATCCAAATGCTTTCTTGGATTCAAAAGGGCGGGTTCGAATTGCTGCTGAAGTTTGGTTAACGACTGGGGCACAAATTCGTGTTGAAAAGCTTATCGCAGCTGGAGCAGACGCAATATTTTTCTATCTGCATGATACATTAAGTAAACAAACAAATGATATTGTTAAAGCTGTTCGAAAGGCATTTCCAACCGTATTTTTGGCAGTTGGTGTCATTGAAGATGCTGGTATTGCAGGGGCATTATATCAAGATGGTGTAGATGCAGTAATTGCTGGCCGTTCCGTAGATTCCTACTTACCAAATAACACATTTTATCCATTTTTGACCACAACACTGGCGATTGCTGAAGTAGCAGCTGAATTTGATAAGGCAGTGATTTCATCTGGTGGTGTTCATTATTCAGGCGATGTTGTCAAAGCGATCGCTGCAGGAGCGGATGCAACATTAGTTACTGACTTACTCAAGGGTGAAGTTTTGGAGGCTGATGGCACATTCGTTGGTGGTAACATGTCTATTGATGATGCAATATTTCAGTCTGATGGCGGTTTACGCGCTGGAATGGGTTATACAGGTTCATCAACAGTTGCAGATTTAAAGTTAACAGCGCAATTTGTTCAAATTACTGATAATGGTCTTCGTGAATCACATCCACATGATGTTGAAATTACTAAAATAGCACCGAACTACGCCAAATAATCTCTTATGAATTAATAAATCCATTTTTTAGAGTGATTAATTTAAAAGTCGATATGACATGAGCATTATTTTTTAGACATAAAGGAGAATAACATGGCTGATCTAAATGCCGACAAAGTTTTAGTATTGGATTACGGTAGTCAGTATAACCAATTGATTACCAGGCGTATCCGTGAATTAGGTGTTTTTTCTGAATTAAAGTCGCGTAATATGACAGTTGATGAAGTGAAAGCATATAATCCTAAAGCTATTATTTTATCAGGTGGGCCTAAATCAGTATATGAAGATGATTCCTTCACCATTGATGATGAAATTTTTAATCTCGGCGTGCCAGTACTTGGCGTATGTTATGGTATGCAATTAATGGCGCAAAATCTTGGCGGAAAAGTTGAAGCCAACATAGGTAATGGTGAATTTGGTCAAACAATTTTGAACCAAACTGAACAAAGTGGTCGTTTATTTGCTAATACACCCACAAGTCAAACTGTTTTGATGAGTCATTCAGATAATGTTGTTGACTTACCTAGTGGTTTTGTTGTAACTGGTGGCTCCAAAGCGACACCAATTGCAGCGATTGCTAATGAAGAACGTCGCCTTTACGGTGTACAATTTCATGCGGAAACAACACTTTCAGAACATGGTAAGCAAATTTTAAAGAATTTTGTGTTAGACATTGCACAGGCAAATCCTAACTGGGATATGAGTGGTTTTATTGACGAGCAAGTTGCACATATTCGTGAAGTTGTCGGTGATAAAAAAGTATTACTTGGCCTTTCTGGTGGCGTGGATTCATCAGTTGTTGGCGTGTTGCTTCACAAAGCTATTGGGAATCAATTAACTTCAATATTTGTTGACCACGGTTTGTTACGTAAAAATGAAGCTAGCCAAGTCATGGAAATGATGGGTAAGCAATTTGGTCTAAATATTATTAAAGTAGACGCGCAAGAACGTTTTTTGTCAAAGTTAGCAGGTGTAACTGATCCTGAACAAAAGCGTAAAATAATTGGTAATGAATTCATTCAAGTTTTTAATGACGAAGCAACTAAACTAGACGGTATTGAGTTTTTGGCACAAGGTACATTGTATACTGATGTTATTGAATCTGGCACAGATACTGCACAAACAATTAAGTCGCACCATAATGTTGGCGGCTTACCAGAAGACTTACAATTTAAGTTAATTGAGCCCCTTAATAAATTGTTTAAGGATGAGGTTCGCGAGTTGGGTGAGGCATTGGATATGCCACACGAAATGGTTTGGCGTCAACCGTTCCCTGGTCCAGGACTTGGGATTCGTATTTTAGGTGACATTACAGAAGATAAGCTAGAAATTGTTAGAGATTCTGACTGGATTTTACGTGATGAAATTGCTAAAGCCGGACTGGAAGCTGATGTTTGGCAATATTTCACAGTGTTGACAGGTGTTCGCTCAGTGGGTGTTATGGGTGATTACCGTACGTATGATTATACCATCGCTATCCGAGCAATTACTTCTGTTGATGGTATGACAGCTGATTTTGCGCAGTTACCATGGGAGCTATTACAGAAGATATCAGCTCGAATTGTCAATGAGGTTGGTCACATTAATCGTGTTGTCTATGATATTACGGCTAAGCCACCAGCAACAGTTGAGTGGGAATAGTATTTTCAGTCTTATATTAAACCGAGTTCATAACACTATTTTGTGACAGATGACAAGTTTCAACTTGTCATCTTTTTTTATGGTAAAATAGTAAATATATTGGTTTAAATTTAAAGTTGGGGGAATAATGGCAATCAATTATCCTACTGGAACCCACCGTATCAGTGATATCAGTAACACGATGCGTACGGGAAAAACAACTAAAAAAGCTTTGACATTTGGTAAGCGTGGTATGGGTTTAGAGGATGAAATAAATCTTGCAAATGAATACTACCTCGCCAATCATTTAGCAGTGATTCATAAAAAGCCCACCCCAGTTACAATTGTAAAGGTTGATTACCCGGCGCGTTCCGCAGCCAAAATTACCGAAGCTTATTTTAAACAAGCGTCAACAACTGATTATAATGGTGTTTATCAAGGACGCTATATCGATTTTGATGCAAAAGAAACTAAAAACAAAACAAGTTTTCCTCTAAAAAACTTCCATGAACATCAAATTGTACATCTTGCCGGTATTTTATCCCAAAATGGTGTTGGTTTTGTGATTATTAAATTTACAAGTTTAAATGAAACATATGTTTATCCAGCTCAAAATTTAATCACGCAGTGGCAGAAATTAAATGGTAAGCAGTCAATTAGTTACCAGGAAATTGTGCGAGATAGTTATGCTGTACCAAATAGTCTAAACCCAAGTTTAGACTATTTAAAAGCTGTTGATCAATATTTTGAACATTTAAACTAACAATTAGGAGTACGCCAGTAATTATGTCAAATGAGAATAAATGGTCGCGTGTCAATCGTAACCAAAATATGTACGATAATCATCCCGCAACCGAGCCACCAGTTACAAAAAAGCAAAATTATAATGGTGGTGGACCAAAAAAGCCTCGTAAAAAGCGACGATGGTTTCTTACAATAATCCTATGGCTATTTCTTTTGGGTATAATTGCAGGTTTGTCTGGTTTTGCAGTGTTTATTACATATGCTAATGATGCACCTAATATTACAGAGTCTAATTTAGCATCTGAACCTTCTAGTGCTATTTATGATAGTCAAGAAAAAAGCATATGGAAATTGTCAACAGTAGAGCGTGACTATGCCAATTCAAATGAGATTCCTAAACAATTAAAACAAGCGGTTGTAGCGACTGAAGATCGTCGTTTCTACAAGCATAATGGTGTTGACCCTATTCGTATTGCTGGGGCAGCATTGGCTAACGTTAGAGGCTCATCATTAGGTATGCAGGGGGGCTCAACCTTAACACAACAGCTTGTTAAACTTTCCGTGTTTAGCACGTCTACTGCTGATCAAACAATCAAGCGTAAGGCGCAAGAAGCTTGGTTAGCCATGCGAGTAGAAAAGAATTTTTCAAAAAATGAAATACTAACTTTCTATATGAATAAAGTTTATATGGGACATGGTGTTTCAGGTATGAAAACGGCCTCCGAATATTTTTACGGAAAACCGTTAACACAGCTGTCTTTGGGTCAAATTGCATTACTCGCTGGGATGCCACAGTCACCCACCTACTATGACCCATACTTAAAAGATCCTTCGCGAGCAAGAGAGCGGCGTAATACCGTATTATCTGCTATGGTCAAGTATGGCGCAATCACGCAAAATCAAGCAGATGCTGCAATTAAAACACCAGTGACTGATGGATTACAAGATTTAACGGCAAAAATCAATTTAGCAAACAATGGTCGTCGTGTGGCTGACGCTTATGTTCAATCCACGTTAGCTGAGGCTAAAGCACTAGGTTATGATACGACAAAGTCTGGACTGAAAATCTATACAAACATGGATTCAAACATGCAACAGTATATGTATGACACTGCCAACGGCAATACTGTAGCTTTTCCTTCGGCAGATGCACAAATTGGGGCAACAATGACAGATCCAACTAATGGTAAGGTCGTTGCTCAAATCGGTGGTCGTAATACTGACGTATTACAGGCAACTAATCATGCGAAATTGACTGGTCGTTCGGCTGGTTCTTCTATTAAACCACTGCTAGATTATGGACCTGCTATTGAGTATCTGAACTGGCCAACATATCGAACTGTCGAAGATAAAAAATTTAGATATCCTGGTACAGATACAGATGTGTATAGTTGGGATAGGCGTGACATGGGCAACATGACAATGAGATCCGCTTTAACGCAGTCACGTAATGCGCCAGCGGCACGAACTTTGGAAGAGGTTGGTGGTACGAATGCTGCCAAATTTGTTAATGGTCTTGGTATTCCTACGAGCACTGTGCCTGGTGGTCAAGATGCCATTGGTATTCCAGCTTCAACAGAAGAAGAAGCTGGAGCATTTGGAGCTATTGCCAACGGTGGAACGTACTACAAGCCAACTTATATTACAAAAATTGTAACAGCAGATGGCACAACACATAACTATAATGTCACAGGTAAAAGGGCAATGAAGTCCAGCACAGCGTTCATGTTAACTGACATGTTAAAAGGAACTATTAAACCTAACGCTACCGCTAATGATGCAGCAATTCCAGGATTGCATCAAGCGGGTAAGTCTGGTCTGGTTGCTTATGGCGATAATGAAAATATGCCAAGTAGAGCAATCAAAGATTCTTGGTTTACAGGATTCACGAAATCATATACGTTGTCTGTTTGGACTGGCTATGATTGGCCGCGTGATTATATACCTTGGGAATATCAGGACTTGCCCGCACAATATTATCAAAGAGTCATGTCATATGCAATGCAAAACAAACCCAATACTGATTGGACAGCACCCGATACAGTGGTGCCAAAGGTCAGAGGAAACATTGTGGAATACGAAGTACGTGGTCAAAAATGGAGTAATGGTGGCTTGCCACTAGTTAATTCAATACCGCAATCCGGCGAAACACCGGCTGAAGCAGGAATTTCAGGTTCTGCAGCGGTAGGGGCTACATCTGGTAATAATTAATTTGTGTTAGAAGTCTTGCTTAGGCAAGACTTTTATTTTAGAGGTAAATGAGATGTCAAGACTATGGATAACTGGCTATCGTAGCTACGAAATGGGTACATTTGGTGATGCAGATCCAAAAATTAAAGTGATTAAGTATGGTCTAGAACGCACACTAAGAGAACAAATTGATAATGGACTTGAATGGGTTATAACTGGTGGACAATTGGGCGTTGAACAATGGACAATAGAGGTTGTTTCTGATTTAAAAAAAGAGTTTCCAACATTAAAGCTTGCAATCATGATGCCTTTTCAGAAATTTGGGAGCCAGTGGAGTACAGACAACCAAGCTAAACTCAACCGATTACTTGCTCAAAGTGATTTTTCTAAAAGTGTTTCAAATGAAGAGTATAAAGGACCACGGCAATTACAAAATTATCAGCAATTTATGCTTGAACATACTGATGGTGCAGTATTGGTCTATGATGTAGAATTTGAAGGAAAACCGCTGTACGATTATCATGTTATCCAGAAACAACAAAGTGTTACGCCATATCCTCTGACAATGATTAATATGGATCAACTACAAGAGTTTGCAACTGAATATGAAGAAACACAACATGAGTAGAAACATTCAAATAAATGAATAATCAATAAACTTGTAATTTTAGTAATTTATTGGTAATATAGAATGAGTAAAAAAATAAATGAGGTGTGAACTTGTGGAACAAGTAAAGTACACGCAAAAAGATATTCTAGAACGCGTTTTTAAACAAAAGCGAATGGGTGTTGGTTATGATCCCGCTGATGTTGATAGCTTTTTGGATGACATCATCAAGGATTATGGTGCTTATGCTGGTCGTGTTGACCAGTTGCAAAATGAAGTTGCACGTTTGCAGACAGCATTGAAATCTTCACAAGAACAACTGGTTGCTGTAAAACAACAATCACAAGTTGTTCGATCAGAAGTTACTTCTGAGACGCCTGATGTTGTTATACCAGTTGTCGAAGCACCAAAGCCGGCTCAAGTTGTAACTAATTTAGATTTGATTAAACGTGTTGCTAACTTAGAACGTGCTGTATTTGGAAATGATAACGACAATGTGAAGTAAGCATCACGCATTGTTTGACATTAATGTTTTAAAATAATTTGTAAGTATCGGGTAATTGCGCGTTATATTTCTAGCGTGAGGAAGGTCCATGCTCACACAATCTGTGATGATTGTAGTGATTGTGCTGGGATAAAAAATAAACCCAGGGACAGAGATGTTACGGCGGTCGAAAGGGTTAAGGCTTCGGCTATGTCTGAATAGGCTCGAAGGTGCCATAGAAACGTACGCATTAGTGAAAGCTATTGTTTGAGACGAGGTAAACCCCACAAGTGGGCAACCCAAACTTTTGGTAGGGGCGGCTGATCTAGCGAATAGAAGCGATGGTTGGTATGGTTTGATAACAAACTTAGATAGATGATTACCGAAGGTAATATGTGCCTGCATATTACTGGAACAAAACATGGCCTATAGATACTTACAACAGGTGACGTCACTATGTGGCGTTTTTTTATGTCGTTTTATACAAAAAACGTGTAATATACATATTTTTATGAATAACAGCGTGATAATGTTGCATAAAAATTCATAACAGGTTATGATTAATAACGTTAATTAGGATATAGGAGAATTGAAGAAATGATATATAAAACTATAAAAAAATTCGTAATCATGGCTGTAGGGTTGTTATTACTTATTCCCTTACTCTTGTCATTTGTGCCACAAGCACAAGCTGCAGAAACTGATCCAGCATATAGTGCGATTAAAAAGCGTGGTGTAATGATTGTTGGTTTGTCAGCTGATTATGCACCATTCGAGTTTCATACAACAATTAATGGTCGAGATCAAATCGTTGGTTTTGAAGTAGATATGGCCAAACAAATCGCAAAAGATTTGGGCGTTAAACTACAAATTAAGGAAATGGGATTTGATGGATTAATCGGGGCTGTGCAAACAGGTAAGATTGATGTAATTATTTCAGGTATTAATGCAACGCCAGAACGTGAAAAGGTGGTTGATTTTTCAAAATCATATATGTCACCAAAACAGACAGTATTGATTCTCAAAAAAAATGCACCACAATTTACATCTGATGTTAATTCGTTTGTAGGCAAAAAAATTGGTGCACAGCGTCAAACAACGCAAGAAACATTTGTACAAAATAACATGTCTGCATCAAAATTAGTGAGTTTGCAAAAAGTACCAGACTTAGTATCGCAACTGTCAGCTGGAAAAGTTTCAGGTGTTGTTCTTAATGATCCTATTTCTGAAGCCTATGCACAGCAAAATAAAGCATTTCAAGTCATTTATCCAAAGCCTAATGAGGCTGAAGGTGCAGTATCCGTTGCAATGCGCAAAAATTCGCCAGTGTTGCAATCAAAAATTAATACATCAATTGATGACATTGTTAAGTCTGGTAAATTAAAAGCATATCAAAAGAAAGCAAACACATTAATGTTTGCTAAACAATCATTTTGGGCAAAGTATGGTAATTTATTTATTAAAGGTACTGGTATTACCTTGGCGTTAGCTGCGATTGCAGTAATTATTGGTGTCGTACTAGGTACAATAGTTGCGTTATTTAAATTATCACCTAATTTCATTTTTAAATCACTCGGAAATATATATATTGAATATGTACGTGGTACACCTTTGTTGGTACAAGCTTTTATGGTATTTTTCGGTACACAAGTGATCGGATTAAATCTGTCAGCATTTGCAGCTGGTGCATTAGCAATGGGTCTAAATTCAGCGGCATATGTTGCTGAAATAATTCGTTCTGGTATTAATTCTGTCAACTATGGTCAAACAGAAGCAGCTCGTTCACTTGGTCTATCTAAAGGTAAGGCGATGCGTTATATTATTTTACCGCAAGCTATCAAAAATATTCTACCGGCATTGGGTAATGAATTTGTCACAGTAATCAAAGAAGGATCAGTTGTATCTGTTATAGGTGTTGGCGAGTTAATGTTCCAAACAGGTGTTGTACAAGGCGCTAGTTTCCAACCATTTTTCCCACTTCTGATTACCTCCCTTATCTATTTTGTCTTAACATTTACTATTAGTCGTGCGCTAGGATACGCTGAAAAGCGGATGGCTCGTACCAGTCGTTAAATTTAATCTGGAAGATTAATAGAACCGAATATTAGGATTTTATATTTATGAAAGTGCTTACAAAGCAAACGTTCGTAAATAAAGAGAAAAAGTATTGAATCGTTCGTGATAAACGAACGATTTTTTTATTTGTGTGAAATTTCTTATTTAAAAGCGAAGCATTTTTTGTTTTTTTCTGTTAAATTAGAATTGTAAACGAACGAAAAATAATTGTTAATCGTAATTTAGAACAAAAAACGAACAATGGAGAAAAACATGCCACAAGTTGCAGTAGTTATGGGATCAACGAGTGATTGGCCAGCCATGCAAAAAACAACCGCTTTATTAGATAATCTTGATATCGCTTACGAAAAACATATTATTTCTGCTCATCGTATGCCTGAAGAATTACAAAGATTTTCTCAAGAAGCGCAAAATAATGGTTTGCAGGTAATTATTGCCGGAGCAGGTGGTGCGGCACATCTGCCAGGAATGCTTGCTGCTAATACAATTATTCCAGTGATTGGTGTACCAATGCAGTCGCGTGCGTTAAATGGATTGGATTCCCTCTTATCTATCGTACAAATGCCAGCAGGTATTCCAGTTGCCACTGTGGCAATTGGAGAAGCAGGCGCTAAAAATGCAGCGATTCTTGCCGCACAAATTATCGCTTTAAACAATATTGATGTAGCGCATAAACTGGCCGAGTTTCGTAAAAATCAAACGCAACAATCGATTGATAGTGAGGCGAAATTAATATGACAAATATTATATTACCACCTGCAACAATCGGAATTATTGGTGGCGGACAATTGGGTCAAATGATAGCACTTTCAGCAAAGGCAATGGGGTACAAAGTAGGCGTTTTGGATCCAACACCACAGTCACCAGCTGGTCAAGTATCTGACTTTCAAATTGTTGCTGAATATAATGATGATAGAGCTTTAAATGAACTTTCACAACGGAGTGATGTTTTAACATACGAGTTTGAAAATGTTGATACCATAGCATTATCTAAGCAAAACACAGCATTACCACAAGGCACCAAACTACTTGAGATAACAAGTAATCGTTTGGTGGAAAAAAATTTTGTTCGCGATATCGCCAAAGTGCCAGTCGCACAGTTTGCTGCTGTCACATCCATAAAGGATTTCAAAACAGCGATTGAAGAGATACCACTACCAGCGATTTTAAAAACAGTTAGTGGTGGGTATGACGGACATGGTCAATGGTCGGTTGAAAGTGAAGCAGATGTTAATAATATTTTGACAAATTTTCCATCAGGTAACTTAATATTAGAACAAAAAATATCATTTGAAAAAGAAGTGAGTATTATGGTGACTCGCGATGCATATGGTGAAGTTACCATGTGGCCAGTTTCTGAAAACGTACATGTTGATCATATTTTAAAAACAAGCCATGTTCCGGCCACAATGACTAACCTAAATATTGAAAAAATAAAAAAAGTAGCCATAAAAATTGCTGATGCACTTGATTTACGAGGTGTATTAGGTATTGAACTATTCCTTAATGATAACGATATTTGGGTAAATGAATTAGCACCAAGACCACATAACTCAGGTCACTACAGTATTGAAGCAACCAATATATCACAATTTGAAGGACATATCCGTAGTATTACTGGTCTGAAGTTGCCTGAAATCATACAAAAAAAGCCAGCGTTAATGTTAAATTTGTTGGGAAATGAAATTCAACAAGCTAGAGAAGATTTAGTGAATCATCCGGAGTGGCACTTTCATGATTATGGTAAGTCAGAGATTAAACATAATCGAAAGATGGGACACATTACGGTGCTTGGTGAGGAAAATATCAAAAAACTTTATGAATGGAGTCAGGTACATGGACAGTATTGAATATAAAAAAAGTAGTATTTCAAGAACAACACTAGAATATACTGGTAAGGCTAAAAAAGTATATGCAACGGATAATCCAGACATATTGTGGATTCATTACCTTGATCAAGCAACGGCATTAAATGGCAAAGTCAAAGAAACAATTCGTGGAAAAGGTGAATTAAACAGTGCAATTAGTCATTTATTATTTACATACCTCACTAATAATGGCGTAGCCAATCATTATTTATATACTATTTCAAAAACAGATGAACTGGTCACTAAGTTAAATATTTTACCAATTGAAGTTGTTACAAGAAATTATGCATCTGGACATTTTGTTAGTAAGTTCGATGCTGTTGCGATGCAAAAGTTAGACCCTATTGTGCAAGAATTTTATTATAAATCAGATGAATTGGATGATCCGTTTATAAATGATTCTCAAATTCTGGCATTAGGATTTGCTACAGCCGATGAATTAACTCAGCTGCGTCAAGAATCGCAAGTAGTTAATAAAAAGTTAACGCGTTTATTTGAAAAAGTCGGCATAAAACTAATTGATTTTAAACTTGAATTTGGTCGAACAAAGGATGGCAATATTTTATTAGCTGATGAGTTATCGCCCGATAACATGCGTCTTGTCGATATTGAAACCGGGAAATCATTAGACAAAGATGTTTTTAGACAACATTCTGGTGATGTTACAGTTGGCTATCACGAAGTGCTTACACGATTGCAAGAAATTATCTAGGGAGAAAAACATGTACTTGGCAAAAATTTATGTAACTTACAAACCATCAATTTTGGATCCACAAGGAGAAGTGATCAAGGCTGCCCTTAAACGTATGGATTATGCAGGAATCAATCAAGTTGCCCAGGGCAAATATTTTGAAGTTAAGCTCGAGGCTAAAGATGTTGACACAGCAACAGCTGAAGTACAAAGTTTTACAGATGCGCTGCTGATTAATCAAAATACTGAAACCTATCGCTTTGATTTAAGTTTGGTATCAGATGAGGTGTCTATATGAAAGCAGCTGTGATTAGCTTTCCAGGATCAAATTGTGATTTTGATATGTTGTATGCCTTACAAGATTTTGGTGTTGATGCAGAAATTGTTTCTGCTAAACAAAATAGTTTAGCAGAATTTGATGCAATTTTTTTGCCAGGTGGTTTCTCTTATGGAGATTATCTTAGAACTGGTGCCATTGCACGTTTTTCACCAATCATGAGCGCAGTGACTCAAGCAGCTAATGCTGGTAAGTTAGTGGTTGGTATCTGTAATGGTTTTCAAATTTTAACAGAAGCAGGTTTACTGCCAGGGCAATTATTGGGTAATGCTACGACTGGATTCATCTGTGATGATATTGAATTAAGTATTACAAATGGTCAAACAGCATTTACAAACAGTTATGAGTCAGATGAAAAAATCGTCATACCAGTTGCGCATGCCGAAGGAAATTTCTTTGCTGATGAAGATACTTTAAATAAACTTGAAGAAAATAACCAAATTGTCTTTCGATATGTTAACAATCCAAATGGTTCTGCACATGATATTGCTGGTATTATGAACGAACAAGGTAATGTTTTTGGTATGATGCCTCACCCAGAACGTGCGGTTGATGAAGTTTTAGGTAATATTGACGGTCAAAAGTTTTTCAAAAGCATGCTATCTACCATCCTAGCGAAAGCATAAATGTGAATAGATATTTTTCCGAACTCAGTCATATACACATATTTAAGTCGCAACGGAAATGAGTTGTACGAAAGGCAAAAAAATGGCAACAGTCACAAATAACGAGCTCTCACCTGAACAGGTACGCGATTCTAATATTTATAAGCAATGGGGATTAACAGAAATAGAGTATAACCTGATTGTGAAAGAATTAAAGCGGTTACCCAACTTTACAGAAACAGGCATTTTTTCTGGTATGTGGTCAGAACATGTTTCATACAAAAAATCTAAGCCAATTTTACGTAAGTTTTGGTCAAAAAATGAGCGCGTACTACAAGGACCGGGTGAAGGCGCTGGTATTTTAGATATTGGTGATGGTCAAGCAGTAGTGTTTAAAGCTGAAAGTCATAATCATCCCAGTTTTGTAGAACCATACGAAGGTGCTGCTACTGGTGTTGGTGGTATTTTACGAGATATATTTTCTATGGGTGCACAACCAATTGCAGTATTAGATTCACTTCGATTTGGTGAATTAAATGATACACACACAAAGCATATTGTTGATGGTGTCATTGCTGGAATTGCTGGCTACGGTAACGCAATTGGTATTCCAACTGTTGGTGGTGAAATTAGTTTTGATCATGTATACGCTGGTAATCCGTTGGTAAATGTGATGGCTGTTGGATTAATGGATCAATCAGCAATGCAGGTTGGTCAGGCGCATGGTGTTGGTAACTCAATTATTTATGTTGGTGCTAAAACAGGTCGTGATGGTATTAATGGGGCATCGTTTGCATCCGCAGAATTCTCAACAGATCAAGAATCGGATCGATCTGCTGTGCAAGTGGGAGATCCATTTTTAGAAAAGTTAGTGATGGATGCAACGCTTAAGGCAGTTAGAGAATATTCTGATATTATTGTCGGTATTCAAGACATGGGTGCTGCTGGTTTATTATCTTCAAGTTCAGAAATGGCAGCTAAAGCTGGCATGGGTATTACATTAAACTTGGATATGGTGCCGCAACGTGAAACAAATATGACACCATATGAACTAATGTTGTCAGAGTCACAAGAACGTATGGTGTTAGTTGTTAAACGTGGTGAGGAACAGGCGATTATTGACTTGTTCCAAGAATCAGACTTGGATGCAGTTATTATTGGTGAAGTAACTGATAATGGTCGATACATTTTAAATTTCAAAAATAATACTGTAGCGGATGTGCCAATTGATTTCTTAACTCACGCGCCAAAACAAAATTTGATAATGACTGAACCAAAGCGGTTATCAAAGTTTACAAAAACACAATATCAGCCAGATATGTCTGATGTCAAAAATACGATTATATCATTAGTAGCACAAGCAACAATTGCTTCAAAAGCATCATTATTCCGTCATTTTGATTCTATGGTACGCACAGATACTGTGATTAAATCTGGTGGCGATGCAAGTTTGGTTCGTGTCCGTGGTACTCAGAAGGCATTGGCAATGACAACGGATGTTAATGCACGGTACTTATATTTAAATCCAAAAGTAGGGGCACAGATGGCCGTTGCTGAAGCAGCTCGAAATATCACAGCTACTGGTGCAACGCCAATTGGTATCACAGATGGGTTGAATTTTGGTTCACCTGACAATCCAGAAGTTTATTATGAATTAGATCAATCTGTTGCTGGGATAAATGATATGGCTAAGAAACTCAATACGCCAATTATTTCTGGTAATGTGTCACTATATAACGAAACTGATGGTCAGGCAATTTATCCAACACCAATGATTGGCATGGTTGGCTTATTGGATGATGTTTCCAAGGCAACCACAATTGCATTTAAGCATGCTACAGACAGTATTTATGTTATTGGTGAAACAACTGACAGTTTTAATGGTTCTGAAATTCAAAAGTTACAAACTGGTGAAATTGAGGGGCAATTATTTGAATTTGATTCAGACCAAGAATTAGCTTCACAAGCACTTGTGCGTGATGCAATCGCAAATGATTTCATTGCCAGTGCACATGATCTTTCAGAAGGTGGCTTAATTGTTGGTTTACTAGAAAGCAGTTTTGCAGGTCATCTGAGCTTCAATGTGAACACTAACCAAGCAGATAAATATTTGTTTGCCGAAACACCTAGCCGATTTGTTGTCAGTGTACCAGAGGAAAAAGCCAATCTGTTTGAAGAACTTGCTGGTAAACAGGCCACTAAAATTGGTTCGGTAACAGATGGTGATAATATCGTCGTTAACACGACTACGCAAACTGTCACATTATCACGACGCGAAGTGAAAAAAGTCTATCAGGAGAGCATTTCATGGCAATTAGAGGGTTAGAACAACAAAAAATCGATGAAAAATTAGCCCGCCAAACTGAAAAAACACGTGTTAATGTACGTAGTCTTAATGAGGAGTGTGGTATTTTCGGTGTTTGGGGTCGTCAAGATGCTGCACAACTTACTTATTACGGATTGCATGCACTACAACATCGTGGTCAAGAGGGTGCAGGTATTGTCTCTAATAATAATGGTCATTTATGGCAGGAACGTGGATTAGGTTTACTCAGTGATGTTTTCCGAGATCCAGAGCGTATTCGTGCTTTGGTAGGCACAAGCGCAATTGGACATGTACGTTACGCGACTGCAGGGTCACATGGCGTTGAAAATATACAACCACTTATGGTGAATTTTCATGATATGCAAATATCGTTGGCTCATAATGGTAATTTGACAAATGCAATGTCTTTACGAAAAGATTTAGAAGAAGAAGGCGCTATTTTCCAAAGTTCTTCCGATTCAGAAATTTTATTACACCTTATTCGTAGGTCAAAAGCAGCGACGTTTGTTGGTAAGCTAAAAGAAGCACTGAATATAGTTCGTGGAGGATTCGCTTATTTATTGCTGACACCGCATGGTATGTATGCAGCACTTGATCCACATGCTTTTCGACCATTTGTCGTAGGACAAATGCCTGAAGGAAATTATATAGTGACGTCAGAAACAGCAGCATTGGATGTTGTTGGTGCAAGGTTTGTACGAGATGTGCAGCCCGGTGAATTACTTGCAATTGATGATAACGGTCTAACTATTGATACTTTCACTAAGAATACATCTCTAAACATTGATTCAATGGAATACATTTATTTTGCTCGGCCAGATTCAACTATTTATGGGGTGAATGTTCATAAAGCTCGAAAACGTATGGGAGCTGCACTTTCTAAGGAGCAGCCAGTACCAGGGGCAGATATTGTTGTTGGTGTACCTAATTCAAGCTTGTCAGCTGCAGCAGGTTTTGCTGAGGCTACAGGTTTACCTAATGAGCTAGGTCTGGTAAAAAACCAATATATTGCGCGAACGTTTATTGAACCAACACAAGATAAACGTGAACGTGCTGTGAGAATGAAACTAAGTGCGGTTAAAGATGTTGTACGAGGTAAGAACGTCGTGTTGGTGGATGATTCTATTGTTCGTGGGACGACTTCTATGTTTATTGTCCGAATGTTAAAAGAAGCAGGGGCAAAATCAGTGCATGTTCGGATTGCTAGTCCAGTATTTAAATTCCCTTCATTTTATGGTATTGATATGCAAACTACTGAAGAGTTAATGGGCGCCACAAATTCACTAGATGAAATGCGTGATAAAATCGAAGCAGACTCAATTGGGTTCCTATCGGTTGACAGTCTGGTTGAAGCAATTGATTTACCTTATGATGGCGAAGGAACTGGACTCACGACGGCATATTTTGATGGTCATTATCCGAGCCCAATTTACGACTATGCGGCGAGTTTAGATCAATTTGTGGCATCAAATCGTGTTGGCTTTTCGCCTGAACCAACCACGACTTATCATCCACGGCAAGTGGCATCGTTGCGTAATGAAGAAATTTTGGACGATGGTACAATTCATTTAGATTCTCAAACAATTCAGGGAGTAGAATGATGACTGAAAAAAATGCCTATCAACAGGCAGGTGTAGATATTAAAGCGGGTGAACAAGCAGTTGAACTCATGAAAGATGCGGTGGCTGATACATATACACCTAATGTGTTGGATGGCATCGGTGGATTCGGCGCGGCATATGCTCTTGGGTCTAACTACAAAAATCCAGTTTTAGTGTCTGGTGCAGATGGCGTTGGAACAAAATTATTATTAGCCATTGCAGCTGATAAACATAATACGATTGGTCAGGATTTGGTGGCCATGGTGGCTAATGATATTTTGGCACAGGGTGCAAAACCAGCTTTCATACTAGATTATTTAGCAGTAGATAAAATGAGACCAGAAGTTGTTGCAGAAATTGTTACCGGTGTTGCAAAGGCTGCAAAGGCGTCTGGTATGGCACTTATTGGTGGCGAGAGCGCAGAGTTACCAGGTTTATATGCCAAAAACCACTATGATTTGGCAGCTTTTGCGGTTGGTGTGGCTGAGCGGGAGCAACTATTGGATCCCAATAATGTTGCCGTTGGTGATGTTTTAATTGGGTTACCATCATCAGGTATTCATTCGAATGGCTACTCATTAGTTCGACAAGTCTTAGGAATTACAACAAGTGAGCGTTTCAAAGATTTACCTATTGCCATGCAAGAAACGTTGTTAACACCAACAAAGTTGTATGCGCAGGCCGTATGGCCTTTAGTTGAACAAGGATTTGTGCAGTCAATGGCACATATCACGGGTGGCGGGCTCACTGAAAACTTGCCACGTGCGTATGCCAAAACATTATCTGCTAAAATCAACTGGGGTTCATGGCCTATTCTACCTATTTTTAACGAATTACAAGCAGCTGGAGACTTGTCTTTGGAGGACATGCTATTAACGTTTAATAATGGGCTAGGCATGGTTTTGGTTGTAAAATCAGAAGATACTCAAAAAGTTATATCACAATTATCGCAAACGAATCAAGCAGCTTATATTATTGGTGAAATGGTTAATGGTCAAGAGAGTGGTGTTGTTTTTGAAGGGGATGCACCATGGTGAAAAAAGCACGTTTAGCTATATTTGCTTCAGGAACTGGTACAAACTTTCAAGCCTTACATGATGCTGTTTTACAACGTCAACTCAATGCAAAAATTGTACGCTTAATTGTTGATAAATCAACAGCTGGTGCGCTTAATTTGGCAAAGTTGTTTGGTGTTCCTGCAACATTTATTAAATATTCAGATTATGCAACAAAAACGGATGCTGAACAGGCCATTTTAAAACAACTTGAAATAGACGATGTTGATGGCATTTTACTTGCCGGGTACATGCGTATTTTGACGCCAACATTGATTGATGACTATGCTGGTAAAATTGTAAATTTGCACCCAGCTTTATTACCTCACTTTCCAGGTAGGCATAGTATTTTAGATGCCTATGAAGCAGGTGTAGAATTTACTGGCGTGACGGTTCATTTTGTTGATACTGGCATTGACACTGGTGAAATTATTGTGCAACAAAAAGTGCCACGATTACCCAGTGATTCATTACAAGATTTAGAAACACGAATTCATCATGTTGAACATGTTTTGTATCCAAACACATTAGAGCAGTTACTTAACGAAGGAGTATTTTTAAAATGACACGTGCATTACTTAGTGTTTCTGACAAAAACGGGCTGGTACCATTTGCCCAAAAATTGGTTGAGCTTGGTTATGAGCTAGTTTCAACTGGTGGCACACATAAAGTTCTTGCTGAAGCAGGACTAGATGTCATTGCAATTGATGATGTGACGGATTTTCCAGAGATGTTGGATGGCCGTGTAAAAACATTACATCCCCGTGTTCATGCTGGATTATTGGCACGACGTGATTTGCCGGAACATATGGCAAAATTAGCGGAATTTAATATCACACCAATTGATTTAGTTGTAGTCAATTTATATCCATTTAAGGCAACAATTCAAAAGCCAAATGTTAGTGAGGCAGAAGCCATTGAAAATATTGATATTGGTGGTCCCTCGATGTTACGCTCGGCAGCTAAAAACTTTCAATCTGTTTTACCAATCATAGATCCAGCTGATTATGATAAGGTCATTGAAAAATTAGAGACAGATCATGTTGATGAAGCATTTCGTCAAGGATTAGCAGCCAAAGTATTTCAACATACGGCAGCTTATGACGCTTTGATTGCTGACTATCTCACAAAATCAGAATTTCCAACAAATTTGACGTTACCATATGAAAAATTTGATGATATGCGTTACGGTGAAAATCCACATCAAAATGCTGCTGCATACACAACGGCATTGCCAGAATCTTATTCGGTTTTGAATGCAAATATTTTACATGGTAAGCAATTGTCTTATAATAATATACGTGATGCTGACGCTGCTTTACGAATTATTGCTGAATTTGATGACACAACTGTTGTGACAGTTAAGCATATGAATCCAGCAGGTATTGGACAAGGGCAGACTTTAGAAGTAGCTTGGGATGCGGCATTTGCTGCAGATGATATCTCAATTTTTGGTGGCATTGTGGCATTGAATCGTGAAGTTGATGTCGCCACAGCAGAGAAGATGCATAACATTTTCTTAGAGATCATTATTGCACCAAGTTTTACACCAGAAGCGTTTGATATTTTGTCAGCAAAGAAAAATCTACGTTTATTGACATTGCCATTCACAACAAAAATATCTCAAAATCTAGAAGTAACATCTATCTTAGGCGGTGTGGTCGTACAAGAACGTGATTTAATCGGCGAATCAGAAGCTAATTTTGAAGTTGTTTCAAAAGCACAACCTACTGATGAACAATTACGCGCTATGATATTTGCTCAAAAAGCAGTGAAGCATGTGAAGTCAAATGCCATTGTTGTGGCACGTGATGGACAGACATTGGGTATTGGCGCAGGTCAACCAAATCGTATTGATTCAGTTATTTATGCAATTCAAAAAGCTGAAAAGAAACCAGGATATGACCAGGCAGTTTTGGCATCTGATGCATTCTTTCCGATGGATGATTCCGTACAGTATGCAGCAGATCACGGTATTAAAGCAATTGTTGAGCCGGGTGGATCAATCAAGGACAAAGATTCAATTGCCAAAGCAGATGAGCTTGGTGTTGTATTAATCTTTTCTGGATCGCGACATTTTAAACATTAAAAATTATTGTAAAACGCTGATTTCAGCGTTTTTTCTATGCTATAATTTCTCACAGAGGGTTAAAAATGGCACGAACAACACCAATTGAACTGACAAATATGATTATGATTGAAAATCCAAATACTCGTGAAATCTTAGTGCAAGATCGTCACAATCCAAGTTGGCCCGGTGTAACGTTTCCGGGTGGACATATTGAACCTGGTGAAACTGTTGTAAATAGTGCCATCCGTGAGGCAAAAGAAGAGACAGGTTTAATGATAGAAAATCCGCGCCTAGTTGGCATCAAGGAATGGGCACTAGACGGAGATGCTCGCTATATTGTAATGTTGTTCAAAGCAACAAAATTCCGTGGTGAAATTCATGCCAGTACAGAGGGCGATATATTTTGGACGACACGTGAATCATTGAAAAATATGAAAACACCACATACGTTTTTAGAGATGTTACCAGTATTTGATGAGGAAAAAATCAGTGAATTAGCTCTAGGAGATCCAGAAAAAGGGGAGCAAGTCATAACGTGGTTGTAACCGCATACATTCCAAACGTTCGTTTAAGAGTCTGAATATATTAATAACGTTCGTTTTTCACGAACATTCTTAATAATTGTGAGAAAAAAATAATTTATTAACGAACAAAAAATAAAAGTAATCTGCTAAACTAAGGTATAACATAAAATAAACAGTTTAGAGGTCATAATGAAAAAAGTATTGGTCATCGGTTCTGGGGCTCGAGAACATACATTAGCTCAGACATTTTTACGCAGTGAAGCGGTAGATACGGTCATTGTTGCACCTGGAAATGATGGCATGACAGATCCTGGATTAAGACGTGAGTCTATTGCAGTAACAGATTTAATAGGATTACGTGATCTTGCATTATTGGAAGCTGTCGATTTAACATTTGTCGGTAACGAAGAACCTCTAACTCTAGGTATTGTTGATTTGTTCCAATCCTCTGGCATAAGTATTTTTGGTCCATCTAAAGTTGCCGCTCAATTAGAAGGATCGAAGTCTTTTACAAAAAATCTTTTACAAAAATATGCAATTCCTACAGCACAATCGGTAACAGTCAATTCGCTTGATACGGCAATGGCGGTTTTACAAAAATTTGGTTTGCCAATTGTTTTTAAATTAGATGGTTTGGCGCTGGGAAAAGGCGTCACTATATTAACGAACGAATTAGAGGCGAAGAACTATCTAAATGATTTGTATGTTCAGGATGCAAACGCAACTTTGGTGATTGAAGAATACCTTGATGGTGTTGAATTTTCAATTTTCTCTCTCGTTGGTAAAAATGGTGTGGTAACACACGCGCCATTAGCGCAGGACCATAAACGTCGTTATGATGAAGATAAAGGGCCCAATACCGGCGGCATGGGCGCCTATAGCCCTGTTAATTGGCTTAGTGAGGAGATTAAAGCGCGTGCTATTTCTGAACTTGTGCTGCCCACAATTGATGCTATGGCACAAGAGGGCACACCGTTTACTGGTGTTTTATATACAGGTGTCATGTTGACCAAAGAGGGACCAAAAGTAATTGAATTTAACGTACGTTTTGGTGATCCAGAAGCTCAAGTTGTATTACCTCAGTATACAGGAGACTTTTATGAGTTAGTTACTCAGCTATTGGCCGGCAATCAAATTCATCCAAGTTGGCAAAAAAAGTATGTTTATGTTGGTGTTGTGTTAGCAGCAGCAGGGTATCCAGGAAATCCAAAGAAGGGCGCAATCGTACCAACTATCACTGATGTATCACCACTAACAATCAATTATGCAGGAGTGAAATCTGGTAAGGCAAATGGTGGTCGTGTTGTCACGATTGTGGCTCATGATGTGAATGCAACTTTGGCACAAAAGCGTGTCTATCGTACAATAGAAAACTTAGATACGGCACTACAATATCGCCATGATATTGCATATCAAGCAGTACAACATGAAAATAGTTAGTAGTTCTATTAATTTTTATTGATAAAATTATTTTAAGTATCAACTAACATATTTAGAAAATAGGGAAGGATCACAATGCAAACAGATATTGAAATTGCGCAAGCTGCTCATGTTAAACCAATTACTGAAATCGCAGCAAAAGCAGGACTACAAAGACAAGAAATTGAACCCTATGGTTATGACAAAGCTAAAATTAAGCTTGATCCATCAGTTAATCGTAAACAAGAATTAGGGAAATTAATTCTTGTCACATCAATCAATCCAACACCAGCTGGTGAGGGTAAATCTACGGTAACAGTTGGTTTGGCTGATGCTTTGCAATTGGCAGGCAAAAAGACAATGATTGCTCTGAGAGAACCTTCTTTGGGACCAGTTATGGGCATGAAGGGTGGTGCTACTGGGGGCGGGTATTCACAAGTTGTCCCAATGGCAGATATTAATTTACATTTTACGGGTGATTTTCACGCTTTGACGTCAGCACATGATACACTAGCTGCTGTTTTAGATAATAGTTTACAGCAAGGAAATCCTTTAAATATTGATCCGCGTCGTATTTTATGGAAACGGGTTTTAGATATTAACGATCGTGCATTACGCCACGTTAATATTGGTATGGGCGGACCAACTTCTGGTGTACCGCGTGAAGATGGTTTTGATATTACGGTTGCTTCTGAATTGATGGCTATTTTAACGTTATCGACTGATTTGATGGACTTGAAATCACGCGTTGAACGTATTGTTGTTGGTTACACTTATTCTAAGTCACCAGTGACCGTCAAAGATTTAGGAGTTGCTGGTGCATTGACTGTTTTACTTAAAGATGCCATTAAGCCTAATCTTGTTCAAACATTGGCGCATACACCAGCCATTATTCATGGTGGACCGTTTGCTAATATTGCTCAAGGAACAAACTCTATTTTGGCAACAAGAACTGCCCTACAATTGGCTGATTATGCTGTAACAGAAGCTGGTTTTGGTGCTGATTTAGGTGGAGAAAAGTTTTTAGATATTAAGGTACCATTACTTGGAAAAACACCTGATACAATTGTTGTTGTAGCAACGATTCGTGCATTAAAACATCATGGTGGGGTTGCGCTAACTGATTTGAATGAAGAAAATGTGACTGCATTAAAAGTTGGTTTAGAAAATCTTGGACAACATTTGAGTGCAATGGGGCGCTACGGTGTACCTGTCGTTGTGGCTATCAATCGATTTACCGCTGACACAGAAGCTGAACTGCAAACCATTAAAGATTATGTTGAGCAGTTTGGTTCAGAAGCCTACACGACTGAAGTTTGGGCAAAAGGCGGTGCTGGTGCTAAAGAACTAGCCGCTGCAGTGATTGAAAAAACAGCTCAGCAATCAGATTTCACACCATTATATAAAAATGAGGATTCAGCGATTGATAAACTCAATGCTATTGTTCAAACAATTTATGGTGGTGCACATGTTGTGTTATCTGCGTTAGCTCAAAAGCAATTAGAAGAGTTTAAACAACGTGGCTGGGATAAGTTACCAATCATTATGGCTAAGACGCAGTATTCATTGTCTGATGATGCTAAAAAATTAGCGGCACCAAAAGATTTCACCATTCACGTTCGAGAATTCGTACCTAAACTAGGTGCAGGTTTTCTTGTGGCTATGACTGGTTCAATTTTAACGATGCCTGGATTACCGAAGCATCCGGCAGCATTAGATATTGATATCGATGAAGATGGGGTCATTACAGGTCTTTTTTAGGCAAAGACTAAAAGTAATGGTTCAAAAAAATTTGATAAGTATTGATATATGTGAGAGGAGTGAGTATGGCTTTTTTACAGGTGAACTATTATTCTGAAGTTCTGGGAATGGACCGTGTGATGAATGTTATTTTGCCAGAATTATCTGATCATAATCCAGATTGGACAGTGGCTGATTTACAAGACGTCCCAGTCTTATATTTATTGCATGGCATGTCAGGAGATCAAGCGGTTTGGCAAAGACGAACTAGTATCGAGCGGTTAATACGACAAACACCCTTAGCTATTGTCATGCCATCTACCGATTTGGCTTGGTATACCAATACACAGTATGGCATGGCATATTTTGACGCCTTAATTGATGAATTGCCTCAAAAGGTAGCAACACTTTTCCCACAAATTTCAAAAAAACGTGATAAGAATTTTGTTGCGGGTTTGTCGATGGGTGGTTATGGTGCTTTTAAAATGGCATTTGCTAGCCAGCAATTTAGTTATGCTGCCTCATTATCTGGTGCGTTAATTGGCGATTTGAATTTTCCTGGTCGCGATGATTGGCAAAATAGTGACTATTGGCGTGGCATATTTGGTAACTTGTCAAATTTTAAGGGCTCTGAAAATGATATTCTTGCGTTAGCCAAAAAACAAAAAGAAGAACAAAATTTATTGCCCAAACTTTATGCTTGGATTGGTGAGCAGGATTATTTATTTGAGAATAATCAACACGCTATTGCCAACATTAAGACACTTGGATATGATGTGACCTTTGAAACCAGTCCGGGTGAGCATGAATGGTATTATTGGGATAAAAAAATCGAACGGGTGCTTGAATGGTTGCCCATTCATTATCAACCAGAAAAAAGATTATCTTAAGAACGCTCTTTTAGATAAGTGTTAATTTAGATGTTTTATAGTGTCACTTTAAAAATAAATAGTTGAAATTACAAGATGGGAAATTAGCATGGAAAATAAATGGGTGAGAGCTGCTTTACCGGCCTTATTGATTCATGGAAGTATTGGCACTGTTTATGCTTGGAGCGTTTTCAAACAAGCAATTGCAGATGATATTGGTACGACAGTGCCAAACACAGAATGGGCATTTTCAATTGCAATATTATTTTTGGGACTGTCAGCTGCAGCATTAGGGCACTTCGTAGAACGCGATATAAAAAAAGCGGCCTTAGTGTCCACATTGTTTTTTGTTGTTGGTATGATTGGTACGGGAATAAGTATCCAGCAAAAATCACTACTTGGCATTTATATATTCTATGGTGTAATTATGGGGATTGGACTAGGAATTGGCTACTTAACGCCTGTAAAAAATTTAATGTTGTGGTTTAAAGATAATAAAGGCCTTGGAACTGGTTTAGCCGTAGCTGGTTTTGGCTTAGCAAAAATGATTTTTTCGCCGATTATGATTTATCTACAAGCACAATTTGGTTTATGGCAGATGTTTGTCATTTTGGGTGGGGTATTTGCCATTATGATGTTGATCGGTTCTGTTTTGATTCAAAAGCCAAGCGACTGGCAAGAAAAACCGCTTAAAAGCAGATTTAATCCAGTAGTGCTCATCAAAAATCCTAACTTTATTGGTATTTGGTTGATGTTTTACCTTAATATTACGGCGGGCTTAGCAATTATTTCCCAAGAAAAAGATATTTTAATGTCTTTAACAAATAGCGAGGGTGTTGCTGTATTTTCAGTTGCTACGATTACAATCATTGTCAGTATTGATGCATTTTTTAATGCTGCTGGACGTATCGGATTCGCTAGCTTTTCGGATCGGTTAAAAGATCGTAATACAATTTATCGCGTTATATTTATTATGTCATTACTCATTTCACTTGTCGCATATTTAATGCCGGATCATTCGATTGTATTACCAATAATTACTGTACTAGCTTTTTTCCTCATTAATGCTGGTTATGGTGGTGGATTCTCAGCACTACCACCACTATTGGCAGATCGATTTGGTATGCAGGCTATTTCAAAAATTCATGGCATCGCCTTGACAGCTTGGGCAGCAGCTGGATTATCTGGGAATCAATTAGCCAGTTTTATTGTTCACGGATTAGGTATGCATTACAGTGTGGTCTTTGTTGCGATTGCTGTGTTATATACAATTGCTTTTTTAATCTCGATAAGTGTTGTCAATTCAAAACAAACATTAATTAAGTAAAACGCTTACATACTTAACGTTCGGATTTGTTTTTTTAAGACGATCTTTTATAGCTAATAAACGAACAATATCTCTTTATTGTGAGATAAAACTTATAAAATTGCGAACGCAAATCACCAATTAACTGGTACAATTATATTGAAAGATAGAACATAGACATAAAGGAACTGAAAAAATGATAGAACGATATTCTCGTCAGGAACTCCGTGACATTTGGTCAATGCAAAATCAATACCAAACTTGGCTCGATGTTGAAATTGCCGTTGATGCTGGTTGGGTAGCTGCTGGTCATATTCCAGCAGACGATCTTGAAAAAATTCGTGACCATGCCACATTTGATCCAAAACGTATTGCAGAAATTGAACTGTCAACGCGTCATGATGTTGTTGCTTTTACTCGGAATGTATCAGAATCACTCGGTGATGAGCGAAAATGGATTCATTATGGTTTGACGTCAACAGATGTTGTGGATACAGCACAAGCATTGCGTCTTCGCCAAGCTAATCTAATTATTAAACAAGATTTGCAGGAATGGCGTGAAGCAATTAAGAAACTAGCTTTAGAGTACAAAGATACAGTGATGATGGGACGTACACATGGTGTACACGCAGAACCAACAACTTTTGGGTTAAAAATGGCACGTTTCTATGCTTCAGCAACACGTGCGATTGAGCGATTTGATCGTGTTGCAGCAGAGGTTGAAACTGGGAAATTATCTGGTGCTGTAGGTACATTTGCTAATGTACCACCACATGTTGAAGCTGTTGCAATGAAAGAACTTGGTTTAACGCCGCAACCAATAGGGTCACAAGTATTACCTCGTGACTTGCATGCGGATTATATTCAAACAATTGCTCTCATTGGTACGCAAATGGAAGAATTAGCGACAGAAATACGCTCGTTGCAACGTTCTGAAATTCATGAGGTTGAAGAGGGCTTTGCTAAGGGTCAAAAAGGTTCTTCGGCAATGCCACACAAACGAAATCCAATTGGAGATGAAAACATTACTGGATTAGCCCGTGTTTTGCGTGGTTACGCTGTTACTGCCTTAGAAAATGTGACTTTGTGGCATGAACGTGATATCTCACATTCTTCTGCCGAACGTATTATTTTAGCTGATGCAACTGCGCTTATCGATTATATGCTACAACGACACACAAGTATTTTGGATAACCTAGGTGTATTTCCAGATACTATGCGACAAAATATGGATAGAACATATGGCTTAATTTATTCTCAACGATTGTTACTGAGCTTGATTGATGCTGGTTTGTCACGAGAACAAGCATATGATACTGTCCAACCTCTAACGGCGCGTTCATGGGACGAACGTTTGATGTTCCGTGATTTGGTTGATGCCGATAAAACGATTACATCTAATTTATCCAAGGAACAAATTGATGAAGCATTTGATTACCACTATCATCTGCGCCATGTGGATGAAATTTTTAAGAGAGTTGGCTTGTCATGAGATCATTAATTAACCATCCTGCTATTAAAACAGTTTTGGCAACAGAAACTGATATTCAGGCGCAAGTACAGCGGGTTGCTAATGAGTTAACGGATAAATTTGAAAACTGCAGTCAGCGTCCAATATTTATTGCTGTGCTCAAAGGTGGCGTGATTTTTGCGACTGACTTGTTACGTAAAATGCCACTTGATGTTGATTTTGATTTTATTGATGTCAAAAGTTATTCGGGAAAGGCATCAACTGGGCAAGTGAAAGTTGTGCACGATGTTAGCATGGATTTAACTGATCGCGATGTTGTGATTGTGGATGAAATTATTGATTCTGGTCGAACAATGCAGTGGTTGAATAATTATTTTGAACTCAAAGGCGCATCTAGTGTAACAACAGTGGCGTTGGCGGATAAGAAAACAGCACGCGTTGTTGATTTTGAAGTTGATTATTTTGGATTAGATGTGCCAGATGAATTTTTAGTAGGGTATGGAATGGATTACAATAATTTTTTCCGTAACTTACCAGTTATTGCTGTTATTGACTTTGATAAGTTAGATTTAATTAAATAGGTGTCAACTACAAATGAAAACGCGACTTTTAACGAGTCGCGTTTTCATTTTGTTGTATAAAATTATATAAGCTTGGTGAATATAAACGTTCAGCTTGCTGTAAGGCCTTGATATTTTTTGATCCGAGCAGTGTAAATAGACGTGGCAGTGCATGTTGCCAATCATTTATTTGTTGGATAAGTGCGTTTTGACCTTTGTCCATCAATGTCTCTAGCATAAAACCAGCACTAGATGTTAGTGTTGCACCTAGCATGATACTTGTGACGATATCATTGGCAGTTTGAATGCCACCAGTTGCGACAATTGGCGTATTATTAGAAGTCAATTGTGCTGATAATAAACTTTCAACAGTTGATAAGCCATATTGATCAAGATTAAAAGTGTCAGGTTGCCGGTTGCGACGACGTTCAATAATAGCAAAATTAGTACCGTTAGCACCACCAATATTTATCGCACTTGGATTAAGCTTTTTAATGATTTCAACAGATCTGGTACTCATGCCAAATCCAACTTCTTTGATAATAACTGGGACAGGCGACTTAGCAATAACAGTTGCAAGGTTATCTAGCCAATAAAAATCGCGATCACCCTCAGACATGACTAACTCTTGTGCCACATTAACATGCATTTCGATTGCATTTGCATCAATCATATCAATTGCATCTCTAACATTTTCAATAGGATGATCAGCGCCAAGATTTGCGATTAAAAAACCATCGGGATGGTTTTGCCGTGCGATTTTAAAAGAAGATACGGCATCAGGTTCTTTTAAAGCAATTGATTGTGAACCTACCGCCATTGCTAAATCTGTTTTTTGTGCAACTTGCGCTAATTCGCCATTGATGCGACCGGTTAAATTAGAACCACCAGTCATTGCTTCAATGTAAAAAGGCCATTTAAAATCATGGCCCAAAATATTAGTGCTAACGTCAACATCTGAGACTGACATTTCTGGGAAAGTCGTTGGTAACCAACGTATATCATCAAACGTGGCACCAACCTGCAATCGTTGTGATTGGCGCCAGAGATTGACACCAAGTGATAAATGTTCATCTTTGCGATGCGCCTGATTAGATTCACTCATAGTTAACCTCGTTTTTGTGGTGAAATCATGATTACTTGTGCATCAATGTGATGTGTTGTCCAAGTAGTGATGATTTTATCAGCATTGTCGCGAAATACAGCAAAGCCATTATCTCCAAAACCAGCGCCACTAACTTTGCCAGCAACATCTTTTAAACTTTCAAGTAACAATGTAAGCTTTGGTGTAAGATAACCCGCAGGTAAGTTATTATTAAGTAAAAGTTGATTCGCACGTAATGCTTTGGAAAAATTAGCATAGTTATTATCTAAAACAGTGGTAATAATATTTTGAACAATATTTTGACTTTCAGATAAAAATTTCTTGGCTAAATTGATATTGGCAATTGCAGATTTTGTGTCAGCAGATTCATGTGTTGCACCTAATAATAATTGCCAATGTGTCGGCCAAGGTAAGGGTATAACAGATAGTTTTGGCCATTTTGCGTCGATAATTTCAGGATTTAACCAATCATTTTTGGTTTGCAAAAATGATGATAAATCTGGACTTTGATATGCAATAACACCGCCATATGTAATCGCTGCAATATCACCTAAAGAACCATTTTGTTGCACATGCAGATGAGCTATACTGGCTAGTTTAAAGCGTGTCAAAATAGGTAAGTTAAGTTGAAAGTGTGTATCTAGGGCTTCAATTATACCAACAACAACAGCAGCAGAAGAACCGAGCCCGATTTTACCAAACTTACTATTTAATTCGCTAGTAATGGTAATGTTAACTTCATTCAAACTAATTTTGGCATGATTGAAATCAATATATGTTTTTAGTAATTTGATGGCAGCACGTACATAACGCCAGTCGTCCACATATTGATTTTCTATATGGTTAATTTGAAATTGCCATTGCTGAGAAAGTGTATTTGAAGTACTTGTTGATATGGTGTCTGTGCTGTTAATTTCAATGGTTAAACCAGTTGCTGTTGCAGCGATGATTGCTGTATTGCCTGGATTTGTAATCGCATATTCACCAGCCAAAAAAAGTTTACCCGGGATGAAAACCTTAGTCATAATTTATACCTGATCCGCTTGTGGCGGTTTCTATATGAATGTGTGGCAGTGCATCATGTAGTGCAGCTGTAACAATTGGTGCAGTTGTTATTGTCGTAATAATTTTAACATTTGGTCCAGCATCTATTGTAGCAAAAGCTAAAATTCCTTGTTGACGTAGATCTTGCACAATGGCCAATATTTGTTGTGTTTCACTAGTAAAATACGTGAAAGGTTTTTGACTGGCCGTTAGATTAAGTGCATGCATACTTAAGGCATTATCTTCTGCAATGCTACCAATTTTTTCTATGTCCGTAGCCATAACAGCTGACTGCATATCTTGAAATTGTAGTTTACTCTTAGTTAACCAATCATGATAGTTTGGTGAGGTAAGTGCACGTCGCATACCTTCGCTGGAACTAACCTTTTTAACACGAGAAGAAACTTCAGCAACGACAAGGGCAATTGGCATGTCAGGGGCGTTCAAGCTTTCAGAAAATGAAGTAACATCATCTACTCCTTCATGCCAAACAGCAAAATGACCATAAAAAGAACGTGAAGCTGAGCCTGAACCACGACGAGCAAGCCGTGACAGTGCTACTTTATTCAAATCACAGCCAATTTCACGTGTGACAGCGCCGGTTAATGCCGCAAATGCTGAGGCAGAAGATGCAAGTCCAGCACTAGTAGGAACATGATTCTCTGACGTCACAGTTAATGGGCTAAAATGGCCCAGTTGACCACGTAAAACATCTAAAAATTGGTGTGTTCTAGTTGTATCTGATTCTTCACCATTCAAAATTAATTGATCAGCCAGAGCATTAGGCGTTACAGTGGTCACTGTGTAAAATTGTTTAAGCGTCAATGACAGTGAACTAGTTGTTGGTAGGTTTAAACGAGTATCTTTTTTTCCCCAATATTTAATCAGGGCGATATTTGTATGGGCAGTTGCAGTGGTTGACATGAGGGCATCTTTCTAAAAATATAAGTTACTTTAATATTATCATATTTAATTAATTTCAGCAGTATTCATAGTTGAATTAACTAAATAACCTAAACGATGAGTGGCTTGAATATGTTAATATAGAAGCAATAACTTATTTCTATAGTCACATCTCGCATTGATTTGGATTTATAAATAATAACTGGAGGGTTTCATGATAAGAGATAAAGAACAAAAATCATGGTATAGTCGATGGTTTTCAGGTAATAATATACTACATGGATTGATTGTCATATTAATGATTTTGCTAATTATATTCTTAGGCTGGCAGATACGGTTTGTATTTGAACCGGTCCGAGCATTATTTACGGCTGTGGGGGCACCGATTTTAATTGCAGGAGTATTGTATTACTTGCTTAGCCCGGTCGTTAATTTAGTCAGTAAATATACGCGATTACCACGTGGTTTGTCAATAGGAATCATATTAGTACTACTCTTTGCTATAGCAGCTGGGATTTTAACTGTCGTTGTACTTGTGTTACGTGAGCAAGTGATCACATTTATTGATAATTGGCCAAGTTACTGGCACACAAGTCAAAATTTTATTAATGAAAATTTCAGTTCTGACCAATTTAGGCAAGTACGTGAGTTTTTAAATCATACAAATACAAATATTAACCAAAATGTGATTGACTGGAGTCGTACGTATTTAACTAGTGGAGTAGCAGGCATTAGTTCATTTGCATCAACGATTACAACTGTCAGTGTTACAGCCATAGCAACGCCATTTATTTTATATTATATGTTGCTAGATGGTCACAAATTTTCAGGTTTTATTTCTGAAAAATTTCCACCACAAGCAAAACACTCTATACAACAATTGCTACGAGACATTAGTAACCAAATCGCTCAATATATTCGTGGTCAATTAGGTGTTGCTTTTGCGGTTACCATCATGTTTAGTATTGGTTTTACTGTAATTGGTTTACCATATGGTATTCTACTTGCGTTGATGGCTGGACTCTTTAATATGATTCCATATGTTGGATCAATACTAGCACAAATACCTGTTTGGGCTGTAGCACTTATAGCTGGTGGACCTAAATTGCTTGTCTTAGCAATTATTGTTTTGGCAATTGAACAACCAATTGAAGGGCATGTTATTGCACCTAAAATTTTGGGTGAGGCACTGTCTATTCATCCAGTAACAGTCATTGTTGTATTATTGAGTAGTGGTCATATTTTTGGTGTGTTAGGAATTGTTTTAGCAGTACCAACTTATGCTGTTGTAAAGGTTATCGTGACACGTATCTATACTTGGTGGCGCCATAACTCTGATTTTTATAAAGATGAAGTGGAAGAAAGACAAAAATGACAAACCATATTGTATTATTTGAACCCTTAATGCCAGCAAATACTGGTAATATTGCACGTACAACTGCGGGAACAAATGCAGTGTTGCATTTAATTGAACCACTAGGTTTTGAACTTGATGATAAACATGTTAAGCGTGCGGGATTAGACTATTGGGAGCATGTGCAGTTAGTGAAACATCCAAGTTTACCGGATTTTCTGTCGACGTTAACACCACAAGATCATCTATATTTGGTTTCAAAATTTGCAAACATGGATTATACACAGCCAGATTATACGGAATCACAAGGTGATCATTATTTCTTATTTGGTAAAGAAACAACAGGATTACCAGAAATTTTCATGCGCCAGAATCCAGAAAAAGCAATTCGTATACCACAAAATGACAAGCATATTCGTTCATTAAACTTATCTAATACGGTTGCGATAGTTTTGTATGAGGCGTTACGGCAACAAGATTTTCATAATTTAGAAACAATCCATACGTATGAGCAAGATAAGTTGAAGGGTTGACAATGTATTAAATCGTTGATACTATAGTATAGTTGTTTCAGTAATGAAAACATCACTGACCATGGCTCGTTGGTCAAGTGGCTAAGACGCTGCCCTTTCACGGCGGAATCGAGAGTTCGATTCTCTCACGAGCTATATCAAGTCGCAACTTCGGTTGCGGCTTTTTATATTATAAACGATAGTTTAAAAATTAAAACGAACAAACGTTTGCTTTAATTTCATGTTAAAATAAAGTATTAAGAAATAATTAACTATAAAGGGTAAGAAAATTGGCAACTCGAAAAACACCACAAAAACGGCGTACAACTAGATCACAAAAAAGAACAAATACAAATCGTATTATTAGCAAAAACGTACTCATTTTGTTGAGCGCACTATTTGGTATATTGGGTATATTTAAATTAGGGTTATTGGGCGTATACGTTGCAAATATCTTTCGTTTTTTCTTTGGTAATTTGTATTTAGGCTGCTTGGTTCCTCTAACTGTCGCTGCACTGTATTATTTTATTTTCAAAAAGCTGCCCAAAATTTCAGGTCATTTCTTGGTTGGCCTCGTGATGATTTTTACTGCGTTGCTGACAATATCTTCGTTGCTTTTTTTCACATATACACTTAAAAATGGTAATGGTTATGCGCAAGAAATTGTGCGTTTAATCGGACGGGACTTTATAAATAAGGCGGCCAATACACCTGTTGGGGGTGGCGCCTTAGGGGCAATACTTTATCAAATCTTATTTACGTTGATGGCAAATATTGGTACATGGATATTTACATTAATTTTACTATTTGGTGGTGTTGTCGTATTTTTCCGTATTCCCGCACGTGATTTAACTCAAAAAGGTATTGAAAGAGCACAGGAAGGTGTTGCATATGTGCAAGAAAAACGTGCAAATATGACAGAAAGAACACCACTTTTCAAAAAACGTGATCGACAAAAAAAGAGCAGCGTTGATTTTGGAAACGATCCACTGGGAGTTCATAAAAAAACAGACACGGACCAATCAACGATAGATCAAAATCAACTGCCCTCTACGAGTGAGACACAACAAACAGTTGATGATTTTGTTGAGCCGGAGATTAAATGGGGTGGTCCTATAACTGAGGACACCAAAAACACAGATAAAACGATTAGTGAGACACATTCAGCTTCTGAACAGAAACGTGATACGGACACTAATGACAATGAACATATAGAATTAGCTACTGGTACACAAGAAAGTGACAATCCAGATTACCAGCTACCAACAATTGACCTACTAACGCGAGTTGCGCCAACTGACCAAACAAAAGAATTTAAAAGTTTAACAGAGAAGTCGCGACTAGTTCATGACACGCTATTGAGCTTTGGTGTCGAGGCAGAGGTCACGAGTGTATCTCTTGGACCTACTGTTACGCAGTATGAACTCAAACCAGGTCAAGGTGTTAAGGTAAATCGTATTGCTAATCTAGCAGATGATTTGGCGTTGGCGCTTGCGGCCAAATCAATTCGTATTGAGGCACCCATACCAGGAAAACCATATGTTGGTATTGAGGTACCAAATGATACGCAATCCATTGTAGGTTTTCGTGACATGATTGAGCAAGCGCCAAAAGATGATGAGCACTTATTAAATGTGCCATTGGGACGTGATGTTACAGGAAATATTATTATGGCAAATCTAGCTGATATGCCACATTTGCTTATAGCTGGATCAACAGGATCAGGTAAATCAGTTGGCTTAAATGGTATTATTATATCTATAATATTAAAGGCAAAACCAAGCGAAGTAAAACTGATGATGGTAGATCCTAAAGTGGTTGAGTTATCAGTCTATAATGGCATTCCACATCTATTAACACCGGTAGTCTCTGATCCTCGAAAGGCTGCTAAGTCTTTGCAAAAAGTAGTTGATGAGATGGAGAATCGCTATAAGCTACTCGCACAGTTTGGAAAACGTAATATCGGCGAATACAACTTAGCCGTTGATAAGCAAAATGATGAAGCAAAGGAAACAGGAGCTTCAATTATGCAAAAAATGCCTTATATTGTTGCAATAGTTGATGAGTTTGCTGATTTGATGAGTACTGTAGGTTCCGAAATAGAAGTGTCGATTGCACGATTAGGTGCAAAAGCTCGAGCTGCAGGAATTCACATGATTTTAGCAACTCAAAGACCAGATGTAAAGGTTATTAACGGTACAATTAAGAGTAACATTCCTGGAAGAATTGCTTTTAGAACGGCTTCAGGTATTGATTCACGTACAATTTTGGATAGTAATGGTGCGGAAAAGCTGTTAGGTAAAGGTGACATGATTTTTGCGCCACCTGGTAAACCAACGCAACGTGTTCAGGGTGCATTTATCAGTAATACTGACGTTACCAACGTGGTGGAATTTGTTAAATCACAACAAGAAGCACAATACTCCGAGTCAATGACTGTGACTGATGAGGAAATTTCTCAAGACACTAGTGATGGTGTGAGTCAAGGAGACAGTGAGGATGAGTTATTTCAAGAGGCAATCCAATTTATTATGGCGCAACAAAAAGCATCCACTTCGTTGCTACAAAGACGTTTTCGAATTGGATATAATCGCGCAGCACGTTTAATTGATGACTTGGAAGCAGGGGGATATATTGGACCGGCTGATGGTTCACGGCCACGTCATGTCAATATCAGTGATGGTAGTTCTGGTGTTGAACACGATTAAATTAGATGCTATTTAAAAAATACAGGTACTAAGAAACGCAGTTTCTTAGTACCTGTATTTTTATTTTTCAGTAAATAGTGGTTTGATTTGCTTAGCGAAACTACCGTCTGGATCAGTAATGAATTTAGTGTAGTCATGCCAATAATTATCGGATAATATAACGGGTTCGGCAATATTATCTGGAATTAGTTTTCTAGGAATGTTGCCCTGTTCAGTTAGCGGCCCATCATATTGATCTGAAAAGTCGTGTAGTTTTTTTTCAATAACGATGGATTGTGGTCCGAACCAATTATAAGGCTCTCGATGTATTTTACTATCATCTGTTGAAAAGAGAGTATATTGCGTTGGAATTTTAAATGGATGAACAAGAGAGACAAATGTCATCTGATTATTATTGACATAGACGATACCGCCAGCCATTTCGGAGGGTAGATTAGGCTTTATATTTTTTTCAGCAGCTAATAATAATAAACCAGAATAATTAATTTCTAAATCAACTGATTTGCCTAGTAATATTGTTAATAATTTTTCGGGTGAGATGCTGAGTGTTTTCATAACTAGTCCTGTACCTTAATAAATGAAAAACTATTGAAGTCAAACAAACCTTGATCAGTTATTTTTAAGCTTGGAATAACTGGTAAAGCCATGAACGACAGTGTCAAAAAGGGATCATAATTGATATCACTAATTTTAGCGAACGCATCTTGTAACAGTTGATTAGCCTTAATAACATCAGCAAACGGTTGATCAGACATCAAACCACCGATAGCTAGAGGTAAGATGGTTATTTGACCATCAGACACAACGACCTGACCACCACCTATTTCACGTAAGGTATCTGCGGCTTTGATAATATCATCATCATTGGTACCGGCAATAATCAGATTGTGTGAATCATGAGCAATTGTGGATGCAATAGCACCAGATTTGAGGTTAAAGCCCTTGATAATACCGATTCCATTACCTAAATTATGATAACGTTCTGCAACTATAATTTTGGCATAGGACTCATTTGGTGTGAAATAGCCACTGCTACTTGGTACATTTTCGATAACGTGTTGCGTTGTGATGTGATGTGGCATAATACTGATAACGTGAGCTGGCTTATTTGGATTAATTGGTAAGGCGATATCTGACCGAGACAAAGTAAAGTTGAGCGATTGATTAGCAAGGGGAGTGACAGTTGTTTCAGGCTGGACATACCAATTGCCATCAATCATTGTTCTTTTTACTGTGAAATCTTCTAATTGGTCAATAACAACTAAATCAGCAACGAAACCATCGGTCAGGGCACCAACATATTGTAAATGTTGTGCTTGCGCTGCGTTATAACTGCTAAGAGTAAATGCCATAGCCGGATCCATGCCATTTTGAATGGCTAGCCTAACGTTAAAATCAATTGAACCTTCACGTTGAATATCATTGGCAGTTTTATCATCAGTGGCAAATGAGAAATGTGATTGATTAGCGGCGTTTATTGCTGGTAGTATAGCAGCTTCGTCACGTTCTACTGTGCCTTCACGGACAAAAACGGAAAAACCAGCACTTAAACGTTCAAGTGCTTGGGCTGCGTTCTCACTTTCATGGTCCGTATCAATGCCGTATTTTCTATAAATGGCCAATTGTTGACGAGACAAACCAGATGCATGACCATCAACATGTTTACCAGCTGACTGTGCATCAATGATTTTTTGATGCATGTCATCATCTTCATTGAACACAGCAGGAAAATCCATTACTTCAGCAAGTCCGTTGACTTCAGGTACACTATAAAAAGGCTTGAGTGCATCAGCATGTAATGTGGCACCAGCATGCTCAAACGGTGTGGCTGGTACTGACGAAGGTAACATATAATGAATGTGTAGTGGTGATTGTCGGGCTTCTTCTAACATGTATTGAATACCAGAAACACCGGAAACGCTTGCAATTTCATGTGGATCAGCAAAAATTCGTGTAATACCATGAGGCAAGACAAGTTTGCTAAATTCACTAGGTGCTAAGAGAGAACTTTCAACGTGTACGTGCGCATCGATTAATCCAGGAACAATGTATTGTCCTTGAGCATCATAAGTATTTATTGCTTGAAAATCAGAACGTTTACCACGATAAACAATTTTTGTTTGATCAATCCAAAGTTCAGTTTCTTCAAATTCAAGGTTAAACACATCTAAAATTTTGGCATTAATGATATGCCATGTCACGTTTTTTGTCACAACAAGTCTCGCTTTCAGTTTTTAATAGTTTAACACAAGTTACTGCTTGATAGCGTGAGCAAATTGAACGACACGCATTTAAATAACTGTAAAAAGTAACTATACCAATTTTTAAAATTGTTGACAAATCATTGCTATTACTTTAAAATATTGAGTGTTAGTTAAATATACAACTATTAATCAATTTAAAAAAGAGGATATATTATATGTGTGGAATTGTTGGTGCTACAGGTGTGAATCAAGTCTTGCCAAGTTTACTAAAGGGATTAGAAAAGTTAGAGTATCGTGGTTATGATTCAGCTGGTGTGTACGTTAATGGCGGAAAAGACGGTGATTTTTTAGTACGAGAAAAAGGGCGTGTTTCGAGACTAAAAGCAGCAACCGAAAATAAACATATCACGGGAACAGCCGGGATTGCCCATACACGCTGGGCTACGCATGGTGGCGTTTCAGTTGAAAATGCACATCCTCATATGTCAGAAGATGGTAGATTTTATTTGGTTCACAATGGTGTAATTGAAAACTTCGATGAACTACGTGATAATTATCTTCAAGGCGTTAAATTACAATCAGAAACCGATACAGAAATTGCTGTACAATTGATTGATAAGTTTTCTAAAGAAGATAATTTATCAACATTTGATGCATTACGTAAGATGATTTCTTTATTAGACGACAACTCAGCCTATGGATTCTTGTTAATGGATAATGAAACACCTGACTTAATGTATGCTGCTAAAAAGAAGTCACCTTTACTGATTGGTGTTTCTGATCAAGCAAATGTTGTGACATCAGATGCTGCAGCTATGCTTGATATTACGCAAGATTTTATTGAATTGATGGATGGTGAAGTAGCCATTATTGATAAAGAAAAAGTTACTTTGTTTGACGTTCAGGGCAAGCAAATTGAACGCGAATCATTTCATTTAGATATCGATGCATCAGAAACAGATAAGGGTGTCTATCCATATTATATGTTAAAAGAAATTGACGAACAGGTTATCGTAGCTCATACTTTGTCACAACACTATTTTGACGATGATGCTAATGTCCAAAACATTGATGATGAAATTATTGATGCCATTAAAGCTTCAGATAGATTATATATTGTGGCTGCAGGAACTTCATACCATGCAGGTCTAGTGGGTAAACGCTATTTTGAAAAATGGACCGGTATACCTACAGAAGTTCATATTTCTTCTGAGTTTGCGTATGATCAACCACTCTTGAGTCAACGACCATTTTTTATCTTTTTAAGTCAGTCTGGTGAAACAGCGGATTCACGAGAGGTGCTTGATAACGTTGTCAAGCAAGGCTATCCTTCATTAACCATTGCTAATGTTATGAACTCAACTTTAACACGTGAAGCTACTTTTGCTTTACCTTTGCTAGCAGGACCAGAAATTGCTGTGGCTTCTACGAAAGCATATACTGCCCAAATTATTGTTGAAGCAATTTTGGCACATGCGGTAGGTAACAGTGAAGTAGATTTGAAAAACGAACTAGCAAAAGCTGCAGTTGAGATGCAAGTGATTATTGATCAAAAAGATAAATTCAAAATAATTGCAGAACAAGCATTGAAAAATCAATCATCAGCTTTTTACATTGGTCGTGGTTTAGATGCAGCAGTAGCTGTTGAAGCAGCATTGAAACTTAAAGAAATATCATATATTCAAACAGAAGGTTTTGCAGCAGGCGAATTAAAGCATGGGACAATTTCATTAATTGAGGAAGGGACGCCTGTTCTAGGTTTGGTGACACAATCAAAAACTGCTGGATTGGTACGTGGTGAAATAGCACAAGTTTCAGCACGAGGAGCCAATACGGTGATCATTGCTAGTAAGTCTCTTGCAAAGGCAAATGATGCTTATGTGTTACCAGATGTTGACGAACTATTAATGCCATTGCTCACCGTTATCCCTGCACAATTAATTGCTTATTATGCGACGTTAGATCGCGGATTAGATGTTGATCGTCCAAGAAATCTAGCAAAATCAGTTACTGTACAATAATGAATAGACGTGATAAGTAAATTCTTATTACGTTTTTTTGTGCATGAGCCTTACTTCTGGTAAAATATAATAGATATCATTGCGCACAATGTGCATGAAGGAGGGGGCCGCTTTGGCGCTTTTTAAAACAAAAACAGATATGAGTGTTGCACAGATGCAACTTAAAATACCCAATCATATTGCAATTATTATGGATGGTAATGGTCGTTGGGCTAAACGACGATTAATGCCACGTGTTGCCGGTCATAAATCGGCGATGAATACTGTCAAAAAAATTGCAACAGCAGCTAGTGATTTGGGCGTTAAAGTGTTAACGCTATATACTTTTTCAACTGAGAATTGGTCACGTCCTAGTGATGAAGTAAACTTTTTAATGCAACTACCAATTGATTTTTTTAATGATTTCGTACCTGATTTGATTAAAAATAATATCAAAGTACAAGTTATGGGTGATATTGAAGGTCTACCAGATGCGACACAAATATCAGTCAAAAATGCAATCAAACAAACGGCACAAGGCACGGGAATGATTTTAAACTTTGCTTTGAATTATGGTGGACAAATTGAAATTATTGAAGCCACAAAAAAGCTAGCTCAGCAAGTTGCAAATGGTGAGATATTACCAGATGATATTGATGAAACGACTTTCTCACAGGCACTACAAACTGGAAATCTTGGTAGCATGGCAGCGCCTGACTTGATGATTAGAACGTCAGGTGAATTACGTTTAAGTAATTTTATGCCCTACCAGTCAGCATACTCTGAACTGTATTTTACTGATATACTATGGCCGGATTATACAGCTGAAAATTTAGTAGAAGCAATTGAGTCATTTACATTACGTGATCGTCGATTTGGCGGTTTGAACGACAAAATCGAAAGTGAGCCTTAACGCATGAAAACACGTGTTATAACGGCCGTTGTGGCCTTGATTGTTTTTATACCTCTTCTAATTATTGCTAAATTACCTTTATTGATTTTGACGTTGATAATGGGTGTTATTGGTGTCAGTGAAATTTTACGTATGAAACATAGTTTTTTTGTTTCAACAGAGGCCATAATTTCATTTCTAGGTGTTATTGCAATTATTTTACCCAATAGTTTTTGGCACAATGTACCATTTATTGAAAGCTCCCATGTTGTTTTTTATATTTTGGCTTTCTTAATGTTACTTAATACAATAGTTGTTCGTAGACGCTTTAATTTTGATGATGCGGGAGCATTGACGCTTGCTATGCTTTATATTGGTACTGGATTCCATTATTTTTATCAGGCAGCCAGTGTGAATTTAGCAACAGTTATGTTTGGTATGTTAATTGTATGGATAACGGACTCGGGGGCCTACATTGTTGGTCGTGCCATTGGTAAAAATAAATTAGCACCAAAAATAAGTCCCAACAAAACTTGGGAAGGATCAATTGGTGGGAGTTTGATTGCTGTGGTAGCTATTCCTGTATTGTTTAGTATTTTTTCTTGGTTACCTCATTACAACTTCTTTGAATTATTGCTATTTGCTATTGTATTATCAATAGCTGGACAACTTGGTGATTTAATCGAATCAGGATTTAAACGTCACTATGGTGTAAAGGATTCTGGGAATATATTACCTGGTCACGGCGGAATATTAGACCGTTTTGACTCAATGCTCATTGTTATGCCATTGATGGCTATTTTAGGCATGTTAGGATAAAGACATATGAATTTAACCGCAATTATTGCATTTATATTTGTTTTCGGTATTTTAGTAATCGTACATGAATTTGGTCATTTTTTTGTTGCTAAAAAATCTGGTGTGCTAGTTAGGGAGTTTGCCATTGGCATGGGACCAAAATTACTCAGCTGGAACCGCAATAACACAGCCTATACACTGCGTATATTACCAGTCGGTGGCTATGTACGCATGGCTGGGTTGGATGAAGAATCAGATTTGGATCCCGGACAGCGATTACGACTGAGCTTTAATGAACAAAATCATATTATAAAAATAGATACACGTGTTGATGAAGCTGTTTATGGTGTGCCATTTCAAGTTGACACTTTTGATTTAACAGATGACTTAGTATTAACTGGATTTTTAGATAACGATTCAACAATAAAAACTTTGACAGTTGATCATGATGCAACGATTGTTGAAACTAACGGAACAGAAGTACAAATAGCACCGAGAGATTCTTGGATTCAAAGTGCTAAAGTATATAAACGTGCATTGATAAATATTGCAGGTCCCTTTATGAATTTTGTTTTGGCATTGGTCGTATTTTCTGGACTAGCTTTTGCATTACCTAGAGTGACACTAAATGAACCAATTATCGGCACTGTTCAAAATAATATGCCTGCAGAGGTTGCTGGTTTGAAGTCAGCTGACCGCATAATTGCCATTAATGACAAAAAAGTGACAACTTGGAATCAAGTTGCAACGACAATTAGTACATCAAAAAACAAATCTTTAACATTCTCTGTGTTACGTGGTGACAAGACGCTTAGTTTTAAGATGGTGCCAAAAATTGTTAAAGTTGACGGTGTTAATAACGCACTTGTAGGTATCACTAACAAGACGTATACTGATATTGGATCAAAAATTAAGTATGGTGTCTTAACAACTGGTGCAGGAATACAAAGAATATGGTATGCCTTAACCCACCTTTTTTCTGGTGGCTTTAGTCTCGATAAGCTCGGTGGGCCGGTCTCTATTGCAAGGCAAACATCGACGGTAGCGAAAGCAGGATTCTTAAACATTTTAGCGTTTATGGCTATGTTATCATTGAATTTGGGTATCATGAATTTGATTCCAATACCAGCGCTAGATGGTGGAAAACTAGTGTTAAACGCTATCGAAGCTCTATTGCGTCGACCATTACCAGCATCATTTGAAAATGCTGTAACAATTGGTGGTGCAGCATTTATGTTTGTTTTGATGATTGCTGTAACGATAAATGACTTATTACGATAATTAAAATTGGTTATCGTAATAGATTTAATCTGGCGCGTAGCGCCGTACATAATTAAAAAAAGAAAATTGAGGACTAATCATTCATGCAACAATCTAAATTATTTATGCCAACCTTAAGAGAAGTACCGGCTGATGCCGAAGTGAAAAGTCACCAACTACTTTTAAAAGCTGGTTTCATTCGTCCAGTTGCTGCGGGTATGTTTTCATATTTGCCACTGGCTAAGCGTGTGCTTAACAAAATTGAACGTATTATTCGTGAAGAGATGGACAGCATTGATGCAAATGAAATGTTAGTACCAGAAATTTTACCGGCTGAACTTTGGGAAAAATCTGGTCGATATGAAACATATGGACCAGCGCTTTATAAGTTTAAAAATCGCCAGAATCGTGACTTCATCTTAGGACCCACTCATGAAGAAACTTTTACACAATTATTGTCTGATGATATTAAATCATATAAGAAGTTACCATTGGTAGTTTATCAAATTCAACCAAAGTTTCGTGATGAAAATCGACCACGTTTTGGTTTATTACGGACACGTGAATTTATTATGAAGGATGCATATTCATTTAGTGCAGACCAAGCAGGACTAGATCAAGCTTTTCATAATATGGAAACAGCCTATATTAAAATTTTTGATCGTATTGGTTTGTCTTATCGTGCAATTGTTGGTGATGCGGGTGCAATGGGCGGTTCTGATTCAAAAGAATTTTCAGCACCAGCGGTTGCTGGTGAAGATATTATTGCCTACTCTGACGCAACAGACTATGCTGCTAACTTAGAAATGGCTAAAGATTTTTACCAACGCGAAAATGTTAACACACAATTAGAATCTTTGAAGACAATTGATACACCAAATGAAAAAACAATTGATGATACAGCAGCTTTGTTGTCAGTACCAAAATCTAAGCTAGCAAAAACAATCATGTTTATTGCTGATGGAGAATTAGTTGCAGTTGTTACAACAGGTGATTTTGAAGTAAATACTGTTAAGGTTCAGAACTTTTTACATGCAGATACGCTTGAAGTTGCTGAAGAAAAGCAAGTGCGTGATATAGTTGGTGCCGGTTTTGGATCACTTGGTCCGGTCGGCCTACCAGAAGAAGTGCGTTTACTAGTTGATGAACGTGCAGCCGACTTGGTTAACTTTGTTGCTGGAGCTAACGAAGACGGCAAACATTATCTTAATATTAATTGGCAGCGAGATGTTGTGATACCGGAAGAAAATATTAATGATTTCCGAACAGCCCGAGAGGGTGATTTAGCTGTTGATGGTAAGGGGCACTTGGTATTTACGCCGGGTATTGAAATTGGGCATATTTTCAAATTAGGTACGCGTTATTCAAAGTCCTTGGGCGCGCAAGTATTAGATGAAAATGGTCGTCAAACGGATATGATAATGGGATCATATGGCATTGGTGTATCACGGTTACTTAGCGCAATTGTTGAGCAAAAGGCTGATGAAGACGGCTTAGTATGGCCATCAAGTGTGGCACCATTTGATGTGCATATTGTACCTGTTAACGCAAAAAATGATGATCAAATGCGTGTGGCGGAACAATTAAATGAATTATTAACAGCACAAGGTTTAGAAGTGTTAGTTGATGATCGTAAGGAACGTGCTGGTGTTAAATTTGCTGATGCAGATTTGATTGGCTTGCCAATTCGTATCACAGTTGGTAAGAAGGCAAGTGAAGAAATTGTTGAAGTTAAAGTACGTGCAAGCAATACAAACATTGAAATGCGGCTTAGTGAGGTTGTTGATTCTGTGTCAGTTTTGTTAAACGGTGATAAATAAGTCAAAAAGCCGATTTTTTCGGTTTTTTTAATCAATTGATTAGGGGAAGATATGGCATTAACCCAAAAAGAACAATTGCAACATTTGATAAATCAAATTCAATTACCTGAAGAAACTAAACATTTTTTTACAAATGGTGAATTAACACGTGTGTTAGTTGCTAGAAGCGCTAAAACGTGGACTTTTCAGGTGGTGCTTGAGCAGGTATTGCCGGCTAATGTATTTATACAATTTCGCCAATATTTAAAGACGGCATTTACCAATATCGCAAATACGTCATTAGTAATTAAAACACCAATTCAGGCACTCGATGATGATCTGGTAAACCAATATTGGCATATTGCATTATCTAGTTCAAATCTTAACCATGCAGAAGTTCAACAAATAGCAAGTAATACAATCCTAAAAAGAATTGATGAAAACCAATATGATATTGCTGTTGGTGCACAATCATTATTTAACGCTTTAAACGATTCAGCATTAGATTCAATTGTGACAGCCTACCAAGGTTTTGGGTTTCCAAAAATCATTTTAACACCCAGTCAAGATTCAGCGTTAGCACAACAAATCCAGGAAAGTGTTGCACAACATCACGCCAAAGCACACGAAGATTTACAAAAGGTTATCCAAGCAAACGAACAAACAAAACCAAAAGCGTCAGGTAATGGTGTGGCTTTAAAATTAGGGCGCAAAATCAGTTCGGATGCTGAAATAACACGTATTGAAGAAATTGATAGTGAAGAAAATCGTGTTGTTGTGGAAGGCTATATTTTTGCTAGTGAGGTTCGTGAGTTACGTTCCGGTCGTAAACTTATGACAATCAAAGTGACGGATTATTCAAGTGCTATTGCTGCAAAAAAGTTTTCAAATAATGAGAATGAAGAGGCCGTTTTTGAAAATTTGAAGATTGGTACCTGGGTGCGTTTGTCTGGTAATGTACAAGAAGATACCTACGCTAGAGAATTAGTGCTTAATATTTATGATTTGCAAGCTATTGACCATGAAGGTCGTCAAGAGACTTATCAGGGTGACAAAAAACGTGTTGAACTACACGTTCATTCCACAATGTCAACTATGGATGCTGTAACTGATTATGCGTCTGTTGCAAAATTGGCTAAAAGTTGGGGTCAGGAAGCGTTAGCGGTTGTTGATACAGCTAACGTGCAAGGATTTCCAGAGGCAGTTGCTGCTGGTCAAAAAAATGATCTCAAAATGATTTATGGTATGGAGGCAAATCTTGTTGAAGATGGTGAACCAATAGGTTTTAATTTAGCACCAACTGACTTACTTGCTAAAGATACGATGTATGTGGCTTTTGATTTGGAAACAACTGGATTGTCAGCTGTTACCGACAAAATTATTGAATTATCAGCTGTAAAAATGCAATTGGGTAATGTGATTGAAAAATTTTCTGAATATATTAATCCAGGTTTTCCATTATCAGAATTTACAACGAAGTTGACTTCAATCACAGATACAATGGTAGCAAATGCTGATACAGAAGAAAGTATCATTGGTCGTTTTCGTCAATGGGCTGGAGATGCTATTTTAATTGGGCACAATGTGACGTTTGATGTTGGCTTCATGAATGCTGCCTACGCGCGATATGGTCAACTGCCAATTAAAAATCCAATTGTGGACACATTACCATTTACACGGTGGTTGTATCCTGATTACAAATCGTATCGTCTGGGTACAATTGCAAAGCGATTTAATATTAATTTAGAACAAGCACACCGTGCAATTTTTGATGCTGAAACAACTGGTCACATTGCATGGCGGTTAATTAAAGAAGCCAATAGTCGTTATGCATTGATTCGACATGATCAATTAAATGATCATATGACTGAAGGCGATGCTTGGCGACACGGGCGACCAGTTCATATTACATTACTTGTACAAAATGATTTAGGCTTGAAAAATCTATATAAACTCGTCACGAGATCAAATATTGAATTCTTTTCTCGTGTACCAAGAATTCCGCGTTCTATTCTAGATCAGCATCGTGAAGGTTTGATTATTGGAACTGGTGATACGAGTGGTGACGTCATTGTTACTTTGATAGAAAAAGGACGAGAAGAAGCGCTTAGAAAAGCAAAGTATTATGACTACATTGAGATTCAACCAACTGCAAATTACAGTCCGATGCTTGAAACTGAATTGATAGCCAGTACAGAAAAGTTATATGATATTTTAAAAGATATGATTTCGATTGGGGATGAATTGCATTTACCCGTCGTGGTAACAGGCGATGTTAAATATACAAATCCCGAAGATAAAATTTATCGAGACATTTTAATTGCAACACAACCCGGAAATCCACAAAATAGAACAGCTTTACCAGATCTTTATTTTCGTACAACACAAGATCTGTTAGATGACTATGCTTTCTTGGGTGAAGCAACCGCCAAAAAGGTCGTCATCGATAATACTCACACTGTTGTTAATATGCTTGAAACAATCAAGCCATTAAAAAGTGGATCATATCCACCCAATATTCCTGGCGCTGGTGACGAACTTACAAAAAGAACGTTTGAAACTGCAAAAAAATGGTATGGTGATCCACTACCAGATGTTATTCAAGCACGAATTGATCAAGAACTAGCCGCAATTATTGGTAATGGCTTTGCGCCACATTATATTATTGCACAACGGTTAGTTGAGAAATCTAATAAAGATGGCTATTTAGTTGGTTCTCGAGGATCTGTTGGTTCTTCCTTTGTTGCAACAATGTCTGGTATAACTGAAGTTAACCCATTTGCGCCACACTACCGTAGCGCTTATGGTGATTATTTTGAGTTAGCAGATACAACAATTTATGAATCGGGTTATGATCTTCCTGATAAACCCGACCCTAATCATCCCGGAAGTATGTTAATCGGAGATGGCCAAAATATCCCTTTTGAAACGTTTATGGGATTTAAGGGTGACAAAGTGCCAGATATTGATTTGAATTTTTCTGGTGATTATCAACCAATCGCGCATAATTATATGAAAGTGTTGTTTGGTGAACATAATGTTTATCGTGCAGGAACAATTGCAACAGTAGCTGAAAAAACCGCGTTTGGCTATGTTAAAGGCTATGAAAGAGATCATGAAAAGCAGTATCGTGGTGCGGAAGTGGAACGCTTAGCCCAAGGTGTAACAGGTGTTAAACGTACAACGGGTCAACATCCTGGAGGCATTTTGATTGTGCCGCGTGAGTATGAAGTATATGATTTTACACCAGTTCAGTATCCAGCAGATGATCAAAAATCTTTGTGGCAAACGACGCACATGGATTATCATTCAATTCACGATAATTTGTTAAAAATGGATATTTTGGGTCATGATGATCCCACTATGGTGCGTACCTTAAAAGATATGTCAGGAATTGATCCTCAGTCCATTCCGGTTAATGATCCTGGTGTGTTAAGCTTATTTACCTCACCAAAAGCATTAGGTGTAACCGAAGAACAAATTTTTTCAAAAACAGGAACACTTGGCTTGCCAGAATTTGGGACAAATTTTGTTCGCGGTATGTTAGAAGAAACCCAACCTCACAATTATTCTGAATTGTTACAAATTTCTGGATTATCGCATGGTACAGATGTTTGGTTGGGTAATGCCAATGAGTTAATCGAAAATGGTACAGCAACTATTGGTACTGTGATTGGAACACGTGATAAAATTATGACTGATTTAATTAACTGGGGATTTCCGTCTGCTGATGCTTTTAATGTTATGGAAAAAGTACGTAAGGGTAAGGGCATCACTGATGAATATCAGGCACAATTACGTGAAGCGAAAATACCAGAATGGTATATTCAGTCCATGTTAAAAATAAAGTACATGTTCCCACGTGCTCATGCGGCAGCTTATGTTTTGATGGCTTTGCGTATTGCATATTTTAAAGTATATTTTCCGACTATTTATTACGCGACATATTTTTCTGTTCGTGCAGATCAGTTTGATATTGTGGCAATGAGTCGTGGTAAGAATGCAACAAAAGAAGCGCTAAAACGTTTACGTGCACTTGGTAATGATGCCACTGTTGGAGATAAAAACTTACTCACAGTCCTTGAAATGGCAAATGAGGCGCTTGAACGTCATATCACTTTTTCAATGGTTGATTTATATAAATCGGAAGCAAATGAGTGGGTGATTGATGGAGAAACTTTGATTCCGCCTTTTTCTGCAGTACCTAGCCTAGGTGACAACGTTGCAAAGCAGATTATAGTGGCACGTCAAGAGAAGCCTTTTTTGAGTAAAGAAGATCTTAAAAAACGCGGTAAAGTATCACAAACCGTTATTGATTATTTAACGCGGCATTCAGTTTTAGATGGTATGCCAGATGAGAACCAATTAAGCTTGTTTGATTTTTAAGTAGTTATCAAATAAAAAGCGAATCAAAAAACATACAGCTATTAAATTTATTGTATGTTAAAAAATAGGAGCCCGTGTATGAGACATGAATGGCATCAAAAAGTTGCAAACTATTTTGAATATGTATTAAATATCGTGATGATTATCATTGGTTTTGTTATTTTTGGTTTTTTGCTACGTGAAATTTATAATTTAGCCCACTTATTATTAACAATCGATAATACACGCGTACATTTTAACGAAATAACTGAGGCGACACTAGCTGTATTTTTATTTTTTGAATTTATGAGTCTTGTACGAGAGTATTTTATTAAAGATGCCCATATTAGTATGGAAAGTTTTTTATATATTGGTGTGACAGCGCTTATTCGTGCTATTTTGGTATATCATGATCAAACAACTAAGACATTATTATTAGCAATCTCAATTTGCTTACTGGTTCTAGCTTTGACAATTTATCGTTTTTTCAGAGAAAAAACAAAAAATATTGAAAAGACTAATGCGATTCAAAAACAAGATGCCTAGTTATTGCTATGGTTAAGTATGCGCTACTTTTGCTTACTATCAAAAAAATGGGAACTAGGTTAAGATCTAGTTCCCATTTATTTTAGACAATTTTTTTCAAAGTGTTGACATGATTTAACTATATTAGCAATCATGGTATGATAATAGATAACAGAAAAATGACGGAGGAAACATGTTTAATCACAATACCTATCGACACTTTAGATGGCTTGTTAGGTGATCACACACCTTTAAAATCATCTCATATGTTAGTAAAAAAATTGTGGCTAAACGTTTTAAAACATGACTAAAAATATCGTTGTACTCGGTAGTTTAAATGCCGATAATATTATGAAGATGCCACGTATGCCACTTGTTGGGGAGACAATGGCGTTGACAGACGTCACAACAGCACCAGGTGGAAAAGGTGCTAATCAAGCAGTTGCTGCGTCACGACAAGGTGCAAATGTATCCTTTATCGGTGCTGTGGGTAATGATAGTAATGGTCAATTTATGCGAGCAACATTACTTACAAATGGTGTTAATGTGGATGCCGTTACAACAAATAGTGAGGTACCTACAGGATCAGCATATATTATGCTACAAGAAAATGGTGCAAATACAATTTTGATTCATGGTGGCGCTAATCAAGCGCTAACGACTATGGAAATAGATGCAGATGTCATTGCGCAAGCAGACACTTTAATTGCACAATTCGAAGTACCCTTGGATGTTATTACAACTGCTTTTAAGATTGCAAAAGCTAATAATGTACAAACAATTTTAAATCCTGCACCAGCTGTCTATGACTTAACACCTGAACTTATGCGTGTGACTGATATTATATTACCAAATGAAACTGAGGCACAATTATTGTCTGGTATAACTGTTAAAAATGATGAGGCAGTTTTGAATCGTGTGAGTGATGCATTGTTGGCAAAAGGTGTGGCACGTAGCATTATCACACTGGGTGCTGCTGGGTCATTTGTTGCGGATGGTGATAAACGTTGGTGGGCAAAACCGAATAAAGTGCATGCTGTGGATACAACTGGAGCAGGAGATACATTTATTGGTACATTAGCAAGTGTTATTGATTCAGATTTTAGTAATTTAGATGAAGCTGTAAAACGTGCCAGCATTGCTAGTGCCATTGCAGTGACCAGGGCAGGAGCAATTCCGTCCATTCCAACACGTGATGAGGTTGATGCTTTCTAATGGCAACTTTACCAGAAAAATTCATAGAAAAATATACGCGTTTACTGGGAACAGAAGCGCCTAATTTTTTTAAAACATTTGATGAGCCAATACAAAAAGGCTATCGTATTAATCCGTTAAAAGCAAATACGCATACTTTTGACACAACAGATGATGGAAAGATACCATATGGTGATTGGGGTCATTATGGTACGGTATCCGGTCACGCTGTGTCGCATGTGACGGGTGTTGTTTATTCCCAAGAACCTTCAGCACAGTTTGTCGGTGAAGTTGTTCATCCAGACCTTGGAGAAAAAATATTAGATTTAGCTGCTGCACCTGGTGGAAAAACTACCCATTTAGCTGCATTTATGCAACAAACGGGTCTTTTATGGTCGAATGAAATTTTTATGGGCCGTGCTAAAATACTGAGTGAAAACGTTGAGCGTATGGGTGTGCAAAATGTTATTGTGAGCTCACATTCACCAGCAGAATTAAGTGCTAAATTGCCACAGTATTTTGATAAAATATTACTTGACGCACCTTGTTCAGGTGAAGGTATGTTTCGAAAAAATAGTGCAGCAATCACGCAATGGCATCAAGATTTCCCACAAGAGTTGGCGGAATTACAAAGAAATATCTTACGTGATGCGGTCAAAATGTTGCGTCCTGGTGGTCAAATTATATACTCAACATGTACATTTTCACCAGAAGAAGATGAACAAATCATTGCATGGCTAATGTCAGAGTACCCTGAATTTACATTAGAAACAATTGATAAGCTAGCCGACACACATATTAGTGATGGTAGACCGGATTGGGCAGACAAGCAATTTACAGATGGTCAAACAATTCAAAGTACCACCAGTGATCATACAGAACTAAAAAAAACAGCCCGTTTATGGCCTCAAAATTTAAATGGGGATGGACATTTCGTCGCAAAGCTATCACAATCTCTGGATGTGCCAGTTATATCTCAAACAATTAAACCCATCAAGTCAACGCAATTAAATCGTGAACAACAGATACTGCTTGATGCATTTATACAAGAATCATTTATTCATTTTCAACGTCGTAATCGGCAATATGTTTTATTTGGCACGCGTTTATATTTAGCGCCGTTAGAAGCACCAGACATTTCAAAAATGAAAATATTACGTTTGGGCATTGAAATGGGAACATTTAAAAAGAATCGTTTTGAACCAGCACATGCATTGGCTCTTGCGATCCATCCTACTGAATTTGCACAAACTTATGATTTAAACCATGATGATTGGGCAAAATTTGTTCATGGAGATGTCATCCAAACAGGTACAGACCACCAGCTAAAAAAAGGCTGGGTTTTAATGGCAGCAAATGGCAATGGCGCAGGTTGGGGACGCTATGTTAACGGACAAATTAAAAACTTTTTTCCAAAGGGATTAAGATTTGCGGCTAAACAAACTGCAGATGAATTTATTGAGGAATTTTAATATCGTTTAAAAATAAATTGTTTGTCAAGGACACTATTGGGCCTTTTTCTCCTATATAGATGTCGTATAATATTAGTTTGTACTTATAGCAAACGAAAAAAAGAGGTTGGTGCTATGCAATTGCATACCTCGAAAAAGGAGAATAATCACCGTGAATAGATCAACTAAAATTATCATAAGCATTGCTGCTGTAGCAATTGTAGGTGGCGGCATTTACGCGGCAACTTCACAAAAAAAATCAGAAAATACAAGTAGCACAAGTAAGGCAGCAAAGTTGGGCTTGGTATTAGATGTTGGTGGTGTTGATGATCATTCGTTCAACCAATCAGCTTGGGAAGGTGCCCAAAAGTATGCAAAGACGAATGATTTGAAATCAGGACAAAATGCACCTGTAACATATTTCACTGCAACAGATCATTCGGATTTTGATCAAAATTTCAATTTAGCTACAAAAAATAAAGCATATGGTATCGTGTATGGTATTGGTTACACATTAAATCAATCTATCACTAAATCGGCTAAGTTAAATCCAAACCAAAAGTTTGTTTTGATAGATGATATTGTGCCAAATCAAAAAAATATTGCCTCTGTTATGTTTAGATCAGAGCAATCATCATACTTGGCAGGTGTAGCAGCTGCCACTAAAGCTAAAGCAAATGGTGAGACAAAACTTGGGTTTATTGGTGGTATTCACGGTAATATTATAGACGCATTTGATGCTGGTTTTGAAGCTGGGGTGAAAGCAACAGATCCTTCTCTTACTATTGAAAAGCAATATGCTAATTCATTTACAGATTCAGCTAAAGGGAAAACAATCGCTGCTACAATGTATGCTTCAGGCATAAAAACGATTTTTGCAGCAGCTGGTTTTGTAGGTAATGGTGCTTTTTCAGAAGCTAAAGCTGAAAACTCAAAATTGACAGCTGATTCAAAGGATAGATTGTATATTATTGGTGTTGATCGTGATCAAAAGTCTGATGGTGCATATACATCAAAAGATGGCAAGAAGGAAACGTCAACGCTTGCTTCTTCTATTACGTCCGTTGGTGCAGGTGTTAAAAATATTGCCGATGCATATAACAAAGACAAGACTTTTCCAGGTGGCAAAACCATTGCTTATGGTTTAAAGGAAAATGGGGTATACTTAACAGATTCAGAATTAACTAATTCAGAGAAATCTGCAGTTGAAAAAGCACAAAAATCAATTATTAACGGCACAATTAAAGTGCCAAATCATCCAAAGGGATCACAATTTGATCAAAAGTTTTAAAAAATATAGCATTGTTCTTCTAATTAGGAGAAACAATAAAATTAAGAAGTGTCATAATTTTGACGCTTTTTTTGTTATAATGAGAATAGTATATTTTAGGAGGAAGTGGGCTGATATACCTTTTATGATGGGCAAAATGTTAAAATTGGCGTTCTGAAATAATGAGTTAGGCACACAAAAAAACAATGGCTTTTAACAAAAAAGTAACGATAGCAGGTGACGCAACTTATCAGCTAAGTAATCAAATTAAAAAATACACACTAGGAGATCTCGGATTTATTACTAATAATGCCGGTGTCTACGTGTTACATCGATCACTTGAATCAGATAAATCAGTAGCTAATGCAATCCAGTTAAAAGTATCAATTAACCAAGATTTAACGGGTTTTAAACTCAGTACTGTATCCGCTGGGGATGTTGTGCGAGTTGATATTTTTAAAAATAATCATGCTGAAGAAATGGTTAAATTATACCAGTTTTTTATGGCAGAATTAGTAGCACGAGGTGTGCTGGAAAAGATTTAATATGACTAAATTTTATTTCGTCCGTCATGGACAAACTGAATGGAACCTCGAACGCCGATTTCAAGGTGGTCATGGTGATTCCAATTTATTACCTTCTAGCTATCACGATATGGCAAAAGTTGGTGATTTTTTAAATGATGTTACATTTGCACGTGTCTTTGCTTCACCATTACGACGTGCAAGAATCACGGCTGTTAATATTTTACGTCATCTAAAATATCGCGATCGGCTGTCTTTGCGCTCAAATATTGCCGAAGTTGGTCTTGGCAAATGGGAGGGAGAGCTTGTAGCAAATATTGCAACAAACTATGCAAATGCATACCACAACTATCGTGACGATCTAGATAAATTTGAAGGTGAAGAATTTGAAGGTGAAGGTTATACAAGAGCTGAAGCGCGTTTTGTAAGGTTCATCAAAAATATCGCCAAACATTACCCAAATGAAAATATTTTAATTGTGTCACATGGAATGGCATTGTCATTTGGAATTAATGGTCTATTGAAACAGCCACGAATGAGTATTCGTGAACGTGGTGGTTTGAGTAATACGTCGACTACGATTTTATCTACGACTGATGGTCAAAATTTTGTTGTTGATGATTGGAACAACACCACATATTTGAATAAAAAGCAGAATGAATCAACGACAATCTAAAGGATATTTAATAACCTGCTGGCGTAGGATACACAATTAATGGCATATCAAGAAGCACAATTAGAAAAAATTACTGGTACATTGCAAAATGTTATTTTTGCGTCGAGTGACTCTTATTTTAAAATTTTATCGGTTCAAATTCAAGATACAACACTTGAAAACTGGGACGAATCAGAAATTATTGCCACCGGTACATTTGCTGATGTTCAGGAAGGTAGTGTGTATTCTTTTTATGGTGTCGTTGTTCGCCATCCCAAGTACGGTCAGCAACTTAAAGTGGTACGTTATGAAAATGAACTACCACCGGATGAAGCAGGATTGATTAAATATTTTGTGAGTGGGCAATTTTCGGGAATCGGTAAAAAAACGGCTGAAAAAATTGTTGAGCATTTGGGACTAAATGCGGTTAATTTGATTTTAGATGATGTCCATGTTTTAGATGGTATTGTCAAGGAACCGACTGCCAAAAAATTAGTGCGTAGCCTACAATTGAATCTGGGTTTAGAACGGTTATTTCAAGTTGGTAATCAATTTGGTATTGGTGCTGATATTGCCGGACGTTTATATGATCAATATGGTGGGGAAGCTCAAGATATATTGATGCAGGATCCTTATCGCTTGGTATTTGAATTTGATGGTATATCATTTAAAATGGCTGATTTAATTGGTCAAAAAGTTGGTATTAATCGTACGGATGATAAACGTGTTCAAGCAGCAGTGTATGCGGCCATAATGAACACCAGTTTTCAGTATGGTCATACTTATCTCATGAGAGAACAATTATTGCAAGTCAGTATGCAACTATTACATGACGAGGCAACAAAATCTGATTTAGATCAAGCAATTGCTAAATTGTTATCAAGCCATATTTTAGTGGCTGATGATGATAAATTATACACAGCAAATCTATACGAGGCTGAATCACAAACTGCAAATGATTTAAAGCGTTTACTACAGGCAGAACAACCTTTTGGCATATCTGCTCATGAAATATCAGAAAATTTTGTGACACCTAAAAGCTTAACACTTGATAATACACAGATTGATGCAGTAAAGTCAGCTTTAAATGAGCAGGTCTTTTTATTGACTGGCGGACCTGGCACAGGTAAAACAACAATCGTACAATCAATTGTTGCAACATGGCAAAAATTACTACAAGTGCATGCAAAATATGCGGATAATACATCTGATTTCTTAAAATCATATGCAGTTAAAATGGCCTCACCTACCGGACGTGCTGCTAAACGTATGACGGAAGTAACTGGTTATGATGCGACAACGATTCATCGTTTATTAGGTATTGCAGATTTAGGTGAGCCGGAATTTACTGATGATAATCCTATTGCGGGCGGTCTTCTCATTATTGATGAAGCGTCAATGCTTGATATTGAATTGACTTCTAAATTATTAGCTGCAGTACCAACTGGTATGAAATTAATTATCGTGGGGGATTCAGATCAGTTACCTTCGGTTGGTCCTGGAAATGTTTTGGCAGATTTGGTTAACAGTCAGATAATAGCTCATGTAGAGTTAGATACAATTTATCGTCAAGGTCGTGGTAGTAGTATTACAACGTTAGCTCAGCATATTAAAAATGGCGAATTACCTACTGACTTTATGCAAAACCAGCGTGATAGATCGACTTTTATGGTATCACATGATCAAACAGCCATTGCAATTAGACAAATCGTGGAGGCCGCGCTAAAAAAAGGCTACACTCAAGATGACTTACAAATTTTGACACCAATCTATAAAACAACATCTGGCGTTCACGCATTGAACACAATGGCACAAGAACTGTTTAATCCAATGAAACCAGCGCAGAAATCACTTCAATTTGGAACAACGGTTTTCCGAAAAGGTGATAAAATTTTACAGCTTGAAAACGATAGTGAACGCGATGTTTATAATGGTGATATGGGTCAAGTTATTGCAGTGCAATATAAAAATGATAAGAGTAATGACGATAATGAAGATCGATTAGTTGTTGATTTTGACGGAAAAGAGCTATCTTATCCTAAGAAAAATTTGAATCAACTATCTTTGGCGTACGCAACAACTGTACATAAAGCACAGGGTAACGAGTTTAAACTTGTTATTGTGGCATTGACAACGCGTTTTGGTTTGATGCTCAATCGAAATTTGTTATACACAGGTATTACGCGCGCTAAAGAGGCACTAATACTAGTGGGTGAATATGCGGCTTTTAGTCGTGCAGCGCAGACAGCAGTACCGTTTCGAGCGACATTTTTAAAGGAACGATTGCAAGGTAGTGAGACGGTAACCAAGCCGAAGAAGAGTGATAAGCAAATTAATGGTGTGTTAGATTTAGAAAACGTCTTGACAGATGAAATCATTAATTCACATAGAGTTTCACCCTTAATTGGACTTAATGGTATTACGCCATATGATTTTATGCCAAATTAAAAGATGCCTGTTATAATGAAATAAGAAAACAAAATGGAGTAAAAATCATGACGACCCCTGAATATCAAATATTTAGTCTTGGCAGCAACCCAGAATTAGGTATTGAAATTGCTAAAATCTTAGGTACTGATTTATCTACAATAGATACAAGACAGTTTGCTGATAATGAAATTTATGAACGTATTGAGCACACTGTTCGAGGGCGGGACTTGTATGTTATTCAAGGTATTTCAGATCCCGTTAATGATAATTTTATGAAACTCATGATTTTTATAGACGCAGCACGTCGTGCGTCAGCCAATACAATTAATGTGGTAATTCCTTATTTTGGTTATGCGCGTTCTGATCGTAAAGCACGTTCACGTGAACCAATTTCTGCACGTATGATTGCAAACATGTTAGAGTCGCAAGGCATAAAGCGTGTTATTACCATGGACCTTCATGCAGATCAAGTGCAAGGATTTTTTGATGTACCAGTAGATCATTTACTTTCAATGCCTGCATTGGGTCATTATTTCTATGAAAATAAGTTACTCGGGGATGATTTAGTTGTTGTCGCACCAGATCACTCTAGTGTGGGTCGGGCACGAAAATTTGCTAAATTATTACATGCAGAGTGGGCTGTTGTTGATCGTCGTGTTGATAATTCCGTACCAGACAAGGCGTATGCTGTTACAGGCAATGTTGCTGGTAAACGTGCAATTCTGATAGATGATATTATTGATACGGGATCGAGCATGGTGCTTGCCAGTGAGGCACTATTGGCAGCCGGCGTGACTCAGATGTATGCAGTTGCACCACACGCCGTTTTTTCAGATCATGCGGTAGAAAAGCTTGAAAAATCAGCAATTCAACAAGTATTGGTAACCAACACGATTGAGGTTCCGGCTGCAAAACAGTTTAGTAAATTACTGCAAGTATCTGTTGCTTCAACATTTGCTGAAACAATTCGTCGTGTTAATTCTTTTGAGAGTATTGAAGATTTAATAAAAAGTCCAGATAATGTGGATGTGATGTTATGAAAAATGTGTGCTTAAAACCTTTTTTGTCGGCTGAATGGGGCATAAGGGACGATAAGTTCATGACGACCCAATTAGGCGCAATCATAGAATTTACGACAATTGGTGTTTCTCATGTCATGCTGGATTTTGTAATCAAAGATCATCCTGTAACTTTTGCAATACGCTTTAATGACGAATCTTGGAAAATTGCGTCCGTAAAAGATCAACAATTAGTTTTTAATGTACCGAGTGAGTTAACACGCGTTTATGTCATGTTGTGTTCGGCAGGTACAAATAGCGAAATGCTCTGGCAGGATACGGTTGTCGTAACAAGCATGTTTGTTGACCAGGGTGAGGTATCACAGATTACCTATGAAAAGCCATATGTCACATTTGTAGGTGATTCAATCTCTGCTGGCGAAGATATGGCAATTGATGGTAATCATCCCGAGGTGAGTTACCCGATGTTAGTGGCTGAATCACTTGGTAAACCACTTAATCGTATCGCCTATGGTGGTACAGGATTAACAACGCATGCACCATTTCAAAATCCAACTGCAATTGAGGCGTTATGGCATGTAGCAGAAAACGTTGAAAGGCGACGTGTTGAAACTGATTTAGTCATTATTAATTATGGGACAAATGATTTTAATTATGGCGCAACGGTTTCGTCTTTTGCCTTTGGCCTACGAATATATTTATTAGAATTGATAAAACGCTTTCATTCTGCTAAAATGATTTTGATGATACCATTTAACGGTGCGTTTAGAACGGTATTTCAAAATGAAGTTGCACGGTTTGACAACTTCATTATTATGGAAACAAATAGTTGGTTAATATCGACGGATAAAGTTCATCCATCAAGTGATGAACATCAGCAAATTGCTAAACAAATTTTGAAAGGAATTTAATATGGTTTACGCAGCAGAAGAACAACGTTATGAAAAATTACCTTATCGTCGAGTAAGTGACTCTGGACTGATATTACCGGCAGTTTCTTTTGGTTTATGGCGTAATTTAGGCGACCAAATGCCATTAGAAAATTCAAAAAAGGTCATTTTAAAAGCTTTTGATAGCGGTATTTTTAGTTTTGATAATGCTTCTAACTATGGTCCAAGCAATGGTACTGCCGAAGAAACATTTGGGCAAGTTTATAAACATGATTTAAAACCATATCGAGATGAATTAGTTATAACTACTAAAGCGGGTTATCATATGTGGCCAGGTCCATTAGGTGAGTTTTCTGGTAAGAAAACATTAACAGCCGCTTTGGATTTGAGTTTGAAAAGAATGCACCTTGATTATGTTGATATTTTTTATGCGCATCGATGGGACCCAAATACGCGACTTGAAGAAACTGCCTATGCGTTAGATTTGCTAGTCAAGCAAGGAAAGACACTATATGTTGGTGTGTCCAACTATACTGCTGAGCAGACTGAAGCGATTGCTAAAATATTCGCTAAATTAGGTACACCCTTTGTAGGTAATCAAGTTTCTTACAACATGTTAAACCGAACAGCGGAAGCTGATGGATTGCTTGATGTGTTAGACACAAATCATGCAGGATTAATTGCATATGGCCCATTGGCAGAAGGATTGTTGACGGATAGGTATCTCAATAACATTCCAGATGACTACCCAATACATCGAACAAATGAGTTTTTATTTGAAAATGGGAAAGAAGTACTAGTTTCAAAGTTAAATGCTTTAAATCAAGTTGCAGCTGAACGTGGTCAAAAGTTATCACAGATGGCATTGGCATGGTTGTTAAAAGATGAACGCGTAGCAAGTGTGGTTATCGGCGCCAGTAAAGTAGAGCATCTGGTAGATAATCTAGCATTTAGTGACAATATGACGTTTAGTGATGATGAACTTAAACGTATTGAAAACATCTTAAAATAAATAATAACCAACATACGAAACTAGTGTGTTGTTTTTTGTTTTTATGAGTAAACTAAAAATGCTAAGGACAGATTATGTTTCCGTTTATATATTCAATAACGTTAGTCAATGAAACATCACAGAATAGCCGACAGTTGATTTTAGTTGGTATCATTTTTTTGAGTACAATTATTTTATTTACTATTGGCCAATTAATTATAAAATATAAACGAAAAAAATATCACATTTCAATATTAAATTCAATCATTTCTGCATGTATTATCACATTTTTTTCGATTGCTGGATTGTATGCTTATCAGATTAATATATTTGGGGTTAAAGATATTTCTCGGAAATATCTACAAAAATATGAGCGTCAGAAAATTGATAAACAAAGTACCAACGATAAAACAACATATGATGCTATTCAAAAAATGGTCATGCGTGATGCATCTAAAGGTTTAGAAAAACAAGGTTTTGTTGCTATTCCTAGTCAGAATATTTTATTACCCATCTATAATGATGCTTATTCTGAAAAAGGGTTAAACGCAGGGGCTAATTATGCAAATCGATCTGCAGTTGATCCAGAAGGCAGTAAAGTGCCGATAATGGGACAGGGAAATTATGGGTTGGCTGCACATAATTTTAATGATGGGCATACAGGCTTTAGTGCGTTACAACAATCAACCAACCACGATAGTCCTTATTTGGTTAACGGCCAATTAAAAGGATCATCTTGGCTGAATGGCAAAACAATACTCATGGCCAATAATAAGGGTATCTACCGCTATGTTATAACGGGACAAACAGCCGTTAGTTCTTCACAAGTATCAGTATTAAATCCAACTCGTCAACCAGAGCTGACGATTATTAGCTGTCTTTTTCCATCAACAGATTTCCGCATTATTACGCGTGCAAAGCTACGGACAACTTATACTTGGCGTCAAGCACCAAGTAAATATGTTAGTGAATTCAACCTTAAGGTAAGAAATACGAATGCACACGTAGATTGGTGGAATCCTGGTGTAGAAGAGGGTGCCAATGGTGATCAAGGTGGCTTAAAAAAATAGAAAATGCAACACAGAGACATTATAAAAAGCGTATTCTTTGAAGCATAAGCTCAAAGAATACGCTTTTTATAATGGTTGAATCCAAGTATTTTGAGCACCTGCTTTGGTTAGTGCATTGGCAATTGTAATTGCCTCATCGTTATTTTTAGCTAAAGCAAACATGGCACCACCAATTCCAGCACCAGTTAATTTGGCCCCTAATGCGCCAGCATGAATAGCGGCATTCACAAGGTTATCTAACTTGGGATGTGAGATACCCAGCGATTGCAGTTCATGGTGGGCAGATGTAAACAATAAACCGGCGTGAACTGGGTTATTTTCAGTTAGATCTGTACGCACTTTACTGGCAATTTGACCAAGATGAACAATTTTTTGCCAAGTTAACTCGTAATCCGTGTCAAGTTGATTTTTAACAATATTAACAGCATGCATTGTTTGGCCATGTATGCCAGTATCAGCAACTACTAAGGTGCCAGTTAATGACATTGTAAATGGCGTCAGCTGCTGATGTTTTATAAACCAAATTGGATCACTTGATCCAACAGTGGCGGCATCTAAGCCAGAGGCTGACCCATGGGAAATACTTTCTTCAATATCTGTAAAGTATTTTAACTCTTCTGCATCTAATGGTGCCTTAACATAATCAAAAAAAGCTTTTGTAATAGATGTTGCAAAAGCCGCTGATGCACCAAAACCTCTTTCTTGCGGTATATTTGTATCAATTGCAATTGTTAATGGTACATCGTTTAGTTTGAATTTTGTTAGCAAACGCAAAATTAGTTGTCGTAAACCTTCAACATTGGCACCTAGCTCATCTAAATCACCATGAAACGTACTACTTTCAATGGTTTGTGAATGAAAGGCCGGACGAATGGTTGTGGTAACGGTAAGGTTTGTCAGGGGAATTGCAATGGCTGGTTGACCATAGACAACAGCGTGTTCACCGATTAAAATTATTTTGGCGTGGGCAATACCGACACCGATCATTTGACTAATCATGTTTTTTCTCCGAATATCCTATACTATTGTACCGCATGGTAGTAAATAGTGTAAAATAATAAGAGAATTACGTTGTTAAGTTTGTCGTAAATTTAATATTTAAGATGAAGTTAACAACGTAATTCAAAAAATCTATTATAGAAAGGTGTTTGTTATGAACGCCAACACAACCTTTGTAGTTGTTGATTTGGAAACAACGGGGCAGAGTGTCACTAGAGGTGGCCGTATTATACAAATCGGCATGACATTTATTAAGCAACGAAAGATTGTTGATCATTTTGAATCGTTTGTTAATCCTGGTCAATTAATTGATCGCAATATCCAACAGTTGACACATATTACGCAAAAAGATGTCAAAAATGCACCGTATTTCGAAGAATTAGCACCCATGTTACAAAATATTTTAAAAAATACGGTGATTATTGCACATAATGTGAATTTTGATTATCCTTATTTAAATGAGGAATTTGTTCGAACTGGTTTTGAACCGTTGACGGCAGATGCCATTGATACCGTACAATTAGCACAAATTTTATTACCCTCGGCACCGGGGTATCGTTTATTGGATTTAACAACTCATCTAGATATTACGCTTAATCATGCACATCGTGCAAATGCTGATGCGCATGCTACTGCGCTATTGTTTTTGAAACTGTGGCGACAAGCTGAACGACTGCCAGCGAGTATCTTAAAGCAGCTGCAAAATGGTCAGTGGCCTTTACTGAGACAAACCCAAGATTTTCTAAAAATAATTAAAACGCATACGCAAAATGAAAAAGTTAATATAGTTGGTAATTTGGCATTTAAAGAAATTGTTCAACCAAATGTTGTTCATATGCAAAATTTACCGGCTTATCCAATGACTGCTGGTGAAAAAATTAAATTATTTGGTCATTGGTTGACGGCAAACGATGCACAAAACAATCTGATGAACCGAGTAAATAGTTTTTTAGCGAAGCGTTCTGATGGCATTTTGACGATCTTAACAGCGCCAAAGATTGGTAAAACATTAGGTTACTTAGTGCCATTGTTATTAGACGCAAGGTCAAGACCAACAATTTTACTGACAAATGATGGTAGTTTACAAAGCCAACAAGTAACATTAGTGCAAAGATTGTCAAAATTGTTAGATATTCAATTAAATACAGCTATCTTATATGATCCAGCTGAGTATATTGATTTGGCACGATTTGATACTATTCTGCAAAGAGAAACGGACTCTACTCAGGTACAATTTTTTAAGGCTCGTATGCTTGTTTGGTTAACACAAACAAAAACAGGACTATTAAGAGAAATTCAAGTTGGTACGCAAAATATCGACATACTATCAGAAATTCAGGGTGATTCAGAAAGCATGTATTTTAAACGTGCCAAAGCTGTTGCCCAAATTGCTGATGTTATTATTATGAATTTTGATTCATATTTTAACTTGGAAAAAAATTTGCGAACTACTAAAAAACTTGAAAAATGGCCAATTGTTGTTATGGAAACACCGAGTCAATTTGTTATAAATCTGCAAAAATATTTTCACGTTGAATTAAATTTGACGCAAATACAAAGTACGTTAAAAGATTTAATACACAGCGAAATTACCGGGTTGACACACAAACAACGCGCGTTTATTAGACAAAGTTCAGGTGAAGCCCTGAAAGTAATTAAGCAATTTTTTTACTCTGAAAATGCATTGACTTTATCCAATCTAAAGCGTATTGAGCGACTATTGAAAATGATAGCGCATTTAACAGATGTTGTTAAACTCGGTGGCACACCAGTACCTCATGCATGGGAACAAGTTGACGAACAGTTAATCAAGGTACAACGTTTACAAAAACAAACTAACATAATCAGTCGAATTGAAGTACAAACAATAAATGAACAAGAACAAACTGTTGTTTCTTTTGATATTTTGGATAGTTATATATATCGAGAACAATTTATTACACACGTGCACAAATTGTTAATTGTGAGTGAGTATTTAGATAAAAATGTTAGCGATTTTCTACGCGACGTGCCAAAACAAATCACAGTTGAACGTGATTTTATTCATAATCAGGCGAACCCAGTTCGTGTTATACAAATGCAAAAATCAACACCGATTGCACATTTACAAGCAATCACACAGCGAAATGTTGGTGAAATAGTAATGATTTTGCCAGATATTGAACGTGTTAATCATTGGTATCAGAAGGTCAAGCATACAGTAACAACGCAATATAATATTATTGCCGAGAGTGTTACTGGATCTTTGGAAAAGATACAAAGACAAAGTCACCAGGAACAATCAAATATTGTCATTGTTAGTGCCAAAATATTTAGTACAATGTGGTTACGTGATCAAGAATTGCCAGCAATTGTCATTGTACCTGAACAAATAGTCTGGCAACCTGTATCGCGGTTGGCGTTAGTTTTAACACAAATGCAAAGACACGAGTCATCATTGCTAATTACACAGCTAAATGCTATGCAGCGTAATCGATTTAAATCTCAAATGAAAATTGTTACTAAATTTGATGTCAAAAATAATTTAACGCAACAGTATAGTCAAATTTTAAAAGATGTTTGATATAATATTAAGAAGTGTTTGTTGGAGGAAATGAAGGTATGATGCAATTTAAAAATGATATTCGAATCCGACACCGACAGAAACAAAGACGTGTTCATTGGGCAAGAATTTGGTTTATTAGTGCTGGTATTGTCATATTAATAAGTGCATTAGTACTGGGTTATTTTTATATTTCTTTGTCACCAATGAGACATGATGAAGCAAGATTGCAACGATTTGTCAAAGCTAAAACAGATATTGCTACAGTGCAGCAAATAAATGTTGATTATCGTCAAAAAACAACGTATGCTGTTACTGGAACAACAGCTACAGGTAAACAAAAAGTGGCGATTGTTCAAGACGATATGAAGCAGGTTAAGACTTACGATCGGCGGGATGGTTTATCTAATCAAAAGGTACGTCAACTCATTTTAACGAAGTATAAACCCAAAAAAATTTACTCAGTTAATATTAGTGAATATAAAAATACTTTGGTCTGGGAAGTAAGTTATAAAGGGCAAAATAATGACTTGAATTATATCACGCTTGATTTTAAAACGGGGCAATCTTATCGTGTCATTAATGGCCTCTAAGCGAGCCTAATAGGGAGAAAAAATGATTTCAAAAAGAGCGAGAGCAGTAAATCCAGCGGCTACACTGGCGATGAGTAGATTAGCCAAAGAAATGCAAGCTGAGGGTGTTGATGTCATTAATTTGGGTGTTGGTGAATCAGATTTTCAAACGCCTCAAAATGTGACTGATGCGGCCATTGCAGCAATTGAATCTCACCAAACAAGTTTTTACACACCTACAAGCGGTGTAAAGGAACTCAAACAAGCAATTATTAATCAAGTTGCACAGCGTTATCAGGCTGAGATCTCATTAAGTAATGTCACAGTGACTACAGGCGCTAAATTATCTTTATATGTTTTAATGCAGGTTCTGTTAGATCCAGGTGATATTGTTGTCGCATCGTCTCCTTTGTGGGTTAGTTATGTTGAACAAATTAAATTGGCTGGTGGTGTGATGCAAACCATTCAACCCAATAATGATGAGCTAAAACTTACAATTTCTGATTTGAAACAATTGTCGACTAAAATAAAAGTGATTATTGTCAATTCACCAACGAATCCTACAGGACAAGTCTACACACGTGACGAATTGGTTGCGATATTAAATTGGGCTAACAAGCACGATGTTTATATCATATTAGACGAAATTTATGGACAGTTGGTTTACAATGGCGCTGAATTTACATCGGGATTGCAAATTCAATCCTTGGAAAATAGCCGTATGATTATTGTTGATGGTGTATCAAAAGCTTATGCAATGACAGGTTGGCGTATAGGTTGGACACTGGCTACCTCTGAGATCATTGCTACAATGAATAAATTGCTAGACCATATGACATCTAATCCCACAGCAGTTGCACAATATGCAGCAATTGCAGCGCTGAATGGTGATCAAAGTACTGTTGAATTAATGCGTGTGGCTTTTGAAAAAAGATTAAATACAACTTTTGATTTGCTCAACACAGTGCCTGGGTTACAGGTCGCTAAAAAACCACAAGGGGCATTTTATTTATTTCCAAAAGTATCATCACAAGTCCTAACAAAAGCTGGTGTTGCTGATACTACGGCACTATCAATGAAAATTCTTCAGGAAGCACATGTTGCTATGCCGTCTGGTGAAGGATTTGGCATGCCAGGTTATTTACGTATGGGGTATGCGAAGGATCAAAGTGTGCTAAATGAAGCAATTCGTCGACTAACAGCGTTTTTTAAACAATACAATTAATTGAAAAAAGATAGGAGAAATATGTTGACAAACGCTGAGGTTTTTGTCATTTTGGTGAGTTGTTTGAATACCAAAATGTGGCATTCCTCGCTGCTTTAAACATATAATATATATAGTCATGACACAAGAAATTCCCACAATTCAGATAATCAACGCTAAAAATCATGTTGGTCAAACAGTTAAAATTGGCGCATGGTTACGACAAAAACGTGGTTCTGGAAAGATTGCTTTTTTGCAGTTGCGAGATGGCTCAGCTTTTTTTCAAGCGGTTGTAGCCAAAGCTGATGTGACAGAGGCGCTATTTGAATTAGCTAAGGGATTAAAACAGGAAACAAGTCTATACGTTACTGGTGAAATTCATGAAGACACGCGGTCATCGTTTGGTTATGAAATGGCTGTTTCAAATATTGAAATTATTGGTGAAAGCCATGATTATCCAATTACACCCAAAGAACATGGTACGGAATTCTTGTTTGATGAGCGTCACCTATATTTACGCCATTTAAAACCCTTTGCAACTTTAAAGATACGTAATACATTGATTGCAGCCACTTATGAATTTTTCAATGATGAGGGTTTTACAAAGCTGGATGCACCTTTGCTAACGGGTTCAGCGCCCGAAGGAACAACTGAATTATTTGAGACGGATTATTTTGGAGAACCTGCTTTCTTATCTCAAACAGGTCAATTATATGGTGAGGCAGGCGCCATGGCATTTGGAAAAGTCTTTACCTTTGGACCAACGTTCCGTGCTGAAAAATCTAAAACACGTCGTCACCTAACTGAATTTTGGATGATTGAACCAGAAATGGCCTTTACACATCAAGAGGAAAGTTTGCAAATTCAGGAACGCTATATTTCATTTCTTATTTCCAAAGTGCTTGAAAAAAATGAACAAGAATTAGATATTTTAAATCGTGATAAAGAATTATTAAAATCATATACGCAATTACCTTATCCACGGGTAAGTTATGATGACGCTATTAAATTGTTGCAAGATAATGGATTTGATGTTTCGTGGGGTGTTGATTTTGGATCACCTGAAGAAACATTTTTGGCAAACTATTATGCTAAACCTGTCTTTATTGTGAATTTTCCTAAAGCCATTAAGGCCTTTTATATGAAGCGACATGCCACGCGTGACGATGTTGTCGTATCAGCAGATTTACTAGCACCGGAAGGCTATGGTGAAATTATTGGTGGATCTGAGCGTGATACAGACTACGATTATTTGAAACAACGTATCGAAGAAGAAGGCTTAAATCTGAACGAATATGAATGGTACTTGGATTTGCGACGCTATGGGTCAGTACCTCATTCGGGATTTGGTCTTGGACTTGAACGAATGGTGACGTTTGTGACAGGGGAAGAACATATCCGTGAAGCAATACCATTTCCACGCATGACGAACCGACTACGTCCATAAATCATTAATTTACTAAAACGGGCATTAAGAAAACATGTTAAACTATAACTAAGTAGAAAAAACGTCCAAGTTAGCCTTGGACGTTTTTCAAACGACATCTGAAGAAATGAGAGTGGTGAAATATGACGTTAGACAGCCGTTTAAAGCAATATATTAAGGCTGGTCAATCAACAATTAGCAATGATTTATTATTGCACTACCAAGAAATAGGTATGGATAATGATGATTTGGTTTTGTTTTTACAAGTCATGCGTATTCAAAATCAAGGTGATGCAGCAAGTCCGAGTGTTTTAGCACATATATTACATCTTACAGAAAATGTTGTTGTTACGAGATTGAAAAGTTTGATTGCCAGAGACTTGATGTCAATTGCTACAACGACTAAACAGATTGAGACCTATGATTTCACACCAATGATCGAAAAGTTGTTGGCAGGTAAAAATGTGTCATCTGAACCAATTGTTTCAGATGGTAAGTCAGTACGTAAGGAAATTTTTCAGACCATTGAGGCGGAATTTGGTAGACCGTTGACACCAATGGAAATGCAGACAATTGGCCATTGGTTTGATCAAGAACATTTTGAACCTGATTTAATGCTATTGGCGATACAGGAAGCCGTTGCCAATAATGCACGTAGTCTAAGATATATTGAAACGATATTGATTAATTGGCAGCGTGATAACATTAAAACAGCGACACAGGCTCAAATTGCTAAACAAAAGCGACGTGGCGTGACATATAATTATGATAATTTATTTTAGAATTATATGGGGTATCTTGTCGTTAAGTGTTAAACGAAATCCAAATATGGGATGTTGGTTTTGGGCGAATATTTGAGTTTCACTGCTCATTTCACGTAACCGCGCTGTAAATTGTGATAGCGTCATTGGTTTCTCTCCAGTCACAATTAATAAATTAGGGGAATCATCTGCATAACGCACCTGTGAAATTGCCAAAATAGCGTCATTTTCTTGCCAAAAGAGCAAACTTTTTGGGGACATATATTGTGTTAAGTTATTAAAATCCAATAATTTCATATCAGCACCACGTAGCATAGAAAATTAATTAAACAATGTTTTATTAATTATAGTATAAAGGAAAACTAATGGAAAAAACATATCATTTAATGGCGACTGCAGCAGCTGGATTAGAGTCGCTTGTTGGAAAAGAACTCGAGCGACTAAATTACGATCATCAAGTTGAAAATTATCGTGTACGTTTTGACGGAACAGCTCGAGATATTTTAAATACTAATGTTTGGTTGAGAACAGCTGATCGTATTAAAATCATTGTAGGAGAGTTTGAAGCAAAAACTTTTGATGATTTATTTGAAGGCGTCAAGGCGTTACCTTGGGAATCTTATTTAAATTATGATTCAGAATTCCCGGTTGCTGGTCGATCAAAAAAATCAGAGTTATTTAGTGTACCAGATGTGCAGGCAATTACAAAAAAGGCGATTGTTAATCGATTACAAGAAGCATATCATATACATACACGGTTACCTGAAAATGGCTACTTCGCACAATTAGAAGTAATGATAGACAAAGACCATGTGATGGTCACACTTGATACAACTGGTCCATCATTGTTTAAGCGTGGTTACCGTGTCGATAAGGGTGGCGCACCGCTAAAAGAAAATTTTGCAGCAGCGCTGGTGTTGTTAACAAATTGGCATCCTGATAGACCATTCGTTGATCCAACAACGGGTTCTGGCACGCTTGCAATTGAAGCTGCTTTAATTGGACGCAACATTGCACCTGGTTTAATTCGTGATTTTGACATTGAACAAATGGATTGGTTCGATAAATCATTGTCTGACTCCGTGCGTGATGAGGCTGAAGCACAAGCTGATTATGATCGAAAATTAGATATCGAAGCATTTGACATCGATGAAAAAATGATTGAAATTGCGATTGAAAATGCTAAGCATGCCGGTCTAGGACAAGACATTGTTTTCAAACAATTAGCGGCTAAGGATTGGTCAACTGATAAAGTTAATGGTGTTCTTGTGTCTAATCCACCATATGGTGAAAGATTAGGCGAACTAGATGCTGCTCGAGAGCTTTATGTTGAAATGGGTAATGTATATCGTCAACTACCAAGTTGGAGTAAATATATTTTGACAAGCGATTTAGAATTTGAGACGTCTTATGGTGAAAAAGCTACTAAGCGACGCAAATTATATAATGGTGCAATGCGTGTTGACTATTTCCAGTATTGGGGCAAGCGTATTAAATAAAAAAGAAAATATTATGCATTGTGCATAATATTTTCTTTTTTATTGTTACTAATTACAATATGAGCAAGCAAATAAAATGATAGAATTAGTAACAATATTTATTACTGTAGAAAAGAGATGGATTAATGCATAAAACAAAAGAAAGTTTACATCATATTTTTTCAGACAATCTAAATCAAGTAACACCTAGTCCAATTCATTCATTTAGTGAAAGAGTAAGTCAGATACCAAATATCTTGAAATTAACAATTGGAGAACCAGATTTTGCGATACCAGAACATATTAAGTTGGCAGCAGTGCGTGCGATTAATGCAGATGATTCGCATTATTCCGTATCTGCGGGAACAATGAAACTTCGTCAGGCAGCAAGTAATTTTTTGGAAAAACGCTATGATTTGAAATATGAAGCTGAATCAGAAATATTAGCAACAGTTGGGGCAACGGAAGGATTATATACGATTTTTACTGCTATTTTAAATCAGGGTGATCAGATTCTTATTCCAACACCTGCTTATCCTGTGTACGCTGAAATGGTACGTATCAATGGTGGCACGCCTGTTTTTGTCGATGTGAGCCAAGATGGGTTCATTTTAACACCATCGAAATTGCGTCAAGCAATCAATGAAAGTAAGGGATGCATTAAGGCAATTGTGCTGACGAATCCATCCAACCCAACTGGCGTTACGTATACTGATAAGCAATTACGGGACATAGCTGATGTTTTGCGTGAGACCAATATTTTGGTTATTTCTGATGAAATTTATGCCGAATTAAATTATGATAATTCACACGTGTCAATGGCAAAGTACTTACCAGAGCAAACTGTTATTGTAAATGGTGTGTCAAAATCACATGCTATGACAGGATATCGTATTGGTATTTTGGCTGGACCAGCAGACTTAATAGAACAATTTAATAAAGTGCATTGTTTTGTGATTATGACACCATCCAATCCAGCAATGGCAGCAGCGACAGAGGCATTTGATAGTGAACTAAGCTGGCACGATACTGCCCAAATGAAGCAGGCATATCAAAACCGACGAGACTTTTTAGTTAATGAACTAACAGCGCTTGGATTTAGTATTGCCAAACCTGGTGGGGCTTTTTATATATTTGCAAAAATACCTGGTGATTTTATTCAAAATGATGTCGCATTTGCCAATGACTTGGTTGATAAACAACAATTAGCAGTTGTTGCAGGATCCGGATTTGGACCAGGTGGGGAAGGCTATATTCGCATGAGCTATGCTGCATCAATGGCTATGTTAAAAGAAGCAATCTTTAGATTGACAGCATATGCAAGAAATGTGCGTCAAACTAATGTTTTGATTAGTCATGCTGAGCAACAAAAAATTGATTCCTTCTAGCAAAATACTTAACTGTTGTTTAATATTTTGTTGTGATCTAAAATGGTAGCTTGTTATGATAAAATAAACTATCATATAGAAGGGATTGGTTATGTTTGAAGTAGCCTAAATATTATTATGTCAACAGTATATATGCGTCAAGCGAAGAATAAAGATCTAATTCATATTACGGCCATTATAGATGATTCACGTCATTTTCTTAAAAAGCAAGGTCTGGACCAATGGCAATCGGGATATCCTAATCAAAATACCATTGTTAGTGATTTGCAACAAGAACGTGGTTATGTATTAATTGTTGATAATCAAGTGGCTGGTTACGTGGCTTTGCTGTCTGGAGAAGATCCGGTGTATACAAATATAACAAGTGGAAAATGGTTGAATCAGTCAGCAGAGTATGTCGCTATTCATCGTTTTGCAATATCTAATCAATATCGTGGTCAAAAACTGGCGCAACGTTTTATGACTGCAATTTTAACTTATTTCTTTCAAATGGGTATAGTTGATTTTAGAATTGATACACATCCTGAAAACTTACCCATGCAAGCGGTTATTGCGGGAAATGGTTTTTCTAGGCAGGGAAATATTTATATTGATGACAATAATAGCCGTAAACTACGTTGGGCATACCAATTAGTATTAGTGTAATTGATATTTTACTTTACTTATTATAAGTAAGCTGTTAGAATATTAGTAATAACTCATACTAAAATGTATCCAAGGAGGAAGTGTATGTCTCTTTCGTTAGTTAATTATGAAGAGATGTACACCAAATAATTATGGCATTTACTGATTTACAACAGCAACGACGTTCAATTTACGCACTTGGTAATGAGGTATCTCAAACACCTGAAGAATTATTTGAATTAGTTAAGTCTGCGGTGAGAAATTCACCAACTGCTTTTAACAATCAATCAGTTCGTACAATTGTATTAACAGGTGATGCACATGAAAAGTTGTGGCGTTTGACAGCTGAACGTTTAAAGCAAGAAGTTCCTGATGAAGAGGCTTATAATAACACTTTGGCAAAAATTAATAACGCATTTAGAGTTGGTTTTGGAACTGTCTTGTTCTTTACTGATACTTCTATTGTTAAGTCATTTGAAGAAAATGTACCATTATATGCTGAAAACTTTTATGATTGGTCGGAGCAGGGTCATGGTATTGCTGAGTATGCCACTTGGTTGGCATTGACAGAAGCAGGCCTTGGTGCCTCGTTACAGCATTATAATCCGTTAATTGATAAACAGGTAAGTGAGGCATTTGATGTACCAGCCTCATGGCGTCTGCGTGCACAATTACCTTTTGGTTCTATTGAAGCACCAGCAGCTGATAAAGATTACGTTGCCGATGAGGGTCGTTTTAAGTTAATTAAATAAATACTCATTATAAAAGGCGTATTTCAATATGAAGTGCGCTTTTTATAATGCAATGAGTATGGCGGAAAAAATTGTGATATTCGTGATATATCATTGTAATACTATTTTAGTATAGTAATAATAATGTAGAGATTGGAGAATTATATTTTGAAAAATAAAAAGGCAATTATCATAATTTTTTCGGCGCTTTTTTTTATTGGTATAAAGCAGGTATCAGCAGCAAGTCTGGTGAATAATTATATTCTAAATAATAAGATTGCACCTGCTAAAGAACAAGTTAATTATCGTATTAGTATGCAGGATTCTTCTAAAAATGATGGCATCAATATGAACTTTCAAGATGGCAAACCAAAAATGGTCATCATTCATGATGTTGGTACCGAAGGCAGTAAAATAGATAATGAAATTACATATATGGTAAATCATCAAGATAGTGCATTTGTTCATAGTTTTGTAGATGGTAGTCAACTTAAAACGATTGCCAACACGAACAAAAAAGCTTGGGGATCTGGGCCATTTGGGAATCGTTATGCAGACCAAATTGAACAAATTCGCGTCAATAGTAAAACAGAATTTGCGCATCAAATTGCTTCTCTTGCGAATTGGACGGCAAACCAAATGATTAAATATCAGATGGGCGCGCCAAAATTAGTCTCAATTAGTAGTAAAAATTTAGACGGTAATCTTGCTAGTCACGAAAATATTTCATATAAGTGGGGAGGAACAGATCATATTGATCCAGTAGAATACTGGCGTGGCCGTGGGCAAAAATACTTTTCTCAAGCATATGATATGAACCAATTTAAGGACTTGGTTACTGTTTATTACAATAAAAATAATTATGACGTCATAAGCAACCAACGCGTTGTAAACTATGTCGCAAAAATCAATCAAACAGGCCGTAATGATGGTTTGTTTGCAGGTGGGCCATGGCGTACCACAGCAAGTAGCATGAGTGCCAAAGAACGCGCAACAAGTTATAACCAGCAACAAGTTAAAGTAACAAAATTAGCAGATACAAAAAATGCAACATGGGCAGAGATAACTTTAAATAATGGACGCAAATACTGGATTGATGTTAAGGGTGTGCAAGAACAAAAGCCACAACAAAAACAGCAGCAGTATGACGTCATAAGCAACCAACGCGTTGTAAACTATGTCGCAAAAATCAATCAAACAGGCCGTAATGATGGTTTGTT
>NZ_BPKY01000002.1 GCF_019656055.1 Leuconostoc miyukkimchii | reverse complement strand
TGCAGGTGGGCCATGGCGTACCACAGCAAGTAGCATGAGTGCCAAAGAACGCGCAACAAGTTATAACCAACAACAAGTTAAAGTAACAAAATTAGCAGATACAAAAAATGCGACATGGGCCGAAATAACCTTAAATAACGGAAAAGTCTTTTGGATTGATAAAAAAGGTATTCAGCAAATCACCACAATCAATTTAACCGGTACTTCCGCTGTACAACAAAAATGGTTAAATGGTTTGATTCCTAATGCCATAAATACAGCTAATAATAATCACATTTGGGTCTCAGTGCTTTTGGCGCAAATGGTTACAGAAAGCGCATGGGGACAGAGTGAACTAGCTCTACGAGCAAATAATTTGTTTGGCATTAAAGCAACTTCTGATTGGCGTGGCGAGATTTATAAGGTAAAAACACAGGAAGTTGCCGGGCGTGACATGGTGGTAACTGATTTTAATAATAAAGCCATCCATGTTAAAAAAGGTTCAGCGTATTATATTTATGCTAATTTCAGAAAATATAAAACACAGGCTGATAGTCTAAATGACTATGCGCTAAAAATACGTCAAAATTATGGGACATCATTGCGATCAAATACACAATCATATACGATTGCATTGCAAAAATTACAAAATTCGGGATATGCAACGGATCCAAACTATGTTATAAATATGGTTAATAGGATTCAAAAATATCAACTCAATGTATTCGACTGAATAGAAAGGTAGCTTAATGATTAAAAAAATTATAAGCCTGGTTGTTGTAATTATTATTATCTTTGGATCGTTAATAGCTTATGGTCATTTTACTCAAGATACATCGAAGACTGAAACAAATAAGAAAAGCTCACAAGCTATTCATAAATCTTCGTCATCTGACATAACGAGTAATAATTCTCAACAATCAAACAGTAGTGATGTGTCTTCTGAAGTGTCATCGCAATCAAATGATAGTTCTTCTACAATAGATCACGAGGTAGAAACATCTTCTTCAACTGGGCATGAAGCAGAAGAAAGTAGTATTAGTGAACAATCTAGTGTTGCAAGCAAAATTATGAGTGTTTCCGAAGCACGTCAAAAAATACGTGATGCTGGCATGAATGATGGTGATTTTTCAAATAGCGATCTAAATACTTACATTATTAAAGCGAATGAACAAAATCAAGATCTAGTGGATTATTTAAAAGCACAAGGGTTCTAAGCTAATTAAAAAAGCAAGTCATCTTATTTTGAAAGATGACTTGCTTTTTTTTGTGTAAATTTAGCTTTTAACGCAGCAACTTTTTCTGCCTTGGTCATATTGGTTTGTTGACCTGACTTGTAGTTTGCGTTTGCTTGTTTTTGTTTAAAATCAATTTGATAACGACCCATATTTTTCCATCCTTTTTTGTGTCTCTAATAGTATACCTTATTTTAAGTGGGAAAGGTTAGGCAAGTCAAAATAATGCCACAGTCATGTTTCAGTAATTATTGAAATCTCGGACGGAATCACCAAGAACTATTTTAGTATCAGTATAAATAATAGCATTTTCTGTGAGCGTTTTTTCATGAAGTGATGATAAAGCAAGATGTCCCATCATTTGAAAATCTTGTTCGATTGTTGTAAGAATTGGACGGGTTAACTGTGTTAACTCCGTACCGTCAACAGATACGATGGATAAGTCATTTGGGACAACTAGTCCAGCATCTTGAGCAGCATTGAGCAGTCCAACGCTGATAATATCTGCCGAGCCAATGGCTGCCGTAAAAGGTAGTGGTGTCCCAAAATGTTGGATGGCATCTAATCCTGTTTGATAGGTGTTTTGAAATCCCCAAATCCAATCAGGATTGTATGTAATACCCTTAGCGGCCAAAGCATCAATGTAGCCTTTACGACGTATTTTTGCCACGATTGGGTAACGTTCAGAAGAACCAATCAAGGCTATTTTGCGATGACCTTTTTGATAGAGATGGTCAACGATTTGATGCATCATCAAGTCGTTATTTGATGAAATAATAGGAATCTTATTGTTGAGTTGGTTTGAGATACTTACTAATTGCACATTGGCATGATTGAGTAATTCAAATAATGCAGTGGGAGCATCAATGGCAAGCATAAAAATAGCAAAAACTTTCCGAGATAATAGTGATTGAACAGTTTGAATCTGTTTTTTTTCATCAGTATCGATAAAAGTAATCAATAATTCATAATTGAGTTCATAAGCAGTATGTTGCATACCTTTGATAATTTCGTCCGCAAAGTTAGTATGTGCTACAGGCACAAGAACGCCAACAACACGGCTTTGCTTTTGCGACAAATCAGCAGCTGATTGATTCTTAAAATAACCTAGTGATTCCGCAATTTCGTGAACTTTTTTAGCAGTTTCCGCACTAAAACGACCATGATTATTTAAAATCCGGGAGACTGATGCTGGCGATAAACCAGCTTTATTTGCAATGTCTTTAATTGTAATAGCCATATGACATATTATAACTCAAAATGTGTTGACATTTACAATGTAAACGCTTACAATATAGTTGCGTAAACGTTTACGCAAAATGATTTTATATCTATTAAAAATAAAGAAGGTGCTCATGGAAAATATTAAGTGGTGGCAACGTGCTGTTGTCTATCAAATCTATCCCAGAAGTTTTCAGGATAGTAATGGTGACGGCATAGGCGACATACCAGGTATTATAGAACGCTTACCATATTTAAAAGCGTTAGGTATCCAAGTTATTTGGTTAAGTCCGATATATCAATCACCAAACGATGATAATGGTTATGATATTAGCGATTATCTTAAAGTGTCGCCAGATTTTGGTACCATGGATGATGTTCAAAATATGTTGTCAGTTGCTCATGATCTAGGATTAAAAATCATGATGGATCTCGTGGTTAATCATACATCTGATGAACATCAATGGTTTATAGAAAGTCGTAAAAATAAAGAAAATCCATATCGTGATTACTATATTTGGCGTGATCCAGTTGATGGACATGAGCCTAATAACTGGTTATCAGATTTTGGCGGATCTGCATGGGAATTTGATGACAAAACGAAACAATATTATCTACATTTATTTTCTAAAAAGCAACCAGATTTGAACTGGGATAATCCTAATTTACGACAAAAAATATATGACACAATGCAATGGTGGTTGGATCAAGGCGTTGATGGTTTCAGGATGGATGTCATTAATTTGATATCTAAACCAGCAGATTTTCCTAGTGATGCCAACGTCACACTAGCTAATCATGGGTCGTCTATGAACTTTATTGCAAATGGTCCAAATGTACATGATTATTTGAAAGAAATGAATCAATTGGTACTATCACAATATGATATTATCACGGTGGGCGAAACACCTGGCGTATCAACTGCTGATGCAGTCAAGTACGCAGGTTTTGACACAAATGAATTACAAATGATTTTTCAGTTTGAACATACTGAAATCGATAATAGTCATGAGGGACTTGGCAAATGGAGTAATGAGCGATTTAAACTTGTTGATTTAAAACGTATTTTATCTAAATGGCAAAATGACTTGTATGGCAAAGCATGGAATAGTTTGTATTGGAATAATCATGATCGTCCAAGAGTTGTTTCACGTTTTGGTAATGATTCTGATCAATACCGCGTAAGATCAGCTAAAATGCTGGCACTAACTTTACACTTTATGCAAGGTACACCATATATTTATCAAGGTGAAGAAATTGGCATGACCAATATTAAGCTGTCTGATATTGCAGATTACCAAGATATTGATACATTAAATGCTTATGATGATTTAGTTCTAAAACAAAAACGTGTAACTGCCAATCAAATGATGTCTTATGTTTATCATTCTTCACGAGATAACACACGTACACCAATGCAATGGAATAATAGCCATCAGGCTGGTTTTACAACTGGAAAACCATGGTTAGCCATTAATCCAAACTACACAAATGTCAATGTCTCCGCATCATTGCGCGATCAACAGTCGATTTTTTATTTTTATAAAAAGCTAATTAACTTGAGACAAAAAATGCCTATCATAACAACCGGAAAATATGAGCTACTAGACTTAGAAGATGATGAAGTGTACGCATATAAGCGCGTAAATAAAGATTCTCAACTACTTATTATTAGTAATTTTACGAGTCAAAATCAAATACGACACTACAATCAAGATGATAAGGGGCAGCTCATTATCAGTAATTATAATGATGACGAAGGGGACACATTGCGTCCCTATGAAGCCAAAGTGTATAAATTCTAAGTATTTTGTTGCTTTAAAATGTAAACGCTTACTTTTTTAAAATATTGATTTTTATCATGGTACATGATGAAGGAGAGAATATATGTTGGATAGTAAAGTTCAAAAAAAGGGTCAGTTACCAATATTGACCAATATGCAGTTATTTTTAATGACGGTAGGGTACGCAGGCGTACAGGTTGCTTTTTCTGTACAGACCGGTAACATGGGTAGAATATTTCAAACATTAGGCACTGATCCAACGAAATTAGGATTTTTTTTCATTTTACCGCCGTTAGCTGGTATGATCACGCAACCATTAATAGGATTATTTTCTGATAAAACATGGTTACCCAAACTAGGAAGACGGATGCCCTACTTGATTGGTGGCTGTTTCGTTTCTCTAATCGTGTTATTATTATTACCAAACACTGGTTCATTTGGTTTTGGTTATGGCTCCTTGACGGCGCTTTGGTTTGGTGCTGTGACTGTGCTTTTTATGGATTTGTCAGCAAACGCATCAATGCAGCCGTTTAAAATGATTATTCCAGATATGGTAAATGCTAAGCAAACAGATAGAGCATGGAGTTTACAAAACATTTGGGGCAGCTTGGGTGGTGTGATTGCTTTTGTTTTCCCATTCGTATTAACGTCGTTTGGTGTTGCTAATACGGCAGCTCGCGGTGTTGTGCCAGACTCAGTTAAAATTTCGTTTTATGTCGCAGCTGCCATCTTATTGCTATCAACAATTTTTACAATTATGAATGTTAAAGAGTACGATCCAGAAACGTTAGCTTATTATCACGGCTTTGAAATCGAAGGTAAAACGCACGAATCTTTGATAACTATTTTGAAGCACGCACCTAAAGTTTTTTGGACCCTTGGTCTGGTGGAATTCTTTGTTTGGTTTGGTATTCCATATATGTGGACTTACTCAACAGGTGCTTTGTCGGAAAACATTTGGCATGTGTCTGATCCAGCATCAGCTGGTTATCAAGCCGCAGGTAATTGGTTCGGTATTTTACAAGCAGTTTACTCAGTGGTGGCGATTGTTGTTGGTATTTTGTTTCAACGATTAAATGATAAAACACGCAAGGGAGCATATTTTTTGAGCTTGATTGCCGGTGGTATAGGATTTATCATTGTTGCATATGGTCATACACATTTATCTTCTCTCATCGGTTTCGTATTAATTGGTGTTGGTTGGATTGCATTGATTTCTATTCCATTTACCATTTTGACAAATGCTTTGGACGGTAAACATGACGGTGTGTATCTTGGTTTATTTAACTGCTTTATCTGCATTCCTCAAATTATCGCATCAATTGCAAGTTTTGCAATTTTCCCAGCAGTTGGCAAGTCAATGGCCCATATGTTAGCCATTGCAGGTGTGTCTTTAATAATCGGTGGTTGCTTAATTTGGATTGTTAAGGAAGAAAAAGTGCAAGTCACTTCTAAATAAAAAAGGAGAATCAAAAATGACAGAAAATATTAAATGGTGGCAAAAGGCAGTTGTTTACCAAGTTTACCCACGTTCTTATCAAGATTCTAATAATGATGGGATCGGTGATTTGAAGGGTATTGAGCAACGATTAGATTATATTAAAAAATTAGGGGCTGATGTGATATGGTTAAATCCAATTTATGCATCCCCTGATAAAGATAATGGTTATGATATTTCCGATTATGAAGATATTAATGCCAAATTTGGCAGTATGGCTGATTTTGATCGCTTATTAGAAAAGGCGCATGATAAAGGGCTTAAAATTTTGATGGACTTAGTTGTCAACCATACGTCTGATCAACACCAATGGTTTATTGAAAGTCGTTCTTCAAAAAATAATGACAAACGCGATTTTTACATTTGGCGTGATCCTGTTGATGATGGTGAGCCAAATAATTGGGGTTCATTCTTCTCTGGTTCAGCTTGGAAATTTGATGAAAAAACTGGTCAGTATTATCTACATTTGTTTGTTGAAGAACAACCAGATTTGAATTGGGTTAATCCCGAGGTGAGACAATCAGTTTTTGATATGATGAACTTTTGGGTGGACAAAGGCATTGATGGTTTCAGAATGGATGTTATTTCGTTAATTTCAAAACCTGATGGTCTACCAGATGGTGAAGTTCCTGAAGGTGGTGAGTATGGTAATTCTGACAAAGCAGTCGCCAATGGGCCACATGTGCATGATTACTTAAAAGAAATGCGACAAAAAGTATTGAATCGTGCTGATATGATGACCGTAGGTGAAGCATCTGGTGTTGACATTGATAATGCAATTAAATATGCTAACACTGATGCATCTGAATTAAATATGGTCTTTCAGTTTGAACATATGGGATTGGACAATAATCCTAATCCGGCCTTGGGAAAGTGGTATGATCAAAAAGTCTCGTTAATTAAGTTGAAAGAAAACATGTCAAAATGGCAAAATGATTTGGCTGGCAAGGCATGGAACTCACTTTATTGGGACAATCATGATCAGCCACGTGCTGTTAGTCGTTATGGGGATGATCGGCCAGAATATCGTGTTGTGTCAGCTAAGATGGTGGCCACTTTACTGCATTTTATGCAAGGGACACCTTATATTTATCAAGGTGAAGAGATTGGTATGACAAATGCCTATAATTTGCAACGTGAAGATTTTGATGACGTTGAAATTAAAAATGCCTTTAAATATTTGATTGATAAGGATCAGTTGACTGATGAAGCAACCATGCTGAAATATGTACATGCCAAAGGGCGAGATAACGCACGTACACCAATGCAATGGGATGATAGTCAAAATGCTGGTTTTACAACAGGTTCACCTTGGCTTAAGTTAAATGATAATTATGGCACAATTAACGCTAAAAAGGCTTTAGCAGATCCAAATTCAATTTTCTATTACTATCAGAAATTAATTCGTTTGCGTCATGAGTTACCAATCATCACAACTGGAGAATATCAGTTGTTAGATCCTGATGATGACCAAGTATATACTTATCGCCGTCTTGGAAATCGTGAACAATTACTTGTTATCAACAACTTCACTGATCAAGTACTCATACGTGACTACCACGTACCTGACAATGCCGAAATCTTGATTAGTAATTACGATGACGACACAGGCACTCACTTACGACCCTACGAAGCTAAGGTATATCGTTTTACAAAGTAACTGATTGAATATACTTGACTTTAAACCAATATAAATATATGATTAAACCATATATTAAAGCTGATGAATTGGAAAGATCATTGTTTGGATACTTAGAAATTTTGCGGGTGATGTAAGCAAAACGACAACGTGATTTGTGACACCTTGGAGGTCGCTGTTGTTTAAGGCAGTGCGTGGTTGCGCGATAAGCAATCTAAGTGATGTATTTTACATCAGAATTTAAGGTGGTACCGTGCGATTGCGCCCTTAACGATTATTCGTTAAGGGCGCTTTTTCAGTTTTAATGTCAAAATAAGAAGGAGAAAGCACCGAATTCCTTGCATGAGCAAAGTATTTCGGTGATTAAATAGAAATGGCAAAACCAATATTTCAACGACCAAAAGGGACAGCCGATTTATTAGCCGATCAAACAGCACTGTGGCAGCATGTTGAAAGTACGGCACGTCTGTTGTTTGGCGATTATAATTTTAGTGAAACGCGGACACCAATATTTGAAAATTTTGATGTTTTTTCACGATCTGCAGGTGATACATCTGATGTTGTCACAAAAGAAATGTATGATTTTCATGATAAGGGAGATCGACATATTGCATTACGCCCTGAAGGGACAGCTGGTATTGTGCGAGCATATGTGGAAAATAAATTGTATGGACCTGAATTTGATAAGCCATATAAGACTTTCTATATTGGACCGATGTTTCGTTACGAACGACCACAAGCTGGTCGCTTTCGTCAATTTCATCAAATTGGGGCGGAAGCATTTGGATCGATGTCACCAGCTTTAGATGTCGAAATTATTGCTATGGTTGTCGACTTTTTCAAAACTCTGGGCCTAAAAAAAATAAAAGTTGTGATCAATACCTTAGGTGATCAATCCTCGCGTGATGCTTATCGTCAAGCTTTGATAGATTATTTAAAACCACATGTAAATGAATTGTCAAGTGATTCGCAAACTCGTTTAGAACAAAATCCACTACGCGTTTTAGACTCAAAGGATCCACGAGATCAAGTATTTGTTGCTGATGCACCATCTATTTTGGATTATTTATCAGAAAATTCGACAAAACACTGGACACAAGTTCAAGCCATATTACGTGCTTTAAATATTGAGTTTGAAATTGATGCAACAATGGTTCGTGGGTTGGATTATTATAATGATACAATATTTGAAATTATGACAGTTGATGACACCTTGAAAGGTGCTGCGACAATTGCTGGCGGTGGACGTTATTCAGGTTTGGTATCAGAATTTGGTGGGCCCGAGACGCCAGGAATTGGCTTTGGTATTGGTATGGAACGTTTGTTGAGCCTATTGAAGGCACAAAATCTCACATTAGTTCCTGAAAAACAATTAGATTTCTATGTGGTTAATATTGGAGAAGATACTGATGTTGTCGCAATGCAAATTGTTCAAGCTATTCGATCATTTGGATACGTTGCTGAACGAGATTACCTTGGACGATCTGCTAAGGCACAGTTTAAGAGCGCTGACCGCCACCACAGTAAGTTTGTTGTAACAATTGGCGATGAAGAGTTAGCTAATCAGGTAGCTAGTTTAAAGAATATGAACACAGGACAACAACAAACGGTGAATCTTTCAGATTTGTATACTGATTTGCCAACACTGATTGAATCAAAGGGAGATAAGTGATGAAACGAACAACTTATGCAGGATTAATAGATGAAAAGTACCTTGGGCAAACCGTCACGTTATCTGGTTGGGTACAAAAGAGACGTAACTTTGGTGATCTTATTTTTGTTGATTTACGTGATCGTGAGGGAATAGTCCAGTTAACATTTAATGTTACTAATCAAGCTGCGCTTTCTGTGGCAGAAGAAATGCGTAATGAATTTGTTATAGCAATCACTGGTCAAGTTGTCAGTCGAGATCCCAACCAAGTTAATAATAAAATTCAATCTGGTGCAGTTGAAGTAAATGTCACTGATGCAAAAATCTTAGCTACCTCAAAAACACCGCCATTTTATATTGAAGATGGTGTAAATGCTAATGAAGAGCTCAAGTTACAGTATCGATATCTAGACTTGCGTCGTCCAGAGATGCAAAAAAATCTACGTGTACGTTCGAAAATTATGTCTAGCGCTATACATTTCATGGATCAAAATGATTTCATTAATATTGAGACGCCTATTTTAGCAAAATCAACACCTGAAGGTGCACGTGATTATCTTGTACCTTCACGAATTTTCCCTGGATCATTTTATGCCTTACCACAATCGCCACAATTATTTAAACAACTATTGATGGGTGCCGGCTTTGATCGCTATTTTCAGATTGCACGCGCTTTTCGTGATGAAGATCTACGTGGTGACCGTCAACCAGAGTTTACACAAATGGATGTGGAAACATCGTTTATGTCTGCTGATGAAATTCGTGGTTTAGTCAATAACTGGGTTAAAGCTATGATGCATGATGTGGTTGATTTTGATTTGGATACGGCAACGATTCCAACTTTGACGTGGCAAGAATCAATGGATCGCTTTGGTACGGATAAGCCTGATTTACGCATTGCTTACGAGTTAAAGGACTTATCAGAAGTTGTAAAAAATTCTGAATTCGGCGTCTTTTCAAAGGCCGTTAACGCGGGCGGTGTTGTAAAAGCAATTGCCGTTCCTGGTGGTGCTGATCACTATTCGCGTAAAGATATCGATAAAATGGCACAATACATCGAGCGATTCGGTGCCAAAGGATTAGCATGGCTAAAGGTTACTGACGATGGATTAACAGGTCCCATTGCAAAGTTCTTCCCAGAAGGTGAAGAACTCATTGCGTCATCAGGTGCTGCAGTTGGTGATTTATTATTGTTTGGTGCTGGTCGTGTAGATATTGTTGCAGCTACTTTAGATTATCTTCGTCGTCAAACGGCTAAAGACTTGGCGTTAATTGATCAAGAAAACCCATGGGCTTTTGCTTGGATTGTTGATTGGCCATTGTTTGAATACTCTGAAGATTTTGACCGCTGGATAGCAGCACACCATCCGTTTACTATGCCAAATGAAGAAGATCTTCATTATTTGAATGAGGGTGAAGATCCTCATCAAGCACACGCTCAAAGTTATGACTTGGTCTTGAATGGTTATGAATTAGGATCTGGTTCAATTCGTATTCACAGCATGGAAATTCAAGAAAAAATGCTCAAAGCGTTAGGATTTACACCAGAATCTGCTCATGAGGCCTTTGGTTTCTTACTTGATGGTATGGCATATGGTTTCCCACCAATGGGAGGAATTGCACTTGGTCTAGATCGATTGGCAATGTTATTAGCTGGTCAGGAAAATATTCGTGAGGTGATTGCTTTCCCTAAAAACTCACGTGCCACTGAACCAATGACTGAAGCGCCAACACGTGTTGATGGTAAGCAGTTGAATGATTTAGGATTATTTACAACAGAATCGAAATAATTTTAGTATAATGAACTTATTTACCGTATAATTATACTCAGTTATTTGAAGGGAACGTACGTAAGCGTACAAAAACATGCAAAAATATTTTCACAATTTTATGAAACATCGTTACACAGGTCGAGTCGGTGGCGCAATATTCTATGCTGTGATTGTTGCTGTTGCAATGAATTACTTCTGGCGACCAGGACATATTTATTCATCTGGTTTTACGGGATTTGCACAATTAGTATCCACATTATCTGGTGGTAAAGTGCCGGTTGCTTTGGCCTTAGCGCTTGTTAATTTACCAATGCTAGTCATTGCATGGTGGAAATTATCATGGCGGTTCGCCACTTTTACAACATTGGCTGTCTTACTAAGCGCTGCATTGATGCCCTTATTTGACACGACCCGTATACTGACAACAGATCCATTAATTAATGCATTATTTGGTGGTGCATTAAATGGGATGGCTGTTGGTACGGCATTGCGATACGGTGTTGGGACTGGTGGTCTAGATATCATTGGTCTTCTAGTAAAAAGAAAGTTTGATCTAAAAATGGGTCCTGTTAACCTTGGATTCAACGCGTTAATCATGATTGGTGCAGGATTAACTTATGGTTGGAAATATGCTTTGTATTCTATCGTCGGTGTTATTGTCAGCTCGCGCATGATTGATGCATTTTATACGCGTCAGCAGCAAATGCAAGTTATGATCATTACAACGAAGCCGGAAGAAATGGTGCGTGGTATATATGACAATATGCGCCGAGGTGTCACAATTATTAATGATGCACGTGGTGGTTATACGGGCGAAAATCGATCAATTTTGTTAACCGTTATTACGCAACAAGAACGCTTTGAATTAAGGGAAGCGATGAAATCAGTAGATGAACATGCATTCTCCTCTACTTGGAAAATAGAACATACGGTTGGTCGATTCTATGAACCAGAATTATAAAAAGTAATATGAACAAACTACTTTGTAGCGATTTGTTTAATAACTAAAAAATCCGATAATTAAGACAGATTAAGTTGTCTTGGTTATCGGATTTTATTTGTGCTGTCTTAATTTGTGCTCCGTGCAAATTTTCTATGTGAGATGTAGCCAAAAATAATTGTAAATATAATAGCACCAATAGCAGATAATCGAGAATCAGATTGGAAGAACAAACTCAGATAAATCGCGACGAAGAATAACAATGTTAGCGGACTTGTAAATTTATAACCTGGCATGACAAAACCATCTGGTAAGAAATCAGTAGACTCACGGAACTTACGATGAGCATACATTGTCATAGCGTACACAATAATATACATATTTGAAGAAATAGAGGTGATGAAACCAAAAGCTGATGTAATTTGAGGAATAGCGTTAATCACTGGAGATAACAATACTAAAGTTGCAGTTAAAAGTATCGCATTAGCAGGCACACCATGTTTTGAAATTTTACTAAAAGGTGACATTGCTGCTGATTTAGATTCTTCTGCTAACTGATAGAAATGTCTTCCGGCAGAGTAGATTGCGGAGTTTAATGCTGAGGCCGCAGATGTCAAGACAACGAAATTGATGATCACAGCAGCAGCCTTTAAACCGGCCAACTGAAACACCATAACAAAGGGGCTTTGATCTGGCGTTCTAGCAATAACACGCCAGTTAATGATGGACATTATGATTGTCATTGCACCTAGGTAGAATATCAAAATACGAATAATAATCGTGTTGATGGCACGTGGCAAAACGTCACGTGGATTTTGTGTTTCAGCTGTTGTAATACCAACGAATTCCATGCCTTGGAAAGCGAAAAATACCATTGGAAAGGCTGCAAAGAACATCCCTGCACCATTAGGAAACATTGAGAAGTTATGTGTTATATTACCAAACGAAGCGATGGTGTGACCACCAGCAGCTGGTGCCTGAAAGCCAGTAAAGATGAGGACCAATCCAGTAATAATCATGGCAATAATGGCAATAATTTTTATCATGGCAAACCAATATTCTGTTTCACCAAAAACTTTAACGGCAACAAGATTGATTAATGTCAATACTGCTAAAAATCCAATTTGTATAATCCAGGTTTGCCAATGTGGGAACCAAAATTTAACATAAGTTGAAACGGCTGTTAATTCTGCCATTGCCACAAATGTTAGGCCAATCCAATATGACCAACCAGCGAAGTAACCAGCACCAGGACTAACATACTTAGTAATAAAAGAAACGAATGTATGTTGTGAGGGATCTGCGTAAAGCATTTCGCCAATACCGCGCATCATGAGGAAGAAAAATGCTCCCAGAACCGCATAAACAACTAAAATTGAAGGTCCAGTACGAGCAATGGAATTTCCTGCACCTAAGAATAATCCTGTTCCTATGGTGCCACCGATTGCAATCATCTGAACGTGTTTCTTTTTGAGACCACGCTTAGTGCCATCTGCATTTATGGCTAAATCTGTATATTCTATCATGAATGAACCTCCCAATTTGTAAATAGCTATGTAAATAGTTATTGAAACTATATTATCATTTTCATTAGTATTTACTCATTTAATTCATACAAAAATTATTTTATTTTTGTGCATTATGCATAAATTATATTAAAAGGAGAGCGAGCTGTATATCAACTAAAACATCGGGCATTTCTAAGTCAACACCGAGTAACTCGCTAATTCGTTTTAATCGGTAATTAATTGTATTACGGTGCACAAAAAGTGCAGCAGCTACAGCGGTAACATTTTGATGTAGAAACATATAACTTTTTAAAGTTTCTAGTAATTCGGCATTGTTTAAAATATTACCAAGTATTTTTTTGACAAAAACATCACTTTCTTGTTTCGGCAATAAATTCAGTAACTCTTGTGCGTTTTTTGGTCGAAATCGCATGATTGGGTGTTGCTGAGTGGTCAATTTTAATGCGTTATTTGCTTGTTCATATAACTCGTCTAGTTTATGAATGGCGCCAAAAATTCTAGAAAAACCTATCGTGAGTGGATAATGCAATTTTTTTTGGATAGTTAAAAATTGTAATAATTGCTGCAAAAAATCTTTTGTATCAATACCTTCATCAATGAGTAGTACTATTTGTTGGCTGTGTGAGAATGTTAAAACAGGTAAATGATGTTCTGCGATAAACCAACGGGTGAGTTGTTGCCGAATTTCAAATTGATGCGATTCAATAATTTTATTTTTTTCTATAAAGTCAATGATTGCAACTTGAAAATGACGGTCCTTATCAATGTTTTCATCACGTAAATAATTATCTATTGCTTTATCGTTCAACCCGCCTTGCATGACATTTAAAAAAAATCCGGAGCGATTTCGAAAATCTGTTTCATTTAATAAATCTGTTCGGGAATTAGCTAAACCTAATGTGTTGATAACTTGTTGCTGCCGTAACATTTGAAAATCTGAGGGTTCTTCTTCATTGACAACAAATGCAGCAAAAGCCTTATTTTCATTTAGAGCTGAAAAAATTAATAAGATGTCAATTTTTTGGTGATTAAACGTAATTCGAGTAGGTGTGTTTAGGTTCAGATAATCAATTCCTGATTCGTGTCGTAAAAAATGGGTCAAAAACTCACGCTGAGCGACCCACTCACTACTAGCATATATGGCTGTAAAGTGAGAATCTAACAGTGCCAAAGGTGTTTTTAGTACTTTAGCGCTTTGATCAAGCAAATGCTGATAGGTAATGTTTTGTGCATTTAAATCTGACAGTTGTTGGTTAATAGCAATAATTTGACGTAGTTCGGTGTTTTGTGTTTCTAAAATGACGGCAGTTAATCGTTTAACTGTTAAAGACAGAAAATCATCAGCCGGTGTCCAAAGTATTGGCACATTTAGTTCATCTGCTAAAGTGATAATTTCATCTGACAATTCACTAACATAACGTCCGGATTTAATGGCGATGCCACTGGCATTTTTCTTATTCATAGCAATAATAAGATCATATAATAAATGGGGATTTTTTGTAAAATGATAGCCTGAGGTGACAAGTAGTTGACCATCAAAAAGAAAGTCAATAATATCTGGTGCATCAATCATACCAATCTGAGACACATTACGATTCAAGCCACGGCTACCAGCAGCTACTTGAATTGTTTTAAGGGAAGGATGTTGTAATACTTCATTAAGTTTCATTAAGATACTTCCTCATGATTTTCCTAATATTTTACCGCAACTGTTTAATTTGCACAAGCGATTTCTTAAAATTGTGCATTACGTATAAAGACGTTTATTTCATATCATGTTAAATTACGACATAACATCATTAGGAGGGTTGCTATGCGATCAGAAAAGAAAATTATTAGTAATGTCTTAAAGGGGTCATTGGGAAACTTGATTGAGTGGTTTGATTGGTATGTGTATGCCTCGTTTTCTGTTTATTTTGCACCATCCTTTTTTCCAGCACACGATAAGACGGCTGAATTACTCAGTACTGCTGCAGTATTTGCTATTGGTTTCTTGATGCGTCCTTTAGGTAGCTTGATATTGGGTAAATATGCTGATCAACATGGTCGGCGTGCGGCCTTGACGCTTTCAGTATTAATTATGGCTGCTGGATCACTTGTCATTGCATTAACACCAAGCTACGCAAAAATTGGCATCGTAGCACCGACTATATTAGTTTTGGCACGCCTTTTTCAGGGACTATCTTTGGGTGGCGAGTATGGTACGTCTGCGACTTATTTATCAGAAATGGCAAGCGCCGGGCATCGTGGTTTTTACGCCTCATTTCAGTATGTTACTCTAATTAGTGGTCAACTGATTGCTTTAGGTGTTCAAATTATTTTACAGATGACGATGACTGAAACTACTTTAACTGCTTGGGGCTGGCGTATTCCTTTTGTGATTGGTGCACTTGGCGCATTAGTTGTGTTAATACTACGGCTTAGTATGGAAGAATCTGATCAATTTAGCACACAAAATAAAAAGGCTAAAGGTAGTTTGCGTGAATTGTTACACTATCCTAAGGCTGTTCTGACAGTTATTGGCTTGACATTGGGTGGCACAATAGCCTTTTACACCTACACAACTTATTTACAAAAGTTCATGATTAATTCAGTTGGATTACCAAAGCAAGAGGTAACATGGATTAATTTTGCGGCATTATTTATATTCATGTTGCTACAACCATTTGCTGGCGCACTTTCTGATAAAATTGGACGCAAACCGCTACTATTTTGGTTTGGTATATTGGGTACAGTGTTAACAATTCCAATCTTAACTTTACTCTCTCATACAAAAAGTGGTTGGGTTGCTTTTTTGCTTATGATGGCTGGTTTAATTATTGTCACTGGTTATACCTCAATTAATGCTGTGGTTAAGGCAGAAATGTTTCCAACGGAAATAAGAGCGTTGGGTGTTGGGCTACCTTATGGTCTGACGGTTGCTATATTTGGTGGTACGGTTGAATATCTGGCATTATATTTGAAAAAAATACAACATGAAAACTGGTTTTTTGTCTATGTCACAATTGTTATTGCGATTAGTTTGATTGTATATTGGCGAATGACAGACACAAAACATACTTCAAAATTAGATGAATAAATGATAAAATATTTATAATTTAAAATTTAATTTATTAGGAGAATGTCATGACAGGACAACAAAACCTATGGTCATCAATTAAAGAGCAGACACTTTTGTCACAGCTTGCCGCTTTGTCAGGCTGGGATGCTTTGACTGGTATGCCTAAAGATGCTGGGCACTTTCGTGCAGACATGGACGCATACTTAGCGGAAAAATTATTTCAAGTGGCCACTGGCAAAGAGCGGCAACGTATTTTAAACGATTTAGAGTCTGATGATAGTTCATTAGATGATTTAGGAAAAGTTGTGTTAGAAAAAGCACGTAAAGATTTCGATAACATAGGTAATATCCCGGAAAAAGATTTTATTGATTTTAACAAGACGCTTTCTGAAGCACAAGATTATTGGTCACAAGCACGGGAAGCGCGAGATTATAAAGTCTTTGCGCCTTATCTTGAAAAAATCATTATCTATTTAAAACAATTTATACCATTGTGGCAAAAAAATGAAAAAACACCTTATGATGTTTTACTTAATCAGTATGAACCAGGATTGACTGTCGAAAAACTGGATGCAGTATTTGACCAACTCAAGGATGGTATAACAACGCTAAGAGCACGCATATCTGCTAAAGGAACAGAAAATGATAATGCATTCTTATTTCGTGAAATTCCGAAAGCACAACAAAAACAATATGCATTGGATGCTGTCCAACGCTTGGGTTATAATTTGAGTAAAGGACGATTAGATGATACGATTCATCCATTTATGGAAGCACTAAATAGAGATGATGCTCGTATCACAACACGCTGGGATACTCATAATTTTCAAATGGCAGTCTTGGGTATTTTTCATGAAGCAGGGCATGGATTGTTTGAACAAAATGTTGACCCAATCTATGATGATGTTAGGTCAGTATTACCAATTAGTATGAGTATTCATGAATCTCAATCTTTATTCAATGAGGTTATTATTGGTCGGTCAAAAGAATTTTGGTCAGTGGAATATTCAAAACTACAGTCGGTGGTCTCGCCTGTTCTAGATGATATTGCATTTGATACATTTTATAAATCTTGGATAAGAACAGAGGCGACACTAATACGTACAGAAGCAGATCCTTTAACTTATCCACTGCATATTATTATTCGCTATGAAATTGAGAAAGCAATTTTCAATGATGATATCGCTATCTCTGAATTACCAGAACTTTGGCGCGCTAAGTATAAAGAATACTTAGGAATAGATGTATCAGATGATGTCACTGGTATTTTGCAAGACATCCATTGGGCTGGCGGTTCGTTTGGTTATTTTCCAAGTTACGCACTAGGTCATCTTTACGCAGCACAATTTAGAGGCACAATGGCAAAAACGTTGGATTTTGAAACGATATTTAAATCAGGAGATTATTCAGCTATCTTTGATTGGCGTAAAGCACATATTTGGCGTCATGGTGGTGCGGTTGATCCTAACAAAATTCTAGAGGATACGACAGGTGAATCACTTAATCCGCAATACTGGTTGGACTATATTACTAAGATATACGAAGAGGCCTATCAATTGTAGTTTTTATAACTCATTTTCTGGTGTAAAGCAGGGCTTAAGGTGAGACTTACAGGCAAATAAACATTGACACTAAGTCTGATTTCTGATAGACTTAATAAGTATTTACAGCATGTCGTTAAAACGAAATAAAATGCGAGAAAGGAGGGTTATCACATGGCAAAGGTCATCGTACGTAAGAACGAGTCTTTGGATGATGCATTGCGTCGCTTTAAGCGCGGTGTTTCAAAGGACGGTACTCTCCAAGAATACCGTAAGCGCGAATTCTATGTTAAGCCTTCAGTTGCTCGTAAATTGAAGTCTGAAGCAGCACAAAAGCGTAACAAAAAGAAGGGCCGTTAATCGGTTCTAAACGTCACTTTGGTGGCGTTTTTCTTTTGTGGTAAAATGAATGAGAACATATAAAAAGAAAGAAGAATAAAAATGTCATTATTAGAAACACTAAACGCTGATATGAAGCAAGCTATGAAAGATAAAAACAAGGCGGCTTTGTCTGTTATTCGGATGGTAAAGTCTACTGTTATGAACGAACAAATTAACTTGGGGCATGATCTAAGTTCAGAAGAGGAACTAACAGTTTTGTCTCGTGAAGTTAAGCAACGTAATGAATCGTTATCAGAATTTGAAAAGGGCAATCGTGAAGATTTAGCAGACGGGATACGTTCGGAACTTGTTATTTTGGCTAAGTATTTGCCAAAACAACTCACTGAGGATGAGGTTAAAGCAATTGTTGATGCAGCAGTTGCCAAAACAGGTGCGTCAACATTAAAAGACATGGGAAAAGTAATGGGCGTTGTGACACCGCAAGTAAAAGGAAAAGCAGATGGCAAACTAGTTGCTAATCTCGTAAAATCAGCTTTGGGTTAAAGTACGCAATGTCGAATTTCTGGATTATGTTAACTAATTCATGTTACACTTAGATATTAAAGAAAACACGTGAAGTTGCGTGTCAGAGGAAAAAATAATGACAAATCCAGCAGTTGGAACGATAATTAAAGCAAATGTAACAGATGAAAATGACAAGTATTTTTTCGCACAGGTCGATGGTAATACTTATGAAATTGACAAATCTGAACTTGAAAAACCATTAAAAGTTGGTGGTTTGGTGACAGGTTTTGCATACGAAAATGAAAATCATAAATTTCAAATTACTAAGCAAATACCAAGTGTACAACAAGATGTCTACGGCTGGGGAACAGTTGTAGCTAATCGACATGATCTTGGTGTGTTTGTAGCTATCGGATTACCAAATAAGGATTTGGTCGTTTCTCTAGATGATTTACCAACTATCTCAACTTTGTGGCCACAAAAAGGTGATAAATTAATGTTAGCCATGAAAGAAGATAATAAAGGTCGACTATGGGGAGAAATTGCACAACAGCAGATTATTGATGCTGTATCACGTCGCGCACCACAGGAATTAAAATCAAAAACGGTTAAAGCAACTGTTTATCGTAATAAAATAGCAGGAACATTGGTGATAACTGATGAATATTATCTTGGTTTTATTCACCCTTCACAACGTGATGACGAACCACGTTTAGGTCAGGTTGTTGATGCACGTGTTATTGGGGTACGAGAAGATGGTGCATTGAACCTTTCTCTGAAACCTTTGGCGTACAAGACAATGGATGAAGATGCCCAGTTTTTGCTGTTACAATTACAGCGCCGTGCGGATCATTTTTTGCCATTCAATGATAAAAGTAACCCTGAAGCTATTAAGCGACAATTTGGTTTTAGTAAAAGCCAGTTCAAACGCGCACTTGGACATCTATACAAGGCTCGTATTATTGAACAAACAGATGATGGTATCAAGCTGATCGAGAAATAATGACACAAGAAATAGATAACGCAATCGCAGATTATTTACATTATATTCGAATAGAACGTGGTTTATCAAATAATACAATTAAAAGTTATCATCAGGATTTGCAACAATTTGGCGCTTATGTAACGACACAACAACTGCGCCTTAATCAAATTGATCATGTTGTTATTTTGTCGTGGTTAGGTCAGTTAAACGAACTTGGTAAATCAAATAATTCTGTTATTCGTATGGTGACATCTCTGAGAAAATTCTTTGGTTATCTATTTCAAGAAAAGATTGTTTTACATAACCCAATGCTCGATGTGAAGCCACCTAAGAAAGCGGAACATTTGCCATCAATACTTAGTGTAGAAGAAATTGACGCATTGTTGAATGTGCCAACGGAACAAACACCACTGGGCGTCCGTAATCGTACGTTAATTGAAGTGCTTTATGCCACGGGCTTACGTGTCAGTGAACTGGTCAATTTAAAGATGAGTGATCTACATTTACAACTTGGTTTAATTCAAACAATTGGAAAAGGTGATAAGGAACGTATTATACCAATTGGAGAAGTTGCTGCGGAATGGTTAGAAAAATATTTTTCTAGTAGCCGATTGGCCTTATTAAAAGAAAAAGAGTCTCAGTTTGTTTTTTTAAATGATCGTGGTGACCAACTGAGCCGCCAAGGTGTTTGGAAAATTATAAAAAAATTAGTCCTAGCAGCTGGCATCAATAAAGATGTTTCGCCACATACACTAAGACATTCTTTTGCGACACATATTCTTGAAAATGGTGCTGATTTGCGAATTGTCCAAGAACTTTTAGGACATGCAGATATTTCAACGACACAAATATACACACATATTTCAAAGAAAAGATTAAGCGAAGTGTATGACAATTTCCACCCTAGAGCATAAGCTATGGTATCTAACTCCGCAACAAAAAGTGTTTAGGAGAAATAATGTTAACACAAGCTAGAAATGACAATCAAAAAACAGTTATGGGTATTTTATCGCTGTTACCAGGATTGCGAGAATTATCTCATTTAAATGCAGAAATTGCTTGGTACAATGATCGCGATACAAGGCGCCTCTATATTTGGCAAAGTGATAGCCGCGTACAGGGTGTTTTAGGCGTTGAGTTCTTATCTCAAGATATTGCGCTCATACGACATGTTGCCCTAACGCCTGAATCACGGACGGTTACTAACTATTTTTCGATATTATCTGAGTTCCAGATGCAAAACCAAACAGCGTTTATTATGGGAACACTAGATAATCAAAAATTGATTAATAAATGGAGAAAAGCAACATCGGAACCAACAGTTTAACAATTAAAATAAGCGAATTTGAAGGCCCGTTGGATCTATTATTGCACTTAATCAAAAAATCAGAAGTGGATATTTTTGACTTGCCCATTGCAACTATCACAGAACAATATTTAGATTTTATTCAAGCACAGCAGGATATGCAATTAGATGTCGCAAGTGATTATCTGGTTATGGCGGCAACGTTAGTGCAAATCAAATCATCTGAATTGTTACCACAAGAAATATTTGAAGAAGATTTCACGGAAGAAACGTATTTTGATACACGAGAAGAGCTCATGAATCAACTGTTAACTTATAAACAGTTTCAAATCGCAAGTGACAAGTTACGTGAACGTGAGAACCATAATCAACAATCTTTTGCACGACTACCGATGCTTGTACCAGATGATTTTAAATTAGAAACAAAGCTTGTTCCAGGTCTTGGATTAATAGATTTGCAAATGGCATTTGCAAATCTATTAAATAAAAAGAATAAGGAACGCGCTATTATTCGACATGTGAATCGTGAGAAGTATACGATGGCAACGGCGATTAATCATATTAACGCGCGATTTCGTATCCAAAATGTAGGCGATATGATAACGTTTGAATCGCTTTTTGATAATGTTTATGGTCGTGAATCATTGGTCATGACTTTTCTAGCATTGCTTGAAATGGCTAAAGAAGATAAAGTAACATTACATCAAAACAATACACAATCAGAAATATTTTTAAAAATTAAAAAGTTGGACGAAAATGAATAATTTAGCTCAAGTAGAAGCCTTGTTGTTTGTGGCAGGGGATGAAGGTATCACCACTGAGGATATTTCCAGTATAACTCGTTTTGATAAGATAGCAGTGATTGCATTAATTGATGAATTATCCGCAAAGTATAATACTGATTTATCACGTGCTTTAGAAATTCGTGAGTTAGATGGTGTCTATCGTTTGGTAACAAAATCTGAACTGGGCGTAATAGTAAAAGGTTACTTTGACGCATCGACTAGTGCAACCTTGTCACAAGCACAACTTGAAACACTTGTGATAGTTGCTTACAAGCAGCCAGTTACAAGAGTTGAAATAGATGAAATTCGTGGTGTAAAGTCGTCGGGTACATTACAAAAATTAATTATGCGTCAATTAATTGTGTCAAAAGGTCGAAAAGATGAACCAGGTCGACCTATCACATACGGTACAACAGCTGAATTTTTAGATTATTTTGGCTTAAAACAATTATCAGAGTTACCACCACTACCGGATTTTGATACATTAGAGATTGAGGATGAGGGTGGAGAACTATTCACAAGTGCGTTTGAATCACGCGCTTTAGAAACGGAAGAAGAGAACGAGCATGTCTGAAGAAGCAACACGTTTACAAAAAGTTATTGCGCAAGCGGGGTTAGCCTCAAGGCGTGGTGCCGAAGAATTAATTAGTAAGGGCCGTGTTCAAGTTAATGGTCAACTTGTTACCGAACTGGGCATGAAAGTTGAACCAAGTGACACTGTTGAAGTAGATGGTGCACCTATTGAAGGACGCGAAAAACTGGTTTATTATTTATTAAATAAACCACGTGGCGTCCTGACAACAAGTAATGATGATAAGGGTCGTAAGACTGTAATTGATATTTTAAGTGATGTCAGTCAACGCGTTTATCCGGTTGGCCGTTTGGATTATGATACGACAGGTGTGCTTTTATTGACTAATGACGGCATCATTGCTAATCAGTTAATGCATCCTAAGTCACGAGTGGATAAAGTTTATGCTGCAAAGGTTGAAGGCATTGCAACCGATGAAAAGTTAGCACCATTGAAACATGGTGTTGTTATTAAGGGGCGTAAAACTGCACCTGCTCGTGTGACAGTTGAACGAGTTGATAAAGACAAGAAAACAAGTATGGTTCGTGTGATTATTCATGAGGGTCGTAATCATCAAGTGAAAGATATGTTACAAAAAGTTAAGTTACCCGTGGTTAAACTGACACGAGAGCAGTATGCTTTTTTTGATTTAGTGGGTCTGCAATCTGGAGAGTATCGTAAGTTAACTGGTGCCGAGATTAAGCGATTGAAAGCTGAAGACTACAAAAATTATCGTAGAAAATAAGTAGTTGTTTTTAATTTCTATTTTTGGTAAGATGAGATTCAAGTACAATTGAATATACTTCAGGGTCGGGTGTAATTCCCAACCGGCGGTGAGACATACATGATATGGTAAGCCCGCGACCTGCGAAAGCAGTTGATCTGGTCAAAATCCGGAGCCGACCGTAAAGTCGGGTATAAAGAAGTTAAAAAAAGAAAGTTAAGACTGCCTTTTTGTGATACCCTGACAAATTGCGCAGTTTTTTTGAGGCCAAATATGTCTATTTCTAAAGTAACGCGCACACAAACATTAACCCTAGTTGCGATATTGAGCGCGATATCGTTTGGTTTAATGTTATTTCCACAAGTACCAATTATTCCAGGAGCTAGTTTTTTGAATTTGGATTTTTCAATTATTCCGGTGATCCTTGCTGGCTATTGGATTAGCGTTTCTGCTGCGATGTGGACAGTTGTTTTACGAACAATACTCAAATTAATATTAGCAAATGAGGGTATTAATACTTACCTGGGATTGCCTGTTAATTTAATAGCTGTGATTGTTTTTTCTTTGATTTTGTTTTGGATTATGCCGTATTTCACAACTAAAAATATTGGCAGAAGTTTGTTGGCAGTTAGCGTGGCAACAATTGGAATGACAGGTGCTGCCATTTTAATGAATTGGTTTATTGCGGTGCCATTATATGCTAAATTTGCACATTTTGATATTGCAAATATTATCGGTTTGGGTCGATATTTTATTGCCATGGTTTTACCATTTAATCTCATACAAGGTATCGTTTGGGGTGGTATTAGCCTTATTGTGTTATCAATGTTAAAGCCACTACAAAATAAATTGACATCTTAATCAAACATTATGAACACTTGATGTCACTGTGTGGTAAAATTTTAAGTGAATATATATTAATGGAGGTCGTTTTATAATGAACGATTTTGACCCAAACAACATGAGTCGATCTGCAAGATCAAAAAAGAAAAAAGTGGAACCGAAGTTTGCCCGTGAAAATGACAAAAAGTCCACTGAACACAAAGGTTTGCGAATTTTTTTGATTGTGCTTGCTTTTGCTATATTATCAAGTGTGCCGGTTTATGGCTTTTTTTCTCATCGCAACGAACCAAAACAACAAGCAGCAACATCAGTGAGTCGTAAAAGTACATCGTCATCAGAAACAAAAACATCTTCGTCAGAAACAACATCTGAAGAATCTTCGAGTTCAGCAGAAGAAACAAGTAGTGTTGAGTCGAGCTCAGAAGTCAGTTCAGAGGTTTCTTCAAGTGAAGAAATAAGTAGTAGTCAGAGTGAAGCGTCGTCGTCTTCTAGTGCGGTTGGTCAAACAGCAGTGCTTGGTGCAAGTCAAACATTATATAATTTTGCGGTAACGCATGGTATGACGACAGATCAAGTTGTGGCGTTAAATCCTGGTTTGACGGTTAGCAATTATACACAATATGCGGGCAGAGATTTAAATATTCAATAGTCTAAAGGGAACTAACAATATGGTAGAAAATTTTCAAGTAGCAATTGATGGTCCAGCATCAGCAGGTAAGTCAACTATTGCCAAAATACTAGCAACGGATTTAAAATATGTATATGTTGATACTGGTGCTATGTATCGCGCGATCACACTGGCTACTAAACTTGCAGGGCTTGCTTATGAAGATGAGGAGCAGATTACAGCGTTACTCCCTAAGACAACAATTCGTTTTGAACCAGGTTCACCGGTTCAACGGGTGTTCTTAAATGATGAAGAGGTTACTGACGACATTCGTTCAACGGAAGTAACAAATAATGTATCATTAATTGCTTCATATGCTGCAGTTCGTGAAAATTTGGTTAAAAGGCAACGAGATATTGCTAATAGTCAAAATGTTATTATGGATGGCCGCGATATTGGAACAACTGTGTTACCTCATGCTCAAGTCAAGATTTTCTTAGTGGCCAGTGTGTCAGAAAGAGCTGAGCGACGCTATAAAGAAAATCTAAGCAAGGGCATGCCATCTGATTTGAACGAACTCAAGAAAGATATTGAAGCACGTGACTATAAAGATTCTCATCGTCAAATTAGTCCGTTAGTTCAGGCAGAAGATGCTATTTTAGTAGACACCACTGGGCTGAGTATTACAAAAGTTGTGTCTGAAATCACTAAAATCATCAAAAATAAACAACATCAATAATTTACAGCGTGAAAACGCTGTTTTTTACTATACAAGAACGAGTTATTCTGGTAAACTATATTCATAGTGTAAATTGTAGGAGGACGTTAGACGTCATGAGTGAAACAAACAACGAGTTCTTAGCAGCTCTCGAAAGCGCAGCAGATCAAATTAAGGTGGGAGATGTTGTTACAGGCGAACTTTTAGCCATTGACAACGATAATCAAGCAGTAGTTGGTTTGCCTACCGGTGAAGAAGGAGTTGTGCCAGCACGTGAGTACTCAGACGATCGTAACATCAACCTGGCAGACGAATTAAAAATTGGTGATAGCATCGAAGCAGTTGTTATCTCAAATGTAACAAGTGATAAAGAGGGCGTAGCTTACCTCTTGTCAAAGAAGCGGCTAGATGCTCGTAAGGCATGGGAAAACTTGAGCTTTGGCGAAGGTGATACTGTTGATGCCAAAGTTATTAATGCAGTACGTGGTGGATTGATTGTTGATGTTAATGGTGTGCGTGGTTTTGTGCCTGCTTCAATGGTTGCAGAACGTTTCGTATCTGACTTGAATCAATTTAGAAATAAAGACATCAAAGCTCAAGTTATTGAAATTGATCCTGCTAACGCACGTTTGATTTTGTCACGTAAGGCTGTTGCAGCACAAGAACGTGCAGCCCAATTAGCTGAAATATTTAGCAAATTGTCTGTTGGTGAAGTTGTTGAAGGAACTGTTGCACGTTTGACAGACTTTGGTGCCTTTGTTGATTTGGGTGGTGTTGACGGTTTGGTCCATGTTTCAGAAATTTCACATGATCGTGTGAAAAACCCAGCAGATGTTTTGACAAAGGGCGATAAAGTCAATGTTAAGATTTTGGCTTTGGATACTGAAAAGGGTCGTATTTCATTGTCAATTAAAGCAACACAACGTGGACCTTGGGATGAAGCTGCAGATCAAATCGCTGCTGGCTCAGTTCTTGAAGGTACAGTTAAACGTGTTAAGGACTTTGGTGCCTTTGTTGAGATTTTGCCTGGTATTGAAGGACTTGTCCACGTATCACAGATTTCAAACAAACGTATCGAAAACCCTTCAGAAGTTTTGAAGTCAGGTGACAAGGTACAAGTTAAGGTATTGGATATTAAGCCAGCCGAAGAACGTATCTCATTGTCAATGAAAGCTTTAGAAGAAAAGCCAGAACGTGAAGATCGTCGTGGAAATGATGGATCAGCATCACGTGCAGATATTGCTGCTTACAAGCAAAATGGAGATGACTCAGGAGCAACATTGGGTGATATCTTCGGAGATAAGTTGTAATATTAGTAAGAACAAAAGAGCTGGTGCGCCAGTTCTTTTATTTTTGAAGAAAAATCGAGTGAGTATTAGTGGAAGCTCACGGTAATAGAAAAAGGAGGTGCCGTCATGACAGCACCAATAGTAGCAATTGTTGGTAGACCTAACGTAGGAAAGTCTACGATATTTAATCGTATGGCTGGTGAACGTATTGCCATTGTTGAGGATCAGCCAGGTGTCACACGAGATCGTTTATATGCACCAGCAGAATGGTTGAACTATGAATTTCGGATGATTGATACAGGTGGTATCGAACTCGGGGATGAACCATTTTTAGCTGAAATTCGTGCACAGGTAGATTTGGCAATTGATGAAGCAGACGTGATTGTAATGGTAACTTCTGGTCGTGAAGGTGTAACCTCAGCCGATGAAGTGGTTGCAAAGATGTTATATAAGACTGATAAGCCAGTTGTCTTAGCAATTAATAAAGTTGATAATCCTGAAATGCGTCAAGATATTTATGATTTCTATTCACTTGGATTAGGTGAACCGTTACCAGTCTCTGGATCGCATGGACTTGGATTAGGTGATTTACTTGATGAAGTGGTTAAACATTTTCCAGACGAAGCGGCAGAGCAAGATGATGAGAGTGCAATTAAGTTTAGTATCATAGGCAGGCCAAATGTTGGAAAATCTTCTATTGTGAACGCTATGCTTGGTGAAGAACGTGTTATTGTCTCAAGTATTGAGGGAACAACACGTGATGCTATTGACTCGCGATTTGTAACGGCTGATGGCGATGAATTCATTATGATTGATACTGCAGGTATGCGTAAACGCGGAAAAGTTTATGAAAATACTGAAAAGTATTCAGTTATGCGTGCGCTTAAAGCTATTGATAACAGTAATGTGATATTAATGGTAATTGATGCAGAAGCGGGTATTCGAGAACAAGATAAACACGTTGCCGGATTTGCACACGAAGCTGGACGCGCTATGATCATTGTTGTCAACAAGTGGGATGCCGTTGAAAAAGATGATCACACAATGAAAGAGTTTGAAAATTTAATTCGATCTGAATTCAAATTTTTAGATTACGCACCCATTATTTTTGTATCAGCAAAAACTGGTCAACGTTTAGATCGTTTGCCTCAGCTTGTAAAAGATGTTGATAATAATCATCGTAAGCGTATATCTTCTTCAACGCTAAACGATGTTATTATGGATGCGATTGCTGTTAATCCAACACCTTCGGACAATGGCCGTCGTTTACGTGTATACTATGCAACCCAAGTAGCAATTCAGCCACCAACATTTGTTATTTTTGTTAATGATGTTGAATTAATGCATTTTTCATATGAGCGCTTTTTAGAAAATAAAATTAGAGAAGCCTTTGATTTCACGGGAACGCCAATTAAATTAATTGTTCGGGCACGAAAGTAATTAAATTTTGTCATAAACGTGGTTTTTATGTAACAAAAACATTACGAAACACCTAAAACCCGCATAAACACTACACATTGGGGCTTTCTTATGTTATTCTAGTTACATGAAATAATGTTTCGACACATTTCAACAACCGCTCGACGGTTAATAAATATTTCCAGGAGAAGCAAAAATGGCTAACAAGCAAGAATTAGTAGATTCAGTTGCAAAAGCAACAGGTTTGACAAAGAAAGATGCTACTGCCTCAGTTGATGCAGTGTTTGCCTCAATCGAATCAGCTTTAAAAAATGGCGAAAAGGTTCAATTAATTGGATTTGGTAACTTTGAAGTTCGCGATCGTGCAGCTCGTAAAGGCCGCAATCCACAAACTGGCGCAGAAATCGAAATTCCTGCATCAAAGGTACCAGCATTTAAGCCTGGTAAAGCTTTGAAGGAAGCTGTTAAGTAAATTATAGCATTCGATTAATATTATAATTTCAATAAGCTATTGGAAACAATAACGGTAAGGTGACGGTTTATGCCGTACAATCTGTTGGAATTCGATATAATGAAAAGTAATTCTTTTGGGAATTGCTTTTTTATTAGCGATAAATTAGATAAAAAGCTTATTAATATACATTTTTTTCTATTTATGTTAAAATTACCTTGTAACATCAAATAATTTCAAGGAGAATATCATATGTCAGTTGAAGATAAGTTTGATAACGCCAAGGACAAGGTTGCAGGTAAAGCAAAGGAAGTTGAAGGTAAGGTTACCGGCGATAAAGGTCGTGAAGCAGAGGGTAAGGCACAGGGATTCTTTGGAAAAGCAAAAGATAAAGTTTCCGATGCTACAGAAGCTGTGAAAGACAAAGCAGAAGATGCCATCGAAGCAGTTAAAGATGGCGTTGAAAATTTAAGAAAATAAATTATAGTGCAGCGTTATCCTAAGTAGGATAGCGTTTTTTGTATGCTACAATATGATTTGATTGTATTTTTAATGATAATTTGAACAAGGTTACAAGAACTTTTATGTTAAAATGATATGTTGATCAAATGATGGCACTAATCATGTGCTAATATATATCGGTAAGGGAGCAAATTTTTGGAAACAAATTATGCACAACAAATGTTGGATGCGTTATCTGGTGGCCAACTAGAAGAGGCACAACGACTATTCACACAAGCATTGAGACATGACAATGAAGATTTGATTTATAGTTTGGCTGAGGAGCTGTATGCGCTTGGCTTCTTAAATCAATCAAGACGTGCTTATAAAAAACTATTAGAAAAATACCCAGAAGAAGATGAAATTAGGGCCGCACTAGCTGATATAGCTATTGAAGATGGTGAAATTGATGAGGCGCAAAATTATTTAGCACAAATTCAGCCCAGCTCTACATCTTACTTGCGTTCTTTGCTTGTGAAGGCCGATATTTATCAAACAGAAGGACTAAATGAGTCCGCTGAATATAGTCTATTACAAGCTGAAAAAATTGCGCCTGAAGAAGAAGTGATTCAATTTGCATTGGCCGAATTTTATTATGCAAATCAGTTCTATCAAAAGGCTATTACACGTTACCGCGCCTTGTTATTAAAAGGGAGACGTGAAATGAGCCGTGTTGATATTGTCGCACGTATTGGTGTTGCTTATGCGCAAGTAGGTAATTACGAAAACGCCATTGGTTATCTAGAACAAATTAAATTAGACACCATGACAATAGATACAAGATTTCAATTGGCAATTTTATATCAAGAAAATAATCGTGAAAATGAAAGTATTCGTATTTTTAATAATATTTTAGAGCTTGATCCTGGGTATACTTCTGTCTATCCTTTGTTAGGTCAAGCGTATGAAAAAGTGAAACAGTTAGATGATGCTTATAGGACATACCAAGCTGGTATAGCACAAGATGAAACTAATACCCAGTTGTATCGTTTGGCCGGCTTAGCTGCTGAAAAAATAGGTGATACAATAACAGCAGAGAAATATTATCGTAAAGCTCTGGTACTTGACGACTCTGATGTCACAACAATGATTATTTTATCTGATTTGTTGTTGGGACAGAAAAGATTTGATGAACTGATTACAATGTTGACGCAATGTTTGTCTGATGACATAATTGATCCGAACTTTTATTGGTACTTAGCTCGTGCCTACCAAGCTACGGGAAACGATGATAAAGCGCAAGAATATTGGGAAAGTGCATCAGTATCCCTACAAGACAATACTTTCTTTTTACTAGACCTGATTGCATGGTATCATCAGCAGGGGGAACAAAATCAAGAAATTTCTACGATGAAACAGTACTTGTTTTTGGAACCAAATGATGCGGACATGCAAATTCGTTTGGAAGATTTAGCTTTTTAAATGGCTACAAGTTGATATTTGTTTGAATATAATAGGTATTCTTCGTTTATTTTTTGGTATAATTTTATTAAGGACTTTTAATGATGAAAATTAACACATTGCCACAGGAATTTCTTGATGCTAGACCTGCTTTGAAGCGACTTGAAGATGCTGGATTTGAAGCCTACTTTGTTGGTGGTGCAGTGCGTGATATGATTTTGAATAAACCAATACATGATGTCGATATTGCTACTTCAGCATTTCCTGAAGAAGTAAAATCTTTGTTTGATAAGACTGTTGACACTGGTATTCAACATGGAACAGTGATGATTTTGGATTATGGTGAGGGATATGAAATTACAACATTTCGAACTGAATCAACATATACAGATTTTCGCAGACCAGATAAAGTAACTTTTGTGCGTAGTCTTGAAGAAGATTTGAAAAGACGTGATTTTACAATTAATGCTTTGGCAATGACACATACTGGTGAAATTGTGGATCTCTTTGACGGTCTATTAGATTTGAATAAGGGGATTATTCGCGCAGTTGGCGATGCTGAGGTTCGTTTTACAGAAGATGCATTACGCATGATGAGAGCTTTGCGTTTTAGTGCACAACTTGGATTTGATATCGATCTAGAAACCCAAACAGCACTTCAGAAATTAGCACCAAACCTTGAAAAAATTGCAGTAGAACGTATACGTGTAGAATTTGAAAAGTTATTGACAGGGCCATTAGCAGCCAAAAGTCTCCAAACTGCTGTTGACGATCGGGTTATAAAATATATACCTGGCGACATTGATTTGTGGGACTTATCGTTGATTATATCAGATCTTAATGATAATCAAGCGCATAGTACGCGGGTTGCGTGGGTACATTTATTAACACGTTCAGAATTAAGTGTCAAAGAGATGAACTATTTTATGCGTGTGTGGAAAATGAGTCATGAAAACGCAAAAGCTGTCACCTTAATTGCACCTGTTGCACGTCGTATTAAATCCATTAGTAAATTTGAATTGTATCAAGTCTATTCGTATCAAGAAGATCTATTAGAAGTACTACACTTATTGCAAACACCTCAGAAAATTATTCAGTCGGTGAAGCGGGTATTTGACACTTTACCGATTTCTAAGGCATCAGAATTGGCCATTAATGGTGGTGACTTACAAATAGAAAATCTCGTCCAACCAGGGCCCAAAATGGGACGTGTGTTAAAAATAGTCGAAAATGCAGTTGTGTCAGGGAAAATTGAAAATACTTTTGAATCATTAATAACCTACGTAAAGGAATTAAAATGATATGACAAAAATTAAAATGGTGTGGGCAGAAGACAAACATCATGCTATTGGAAAGAATGGTAGTTTGCCGTGGCATATAGCAGATGATTTGAAATTATTTCGTGAAGAAACAACAAACACTTTAATGATTATGGGTCGTACGACATGGCAGAGTATTGGTCGACCTTTGCCGAAACGAACGAGCTTAGTGTTGACGCGACAAACAGACTGGCAAATACCTTTTGACGATGTGTTAGTGACGCATTCTGTTTCAGAAGTACTAGATGTGATTAAAAATGAGAAAAGAGATGTATCAATTGCTGGAGGTGCGTCAATTTATCGTACTTTCATGCCGTATGCGACAGATTTAATTGTGACACGAGTAGACAGTGTAGTGAATGGTGATACATTCGTGGATGACATAGATTTAAATCAATTTGATTTGGTGAGTCGACAGTCACACGAAAAAGATGAAAAAAATGATTATGCGTTTGTCGTTGAAAGATACGAGCGTAAGAATTGAGGGAAAAATGGCTAACATTAAGATTGTTACAGATTCAGCGGTTGCATTGACACCAGAAGAAATTAAGCAGTACGACATTACTGTTATACCGTTGACGGTTCAAATTGATGGTGTTGTATATGAAGATGGTGTGACGATTCAACGCGATGAGTTTTTAGACAAGATGCTAAAAACTCATAGTCTGCCACAAACTTCTCAACCATCAATTGGAAGATTTCAAGACGTGTACGACAGTATTCATGAAAAAAATCCTGATTCTGAGATTTTAAGTTTACATATTTCTTCAGGTCTATCAGGAACAGTCCATGCGGCAGAACAAGCAGCTGCTTTGACGTCTGCAAAAATTACAACGTTTGACACACTAAATGCTGATCGATCACAGGCCTTTTCTGTGTTAGCTGCAGCTAAGATGGCACAAGATGGTGCTACAATGGATGAAATTTTAACGGAAGTTAAACAGGTACGCTCAGATTCCCACACGTATCTTAGCTTCACATCGCTTGATAACATGGTTGCTGGTGGCCGTTTGAGTAAGACGTCGGGTCTTATAGGTAATTTACTTAATATCAAGGTTGGTGCCACTGTTGACAAGACAGGTGCTGTTGAGGTCGTTGCCAAAGGGCGTGGTATGAAAGCAATTAGTAAGTTTAACGATGGTGTCATTTCTAAAATGCAAGAATATTCTGAAATGTTAGCTATTGGCGTTTCTCATGCTGGCGTGCCAGAAGTTGCTGAGAAAATGGCTGCACGATTAAATAAAATTTGGCCTGACATTAAAATTGAAGTGACTACAACTGGTCCTATCATATCAACACATACAGGTGTTGGTGCATTATCTATTTTGTACCACGCACGTTAAAGCACAATAAAACCCAAAACCTAGTGTTTTGGGTTTTATTATGTTCTGATTTTTGATACACTTAATAAGCATTTATCAAAATCAATACATTGTATTGGACTGGTTCGTAAACTGCCCAGGATAAAAAACCAAGTAACCTTGAAAGGTAGGAGAGATGATGCAAAAGCATAAAGTGATTATTGATGCTGACCCCGGAATCGATGACAGCCTTGCAATACTAGTAGCACTAAATTCACCAGAATTAGATGTTATTGGTATTTCAATTGTTGAGGGCAATGTGCCAACAAGTATTGGCGTTCAAAACGCATTGAAAGTTCTACGAGAAGCTCGGCGATTAGATATCCCAGTATTTTCTGGGGCGACCGTGCCATTAAAACATGCATATACGAGTGCTCAAGACACACATGGCATGGATGGATTAGGCGATAGCAATATACCGGCAGTAACTGAGGTGAGGGCCAGTACAATGGATGCACAGGCAGGGTACGCAGATCTGTTATCTCATCATTCAGATGTGTGGTTTTTAGCACTTGGTCCACTAACAAATGTTGCGCAGTTTATCCAACAACAACCGATTAAATGGCAACATATATCACGACTTGTTGTTATGGGTGGTGCTTATAAGAGTCATGGCAATACTTCACCTGTTGCTGAGTATAACTTTTGGGTTGATCCAGATGCAGCAGATTTTGTTTTCAAAAATAGTCCAATTGAAATCGAACTGGTACCACTTGATGTCACACGTCAAATTTTGTTAACGCCCAATATACTGCAATTAATGCAATATATTGATAGTCCAAAAACTGATTTTGTTAATAAAATTATACAGTTTTATTTTCAATTTCATTGGGATCAAGAACATGTTTTAGGTGCGGTCATCAATGATCCTTTAGTGATTGTTTATGTACTACATCCGGAAATAGCGCGTCACATTCATAAATATGTCGCTATTGCAACATCTGGTGTTGCGCTGGGACAAAGTATTGTAGACATCGCTGATTTTTGGCAAAAACCAGCCAATACAAAAATTTTACAAGATATTGATGCGAAACAAGCAATGGTCTATATTGTTAGTGGATTATTGGGATGTGAGGCTGATTTAATTGATTCTGAATTAAGTCGCATTGCAACCGGCTTGGAGCGATTATCATGAAAAAATATGTGTCATCTCAAAAAATTGCGTTAACGGCACTATTTATAGTCATTAATATTGTTGGTGGTCATATTGCCCTTTACGCACGTTTACCTATTTATTTAGATACAGTTGGTACTTTGCTTGGCAGTGCCATTTTTGGACCAATTGGTGGCATTATTACAGGTGTTCTAACAGCAATTATTAATGGTACCACTGGGGATCTTTTTTCAATTTATTTCATGCCTAGTCAAATAACAACAGCGCTAGTGTCTGGTTTAGTATATAAAAAAGTCAGGGCCACAGAAGTCAAAAAAATTTGGTGGTGGGCGTTAGTTATCTCTGTACCGGCTACAATTGTTAGTACGGTGATCACTGTTATTTTATTTCATGGTATTACGTCATCTGGTTCGAGTATGATTGTGCAAGTACTGCACGGATTAGGCTTGAATCAAGTTGCTTCTGTTTTTTTGGTACAGGTTGGTACAGATTATTTTGATCGCATCATTGGTGTGTATATTGTTGCAATAGTGTATAGTGTTATACGTCGATATGTCAAGTGAGGGTAAATCACATTTTATTTTAATAACACTGTTGACATTTATCATTTGAAGTTGTATAGTTAATACATCAAATAAGGATAATAAAATCGTGGAAAAACAAATCTTAAAAATTAATAGTTATTATTACTTCTGGTTTATGTAGAACCGTCGCATGCTAAGTGCGTCGGTAAAACGACGCACTTAGCGACCAGAAGCTTTTTAGGGTTTAGTCACTAAGTGGAATGCAATCACTTGGTGACTTTTTATTTTGGCAGAAAACCTCTGTTTTAAGAAATCGTGCTAGGTGCAATCAACTAGTACGATTTTTTATTAGGAGAAATTTATGATTAAAGAACAAATAAAATCTAACATAGCATTAGAAACAATTGCCAACTTACGATTACTTTCTAATCATATGATTTCAAAGGCTGGTTCTGGGCATCCGGGCATTGCCCTGGGAACTGCGCCGATTTTATATGAATTATATGCTAATCAGCTAATTGTTGATCCAAAAAATCCTGACATGATCAATCGTGACCGATTTGTCATGTCAGCTGGACACGGTGCAGCATTATTATATGCCACATTATACGCAGCTGGGTTTAATATTACATCCAATGATCTATCTGAATTTAGGAATCCGAACGCAATCACACCTGGACATCCCGAAGTTGGTATCACACCTGGTGTTGAAGCGACAACAGGACCTTTAGGACAAGGATTTGGCATGGCGGTTGGTATGGCTATGGCAGAAGCAAAACTTCATGATGAATTTCCAACTGTGATTGATCATTTCACTTTTGCATTAGTTAGCGATGGTGATTTAATGGAGGGTGTGAGTCATGAGGTAGCCTCATTAGCAGGTCAACAAAATCTTTCTAAATTGATTGTTTTATATGATGATAATCAAGTTAGTTTGGATGGTGAAAAGAGTAGGTCAGATACATCAAATAACTTAATGCGCTTTGAAAGTTATGGCTGGCAGACAATTGAAATCGCTGATGGTAATAATCTGGTGTTGATTCATGATGCTATTGAAACAGCTAAGAAATCTTCACGGCCGACATTGATTGCTGTGAAAACAGTGATAGGGGAATTTGGTCCCTATGCTGGGACAAATAAAGCACATGGAACACCACTTAATCAAGAGCAACTAAAGGCATTAGCACAGAAATTAAAAGTAGATATTAATAACTTTGAAATAGACCAGAAGATTTTACAAGATATGCGACAACGTATACAAAAGCGATTGCTAAGTCAACAGCCATCAAATGAATCTGAAATATTGGCCTACCAAAAAATGCTAAATCAAGATATTGAAATGCCCAACTTAATGATTGGAGATAAAATCCAAGCGGGACGTAAAATTTCAAACATCGTGTTGCAATCTTTTGCACAACAATTATCACAACTCTGGGGTGGCTCGGCTGACTTGGCTGCTTCAACACTTGCGGAAATTAGTGACTCCTCTTTGTTTACGCAAAATAATCGTGTTGGTCGTAATATTGCTTTTGGTGTACGAGAGTTTGGTATGGGAACAATTATGAATGGCATTGCATTACATGGTGGCACAAAAATATTTGGTGCGACGTTTCTCGCTTTTTCAGATTATATGAAAGCGGCTATTCGCTTAAGCGCATTACAAAAGGTACCTGCCATTTATGTTTTTACACATGATAGTGTCACTGTAGGTGAAGATGGGCCGACGCATCAACCGATTGAACAAATTATGAGTTTACGCCTAATTCCAGGTGTTGATGTTTTGCGGCCGGGGACAGTAGAAGAAATCATAGCAGCCTGGAAACAAGCCTTAGAATCAACAAACCGACCAACCATTTTGATATTAAGTCGAGGTCCTATCGGCATTCATAGTAGTATAGAGCAGGCAAAATTGGCCATAGATCGCGGTGCAACAATAATTCATGAACAAAAAAGTGCACGTGTTAATTTAATTGCTTCTGGTTCAGAAGTTCAGCTCGCAGTTGAAGTGAGTCAGCAATTAAATATGAGTAATCGTATCATTTCAATCCCAAATTTGGCACGTTTCTTATCTCTGAAACAAAATGAAAAAGAGCAAATCATCCCCAAAGATGGTGCAGAAAATGTGATAATAGAGGCAGGAACAACACTTGGTTGGCAAGCACTGGCTGGTAGTAGCGGATTGATTATTGGCATTGACCAGTTTGGGATGAGTGCAGCACCACAAACAGTATTAAATCACTATGGTTTAAACGCAAGTGCGATTGTAAAAAGAATTAAACATCATTTGGAGAGATAAAATGACAATCTATGGTTTAATAGCGCACCCAGCAGGACATTCGCAATCACCTGCTATGCAAAATAAAATGATTTCTAAATATGGCATCGATGCATATTATCACATGTTTGATGTTCAACCAGACAATCTAGCATCTACAATTTCGGGCTTGAAGTTATTAAACGTTGGGGGATTTAATGTATCTACGCCGTTTAAATCAGACATTATAGCGTACCTTGATGAACTAACGCCATTGGCACAACGGCTTCAAGCTGTTAACACAGTTAAGAACCTTAATGGTCGGCTGATTGGAACAAATACGGACGGTGACGGGTTTTGGCAAAGTATTAACCCTAATCAACCGCATGAAAATGTCGTAATTTTAGGTACCGGAGGTGCGGCCAGAGCAGTAATTGCTACAGCAAAACAATATGGTGTACGACATTTGACAGCATTTAATCGGCCACATGTTGGTTGGTCTCAGAGAGAAACAGCGATTGCTTATCTGAGTCAAGGTATTGGAGAATTAGCAGATCTATCAGATAATCGTGCGCTAACAGATGCATTAGGTAAGGCTGATTTATTAATTAATGCAACAACGGTTGGTATGAATGATGCGAGAACATTGTTGACGGATCATCAAGTTGGGTTATTACCTCAGCATGCTATGGTTGTTGACATGATTTATCGCAATCAACAAACATCACTTTTAAAATCTGCAAGTAAAAATCAACTACTCACACAAAATGGTTTGTCGATGTTGGTAGGTCAGGGCGCTTTGAGTTTTGAATTTTGGTTCAATCGTCATGCTGATCGACAACTAATGGGACAAACAATAAAAGGAAAATAATATGATTTTAATTACAAAAAGCAACAATGCTGCACAAAAAATTGCAAATAAGCTAGATGATAAAAACCCAATTAAACCAGTCTTTGTGCATGATAATCGGGTTGCTCTGGCGGGTGTTAAAAGTCTTGATGAAAATATATTGAATGAAATTTCACAAGATATTGTTGAAATAATCACAAATCATCATCAAGCAATTGTTTCATCACGTGCTTTTCATCCTGAAGACACCATCATCAAAACGAAACATGCGATAATTGGTGGTAATAATTTCGTATTTATGGCTGGTCCTGATTCTATTGAAAGTTCAGCGCATGTGCTTGAAATGGGTCGTAGTGTTAAGGCTGCTGGTGCAACAATTTTGCGTGGCGGTGCTTTTAAACCACGGACGTCGCCTTACTCTTTTCAAGGTAATGGCGAGGTTGGATTGAAAGCACATCGTGCTGCAGCTGATGTGCTTGAAATGGATATGGTTACAGAAATTTTGGATACAAAAAATGTTGATTTAGTGGATAGTTATACAGACATATTCCAAGTTGGGACACGGAATATGCAAAACTTTGCGCTATTAAAGGCATTGGGGCAAAAGCGCAAACCAGTTGTTTTAAAACGTGGCATGTCAGCAACAATAGATGATTTACTTAACGCGGCTGAATATATTGCAGCAGGGGGCAACACTCAAATTATTTTGATGGAACGTGGTATTCGCACATACGATAATAAATATACGCGTAATACGATTGATATATCAGCAATACCAGTTTTGAAAAGTTTGACACACTATCCTGTTATCGCTGATGCGTCACATGCTGCTGGCGTTGCAAAATTTGTTGCGCCATTAGCGTTAGCTGCCACTGCTGCTGGAGCTCAAGGATTGATGACTGAAATACACGATGATCCAGAGCATGCATTTGTGGATGGTGCACAAGCTTTAACACCAAGCGCCTTTGCAAAATTAGCTGATAAAATTAAAAAAATACATGATATAGTATAGAAAATTTGTTGTCGCTTTTTTCAGGATGAATAACTTCTAATTAGGAAAGGGAATCAAATATGTCAGTTGTACATGTTTCATTTGATAAAAAGGCTTACGATGTCAAAATTAGCAATGATTTGCATCAAAAAATCGGATCAGAAGTCAGATCAGTTTGGTCATCTAGAAAGGTGGCGTTGTTAACAGATAGTCATGTTGGTCCACTTTATCTTAATGATACGCAAAAGCAACTTGAACAAGCAGGCTTTAACGTTGTTCCTTTACAAGTGCCTGCTGGAGAACAGTCTAAGTCGTTAACAGTGGTTGGACAAATTATCTCGCAATTGGCTGATGAAGGTTTCACACGTGGGGATGGTTTAATTGCTTTGGGTGGTGGCGTGATTGGTGATTTAGGTGGTGTAGTGGCTTCACTATATATGCGCGGTATTGCTTTTATCCAGATTGCAACATCGCTCACTGCACAAGTAGATTCTTCAGTTGGTGGTAAAACAGCTGTTAATTTGGATCACACCAAAAACATTGCCGGTACTTTTTACCAACCAGACTTAGTATTGGTAGACAGTACTTACCTCAAAACGTTGACAGACCGTGATTTAGTGGAGGGATATGGTGAGGTTGTTAAGACTGCTATTCTTGATAGCCGCGAATTTTTTGATTTTACTGGGAAAATTCGATCAATCAATGACATTCGTGAAAATGCACAGGAATTATCAAAGCGTTCAATTGCGTATAAAGCAAAAATCGTAATGGCTGATGAAAAAGAAGCAGGTCAGAGACAGTATCTTAATTTTGGCCATACCATTGGACACGCAATTGAGTTACTAGCTCACGGGGAACTACGACATGGTGAGGCTGTTGCTATCGGAATGGTGGCAATAACTAATCGTATGGTCCGTGATGGCATCGCACCTAGTGATATGGCTTCTGAATTAAAAGATAGATTAGAAACTGTCGGTTTACCTACAGCATCAAAATTAATTGGTACGCCCGATTTCTTTGATCGTTTAATTAATGATAAGAAAAATCATGGTGGGTTGTTACATTTAGTTGGTTTAGAAGGTGTTGGTAAACCAATACTTATGGTTAAAAAAATAGATGATATGCCAACATTTATAGGATAATTTTGAAAGGAAAGTGTCCGGATAATCATTTGATGTCTGGAACAAGAGATAAATATGAGATATACAACAGCAGGTGAAAGTCATGGTCCAGAAGAAATTGCCGTTATTGAAGGTATTCCCGCAGGGTTACATATTACGCAAGAAGATATTAATGAGCAATTAGCTCGTCGACAACATGCATATGGACGAGGTGAACGTCAAAAAATTGAGACAGATACAGTCACATTTTTGACAGGTGTTCGCCACCAATTGACATTAGGGTCACCACTGACATTAAATGTGCATAATGACGACCATAATAGCTGGTCTAAAATTATGGCACCTAACGAACCAGCAACATCGGAGAACACGCTTCGTAAGGTTCTGCGGCCACGTCCAGGTCACGCTGACTTAGTTGGCGGTATCAAATATCGTCATCAAAGCGATTTAAGAAATGTGCTAGAGCGCTCATCAGCACGTGAAACAACGATGCGTGTTGCGGTTGGCGCTGTTGCAAAAAAATTATTAGCTGAAATTGGTGTTGACGTTCATGGCTTTGTTGTCAATGTTGGCCCTGCCAAATCAGATTTAACGACATTAACAAAATATAAAAACTTGCAAGAGTTACGTGAAGTGACTGAAAATTTCCCTACGCGTGCTTTAAATGCAGAAGCAGATGTGGCAATTCGCGAAGTCATTGATAAAACAAAGCGGGACGCGAATACGGTTGGTGGACAAGTGCAAGTCATTGCTACGGGGATGCCTGTCGGTTTAGGGTCGTATGTGTCTGCAGATGAAAAATTAGATGGCAAAATAGCACGTGCAATTGTTGGTATTAATGCTTTTAAGGGTGTACAGTTTGGTGGCGGATTTGATAACTCTGAAAAATATGGTGATCAAATTATGGATGAAATTTTTTGGGACAAGGATCGCGGTTTCTATCGTGGAACGGATAATTTAGGTGGATTTGAAGGTGGTATGACTACTGGTGAAGCAATCGTTGTGCGAGGAGTTGTTAAACCGATTCCAACATTGTATCGACCAATGAGATCTGTTGATATTGATACACATCAGGAACATCGTGCATCCATCGAGCGCTCAGATACAACAGCTGTTACGGCAGCAGCTGTTATTGCAGAAGCCATGGTGGCAATTGAGTTGGCTAAATCTGTGTTAGATAAATTTGATGCAGACAATATTGACCGAATGAAAGAACAGGTAGCGCAATATCGTGAAGAAGTTTTGAACTTTTAATACGTGATTTTAATAACATTGAGCAAAGCATTGCAATGAATTAGTAAAGTGAACTATTGAGATGTTTTGTAATGATAAAAAGGAAAATGTAAAATGATCAAATTATTGCACGCTGAAAAAAATGGCTTGCGTGGTGTTATGACTGTGCCTGGTGATAAATCAATATCACACCGTGCATTAATGTTTGGTGCGATTGCTGACGGTGTAACAGAAATTGAAAATTTTTTGACATCAGATGATGTCTTACATACCATGGGTGTTTTTAAAAATTTAGGTGTTGAAATTTGGCATGAAGGTACCAACGTCCGCATAACAGGTCAAGGTATTAATCATTTTGTTAAACCTGAAAAGCCTTTAGACATGGGAAATTCAGGGACATCGACACGCTTGCTTATGGGTTTGTTAAGTCGCCTACCATTTGATATGCAATTAATTGGTGATCAATCGTTGAGTAAAAGACCTATGAAACGTGTTCGTCAACCACTGGCACTAATGGGCGCTAAAATTAGTTTGTCTGAAAATGAAACCTTACCTGGCACTATTCACGCTAATGATCATTTATCAGGGATTACTTATGACATGCCTATTGCATCAGCACAAGTCAAAAGTGCCATATTGTTAGCAGGCATGCAGGCTGAAGGTGAGACAAAAATCATTGAAAAAATTGCTTCTCGTGATCATACAGAACGTATGCTACGCCAATTTGGTGGTGAAATAACTTCAAAAAACGGTGTCATTACAGTGTCTAAACAGCCTAAATTAATTGGGCAAAAAATTAGTGTGCCTTCAGATATCTCCAGTGCAGCCTTTTTTATTGTTGCTGGTCTGATTACCCCTAACTCAAAATTAACAATTAAAAATGTTGGTATTAACCCAACGCGAGATGGCGTATTACAGCTATTAAAAAGAATGGGCGCAGAAATTTTGATCACAGAGATTACCACGTCGGGGGAACCTTTAGCTGATATAACGGTACATGCACAAAATTTAAACGGTATAAATATCACATCAAGAGATATACCTAGTGCAGTGGATGAATTGCCAATTATTGCATTGGCAGCAACACAGGCCACAGGCGATACAGTGATTACTGGTGCCGAAGAATTACGGGTTAAAGAAACTGATCGTATTGCGACGGTGATATCTGAGTTGACAAAAATAGGTGCGGATATCGACGCATTACCTGACGGCATGATTATTCATGGTGGGACACCGTTACGTGTACCAGAGGAAAGTGCGTTGTTAGATTCTCATGGTGACCACCGTATTGGTATGATGAACGCGATAGCAGCCTTAATAACGGCTGGCGATGTTGTTTTAACTGGAGAAGATGCAATTAGTGTGTCATATCCTGGATTTTTGGAAGATTTATCGCGGGTGATGGTATGAATATTGTCATTCAAGGACTGGGTGAGATGGGTGCATCGTTAGCTTTAATTTTAAATCAACAGCCGGAAAATCACGTTGTTGGCGTGGATGTGATTGAATCCACACGAGTTTATGCATTGAAGCACCACATTGTATCTCAAGTTTCAACAACATTGGCTAATGTTGCCGTGAATGCTGATGTGATTATTTTAGCCACACCAGTATCGCTCATTAAGCAAGCGATGGTAGAACTATCAAAAATGTCGCTTAAAAAAGATGTCATCATTACTGATACAGGATCAACAAAGAGTGACATCATGGCCATTGCTAATTCAGAACTAAGGCATCAAATTTTTATTGGCGGACATGCCATGGCTGGGACACACCAAAGTGGCATTGATTATGCAAATAGCAATTTATACGATGGCGCACCTTATTTTTTGACAGCAAATAAATTAGGGATGAACCATATAAATCGGTTAAAAACTATTTTAACGCCAATTCAAGCAAAATTTAAAGAAATTGATGTTGCTGCTCACGATAATCTCATGGCAGTCATTAGCGATGTGCCTCATATTGCTGCATTTGCATTAATGAATACTGCGGTAAAACAACTCGGTCCTTCGGAAAGATTTGGGAATTATGTTGCAGGTGGTTTTAAAGACACCACTCGTATTGCAGCAAGTGATCCAAAACTATGGGCTGATATACTACTTAGCAATAAAGACAGTGTCGTAGCCAATAATCAGGCGCTTATAACTGAGTTACAAGCGTTTAATACAACTTTACTTGAAAATGATCTGACAAATCTGATAGCGTTGATCCAGTCAGCTCAAATATCACGACAAAATTTATTAAGTGAGGAACACAATGATTAAAGAACCAGAAACGTTAATGCTGGTTGGCTTTATGGGTGCTGGTAAAACAACGGTTGGCAAAGAAATAGCACGTCAGCATCAGTCAAAATTTTTAGATATTGATTTAGAAATAGAGCGTATTGCCAATCAGCGTATTTCAGATATATTTCTCGAAAGAGGAGAAAACGGTTTTCGTGAACTTGAGACACAAGTACTTTCAAAAGTGCAAATGTTTAATGGTGTTGTGGCGACAGGTGGCGGCGTTATCGAACGTGATGAAAATCTCAACATTTTGCGCGACTCGCCAGCGACGGTCATTTATTTACATGGTAACTTGGAGAGTACAATTAGTCGTTTGCTACTTGAAGGGCAACGGCCATTATTACAAGAAAAATCAGCAGCGGAGTTCTTTAATTTATGGCAACAACGTGACCCCAAATATCAATCAGTAGCGAATTTTACAGTCGAGACTATTGGCAAAACACCTGAACGTATTGCTGCAGAAATTGTGGCATTATTTAGTTCTAACGAAGATGAATTAGCTTTGCTACAATTACGATCAGAAATTGATGCTTATGATCGACAGATTTTTCAAATCATTGAAAAACGCATGCAGGTTGTATCATCGGTAGCAGACTATAAAGAAAAATTTGGGATGCATGCAGTTCAGCATTCGCGTATGTCAACCATGCGCGAATTATTAAAATATGACTTTGAACATTCAGAAGATATTACAGATGAGATGATTGATGATGTCATGACAATATTAACGACTTCTGCTATTCATAAAGAAAATAAACAGTTAAAAAGATGAAATTACACACATTAGGTCCAAAAGGGACAGATTCAGAACTGGCAGCACAACATTATTTAACACATCAAAAATTAATTTTACACCAGAGTTTTGAAGAAATTTTGCTACATCTAGATGACTATATTGGTGAACAAATCATTATGCCTGTTGCTTTTAAATCCAATACAGTACCGGAGTTAAATTGGACTGATGTAAATTATTTACAATGGGAACGATTAGACATTGTGACCACTTTTTCGTTGCCATTAATGACGCTAAGTTTAATTGAAAATACAGAATTTGACCGAAATGTCGCAGTTATTCATGCTGCGACAGAAGGTTTATTACGCCATTATTTGAGGACGCATAATTTGGATAATGCTTGGGGACCATCGTTGCGTTTTGTATCAAGTAAACCGGTGGCAATGTCAGACTTTATAAATGATCAAAATCGGTTTACAATTGTATCAGAAACACAATTTATAAAACTACCAGAAAGTGAAGATCCAAAATACAGTGTACGGCAACAATTAAAGCCATCCATGATTTGGGTCGTTTATCAAATAAAATGACATTACGCGAATTGTTTCATTTACCAAAAAGTATTAATCACAAGCCTATTATTGCAGTGCCTCTAACACTTGGTCCAAACTATAAAATAACACCCTTTGCCCAAAAATTACAGGAACAAAATCCAGATATTGTTGAGTGGCGAGCTGATTATATTGCTGATGATTTTAGTCGGCCAGTGATGTGGCAACAAGTGAAAGCTGGCGCGCAAGCTGAACTTGCACAAAAGGAAGTTTCGGCAATGACGGAAGCAAAGTTGATGTCAGAAATGGATGCAGCGCAACAAGAATTTAATGCCAATTGGCCAATCATGAATGTCCAAATTATAAAAGAATTGACGGGATCATTATTTAATACAATTGGTAGTTTTCCAATCATTTTAACCTATCGGACAAAGGCACAAGGTGGTAAAGGTGAAATGTCACCCATGGAATATACGACGTTTGTAATAGCTGCATTACAATCTGGCTATCATTTTACTGCCGTTGATGTTGAGTATACATTGGATAGTGACTTGCGCGATAAAATTTTCCAAGTCGCTAGATCGTTGAACATTCCTCTGATTTTGTCGTACCATGATTTTAATGAGACACCAAATGTTGCAGAAATTATAGAAGATATGGCTAAAAGTGGCGCTGATATTATTAAGTTAGCTGTGACACCAAACGATGAGCAGGATGTTCAAAGACTTTTAGATGATACAAATCAAACAGCTATTAGTCAATCTCTGGTAACTATTAGCATGGGTGATCTCGGACGTCGATCACGTATTGAAGGGTACCGTTTTGGGTCTGAAATGACATTTGCAGTCCTTGATGGTACATCTATGAGCGCACCAGGGCAGCTAACAATTAACGAGTTATTAGCTGCATGGCAATAAATTTTTTTACAAATATCTTGCTAGGTACTAAGACTTGAAAATGATTTAAAAAATAAAAAGGCCACTAAGATAGCGGCCTTTTTATTTTTGTTATTGTTCGTCAGTGGTAACGTTTTTAGGTACAGCTGATCCAGATATTGCAGGTATTGCAACGACTGCAATTTCACCAACAATAATTGATACAATGGCAACAGTCGTGAATGAGTATGTTCCTTGTGATAATTGAGAAACAATATATCCCACAATTTCACCAAAAATTGCTGACCAGACAGCTACAGTAATGAATTTCATATTAGTCCACCTCTTTACAAAACTATCATACGCTTTTTAGAAAAAAGCGCAACCTTTTTTAATGTTTTTCGTGTATAATTAAAGGGAACAAAGTTTCGTATTAGTATATGAAACCTAGCGGAGGCCTAATGTACGCACCATTACAGATTGTGAGCGCTTATAGCTTATTAAAAAATCCTAATACAATTGAACAAATTATTCAAACAGCAAAAGCCCGTCATTATGAAGCCATTGCATTGACAGATATTAATGTGATGTATGGTGCTGTTAATTTTTACCGAGAAGCAAAGAAGCACAATATCAAACCACTTTTTGGAATAACCTTGCAAATTAACGGCTTGGTTAATACAGCCACGGCGTTTCCTCTAGTACTGATTGCTGAGAACCAAACAGGATATCAGAATCTTATGTGGATTTCATCGGCAAAAATGACAACAAAATCCAATAGCATGACATTAGACGTGATTGCACCACATTTAAATGGTATCACGGTCATTCTACCAAACGATAGTGAGCTATCGCAATTTATCGCTTCCCAATATAATGAGTCGACTAGCTATTTGCAACAATTAATCACACATATTGATCTCAATCATTTATATTTAGGAATTAACCCACAACTGGCCACACAAATTCAAGACCGATTGATTGACTTTAGTCGCAACAATCATATAAAATTGATTGCTCTAGATGATGTGGATTATCTGAATCCTGAGGATGCGTTTACGACCCAGGTGTTAAAAGCCATCGATGCCAATATAAAACTCGATGGCATTAAGTTACTTGCACAACAATTAGGGACACATATTTTAGAAGACTTTAATGATGTCAAAAAGACTTACTTAGCTAATGATGCATTGAAAACTGCTTATTTAAATAATGAGATACTGGTATCAAATAGTCAGGTTGACATGACATTTAAGCAAACAGCAACTTTACCAAGCTTCCAAATTCCAAATAGTGATCAAACATCAGGTCAATACTTAAAAGAGATTGTGGAAAAGGGTTTATTGATACGTCTAAGAGGTCGCCAAGTTAACGTTGAGCAGTATAAAAAGCGTATACAATATGAACTAGAAATTATTGATAATCTAGCATTTAATGATTATTTTTTGATTGTTTGGGATATTGTTAATTTTGCTCACAAACAAAACATTCAAATGGGTGCAGGTCGTGGGTCAGCTGCAGGTTCTTTAGTTTCATATGTTTTGCGGATTACTGATGTTGATCCATTACAATTTGGGCTACTGTTTGAGCGTTTTTTAAATCCTGAACGAGTTCAAATGCCAGATATTGATATTGATTGGCCAGACAACAAGCGAGAGGAAATATTAATATATCTCCATGATAAGTACGGTCAACGTAACTTTGCACAGATTTTAACATTTGGCACTTTGGCTGCTAAACAGGCATTGCGTGATACTGCACGTGTGTTTGGCGTATCTCAGAAAATGATGAGCCGTATTAGTAACGCAGTACCACAGGGTAAACAAGGACGTAAAGTATTTATTCAAGATGCACTGAAGGAATCAAAAGCATTACAAACAACCTTATCTGAGATTGATAATGGTGAGTTACTACTTAAAGTAGCACGACAAATTGAAGGACTACCACGTAATTATTCAACGCATGCCGCTGGTGTTGTATTGAGTTCAGATGCATTAGTAACAACTTTACCTGTACAGTCTGGAACCGATGGTAGACTATTGACCCAGTTTGAAAAAAACTCAGTTGAGGATTTGGGTTTACTTAAAATTGATGTGTTAGGTCTCTCGAATTTAACAATTTTAGCGCAGGCACTTTATTATGCTAAAAACCAGTTACCTGAACAATTTAATATTAATCAAGTGCCACTTGATGATCCTAAGACTTTAGCTTTGTATGCTAAAGGGGATACAAATGGGATTTTCCAGTTTGAATCAGCAGGCATTAAAAATGTTTTACGGCAATTAAAGCCCAGAACGTTCGAGCACATTGTAGCAGTCAATGCGCTTTATCGTCCAGGACCTAGCCGTAATATTGAATCATTTATTAAGCGACGACATGGTCAAGAACAAATCACGCTTTTAGATGCAAGTTTAAAGACAATTTTAGCACCAACATTTGGCATTATTGTTTATCAAGAGCAGGTCATGTTAGTGGCAGAAACATATGCTGGTTTTTCACTGGGTGAAGCCGATTTATTGCGTAGTGCAATGTCCAAAAAGAAGTTAGAAAAGATGGCAGAAATGCATGAGCAATTTGTGAATGGTGCAGTTGCTTTAGGACATAATAGTACACAAGCTGAGCAAATTTTTGAATACATTGATGAGTTTGCAAATTATGGTTTTAACCGCTCACATGCAGTTGCATACAGCAAATTGTCTTTTGAGCTGGCGTATATGAAGGCTCACTATCCAAGCGCATTCTTTACAGCACTTTTAAACGCTAATCTTGGTTCAACGGATAAAATACGAACTTACGTCATGGAAGCAAAAAAACGACATATTGTGATTAAATCACCAAATATTAATCAATCACAGCGTTTGTGGACAGCTGAAAATCAACAACTACAGATGGGACTAAATAATATTCGAGGTGTTCGAACTGATTTTGTTTCCGCTGTATTAGAAGAACGACAAGCCAATGGTTCGTTTAAATCTATTCAATCATTTATACAACGTTTGCCAGATAAATTTCGTAAAGAAGATATTTTGGCACAGTTGGTATACGCGGGAGCACTAGATGCCTTTGGTTACAATAGAGTTGAATTAGTCACAGCGTTGCCGGATTTAATTGAGGCAGCTGGTTTTGGGGACTTGATTTTAAATGAAACTAAAATTAAAAAAATTAATGATATGACACCAACTGAAAAATTAGCCCACGAAAAAGAAGTCATTGGGGTTAATTTGTCTGGACATCCGCTAGACGCATATTCTGAATTGATTACTAATCAAAATTTCCAGCAAATTATCGATTTAACAGAAAAAAGCCAAATAATCAAAATGGTTGTTATTGTTGATAGTATGCGTAAAACACGTACTAAAAAAGGTGATGAAATGGCATTTTTGAATGTCTCTGATATTACAGGGACAATCGGCATAACCATATTTAACCAACTGTTTAAGAAAGTAAGTGATTTATTAGCACCAGGGACAATTGTGCAAATTAACGGTAAAGTTGATAGCTATAATGGTAAATTATCAGTTGTCGCTAACCGTATTCAAAACGTTGCAGACATTAAGTCACCAGAAAATGGCACGTGGTTTCTACAATTTGATGATGTTCATGATACTGTTGACAATCGGAGTGATGTCATTGATATTCTCAAAAAACATCCTGGTAACAATCCTGTGGTGATTTACTGGAAAAGTATTGAAAAAAAACAACAATTGGATTCAAATTTTTGGATGAATGATGAAACCGCTATCATCATTGAATTGTCAACATTGTTGGGTCATGACAATATTGTGTTCCGTAGAACTCAATAATATTGCACTTGTATAAAAGGCTAATAATGTATAAAATAGACTTTGGGTAACGTTGCACAAGCAACAACCAAGATAACTAAGGAGCTATTTAACCATGAAAAAGACGAAAATCGTCTCAACACTTGGTCCGTCATCATCAGATGTCGAAACAATCGTAAAGTTGATTCAAGCGGGTGCTAATGTATTCCGTTTTAACTTCTCACACGGTGACCATGAAGAACATTTGGGCCGTATTAATGCAGTTCACGAAGCTGAAAAAATTACTGGTAAAACTGTTGGTATTTTGTTGGACACAAAGGGTGCAGAAATCCGTACAACAAAACAAGCTGATGGCAAGATTGAATTCCACACAGGCGACACATTGCGTATTGCAATGGACGAAAACCTTGAAGGTACAAAAGACAAAATTGCAGTAACATATGCAGGTTTGTTCGATGATGTTCAAGTTGGTGGACAAGTTTTGTTTGATGATGGTTTGCTTGGTACAACTGTTCTTGAAAAGGACGTTGCTAATCGTGAACTTGTTGTTCGTATTGATAATGATGGTATCTTGGGATCACGTAAGGGTGTTAACGCACCAGGTGTTTCAATTAACTTGCCTGGTATCACTGAAAAAGATGCTGATGACATCCGTTTTGGTTTGGATCATGAGATCAACTATATTGCTGCATCATTCGTTCGTAAGCCTGAAGACGTGCTCGAAATTCGTGCATTGTTGAAGGAAAAGAACATGGAACATGTTCAAATTATTCCTAAGATTGAGTCACAAGAAGGTATTGACAATCTTGACGCGATTTTGAAAGTTTCAGATGCCTTGATGGTCCCTCGTGGTGACATGGGTGTTGAAATTCCTGCCGAAAATGTGCCTTTGGTTCAAAAAGACATGATTCGTAAGATGAACAAAGCTGGATTGCCTGTTATTACAGCAACACAAATGCTTGATTCAATGGAAGAAAACCCACGTCCTACACGTGCCGAAGCTTCGGATGTTGCCAACGCCGTATTTGACGGTACTGATGCAACAATGTTATCAGGCGAATCAGCTAATGGTGATTATCCAGTTGAATCTGTTGCTACAATGGCTGCAATCAACGAAAAAGCTGAAACTTCATTACGTGAGAATGGCCGTCATCAAGAAATTCTATTTGATGAGTCAAGTGCAACTGAATCTGTTGCATCTGCTGTAACACGTATTTCACGTAGCGTTGGTGCTAAAGCTGTTGTTGTATCAACTAATTCAGGCTATACTGCACGTATGGTTTCAAAGCACCGTCCTGATGTTAATGTATTAGCTGTTACATACTCAGAACGTGTACAACGTGGTTTGACTTTGAATTATGGGGTTGTGCCTGTTGTTTACGATGCACCATCAACAATTGATGAAATGATCGCTTTGGCTAAAACAGCTGTTAAAGAACAAGGTTTGGCTAACTCAGGTGATACAATTGTTATTGCCGCTGGTGTACCAATGTCACAATCTGGTACAACAAACATGATTACTGTTCAAACAGTATAAATGGTATAATTTTATTTAATAGAATTTTCAAAAAGTACTTTTGAATAGTCAAGAGTACTTTTTTTATGTCTAAAAATCAAAAATCACCGTATGTTATAAAACCTGCCATAATTAAAACACTATAATTGGTCTAGCTGTTATGATTATTACATTGAAATGTGAAGGAGTAAGATTTTATGAACACAGGTGATTTAGCATGGGTGTTAATATCTTCAGCGTTAGTGTGGTTAATGACGCCTGGATTAGCACTTTTCTACGGTGGATTAGGTGAAAAGCGGAATTTATTGCATACAATGTTTGTACCAATCCTCATTATTGGTATTGCCACGTTAGTTTGGTTTATTGTTGGTTATTCGTTAGCCTTCGGTGGCAGTGGTAACGTAATTGGCAATCTAAATCATATGTTCATGACAAATGTATCTTTTACGCAATCAACTAAAGATTTAACGATTCCTGATGGCGCATTTGCTTTGTTCCAAGGTATGTTTCCAATCATAACGGCAGCTATTATTACTGGATCAGTTATTGGTCGTGTACGTATTAAAGCAATGATTGTATTTATAACGTTATGGTTGATCTTCATATACTCTCCATTAGCACATATGGTTTGGGGTGGCGGTATGCTGGCCAAACTTGGTGCGATTGATTTTGCTGGAGGTACTGTTGTTCATATTTCTAGTGGTGTAACAGGACTAGTTTTGGCCCTAATGATAGGTCATCGTCACCATGATAAGCATATCCCAGTTAGACCGTCATATGTCCTAATTGGTGGTGCCTTGCTTTGGGTAGGGTGGTTTGGATTTAATTCAGGGTCAGCATTAGCTGCGAATGGAACTGCTGTTTTAGCACTCGTTAATACATGGCTAGCTTCAGCCGTAAGCGTGCTAGCATGGGGCATAGCTGAATATAAGTTACTTGGTCGATCTACCTTAGCTGGGATCACAAGTGGTGGTGTGGCTGGATTAGTTGCAATCACACCAGCAGCAGGATTTGTGGCACCATGGGCAGCGGTCATCATGGGTCTAATAGCGGGTTTTGTTGGATTTTCAGCTATCACATTTGTAAAAAATAGTTTTGGATACGATGATACATTGGATGCCTTTGGCATTCACGGTATTGGTGGTGCTGTTGGTGCCATTTTGACCGCAGTGTTCGCAGATAAAAGTATTGGTGGCGTGGCTGGTGTAATTAATGGTGATTTGTCTTTGCTTTGGAAACAGATTGTAGCGATTTTATTTACAGTAGCATTTGCTGCAATCGGTACATTTGTTTTAGCCAAAATTACAGAATTAATCGCAGCACCACTTCGCTTAACACCAGCCGAAGAGGAAAGAGGGTATGATGACATTCTACATGATTTAACAGTTGAATGACGGGCATTAGCCCTTTTTTTGTGTTAAAATTAAAAGAAACAATATAAAGGGGATCTGTGATTTGTCAGCACAAATACAGCAAATTTTTAAATTTGAAAATGCAGAACAACAAACAAAATTAATTGGTGTTAATGATAATTTTCTGCGTTTGATAGAAGAAGGTTTGATAGTTCAGTTGCACGCACGTGGCGATCAAATGACTATTTCTGGGGATGAAGACAAGGTGCAGCTAGCAAAAGCTGTATTAAGTGAACTAACTGATTTAATAAAACATCAAATTAGCATTTCGGCAACGGATGTTGTTAGTGCGGTAACGATGGCGCAGCGTGGCACATTGGAATACTTTGGTGATTTGTACTCTGAAACACTCATCAGAGACAATAAGGGTCGTGCAGTTCGTGTCAAAAATTTTGGTCAACGGCAATATATTCAGTCAATTAGAAAAAGTGATATCACTTTTGGTATTGGTCCTGCTGGAACAGGAAAAACATATTTAGCTGTTGTTATGGCAATTTCATCACTTAAGCGTGGTGAAGTTGAGCGAATTATTATTACGCGACCAGCCGTTGAAGCAGGAGAATCCCTTGGATTTTTGCCTGGTGATTTGAAGGAAAAGGTTGATCCATATTTGCGACCCATTTATGATGCAATGAATGCAATAATTGGTGCAGAACATACGCAACGATTAATGGATCGCGGGGTTATCGAGATTGCACCATTAGCCTATATGCGCGGACGAACACTTGATGATGCCTTTATTATTTTAGATGAAGCACAAAATACAACTAATCAGCAAATGAAAATGTTTCTCACACGTCTTGGATTTGGATCAAAGATGATAGTGAATGGTGATATTTCTCAAATTGACTTACCACGCGGTGCTAAATCAGGTCTTATTGCTGCGCAACGGATTTTAAAAGCTGTTAATCGAATTTCATTTGTTAATTTCAGTAGTGCTGATGTTGTACGTCATCCAGTGGTTGGGTTAATAGTCAATGCATATGATGAAGCCGAGAAAAAAATTGCAGCTTTAAAAAAGGAGCAAAGTGATAATGGATTTAGCAATAATTGATCAAACAAAGGACAGTATAAGTCCGTATCATAAAGATTTAGTTAGAGCGATCCTGAATTTTGCGGGTACTACATTATCATTACCAGAAAATACAGAGATGTCTGTCACGTTTGTTAATAACGATGAAATTCAACGTTATAATCGTGAGTATCGTGGTGTCGACAAACCAACTGATGTCATTAGTTTTGCAATAGAGGAAGGCGATGATGTCTTCAATGTATCATCTGAGGATGATTGGGTAGTAGATATTGCTAAAAACATTGGTGACATCTTAGTTTCTGTCGATATTATTGCATCACAAGCCGAATATTTAGGTCATAGCTATGAACGTGAACTTGGTTTTTTGGTTGTGCATGGCTTTTTACATTTGAATGGTTATGACCACATGATTAATGATGCAGCGGAAAAAGAAATGTTTGATTTGCAACGAAAGATTTTGGATGATTATGGCCTCAAGAGATAGGGAACAAACAGAATTAGAAGGAATACCAGATCAAGAAAAGGCCCAGACTGCACGTAACGGTAATTTTTTTAAGGCTTTGCGTAATTCATTAAATGGTATTTGGATGATTTTGGTTCGTGAACGCAACATGAGAATTCATGTTGTGCTAGCGTTTTTGATACTCGTGGCAGGGCTACACTATGGTCTCTATCGTGCCGACTGGTTATGGGTAACAATGGCAATTTTCATTGTTATTCTTAGCGAATTTTTAAACACAATTATTGAAGCTGTGGTAGACTTAGTTGTTGAGAAAAAGTATCATCCGCTAGCAAAACTTGCCAAGGACGTTGCTGCGGGAGAAGTATTAGTTGCTGTGGGTGTTGAAATTATCATTTTATTAATCATATTTCAACCCTATGTATGGCGACAATTTGGTATTGTAACGAACTTTTCAGATTTACTGCATCAATTCCAATAGTAAATTAGTTGTATTATTATGTATGTAATGTGAATTTTTTGATTTATAAAATATTATTGCAAGAAATGGGGTTGATATTTGGCCCTTTTTAAAACAGGAGAAAGTCGACCTAGGCGTCGCATTTATTTATGACAGAAACACCTTTCAAATCAGGATTTGTTGCCATTATTGGCCGTCCAAATGTAGGAAAATCAACATTACTTAACCGTATCGTTGGTGAAAAAATTGCTATTATGTCTGATAAAGCACAGACAACACGTAATAAGATTCAAGGTATTTATACGACAGACAATGCGCAGGTTGTATTTATTGATACACCTGGTGTGCATAAACCACAGAATTCATTGGGTGATTTTATGGTTAAGTCTGCTTTTTCGGCGCTACACGAAGCAGATGCTATCTGGCTTGTTGTCGATGCTGCTATGCCACGTGGACGCGGTGATGATTATATCATTAATCGTTTAAAAGATATTAAAAATACACCAATTTATTTATTAATTAACAAGGTTGATCTAATTGCACCACAAGATTTATTAACTGTTATTGACAGTTACCAAGAAGATGCACCGCAATGGACTGAAGTTTTTCCTATTTCTGCCCGCGAGGGTGATAATGTACCGGAGTTGTTAGAAAACATTGTTGCTGGTCTTGAAGAAGGGCCACAATATTTTGATTCTGACCAGCTAACAGATCATCCAGAACGCTTCGTTATTGGCGAGTTAATTCGAGAGAAAGTATTACAATTAACGCGTCAAGAAGTACCGCATTCAGTTGCTGTAGTAATCGATAAAATTGCACGTGAAAATGAAGAAAAAATTCATATTCAGGCATCTATTATTGTGGAGCGACCAACTCAAAAAAATATTATTATTGGTAAACAAGGTGCGATGATTAAAGATATCGGGACACGCGCGCGTAAAGACATTGAGCGCTTGATGGGAGATAAAGTTTTCCTTGAAACGTGGGTCAAAGTTGAACCTCGCTGGCGTGATCGACCACAAGCATTACAAACTTTGGGCTATAGTGGAGACGACTATTAGTCAAAGTTCAACATTTTCACATCTTTAATCACCGATGAAGGTAAATAATGACAGTAATCAAAGGTGTTGTTCTATACGTTAGAAATTATAAAGATAATGACTTATTAGTTCGTATTCTCACAGAAACAAGTGGGCTGCGAACTTTTTTAGCAAGAGGAGCAAAAAAGCCGAAGTCACATTTAAGTGCGGCGATGCAGCCGTATGCTGTAGTGACATTTGATGGTGCATTTCCTAAAAAAGAGACAGGTTTAGGATATGTTAATGATGTTCAGCAGCTAACCATTTATCAAAGGTTGATTGATGATATTGAAGCAAATGCGTACGCTGCTTTAATCGCCAGTTTAATTGATGAAACTTTTGACGAAGGTGAGCCGCTTACACGCTGGTATAATCAGATTATTTTAGCATTTCGTAAAATTGATGAAGGGCTAGATCCACAAATTATTGCTAATATTTTTGAAATTCAATTATTGGTTCCTTTGGGTGTAGCACCAAATTGGCAAGCAGATCCGCTGAGTGGTCAATCAGATGGACGATTTGATTACTCAGAAAAATATAATGGTATTATTTCCGAAAACCATTATGATTTAGATGATCATCGATTAATGTTAGATCAAAAAACAGTTTTTTATTTAAGACAGTTTAGTGTTATAGATCTCAGAAGAGTTAATCAGATAAAAATGTCATCTACTACAAAAAGAGGTTTGCAGCGTGTTATAGATCATATTTATGAAAACCAAGTTGGCTTAAAGCCACGTGCAAAAAAATTCATTGAACAAATGCATTCATGGCAAAATACACTAAAAAATTTCAGGCAATAGAAGAGAGAATATTATGACAATTAAAAAGATCCTAGTTTTGCATACGGGCGGTACAATTTCAATGCATGAGGACCAAGATGGTGATGTCGAAACGGGACTAGAAAATCCATTAACCGGCGTTAAAACAACGTTACCAAATGTTGATTTAACTGTCGAAAGTATTTTTAACTTACCAAGTGAGCATATTGGCCCAGTTCATATGTTGCAATTGCAACGCCGTATTTTGGATGCAGAGGATAATTTTGATGGTGTTGTGATTACACATGGTACGGATACGTTAGAAGAAACATCATTTTTTCTAGATAGTACATTATCTGTGGACTTCCCGATTGTGATGACAGGCGCTATGCGATCCTCAAATGAATTAGGATCAGATGGTATCTACAATTATCAATCAGCATTACGTGTTGCAGTAAACGATGGTTCACGTAACCGTGGCGTATTAGTAGTAATGAATGATGAAATTCATGCAGCACGATTTGTAACAAAAACTCATACGACTAATGTCGCAACATTTGGTTCGCCAATTAGTGGAACGATGGGACTTTTAACGAAGCGTCAAGTGATATACTTTTACAATTTACCACATCGACATGTGTTGCCGATAACTGATGTTCAAAAAACGATACCTGTTCTGAAAGCATATGCTGGGATGGATGGGCAGTTATTGGAGCTACTTGCTGCATCACATATTGATGGTTTAGTGATTGAGGCGCTGGGAGCTGGTAATTTATCCAGAGAGGCTGCGACTGGTGTTTTATATCTCTTGTCCCGTCACATACCTGTAGTGATTGTTTCAAGAAGCTTTAATGGTGTTGCTGAACCTGTCTATGATTACTTAGGTGGCGGTGTACAATTGGAAAGAGATGGAGCCATTTTTGCAACAAGCATCAATGGTCAAAAAGCACGTTTAAAACTATTAATTGGATTAAATAATCAGCTCAGTGATAATGATCTCTATGATTATTTACACCAATTGTAAAAATAAAAAACAATGTTTGAACCTAGAAGTAGGCTCAAACATTGTTTTTTATTTATTTTTAAAGATGTTGTTATAAATAGCTTTTACTGCTTGGTCAGCTAAATCAGGTTGAATTCCAAGCATAATTGAGATTTCGCTAGAGCCTTGATTGACCATCTGTAAACTAATACCATGTTCTTTCAATGGTGATACAATTTCTGTTAGTGCACCAATACGATTTCGCATGCCTTCTCCAACAACCATGATAATACCGTAACTTGGTATCCATTTTAAGGTATCCGGTTTAATATCTGCAGCTATATCAGCTAACATGCCGTCAACTTGTTCTTGTGACAGACTTGTTTTGTCGAAAATAATTGTTAAATCGTCAATGCCAGAGGGCATATGCTCATAAGAAATATTGTGGCGTTTTAAAATTTCTAAAATTCGTAATGTAAATCCTACAGCTTTGTTTAAAAGATAGCGATGTATGTATAAAGCTGCAAAACGGTTAGAGCTAGCAATACCAGTCACGGGTGCTGACTGCTGGACTTCTGTTGGTGGTACGATAAATGTACCAGGAGCATCAGGTTCATTGGTATTTTTAATATTGATTCGAATACCACCCTGAATAGCTGGGATAATGGCTTCGTCATGGAAAACAGCAAATCCCGCATATGAAAGCTCCCGCATTTCGTCATATGTCATTTGTTTAATTGCTGCTGGATTATCAATGATTGTAGGATTAACCGCGTAAATAGCACTGACATCTGTGAAGTTTTCATACAAATCAGCACTTAAACCACGAGACAAAATGGCACCAGTGATGTCAGAGCCGCCTCTAGAAAAAGTTGCCATGTCACCGTTTTTTGTATAACCAAAGAAACCAGGAACAATAAGACGTTCACTCGTACTGAGGTCGAGTTGAGCAATTGTCGTATATGACTTGACATCAAAATTAGCGGATCGTGCATTTTCATCTACTAATAAGCCCAATTCCTTTGGATCAACGAATCGTGCGGGTACGCCAAGATGACTAAATACTTTTGCTACAAGTTGAGCATTTAAATATTCACCATGTGCTGCAAATGCAGCATAAAGATAATCAAATGAGCGGTAGTGTTTTGTTGAAAGGTGATCAATTTGTTCATCAAGGTCAGCTAGTTCGTATGCTGGTAATTTGAAATATGTACCGATAGCATGATAACGATTTTTAATTGTTTCAACAATTTCTGATGCATCGGTGTCTTCTACGGTTGCTTTTGCGTAAGCTAATAGTAAGTCTGTAACTTTTGTGTCATCTTTAAACCGTTTTCCTGGTGCGGATACAACGACTATTTTACGATCTTCGTCTGATTGTATAATATCAAAAACACGTTGTAGTTGTCGTCCATCAGCGAGTGATGAACCGCCAAACTTTGAAACTTTCATACTTATTTTTCTTCTTTCATAATTGTTAGACCATTGAAGTCCTGTTGGAGACGATGTATTTGACCGGGCAAATTGGCTTTGGATAACGCTAATAGTAAATCAGTTGACTGATTTTTTGGCACAATAGTGATAATTGTTGGACCTGCTCCCGATAAATAGGTGCCAGTAATATCTAAATCATGTGCTATGCGACGAATCACTGCTAAATGTGGCACAAGATCAGCTCGGGCAGTTTCATGAAAATGGTCTTGTTCTATTAATTCCCGTGCGGTTACGAAATCATCAGCATAGAGCGCAGCAATCAAAGTATTGCTAATCGCACTGGCAGCAACACTTTCTTTAAATGACAAGTTCTGTGGTAATGCAGCACGCGCTGCAGAAGTTAATAATTTATAATTAGGAATAAATGTTATAAAATCAACAAAATCGGGTAATTTGAGCGGTGCGTGATAGAGTCTTAAACCGTCATAGTAGGCAGCAATACCGCCACCAAATAAAGCAGGTGCGACATTATCAGGATGTCCTTCAAGTTTTGTTGCATGCTCTAATAGTAGTTCATCAGATAATTTCAAATCAGCTAAAACATTGGCCATTGCCAATCCAGCCAAGAGAGCAGATGACGAGGATCCTAAACCACGAGCAAGTGGAATATCTGATTTAACAATGATGTGGTGTGGTGTGATGTTGGGTGCTAGTGAGAGCGCTGTTTTAACGATGAAGTGTGTCGCATCATGTGGCATTGCATTTTCAAAATCATGATCTACAACCCAAAAGTTAGTTTCTTCGTGAATTTCTAAAGTTAAATAGAGGTTTAGCGCAACACCTAGAGAATCAAAACCTGGACCAATGTTTGCACTTGTAGCAGGAACTATAATTTTAATCATGAGAATAATTTATACTCCGCAGCTAGATTGATACCATCAGCATTGCGGATGGTTGTTTTAATGACGTTTAATTGTGCATCGCTTGCTGGATGTGTTAGCGCAACCATTCGTGCCGTGCCGTTAGCAGCTGGTGTCTGTTTTAAGTCTGTAAAACTAATTTTTGCTGCAGCAAACATCCCAGTAACGGAATACATCGCACCAGGTGTGTCATCAACTTCAACAACGATAAATCGGCGTGCGATTCTTTGTGAGGGCTTTGCCAAGTCGAGATCTTGATTGAATGAGTTAAAAGGATGTCCAGGTGTATTTAACGCTAAGTCAGTGGCAACATTTGTTAAATCACTTAAAACTGAGTTAGCAGTTGGCATTTCACCTGCACCTGGACCATATAACATGACTTCGCCAACTGACTCACCATTAACAAGCACCGCATTGTTTTCGTTATGGACAGTCGCTAACGGGTGACTAAATGGTACAAGTTGAGGCGATACTTCGATACTAATTGCTTCTTTGGTATCACCCACGCGTTGGGCAACGCCTAACAATTTAATAGCATAGCCAAAGGCGTTTGCATCAGCAATATCAGCGTCTGTCACGTTTGCAATACCAGTAATAGCTAAATCACCTAAAACAGGTTGCACGCCAAAAGCAAAGTTGGATAAGATAATTAATTTGTAAGCCGCATCAAAGCCTTCGACATCATTTGTTGGGTCTGATTCGGCAAAGCCCATATCTTGTGCTAATTTTAAGGCATTGGCGTATGCTAAATTGTTAGTCGTCATTTGTGTCAAAATAAAATTACTCGTACCGTTAATGATACCGGCAACGCGAGAAATTTCATCTGCTGTGAAACTCGTTGACAATGTACGTAGTATTGGAATGCCACCCGCGACTGCAGCTTCGAAGAACAGGTCAACACCATTAGTTTCTGCAATGGTTACGAGTTCTTGACCACGGCTGGCAATAAGGTCTTTATTTGCTGTGACCACATGTTTTTTTGCATTTAGCGCGCGTTTTATAATATCGTAAGCCTGATCTAATGTACCCATGACTTCAACAACAATTTGAATATCAGGATTATTTAAGATATCTGTTGCATTATCTGTAATGGGGAAATTTTGAATAAACCCTGTACGTTCTTTATTCAAATTATGAACAACGGCGTGCTTAACGCTGAGTCGAGAACCTGTTCGTTTTGTAATTTGATCGGCATTTTCTTGTAAGATTTTAACGACGCCACTGCCAACTGTGCCTAAGCCAAAGAGTCCAATTCCAATATCCATAATCCATTCCTTCAATCAGTTATTCCTATAATTTTATCATTATTATTCATAATTTTGTAGTTATTTGTTATAATTTAATGAAAAGCTATGGATAAAAGGAAGTTGCATACATGAAATATATTTCTACACGTGGACAGGCGCCAGCAGTAACAGCAAGTCAGGCGATTCTAAATGGTATTGCACCTGATGGTGGACTGTACGTACCAGAGCACTGGCCAAACCTAGCCCTTGACTGGTCAACACTTCGAACGCAAACATACTCAGATTTGGCGACATTGATTTTTGACGCCTTTTTTGATGATTTTAGTGTGTCTGAAATTGATCATATCATCAACAAGGCTTATGGTGAACAATGGACAACAGAAGATATTGTTTCGCTTCACAATGAGGATGATTTGACTTATATTGAATTATTTCATGGCCCCACACTCGCATTTAAAGACATTGCATTGCAGGCGTTACCACATTTAATGACAGCTGCTGCCAAAAAACAAGCAATTAATGATAAAATTGTTATTTTAACAGCAACTTCTGGGGATACAGGTACAGCTGCAATGAGTGGGTTTGGTCACGTGGATCAAACGGAAATTGTTGTTTTTTACCCTGAAGAGGGCGTCAGTGATATTCAAAAACAGCAAATGCAGAGTGAAGCTGCAGAAAATGCACATGTTATCGCAATTACTGGCAATTTTGACGATGCACAAAAAGCAGTTAAAACTTTGCTTTCTGATAAGGCATTAGCCCATGATTTAGATGCTAAAAACATGCGTTTCTCATCAGCGAATTCAATTAATATTGGGCGCTTAGTGCCACAAATTGTGTATTATATATATGCATATGCGCAGCTTGTTAAATCAGAAAGAATTAAACCAGGAGAGGAAATTAACATTGTTGTACCAACTGGTAATTTTGGTAATGTGTTGGCAGCTTATTATGCAAGTCAGATTGGTTTGCCTGTTAAGCAGTTTGTGGTTGCTTCAAATGAAAACAATGTATTAACTGATTTTTTCACAACAGGTAAGTACAATAGCAAGCGTGATTTTAAGGTCACTAATGCGCCAGCTATGGATATTTTAGTATCCAGTAACCTAGAAAGATTATTGTACTTTGCTAGTGGACAAAATAGTACTGAAATTCGAGAATATATGACTTCTTTGGCTGAAAAAGGCGAGTATGTCTTAAAAACTGACACGCGTGACAAGTTAAATAAATTTACTGCGGGCTTCGCGTCACAAGAACAGGTATTGCAAACAATTAAACATTCTCGAGACACAACTGATTATACAATCGACCCACATACAGCTGTAGGACGTTATGTATATGAAAAAATAGCTGTGTCTGGTCCGACACTTATTGCGGCAACAGCTAGTCCGTACAAATTTTCCCAAACAGTGTTACAGGCGTTAAATATTTCACCTAAATCAGGTCATGATGCGCTCGAACAACTTGCTGAAGCAACGTCAACAGCTATTCCAAATCAAATTAGTGAGTTATTTGATAAACCTGTTTTGCACAAGCAATTAATAGATGCTAAGCAAATTTTGACGACGCTGCGTCATGAAATTTTGTAAAATACAAACTATATCATCTATTTTTAAAAAATATTCGTAATAATCCGTATAATTTATCTAGAAATCAATGTTAAATACGTTATACTTAACTTATTAATGTATTAGGAGAAGAACATGTCATTTAAAGAACACGACCCCGAAGTCTGGAGCGCTATTCAACAAGAAGGTGCTCGTCAAAATCGCACGATTGAATTGATTGCCTCAGAAAACTTTGCCTCACAAAGCGTTCGCGCCGCACAAGGCTCTGTTTTAACAAATAAGTATGCCGAAGGTTATCCATACAAGCGTTACTATGGTGGCACAGAATATGTCGATGTCGTGGAGCAACTTGCTATTGATCGTTTAAAAGAACTCTTTGGAGCAGAATATGCTAATGTGCAGCCACATTCTGGTTCACAAGCAAATGCAGCAGCCTATATGGCTTTCTTGAAGCCAGGAGACAAAATTCTTGGTATGAATTTAGATGCCGGTGGGCATCTTACTCATGGGGCCAAAGTGTCCTTTTCGGGTAAGATATATGATTCTTACACGTATGGTCTGAATCCTGAAACAGAGCAACTGGATTATGATGAAATTGCTCGTCAAGCACGTGAAGTTAAGCCACAATTAATTGTAGCTGGTGCATCTGCCTACTCACGTATTATTGATTTTACTAAATTCCGTGAAATTGCCGATGAGGTTGGTGCTTATTTGATGGTTGATATGGCACATATTGCCGGGTTGGTCGCAGCTGGGTTACATCCTAATCCTGTTGGTATTGCTGATGTTGTGACATCAACAACACATAAAACATTACGCGGACCACGTGGTGGTGTTATCTTATCTCAGGAAAAGTATGCTAAAAAGTTGAATTCTGCCATTTTCCCTGGCTCGCAGGGTGGACCATTAGAACATGTTATCGCAGGTAAAGCAATTGCGTTTGGCGAAGCCTTGCAACCAGAGTTTAAGTTATATGCAGCGCAAGTTATTAAAAATGCCCAAGCTATGGCAGATGTTTTTAACAGTACTGAAGATATTCGTGTTGTTGCTGGTGGCACAGATAACCACTTGTTTAACTTAGATTTAACAAAGACTGGTCTCAATGGTAAGCAAACACAAGAGTTGTTGGATACTGTGTCCATTACAACCAACAAAGAGGCATTACCAAATGAAACATTGAGTCCATTTGTCACTTCTGGTATTCGTATTGGAACACCAGCAATCACAACGCGTGGATTTAAAGAAGCTGATGCCCGAAAAGTTGCTGAATTAATTGTCACTGCCATTCATAATTATGAGGATCCAAAAATACTAAAAGATGTTAAGCAACAGGCCGAGGCTTTGGCTATGACACATTTATTTGAATGATGACCCAGGCCGACTTTTTCTATAATTGAAAGGGAAAATATGCTGCATAAGGATGTGGTGCGTCTTGAACAAAAAAAGCGTCTAAATCAATATAGTGGTTCAAGTAGGTTACAAGAAGAGGCACAATTACGTGAATTATTATTTGCTTCAGTACAGTGGCATAATGCTCAAGTTATTGCTGTTGTACTGAGTACGGCTATGGAATTAAACACGCAACCAATTATTACACGTGCGTGGGCAGAAAATAAGCAGATAGTCGTTCCTAAAATTATAAATAAGCAAATGATATTTGTTGAATTTAAATCAGATTCCGAATTAAGAACTGGGCAGCTGAATATTAAAGAGCCGGTAAGCAATCAGACTGTTGACAGTGATGCCATTGATTTAGCAATTGTACCGGGATTGGCGTTTACTAAGCATGGAAGCCGATTAGGGTATGGCGCTGGCTACTATGACCGATTCCTTGTTAATTTTAAAGGTGAGACTGTGTCGTTAGCTTTAAATATACAACTGCTAGAATCATTACCAATGGAACCACATGACCAAAAGGTAGCTAAGATTTTGAATCAAAATAATACTTAAAGTATATCGCGCACTACAAATAAAAATCCAATAACCTAGACAATATGTCTGGTTGTTGGATTTTTTGCTTCAAAGAAATATTAACGTCTAGTCAACTAATGGTAATATGTTAACAATAGCAATACGGTCACTATCGTCATTTTTTAAACGCGATATAATTTCATTATAACGTCGTTCTGATAAGGGTTCTTTCTTATCAAATTCAAGTATACGATTGTCTATATGATTACTTGTGCTAGGATATTGTTCAATGCGATAGATAATCAATAACTTTTTATATGCAAAGGGCTGAACGAGCATACCATCTAAATGTTCTTCAACTTGTTCTGTGGTTTGGTTAGCGATACTGTTTTCAAAGGCTTGCTTGCTTTTCTTAAATAATACCATTATTTCATCTCCGTATTTTGGTTAAAGTATGATGTTAATCCGCGAACAATTAATTTGGATACATCTTTTTGATATTTAGCTGTTCTAATGTATTTAAAATTAGAAGGATTATTAATGTAACCTAATTCGAGCAACGTTGCTGGTCGGCTGACTCTATCTAAAACAACATATTGCGCCTTATCCATGCCACGATTGCCAATTGGTAAATCGTTAAGCGCGCTATTAAGAGCTGTAGTCAGTGGCTTACCGTTTTGATGATAGTAGTATTGAGAAACACCACTGGCTGATGTTGCGCCATTTTCATTACCAGCATGATCAAAATGAATTGAAATTTGTGCATCTGCCTGATATTTTTCAGCTAATCGGGGAATATGTAGTAACGGAATAAGGACATCTTTGTCGCGAGTCATAAATACACGTGCACCCTGTTCTTGTAATGCATTTCTTATGTGTCGCGCGGTACGTAGTGTATATGTTTTTTCGAAAAATTTTCCGTTGGCAGAGGATGAACCATTATCACCGGACAAACCATTGTATTCTTGACCTGGTTTACCGCCGTGTCCAGGATCCAAAATAATTGTTGATTCACTAATAGCAGTCGCGGTACGCAGTGCGTTTGATTCAGCGACCCAGCCAGCGACCCAGCCGATTTTTTCGTTATCAGTGCGTCTGACTTGATACCAACCACGTGTTTTTTTTAGAATAATAAGGTTCGTGCCACGCTTAAGTGCGGCTGTAGATTTGTATTGTCGACCTGGTCCTTGGCGAAACTGTACATTGTTTGGTCTTGTTGTGATTTTGTTCTTATTAACTAGAGAGAAAACTAATCCAAATGTTGTGATTAAAACGAAAATAGTGATTCCTACACCAATTAAATTGCTTAATAGCCATTTTTTAATCATGTTATACCTGCGTAACGATTTTATGTGTATAAATATTGTAACATATAACAACATGTCCTTTATCCTAAAAAATGTTACAATGATACTATGACATAGCAACGATAGTGTGTTATGAATATACTTAAAAGGGTAAAAAGGTAGAACATAATGTCAAAAGTTATGGCGGTAAACGCCGGCAGCTCATCACTTAAATTTCAATTGTTGGAGATGCCTGAAGAGACGGTATTGATGCAAGGAATTATTGAGCGTATCGGACAAGATAATGCTGAAATTTCGATTAAATACGGTAAAGATATCGAACCAAAGCGTTTGATTGGTGCTGAAGAGGGAAATATCACACTCACAAAAGACGGTGGTCAAAAGTTTGAACATGAGATGCCAATCAAAAACCATGATCAAGCAATTAATCTTTTGTTGCAAAAATTGACTGATTTGGGCATTGTGAAAGATTTCAATGAAATCACAGGTGTTGGTCATCGTGTTGTTGCTGGTGGTGAATGGTTTAACCATTCAGTTGTTGTTAATGACGAAGTATTGACAAAAATTGATCGATTAGCTGATTATGCACCTTTACATAACCCTGCAAACGCTATGGGTATTCGTGCCTTCCAAAAATTGTTGCCTGATGCGCTTTCAGTTGCTGTATTTGACACTTCTTTCCATCAAACTATGCCAGAAAAGAACTATCTGTATAGTATACCTTATGAATATTATGCACGTTATGGTGCACGTAAATATGGTGCACATGGCACATCACATCGCTATGTCACTGAACGTGCAGCTAAAAAATTAGGCATTCCATTGGATGAATTTAATGCTATTTCATTCCATTTGGGTGCGGGTGCTTCTATTACAGCTATCAAAAATGGTAAGTCATATGATACTTCAATGGGATTCACACCATTAGCTGGCTTAACAATGGCTACACGTTCAGGTGATGTTGACCCATCATTAGTTTATTATATTCAAGAACGTGAAGGTCTTACAAATGAAGAAATGTTATCAGTATTGAATAAAAAATCTGGTTTACTGGGCATTTCAACTATTTCAAATGACATGCGTGACTTAGAAGAAGTTCAAGAAACAAACACACATGCAAAGTTAGCACTTGATATATTCTACGATCGTGTTATCCGATATGCTGGTCAATATTTTGCAGAACTTGGTCGTGTGGATGCCATTATTTTCACAGCCGGTATTGGAGAAAATGATATTGTAACACGTGCAAAAGTGTTAGAGGCCTTGTCATTTGCTGGTGTAAAGCTTGACGTTGAAGCAAACAAAGTCCGAGGAAAAGAAACACTATTGACTACGGCAGATTCAACCGTTGCTGGCTTATTAATTCCAACAAATGAAGAATTAATGATTGCACGCGATGTTGAAGCTTTACGTTAATAGATTGAAATAATGGCTGAATATTGTTGTTTTTATAACAATATTTTAGCCAGGCTCTCAAAGTATGTGAATTATGAATGCTCAATCAAGTAACCATAACATGGGTACTTGATTTTTTTATTGTAGTTCATAGCAAATAAAAAGCAACTAGCTGTTTATCAACTAGTTGCTTTTTGCGTATTATGAAATTACTTTTAGTTGTCCACGGACCTCTGCCAATGAATGATAACCTTTTTCTGTCAAGATTTCTCTGAGTTCGTTTTCTAACCGTTCAAACACTTCGATACCTTCAATAGCTAATTGAGAACCGACTTCAACCAAGTCAGCGCCACACAGAATATGTTCATATACATCACGACCAGTTGTAACGCCACCTGTACCAATAATTTTAATGTCTTCGTTTAATCGTTGTCTTAAGGCACGCACATTAGCCAGTGCAGTTGCTTTAACCAAAGTACCACCAATACCACCAAATCCATCCTTTGGCTTGATGACGACAGTATCTGTAGCTTCGTCAATGACTAAGCCATTACCAATCGAGTTAATTGTATTCACAAACGCCAAAGGGAATTTGTTTAAAATACTGGCAATCATGTCGAAATGAACGATATCGAAATATGGTGGCAATTTAACACCTAAAGGTTTCTTGAAAAATGAAAAAACATCAGTTAATATTTCTTCCGTTGTCTCAAAATCATAGGCAGTTTGTGGTTTTCCGGGTACGTTAGGGCATGACAGGTTTAATTCGATAAGACCTGCAAAATCAGAATCTTGTAATTGATGCAGCATGTTGATATTTTCAGATTTAGATAAGCCGCCAATAGAAAAGAAAATCGGTTTCTCAGTCGCTTTAGTCGCTACATAATTCATGTAATAATCAAAACCTTCATTAGGTAGTCCCATTGAATTAATTGTACCTAATCCATTTTTGAGTTCATAGTATCGGGGTGAAGGATTCCCTTTACGATTGGCTAGCGTTGCAGATTTTGTAACGACTGATCCTGTGTGTTTTGATGCTAAAACAGTGTCAATTTCAGCAGTTGTCTGGCACATCACACCAGCAGCGTTCAGTAACACATGATCAAAGTTGTAGCTCTGTATATTAGCTGTAAGTTGCATGACTAGTCTCCTGTGACTAAAATGTCCTCTTGTGACATATTTATCTTAGTATAACAAAAAAATAAGCCGATAAAAAGGACGAATATTGGGTATAATGGGAATATGAAACAATTTAGAGTAGAAAATTTAAAAAGTACATATGGTGAAAAAGTGTTGTTTAATGACATCTCTTTTTTAATTACAGAAGGCGATCGCATTGGCTTGATTGGGGTTAATGGATCCGGGAAAACTTCTTTGCTCAATGCAATCTCTCAGATTAATCCGGCTGATTCTGGTAAAATTGTGAAACAAAATGACTATAGCATTGGTTATTTAAAACAAAATCCAGATTTGGATGATAACGCTTTGGTCATGGATGCTATTTTATCTGGCGAGCAACCAGTTTTTCAAACAATTCGGAAATATCAATATGCATTAGAACAGTTTGGAAAAAATCCGACAGATGTCCAAGTTGCACAAAAATTTGAGGATGCACAAAATGCAATGGACAGAGATGAGGCGTGGACCACAGAAGCTCAAATTAAAGCCATTTTAACACAGTTGCACATGCCTAAATTACAACGTAAAATTAGTGAATTGTCGGGCGGTCAGCGGAAACGTGTCGGGTTAGCTCAAGTATTAATTGAGGCGCCGGACTTACTAATTTTGGACGAGCCCACCAACCATTTAGACTTTGACTCTATTACATGGTTAGAAAAATATTTGGCAAATTATCATGGCGCTGTCATGGCAGTTACACACGATCGTTATTTCTTAGATGCAGTTACAACGCGCATCTTTGAATTATCATTTGGTGACCTTTATGAATATAAGGGCAACTATCAGGATTATATGATTGGTAAGTCTCAACGTGTTGAGCAAAGTAAAATTGCTGAACATAAGCAACAACAACTTTATAAACAAGAGTTAGCGTGGATGCGCAAATCAGCACGAGCACGTACAACGAAACAAACAGCACGAGAAAATGCTTTTTCAGAGCTTGAATCGCAAATGGGTAGCTTAAAGTTGGATGACGATGTGACAGTTAGTTTAGGTCAACAACGTTTGGGCAAAAAAGTCATTGTTATTGAACATGCTGGGATTAAATTTGATAATAATACGATTTTAAATGATTTTAATTTACGTGTTGCTGCTGGTGATCGTATTGGTATTACAGGTGAAAATGGTGCTGGTAAATCAACATTTCTTAATGCCATTGCTGGGCGAATACCATTAACAACTGGAATAATAGAGTTAGGTGAAACTGTTAAAATAGCTTATTACACTCAGGAAACCGAAGACATACCCGATGATAAGCGTGTCATTAGTTACTTATCAGATGTTGCGGAATCTGTGACAGATAAGAATGGTAATCAAGTGAGTGTGTCTGAATTGCTCGAACAATTTCTGTTTCCACCATTTATGCATGGTACGCTGATTCGACAACTATCAGGTGGTGAAAAAAGGCGACTTTATTTACTAAAATTGCTACTACAACAACCTAATGTATTGTTGCTTGATGAACCAACTAATGATTTAGATATTGGTACATTGACTGTATTGGAAGACTTCTTGTCTGGCTTTGCTGGCGCAGTAATAACAGTATCGCATGATCGCTACTTTTTAGATAAAGTTGCCAATCAAATATACATGTTTCAGGGTAATGGTGTTGTTGATCGTTATGATGGTTTATTTAGTCAGTATTTAGCTTTGCACGCTGATGACAAACAGAATGTTATTGAAAAAGTAAACGTTGAAAAGAAAAAAACACTCACAGTACAAAAGAAAAAGCTCACTTATAATGAGAAAAAGGAGTGGGCAACAATTGAAGATGAGATTTCACAGCTCGAAGATAGGATTGCTGCTATACCAAATGAAATGGCTGAAAATGGCACGGATTATGTTAAATTAGGTTTGCTCCAAAAAGAACTGGATGAGCTTGAATCACAACTTGATGAAAAAATGAATCGGTGGGAATATTTAAGTGAAATTGCGGAAGGTTGAGTGGTGTTTTTAAATTACTGATGGTTTTAATTTTTTTGTGACGCATTCTGTCATCAAACGTATTATTTTCTGAGGAGAATAATATGAATTTACAACAACAATTACTCGCTATTCGTCTGACAAGTGGCATTGGTATCGCAACAGAAACCCGTATCATTAAACTTATAGATAATGCCAGTTTACCGACTTGTTATCCATGGCCACTAGATTTGATATTGCATATAAGCAATGATAGCAAGTACCGTCAGATTCAAGCAACATATGATATGGCTCTAGAAAAGGCACAAGGTATTGAAGAAAAATACATTACTTACTATGATCACGCATATCCACAGCGCTTACGAGAAATATATCAGCCACCATTAATATTGTTTTATGAAGGTCATTTAGAGGCTTTGAATTTACCAAGCCTATCAGTTGTGGGAACACGATCGGCTACTTCGTATGGTATGAATAGTTTACGTTACTTATTGCCATCTGTTGTCAACGCTGGTATTGCTATTGTATCAGGCTTAGCACAAGGAATCGATGTCATGTCTCACCAGATTACTTTTGCAAATAGTGGTGTTCCAATTGCTGTTGTTGGTACAGGGACCGATGTTGTGTATCCTAGACGCAATGCCTCTTTGCAAAGTCAAATTGCAAAACAAGGCTTGATACTGAGTGAATATTTACCTGGCACAGGACCACACCGTGCGCACTTTCCTGCTCGAAACCGCATTATTGCTGGATTGTCTTCGGCAACTCTAGTGATTGAGGCCAAGATGAAATCGGGTAGTTTAATTACTGCCAATTCAGCATTACAAAACAATCGTGATGTTTTATCAATACCTGGATCAATTTTCTCACAAGAGTCACAAGGTACAAACGAATTGTTGAGTTTAGGTGCAAAAACAGTGACAAAATCGCAAGATATTATAGAAAGTGTCCAATTACTTGGTACAATCTGATATGCTGTATAATAAGAAGTAAATTATAAGGCATAGTTTAATGGTAGAAACAGAAAATAAAAAAACAATTAAAAAAGGTACTGCTAAAAAAACAACGAAACGTAAAAGATCTAAAGTAAAGAAAAATCTTGTGATCGTTGAAAGTCCTTCCAAGGCTAAAACAATAGAAAAATATCTTGGTAGTTCTTATAAAGTTGTTGCCAGTTTAGGACATATTCGTGATCTGCCCAAATCAACGCTTGGCGTTGATGTCGAACACGATTACGATCCAAAATATATTAACATCCGCGGTAAGGGGGATGTTATTAAGGGACTGCGTAAAGAGGCGAAGGCAGCTAAAAAAGTCTTTCTTGCTAGCGATCCAGATCGTGAAGGGGAAGCAATAGCTTGGCATTTACAGCATATTTTAAATTTAGACTCAGAAACGCCTAATCGTGTCGTATTTAATGAAATTACAAAAGACACGATTAAAAATGCTTTTAAAACACCGCGCCAAATAAATCAAGATCTTGTGGATGCACAACAAGCACGCCGAATTTTAGATCGGTTAGTTGGCTATTCAATTTCACCAATCTTATGGAAAACTGTAAAGCGTGGTCTATCTGCCGGTCGTGTTCAGTCAGTTGCACTTGGATTGATTATCGCACGTGAGCGTCAAATTCAGTCCTTTGAACCTGAAGAATACTGGACGTTAGATTCAGAATTTAAAAAATCACGTTCTAAATTCAAAGCTGCTTTCTATGGATTTGATGATAAGAAACAGCCTTTGCCAGATAATGAGAGTGTACAAGCGGTTTTTGGTAGGATTGACCGTACAGCTGATTTTAACATTGTGAAAGTTGACGCTAAGGAACGTAAACGTAATCCACAGCAACCCTTCACAACATCAACTATGCAGCAAACAGCCAACACACAGTTGAATTTTCGAACACGCAAAACGATGATGGCAGCGCAGCAATTATATGAAGGTGTCAACTTGGGTCGTGGTATTGGTCAAATTGGGTTGATTACTTATATGCGTACAGATTCAACACGTATATCATCAATTGCACGTAATGCAGCTGCCTTGTATATACATGATACTTGGGGAGAAGCGTACTCACAACACAAGCCCATTCAAGGTAAAATGCCAGAGGGCGCACAAGATGCCCATGAAGCTATTCGTCCAACTGACGTGACGCGCACACCAGAAATGATAAAGGACAAATTGACACCGGATCAGTTTAAACTGTATTCGCTCATTTGGTCACGTTTTGTTGCTAGTCAAATGACACCAGAAGTTTTGGATACAATGGCTGTTACAATTGAGCAAAACGGTGTTATTTTTAGGGCAAATGGTTCCAAAACAAAGTTTCAAGGTTTTACCAAAGCCTACCCATCTGCTAAAGAGAAAGATAATGCATTACCTAGTTTATCAGAAGGTGATCTCGTCAAGCTTGTCAATATTAATCCCGAACAGCATTTCACATTACCACCAGCGCGTTATTCTGAAGCAACTTTAATTAAAGCGCTGGAAGAAAATGGTGTTGGGCGACCATCCACTTACGCCCCAACATTAGATACAATTCAGCGACGTAACTACGTTCGAATTGATGCACGTAAATTTGTACCAACTGAATTAGGTGAAATTGTTCAAACAATTGTTGAAAATAACTTCCCAGATATTACCGACACTAAATTTACAGCTAGCGTTGAAAGAGAACTAGATGAAGTTGAGACAGGTGATAAGCAGTGGGTTCCTGTCATTGATTCATTTTTCAAGCCTTTTTCAAAAGAAGTCGAACATGCAGAAACAACACTAGAAAAAGTTATCATGCATGATGAACTTGCTGGAAAAGATTGTGAAATTTGTGGTGCACCGATGATTGTTAAAATGGGCCGCTATGGCAAATTCTACGCTTGTGCTCGATTTCCGGATTGTCGTAACACACAAACAATTATTAAAGAAATCGGATTACCGTGTCCAAAATGCCATAAAGGACAAATTATTGAGCGTAAAACAAAGCGGCAACGAACATTTTATGGTTGTTCGCGCTATCCAGATTGTGATTTCGTATCATGGGACAAGCCTACGTCAGAAACGTTGGCTGATGGTACGACACCAAAAACATCTGAAAAAGATAAAGAAGTCAAGTCTAGCAAGTAATTTCTTGGCAAAATATACAATCCTAGTAGCTTAGGATCAAAATAACCGGTTAAACAAGATAATTTGTTTAACCGGTTATTTTGGTTCTAAATTTTTTAAAATGGCATTATCATGATAAAAAATGATATTTAAGTGTTAAACAATTGTTGTGTTTTATGAAAATTAAGCGTACAATATGAGTTAGGTCATGTAAGCGCTTACATAAAAAGCCGAATATATTACATACGCGGAGGGAAGAAATGAGTTATCTAATCTTGGTGAGTCATGGTAGATTTTCAGAGGGTTTAAAGGATGCACTTAGCATGTTCATTGGTGATGACATTGAAACAGTTAAGGCGATAGGGTTACAGTCCGATGATGATGTTAAAGTGTTTGGAGATCGGTTTAGGGCACTCCTCACTGAACTAAACGCAGATTCGAAACTGATTGTGTTAGGCGATATTATTGGTGGTAGTCCTTTAACTGAGGTTATTAATATATTAAGCCAAGAAGATAAACTGGAAAAAGCAACCATATTAGGCGGTATGAATTTTCCAATGGCACTTAATGCAGCGATTCTAAAAGATAGCTTAAATGAAGATGAATTAGTGCCAGTTGTTTTGAAAGAAGCAACAGCAGCAGTGAAACAATTTACTTTGACTGAGGAATCAGATGAAGATGAAGATGATATTTGAAAGGAATAATATATTATGAGTATTTCATTTGTACGTATTGACGATAGAATTATCCACGGACAAACGGTGACACGTTGGGCAAAGGAATTTCCGTGTGATGGGTTGATAGCTGTCAATGATGCTGCGGCAACAAATCCAGTTTTAAAAGACGCCTTTAAGAGTGCTTCGGAGAAAAAAACTTTTGTGTGGACCTTAGCACATTTTAAGGAAAAAGCGCAACAAGTATTGGCATCTGATCGACAATACTTTTTGATTACGAAAACACCCCAAGATATGAAAACAATTTTAGTCGATTTTGGCTTTGTACCCGGCGATGTTAAAAAAGTGATTGTTGGTCCAGCAAATGATCGACCTAATGCTATCAAGTTAGGCAATAACCAATCAATTCTTCCAGAAGAGGCTGTTGCATTTGAAGCCATTCAAGGCGCAGGCTATCAGGTTAAGTTTCAACTATTACCTGATGTTTCAATTGGCTATTGGGACGATTTTAAAAAGAAATTTAATTTATAATTTTAGGTAGAAGGGATTAGAGCTATGACAATTAGTTGGATACAAGCCAGTATTCTTGGCATTTTTGCCAGTTTGTCTTCTATGCCAGGTATGGCAGGATCAACAATTGGTAACTATACATTAGGACGACCATTAGTTGGTGGGTTAGTTAGTGGCCTGATATTAGGTGATTTAAAAACGGGTATTGCAGCTGGTGTGGCGATGCAGTTGGTGTATATTGCCTTGGTTACACCAGGCGGCACGGTTTCTGCTGATTTACGTGCTGTTTCATATATCGGCATACCGTTAGCTATGGTGGCAATTCATGCGCAAGGTTTGTCTGCTACCTCAGGTAATGCAGCAGATTTAGCTAAGTCGATGGGAACATTGGTAGGTACTGTCGGTACAGTCCTATTCTATGGTACTGCCACTATGAACTTAGTTTGGCAGCACATGGGTTGGCGTGCGGTAGAAAAAGGTGATTTTAAAAAGTTATATGCGGTTGATTGGGGATATCCTTGGATCTCACACTTGTTTTTCTCATTCATTCCAACGTTGTTAATGACGCATTTTGGTTCGAGCGCAGTTCAAGCTCTCAAGACAGCATTACCAATGGATGGTATTCCAATGAAAACCTTGTTTACAGTCGGAGCATTGCTACCCTGTGTTGGTATTGCAATTTTGTTAAAGCAAATCGTAGATGGGCCATTTGATTTTATTCCATTCTTTGTTGGTTTCACTTTAGCAGCATCGTTAAAATTAAACCTTGTTTCAGTAACCGTGATATCACTTATCTTCGCATTGATTTTCTACAAGTTAGATATGGCAATTAGTACGAATCGACAGGCGGCAGCACCTGCTAGTGGTGGCACTTTAGATGACGACGAGGAAGAGGAGGATATTTAAAATGGCAACTATCGATAAAAAGACACTTTCTCGTAAAACTTTAAATAAAGCTTTCCATCACTGGTTTTATGGTCATTTAACTGCATTTTCTCAAGAACACATGCAAACATTTGGTTACTTAACATCGATGTTACCTATTGTTGAGGAATTATACGATAATAAAGAAGATCAAGAGAAGGCGATGAAGACTTATACCGCTTTCTTCAATACTGAACCACAATTAGGAACAATCATCGTGGGTATCACTGCCAGTTTGGAAGAAGCGCGAGCTAATCAAGGAATCTCTAATGAAGGTGGTGTCGATGACACAACCATTAATGGTTTGCGTGCCGGATTGATGGGTCCTATTGCCGGTATTGGTGACTCACTTGTCGTGGGAACATTAATTCCAGTTATCTTAGGTATTGCATTAGGTATGTCTGAGGGTGGATCACCGCTTGGCGCAATATTTTATATTATTGTATGGAATTTGCTTGGTTACTTTGGTATGCGATTTGCGTTTTTCAAAGGTTATGAGTTAGGTGATAAAGCTGTTGGTATTTTAATTGGTGCGCAAGGTAAGGCTATTCGAAAGGCAATCGCTACAATTGGAGGTATGGTTGTCGGTGGTGTTGCTGCAACTTGGGTAACAGTTAGAACATCATTTCAATTAAAAAATTCGTCTGGTAAAGCCTATCTCGTTTTACAAAATCAACTTGATTCTGTTTATCCAGGATTATTAACAGCAGGATTCATTGTTCTGTGCTGGTGGCTAATGGCTAAAAAGAATATTTCGCCAATTAAGGTGATGCTGATTTTAGTGGTTGTTGCATTGGTCGGCGTGCTAATTGGTTTCTTTAATCCAGGCTTAACATATTAGTAACTAGTGAGGTAATTTTTATGACGAAGCGTGTTGAAAATATTGATCAAGGATATCAAACAGAAATACTATTCCAAGAAAAGATGCTTCGCAACTTACGTCAATGGCAATCAATGTTTTCGTTGTTGGTGGGCATAGGCATATTAGTCATGTATTTCTTTAAAAATAAGAGCATTTGGATTTTTAGTGCAGGTATTGGCATCTCTTTAGTGAGTGTGCTACTCATTATTGTGATTGGTTATACGATTTATCGCGGTAGAAAAAATGTTAGCAAAGTAATTGATCGTTATGAAGAGGAGCGTCGCCATTCTAGAACATGATAATTCTAGATGCAGCGATGAGTTGTTAAATATTATAAAATGCCACGAGGTGATTTTTAATCACTTAATGGCATTTTTTGTTAACTATTGAATTACTGGTGTTTATAAGAAACTTAGTTTAGTATAATTTTTCAAGTTTTTGGTAATTGATTTGGTGGATATTTCAGAAAATAAAGTTATTAAGAACGGTCGCTGACTGAAAAATTAAAGTAGTGTGACTTCTCGTCTGTTAAGTTTGATGTGACCATTTTGGGTTAGCTTTTGAAATAATCTGCTCAGTGTTTCTGGTGTAATGTGTAATGAAGCTGCTAGTTCCTTTTTTGTGACGGATAGTTCAAAGGTATTATTCATCTGAATAGCGGCAATTTCGTGTAAATAATTGAGTAATCGTTCATCTGCGCGTTGTAATGACAAACTAATCTGACGTTGTTCTAATTCTGTTAAACGTGTGCCGTACGTATTCAGCATTGTTAAAGCTAGTTTTGGATGATCGTGTAATAATTTTTGGAAATCTGTGCGGCGAATCATACATACTTGGGCGTCTGTTTTAGCACGCGCAAAATGGTGATGTGTGGCATCAGTAAACAAAGATGCCTCGACATCAACTTGATGGCTATACAATGAATACAAAAGCAGCTCTTGACCACTATCATTAATATTTAAAACATCAATTTGTCCTGTGTCTACGATTAGTAGGGCAGACAAATCATGGTCAGGTTCGTAGATATAGCTACCAGCAGTGTACTTTTTTTGGTGTGTTGATATATTGACAAGTTGTGTAATTATTTCATCGGGGAGTTGTGCAAATATTGGCGCGGCTTTAATACATGCAAAAGCAGAATGTGACATATTTCACTCTTTCTTGACATGAGTCAATTTGTTATATGTGAATTAATTATACAATAGAAGTATCAAGAAAAGTAAAATTCTTTGGAGGATAAACTTATGAGAGTAATTATTATTGGATCAACACATGCGGGTACAGCAACGATTAAATCAATAACAAAGCGCCATCCAGATGCTATAGTGGATGTTTATGAAAAAAATGACAATGTCTCTTTTCTTTCTTGTGGCATAGCTTTAACCGTACAAGGTGAAGTTAAAAATATCGAAGATTTGTTTTACTCATCACCAGCTATTTTAGAGGAAGCGGGTGCAAATATTCACATGAATCACGAAGTAACAAATGTTGATACTGTCAATAAGACAGTCACTGTCTTGAACCTAAATACAAATGAAACAACAGTAGAAAAATATGATAAATTAGTTGCAACAACAGGTTCATGGCCAGTTGTACCACCAATTCCAGGAATTGACGACAAGAGAGTTGTACTATCTAAAAATTATACGCACGCGCAAGAACTAATACGTTATGCAAATGATGATAGTATCAAACGTGTTGTGATTATTGGTGGTGGTTACATTGGCACTGAACTAGTTGAAGCCTTCAATGTTAAGGGTCGAGATGTTACATTAATTGATAATCAACCAACGGTGCTCAATCGCTACTTTGATAGTGAATTTACTAAAAATGTCGCAGATTTGTTCACTAGTCATGGTGTAGCTGTTGCAACTGGGAAAACAGTACAAGCGTTTGAAAGTAGTGATGAGGCGATCATTATTAAAACAGATGATGGCGACTTTTCAGCTGATTTAGTCGTTATGTCAGTTGGCTTTAGACCAACGACACAGCTATTTAAAGGTCAACTTGATATGAATCAAAATGGGGCGCTTATTGTTAATGATTACATGCAAACTAGTAATCCAGATGTTTTTGCAGCTGGTGATTCAGTTGCTGTTCATTACAATCCTACTGGCGAAAATGCTTATATACCGCTAGCAACAAATGCTGTACGTCAAGGGACACTCATTGGTTATAATTTGACGACACCCACGGTTAAGTACATGGGAACACAATCAACTTCTGGTTTGAAACTCTATGACTTAAACATGGCTTCTTCTGGTTTAACTGCTGCGCATGCGCAAGAACTAGGTTTAAATTATGATAGTTTAACAATGACAGATAATTTCCGACCGGAATTTATGTCATCAACAGAGCCAGTGCTTATGACCATCACTTGGGAAAAAGAAACCCAACGTATTTTAGGTGTTCAACTACAGAGTAAGTATGATATTTCTCAATCTGCCAATACTGCATCTGTTGCTATTCAAAATAGAATGACATTAACAGATTTAGCATTCGTGGATATGTTATTTCAGCCTTGGTTTGATCGACCATTCAATTACTTGAATCTTTTGGCACAGGCAGCATTAGATAAAGAAGAACGGATTCGCTATAATATTAATAATAAAAACAGCTTAGAACTTGAAGTGAACTAAAAAAATTGAACAAAATAGCATGAATGAACTAACCTATTCAATGACTTTAGAGAATGTGTCTAAATCTGTCACAGTGTTGAATAAAGCCTGTACGATAATTATTCATGACGGTTTTATTCTCTTTTTGCAATAGAGGTGGTATGATAGGGTCTATATTTTATTTTTGGATGGAGTATTGTCATGGAAAATAGACATTTGGGTATCGTTTCTGGCTTTGCAACATATTTCATGTGGGGATTGCTGGGCGTATTTTGGGAATTATTGAGTATTGTTCCGGCGATGGATACATTAGCTTATCGAATCGTGTGGTCACTTGTGACAATTAGTGTCGTATTAACTTTTCAAAAAAACTGGGCTGATTTATGGCGTATTATTATTACCTTAATTAATAATCGCAAAATAGGTTGGATCATATTAAGCGCTTTTCTGATTTCAATTAATTGGTTTTTATATATCAACATGGTGACCCATGAGCAGGCAACAGAAGCTAGTCTTTCATATTACATTATGCCCCTCATGAATGTTGTTGTAGCAGTCGTTTTCCTACATGAAAAACTTTCACGTTCTCAAATAGTCGCGCTAATTCTTGTGTTCATTGGTGTCATTACGCTAACAATTCAAACTGGTTCGTTACCGTTGAATACTTTATTAATGGCTGCTTCATTTTGTTTTTATGGACTAATTAAAAAGCAGGTGCCTTTGCCGGCAACTATTTCATTGGCATTAGAAACAGCTATTGTCGCGCCTATAGCATTAGTATACTTATTTTTATCACCACATGTTATGACGCAAAATGGCCCAAGAATCACAATATTATTAATTCTGAGTGGTATTTTAACAGTGATTCCTTTATTACTCTTTGCTGTTGCAAATAAAAATACTGATTTCATTACACTCAGCTTTATTCAGTATCTGAATCCCACGATTCAATTACTCATGGCAGTGTTTGTTTTACATGAAGCATTTAGTTGGCATAAGGCGATTGTTTTTGCATTCATCTGGTCTGGTATACTGGTATTTATTTTTGATAGTCTTAATGGTTATCAAAAATTTAAAAAGACAACTATTTTATAAAAAATATTGGCTGACTTACTACCATAGAGTGTATAAGCAAGTAATAGGGTAAAGTTGTTATTCGAACATGGAATAACAACTTTACCCTGTTTTATTAAACGATGATGTGAGATATACTGATAATTAAGGTTGTTAACGATGAGGTGAGTAAATGTCACTGAATTATATAACAATACTAAAAAAATGTTCAAACGGTTAGATAAAATGAAAAATATTAAGAACAATACGCGTTATTTACGATTACCACTTGTTATTTATCTCATGTATATTGTGCAGGGATTTGCGCTGATTATTTTAGCACAAACGGTTCAGCAACTCAGTATGCTTTGGCAAACTTCTATTGCGGGAGCAACCGCCGTTGTATCAGCGATTGGTATTGGAAAGTTAATTGCCTATCCCATTCTAGGAGAATTATCAGATCATCTGAGCCGCAAAAAGTTATTAGTACTATCAGGATTGATGTATTTGATATTTTTTTCGATTTTACCAGTGACACATACATTATTTTTTGCTGTCGTTATTACGACACTAGCTGGATTTGCTAATGCGGCATTGGATGCTGTGGCTTATCCGACATTATTAGAAATTAATCATGGTAAATCAAGTGGCAATGTTCTCATCAAGGCGATGATTTCTCTGGGCGAGGGGTTACTTCCGATTGTGTTAGTGACATTAATTAATCAAAGTATTTGGTTTGGTTGGTTATTTTGGTTGGCTGCTGGTTTATTAGTCATCAATCTGAGTATTATATCAACAATTGCGCCTAAAAATTTTTACATCATCAAATCTGCTACAATCGTCAAACTTGGTAGCCCTGATGTCAGGTGGCAATGGGACATTACTAAAATATTGTTTATGATTTATGGTTTTAGTGCAATGTGGTTAATGATTCATTTTACGCAATGGATAACGCGATATTTTAGCATTGTCCAATCTTTTTCAACAACCAACTCGCACTTATTGATGAGTTTTTATAGTATGGGATCACTCACTGGTGTCGGTCTTTTGTTCTTAATTACGAACCAAAGATGGGTTAGAGAGGCAATTTTACTTGTCATTACCGCTTTAGGAACCATCGTCGGGTTAACTATTGTTATTATGAGCCACGGCATGTTGAGTGCCAGTATCGGATGTTTTCTTTTTGGTATGTCTGCTGCTGGTGGTGCACTACAGTTAGGCTTGAGTCAATTACTAGCTGGTAATGCTAAATTTGCTGGTCGGTTAACTGGACTTTATTTCTTTTTTGGTAGCATTGCTTTTTTCCTAATGCCGATTATCACAGGCTACTTTGCCACGAAACATTTGGCAGGTATTATGGTGAGCCTGTTAGCTGTGGCTGGACTGAATTTAGGCATTGTCATATTTAATGCTTATCACGTTCGTGGAAAATCACGTTAGGGTAAGTGTTATTTACAATGCCCCAATACTTATTAACTAAATGGCACTATAATTATGAGTGCTATTAAAAATAAACATACTGTATAAATGTTTGATATATGTGTTGTAAGCGGTTACAATATAAGTATAAGCTTTCTGAGTGACTAGAAAATGAATGTTAGTTGCAATAATATGCTATTAGGAGAGTGGGGTTATGAATTTAACAAAAGTTTTGTACCATCGTCAGTATAAAATATTACTTTCTTCATATGCACCATCATTAGATCTGGACCATTTAAATACGATGGGCATTTGGAGTCATCCAATGGAGAGACACTATCTTTTAACTTTACAATCAAATGAAGACCCGAATGTGGATCCAGTAACATTTGAAAAATTATTTAGAAAAAAAACAGGGTTAACTTCAAATGAGGCTAAAATAGAGCCTGAGTTTGGTCCGCTTACGCTTCAAAATGCAGTAGATAGATCTTGGATTTAGGCATTAACGTATAAGTGCATAGCACCTTTATTTATTCTAACTTTTATAATTTAATATATTGTCTTATACACAATAAAACAGCAAATAACCTATATCAAAAGGATTATTTGCTGTTTTATTTATATATGGTAAAAGAATTAGTAAGTTGTTGATATTAGGATATATTTTAATCTTCCAGTTAATAGCTTCTGTAGGATTAAACAATTCTAAGGGACTCTTATGAGAAAATATATATCATTTGTAGTGTGAAAAGTAAACAAAAGGCAAACAACCAATCTCTTTTGTTAATGTGTACAGTTAAAAAATGTGTGCGCTCTTCATTTTCGGTAAAACCATGAGAGATCATTGCTGTGGATAACCTTTCAGCCCACTGTAAAGAGATTAGAATAGCTTTAAAAAGTAATTGAGGAGAATAGGATCTTAATATAATTCCTCGCATACGAGCTGCTTGTTGCATTGTTTTAATTTCTTGTCGAATGTGCGGCATAAATGATAGTGCACCGCGCAACCCATAAATAAAGGTTGTTGGTATATAACACTTTTGTTCTAGTGTATCTAAAAAACTGCTCATATTTGTGGTGAAGGAAAAAGCTGCGCCAAGCCAAATATACGCGATGATACGTGTAATCATAATGGCAGCTAGCTGTTCGCCATTTTCCGTTGTGCTATGCATTGTAAACGATGTCCAAGCGCCAAGTGCAGGTAAAATTGGTAACAGCAGTAGAAGTGCATATCTTTGCCATGATAAACGCGAATAAATTAAATAAAAACCAGATACTATAATAATAGCTACATTTACCCAAAAGTTGAGTGTAAAAGAAATTTCCAAACTGACAATTAAAATTAATAAAAACTTCACACCTGCATTCATGTCGATGTCTCCGTAAATGTTAGCATATTATTTTGCAAAACAATGTGATAATCAATGAAATCTAAGACACCGTTCAGTTGGTGACTGATTATAATGATACGTTGTTGCGTTTCTACAATGGTTTGTTTTATAAGTGATAAAACAGTAATGATAGATTGGCTATCGAGACCAGCAAGTGGTTCATCTAACAACAAGACCGGCGTGCCAATAATTAACAGTAAAAGCACTTGAAGTTTTTTCTTTTGTCCACCAGACAATTGGTAGACAATATGGTCTTTTAAATGGTTAAGTTGAAGTGTCGTTAAGGCAGATTCAATTGCTTCATTGGTCCATAAATTGGGATGTTGTGTATGTTTTTGACTTAACGCCAGTTCTTCAGATACTGTCATTTTCATAAATTGTTTCTCAGCACTTTGAAAAATTAAAGCGACTTTTTTTGCATACGTATTAAGCTTGATTTTAGAAATATCTTGGTTAAGATACATGATTTGCCCTTGGTAAGGTTTTAGTCGTGTTATGGCGTTAAAGAGTGTTGATTTCCCACTACCATTACTACCACTAAATAACGTAATGCCTGAATGAGCTAGTGCAAAAAAAGATATATCAATTAATGTACGAGATCCTACTGAGAGTTTAAATTGATTGAGTTTAAGTACTGATTGTGACTCTTGCGGCTGTTTAAATTGGTAATCTACTTGCGATGGTTGATCAAAAAAAGCGTTAAGATTATTAATTTTTTGGATGTGTTGTTGGTTAAATGAAAAGACATCATCAACTAAATCTGCGTAGCCAGAATAATCATGGTCAGTCACCAAAATTGTGACACCATTCATTTGTAATTTTTTGAGTTGTTTTAAAATTTCTTGGCGTGAAGTGATATCTATACTAGCAAAAGGCTCATCAAGTAATAGAACTTTGCTTTGCATGGCAACCATAATTGCTAAAGCGACTTTTTGTTTCTCACCACCGGATAGTGTATCGAAACTTTGATGTGAAAATTGGCTACCGTTGACAAAATCCAAAGCGTAGTTAGCACGCTCGGTCATTTCAGAAGGGGCAACTTTTAAATTTTCTAAAGTAAATATGATTTCCTCCCATGGTGTTGACATCGCAAATTGGGTGTCAGGGTCTTGAAAAAGCAAGCCGACGAAGCCTGCACGTTTGTAAGCAGGTAGACCAGCTAGATTTTGTTGATTAATTGTGACGTGATCAGCTAATGTCGGAATCATGCCGGCAATTACTTTCATTAGGGTGGATTTTCCTGAACCAGACGGTCCCACCAAGAGATTAAACGAGCCATTTGGCAAATCAATAGAGATGTCTTTTAGAATAGGGGTGTCATCATATGTGAGTGAGGTTTTGGTCAGTTTTAACATAAATTGTCCTATATGTACGCGTGTTTAAACACGCTTTTTTTAAAGATATTTATCTGTTTTTTGTGCGATAGTTAAAACATCACCTTTGGGTGCCATGTTAATTTTACTATACACCATTACAGGGATATCAGTTATTTCTGCAGCCACTAAAGGTAGTGCTTTTAAAATATCCATGAGTTGATCATAATTCCCCTCAAGTGTTGACTCAAAGGCACCAACTTGGTAATTGACATGAGTTTTGTCTATGTAGGCAATAACGTAGTCAACAATACGAATAATTTCTGCTTGGTCTGCTGTCATGGGTAAAACCTGCACAGCAATACTTGCGTTAATTTCAGACATTTATGATACCGTTACTTTCGTTTGATTGAGAATACCAGATTTATCAACTAATTTTTGAACATAGTAAACAAGAACGCCACCAAAAAGGGCAATAGATATTAACCGTGTTACGAACAAACCAACAAGTAGTCCAAATGAATAATTTGCATAGCCACTCTGGAACAAGTCCCAGATGAAAGTCACAACAGTTGTCAAAATTACGGAAGCAGTAAGTGAAATCGGTTGCCATTTCTTATAACCAAACAAGGCAAATCCGAGTTCAGCACCTAGACCTTGCATCAGACCGTACACAACGTTCATAATACCCCATTGTGAACCAAAAATCATCTCAGCCGTACCAGCCAATGTTTCGCCAATAATAGAAGCACCAGCTTTGCGTAACAGGTAACCAGCCATTGGACCAGCCATGACCCATGGACCTAGTGTCAGATCATTGGCATAAGGACTGAGTCCCATGGGTGTCAGTAGAGCCGCAATAGCATTGTAAGCAAATGCCCAAGCCCAGAAAATAAATCCGAAGAAGACACCAATGAGTGCCAAGAAAATTACATCACGAAGTGACCATTTTGTATGCATTTTGCATACCTCCTAAATTTGTAAAGTGTGCGATGAAACGTTAATATCACGCAGGTGTGTATGTACAGGCAACAAAAAAAGCCATCCCCATAAAAAGATCGGCTTGAAAGTGAAATTAAATACACGAAAAAACACATATTTCAAGAAATCTCCCTACGCTAGCATGAACTAGATCAGGTTATATGGGTATTTATCTCAGCCTTGCGGGCACCCCAGCTTGTATTATCTAAGTTGTATGTAGACACGTCTACACGAGTTAGTTTATCATAATACCATGGTGCGTGCAACTTTGATTGTCTTGCTATATTATATGAAGATAGTATAAACTTAACAGATAATATAAAAAATATACTTTTGGAGCGATTGTAATAATGTTATATATCATTGGTTTAATTGCAGGATTCATTTTGGCTAATCAAAGTCCTATTAATGCAAAGCTAGGTGCTACTGTGAAATCGCCGTATATTTCCAGCTTGATTTCATTTGCGATTGGGACATTTTTTTTGATTGTGGTGTATTTAGTTAGCGGTCAGCACATCGCAAATCTAGGCAATGTTGCAAACAGTAATCCATGGTGGATTTGGATTGGTGGTGTTCTTGGCGTGGTGTATTTAACGTCAAATATTTTGATGTTTCCGAAGCTAGGTGCAATACAGACAATTATTCTTCCTATTGTTGGGCAAGTATTGATGGGTGTTATTATTGATACATTCGGTCTATTTGGCATATCACAAACGCCAATATCATGGTTAAAAATTGTTGGTGTCATTATCTTGTTCATTGGTATTTATATCGCTGTCGTATTGGTGAATAAATCTGAGACAAAAATCGAGCGGGTTAGTACAACAGAGAATGTGTCGAAAACAGCATTAAATTTTTGGCGAGTTTGGGGCGTTATTGTCGGCGCATTATCAGCAATTCAACAGGCTATTAATGGTCATTTGGGTTATTTGTTAGGATCAGCAGTCGCCAGTGCTGTCATTTCGTTTATGATTGGCACAATCATTATTTTGGTATTTGTGTTGATTCGAGAAAAACCGTTCCTAAAGATAGGAGATAACTTAAAGCAACCGCCACTGTGGTTATTTATGGGTGGCATTTTAGGTGGTTTATTCGTATTTTCAACAGCGTTATTAGTGCAAAAATTAGGCGCAGGTTTGACGGTGACACTTGCTCTGACAGGCTCGATATTAGGTTCAATGGTTGTATCACAGTTTGGGCTATGGCAGTCGCCTAAGCATCAAGTGACGCGTGTACAAATTATAGGTATCTTCGTTATGATTATTAGTGTTGTCTTGATAAAATTTGGATAAATAATCTACCAATGATATCTAATTGTCTGACTTGCTTGTTAAAACAACAGTATTTTGAATAAAAGGCGTAATTTTATTTGACATTCGCAATTTGTTTTTCTACAATGCATTATATAGACTAAAGGGGAAATACGATGTTAGACAAAACAATTTATAAACAAATTTTTAAGGCTAGCTTCAACGCTCCAATCAACGTTGAATTCTGGGATGGTGAGCAAGTGAGTTATGGTCACGGAGAACCCATTGCTAAAATCATCTTACACGAAGTTATACCACTGAAAGAAATTATGTCACATGCCTCGTTGACCTTTGGCGAAGCTTATATGGATGGCAAAATCGAGATTCAAGGTAACTTGCAAGAACTAGTTAAGCTAATTTATAGTTCAAAAGATAGTTTTTTAAACAGTTCAAAATTTTCAAAATTAATTCCAAAACATTCGCACACAGAAAAAACTAGTAAAGCAGATGTTCAAAGTCATTATGATATTGGCAATGAGTTCTATGAAATGTGGCTTGATCCAACGATGACTTATTCTTGTGCTTATTTTGCTAGTGAGGATGATTCATTAGAACAAGCGCAATGGAATAAAGTGCGTCACATTCTAAATAAACTACACGCTAAGCCTGGTGAAACTTTGTTAGACATTGGGTGTGGTTGGGGTACTTTAATATTGACTGCAGCTAAGGAATATCATTTAGAAGCAACTGGGGTGACGCTTAGTCAAGAGCAGTATGATTTTGTATCTGCTAAGATTAAAGAAGAGGGACTTGAAGACCGTGTTCATGTGTATCTAAAGGATTATCGTGAACTTGAACAAACTTATGATCACGTGACGTCAGTGGGGATGTTTGAGCATGTTGGAAAAGAAAATTTGCAAGAATATTTTGAGCAAGTTAAAAACCGTTTAGTTGATAATGGAACTGCTTTGATTCACGGTATTACTGGGCAACATGATGGTGCTGGTGTAGATGCTTGGATTAACAAGTATATTTTCCCAGGTGGTTACATTCCAAATATTGCTGAAAATGTTAATCACATCATGAAATCATCATTGCAAATTGATGACATTGAGCCATTACGTCGTCATTATCAAAAAACTTTGGAAATATGGACTGAAAACTTTCACAAGGTTAATGAGGAAGTCATTTCAAAGTATGGCGAACGATTCTATCGTATGTGGGATTTGTATCTCCAAGCCTGTGCTGCATCATTTGAGTCAGGAAATATAGACGTTGTTCAATACTTATTAACCAAGGGGCCTTCCGGTACTAATCTACCCATTACACGGTCATATATTTATAACGCCGATAAGGCGCACAGCGTCAAATAAGTAGGATAAAAAGCTAATGATTGTAGTCGCTGATTATTAGCTTTTTTATGACAAAAATTATAACTAGATAGTTGTTTGAAAGAGATTGTGATTTTCATAGTTAAGTAGTTGACATCTTTTTAAATAAGGATTATAGTGAAAGCGGTTACAAAATTAAAACAATTTAGATGAATTAATGAAAGAAGGTAAACATGGCAGAAGCAGATTTTGGTGTTGTAGGATTGGCAGTTATGGGACGCAATTTGGCACTTAATGTTGAATCGCGTGGCTATCATGTTGCAGTATATAATCGTTCACGTGAACGCACTGAAGATTTGGTGACAAAGCACGCTGATAAAAATTTTGTGCCGAGTTATACCATTGAATCATTTGTCAAGGCAATTAAAACGCCAAGACGAATATTGTTAATGGTTAAAGCTGGCAAGGGAACAGATGCAGTTATCGACGAGTTAGTGCCTTATTTAGCAAAGGGTGATATATTAATTGACGGTGGAAACACTTATTTTGAAGATACAATACGTCGTTCTGAAAAATTAGCGACATCTGGTATTAACTTTATTGGTATGGGCGTTTCAGGTGGCGAACTAGGTGCTTTAAAGGGACCATCCCTTATGCCGGGTGGACAGCGTGAAGCATATGAACTCGTTGAACCTATCCTAACTCAAATAGCTGCCAGAGCACCAGAGGATAATAAACCCACGGTAACATACATTGGTCCAAATGGTGCGGGACATTACGTTAAAATGGTACACAATGGTATTGAATATGGCGATATGCAGCTTATTGCAGAAACATATGACATCTTAAAACGTGTACTGAAATTGGATCATAATAATTTATCATCAACATTTTCTCAATGGAATGATGGTGAATTAAATTCTTATTTGATTGAAATTACAGCAGATATTTTAACTAGAACAGATGATTTAGGTTCTGGTAAACCAATTGTTGATGTGATTTTAGATCGTGCGGGTAATAAAGGAACGGGTAAGTGGTCTTCACAATCTGCGTTGGAGGTTTCTGCACCACAATCATTAATTACAGAATCAGTATATGCACGTTATATATCGGCTATGAAGGATGATCGTGTGAAGGCTTCTAGCATCTTAAAGGGACCAGAGTTTACCTTTACTGGAGATCTTGATGCGACTAAGGAAGATATTCGCAAAGCGCTTTATTTCGGTAAAATCATGTCGTATGCGCAAGGATTTGATCAACTTCGTATGGCTTCGGATCATTATGATTGGAGTTTGCCTTTTGGCGAATTGGCGCAGTTATGGCGAGCTGGGGCAATTATTCGTGCACAATTTTTGCAGAGAATAACTGATGCTTATACGTCAGATAAGAATTTGCATAATTTGCTTTTAGATAGCTATTTCCAAGGTATTGCTGAGTCTTATCAGAATGCTACTAGACGTGTGATTGCTTTAGCAGTTTCAGCGGGTGTGCCAACGCCTTCACTGTCATCTGCGATTGCTTATTATGATTCATATCGATCAGCTGTATTACCAGCTAATCTGATACAAGCACAACGTGATTATTTTGGTGCACATACCTATGAACGTACGGACAAACCCGCAGGTGACATGTATCATTTCTCTTGGTATGATGAAGCCTGAAAATTAAAAGACTTACAAATTTTTTCTTTCAAAATTTGTAAGTCTTTTTACTAATTAACAAAAAAATGTTGTCTAAAAGAACGTTTGTTCGTATAATAGAAGCATGATAATAAATGAAAAATTAGAGTCGCTAACACTCGTTAATCAAGTTTTAAAATATAACACGGACGTAGCCATCAATAATTTGGTTATAGAAGACCAAAATTCAGAATACGAAGGCATAACTTTTCAAATAGATAAGTTTACCTATCGTAGTAGATTAGCTAAGCTAACGCCTAAAAAGAAAGGGTATTTTGTTGTCTTTTGGAAAAAAAATATGGACAATAAGAATATACCATTTGAGTATAGTGAGAGCCCTGATAAATTAATTATCACAATTATAGATGGGCAACATCAAGGACAATTTATTTTTCCAAAAGAAATATTACGGGATAAAGGGATTCTCAGCTATGATAATAAACTAGGTAAAATGGCACTACGTGTCTATCCGTCTTGGGTAGACAATCTCAATCCAAATGCACGCAAAACACAGTTATGGCAATTACCATACTTTATGGTTCACCAAGAACAGCAGATCACTGAATTTGTTCAATCATTATACTTTTAAAAGGCTGTGACGCGATTTTGGTGCTACCTTATTTGCTTTTTATCTGTTTTTTTGGTATTATTAATCATACAAAACAACTATTTTATACCCTTATAACTCTTGCGGGAGTAGCGACGAACCATCGTGGGAAACCGACTATAAATCTTACTATTTTATTAGTATGACGGCCAACCTTAATCAGCGAGACGCAAAGAATTTTCTTAAAAGGAGTATAGCAAGAATATGAATAAAAAGGACGACGACAGTATACCGATATCGAATCAGAGATTGAATACTTTTCACTCTGAAAATTGGGAAACGGTTGTTAAAAACCTTGATGGTCAGTATCCAAAAGGTTTGACAGATTCAGAGGTGAGTGAACGTCTCACCAAATATGGTTTTAATGAGATGTCGTTAAAATCAACACCGAAATGGCTAGTTTTTTTACGACAATTTAATAATGTGATTATTTATATCTTAATAGCAGCAGCTTTATTAACTTTGTTGATGCGCCACTACTCAGATGCGGTTGTTATTGGATTAGTGGTCATTATTAATGCTTTGATTGGTTACTTCCAAGAAATTAATGCAAGTAACGCGCTTGAACAAATTAAAAACATGCTGTCGGTTGAAGCCACAGTTATTCGAAATAATATCAGAACTGATATTCCTTCCAAAAATCTTGTGCCAGGTGATCTTGTTTACTTGGAGGCCGGCGACAATGTACCAGCCGATTTAAGAATTATTGACGCGGATAATTTGCGAATTCAAGAGTCTTCTTTGACAGGTGAGGCGGATTCGGTTTTAAAATCTGAATCAATTGTGCCAGTGAAAACACCATTAGCAGATCGTGTCAACATGGCGTATGCAACTACAGCGGTAACAAATGGTAGCGCGACTGGGATTGTTATCGCGACAGGATTACATACAGAGATTGGAGTGATTTCGCAAAGTGTCTCAGATGTTAAAGATAATAAATCGCCATTAACTAAAGAATTAGATACTTTAGGACGCGGAATTTCATGGTTTATTATTGGTGTCGCGTTGTTCACATTTGTGCTTGGCTGGTTGATGAATGTCTATGCATTACCAGTGTTGGCAATGGCTATTATTACAATGATTGTTGGCTCAATGCCAGAGGGATTACCTGCCGCAACTTCAGTTATTTTAGCCACTGGGGTGCAATCCTTAACTAAGAAAAATGCAATTGTCAAAACTTTACCTGCCGCAGAAACCCTTGGTGCGGTTGATATTATTGCTTCTGATAAAACTGGGACATTAACTAAAAATGAAATGACGTTACAAGACATTGTTATCGGTCAAAACCATTATAGTGTCACTGGGGTAGGCTATGCACCAAATGGTGATATTTTAAAAGATAATCAGATTGTTGATGCATCTCAAAATACTAAGCTTGAAATGTTTTTAACAATGGGTCAACAGGCCAATGATACCTTCTTATCAAAAGAAGATGGGTTATGGCAAATCAACGGTGAACCTACAGATGCAGCTTTTCTGTCAGCATATTACAAGGCATTCGGTCAAAAATCTCCAAAATTAAAAGAAATCGATCGTATTCCGTTTGACTCCGATTATCGTTATATGGCGCGATTAGTTGAAAATCAGTTAGGACAACGTTTTATTGCAATTAAGGGTTCACCTGATAAATTGTTTGAATTAGCTAATCAGTCAACTGATTTTAATGAAGGTTATTGGACTAAATTGTCACAAGAATTTTCAAAAACTGGAAAACGTGTTATTGCAGTTGGTTACCGAGAGGTAGCTGTAGATCAAAATGAAGTAACACATGAATTGTTAGCTCAGTTAGGCATCACATTTCTTGGTCTGGGTGCCATTATTGATCCACCAAGACCTGAAGTGGTTGAAGCCATTAAGAATATGCGTCAAGCTGGTATTCGTGTGAAAATGATTACTGGTGATAGTGCAGCTACTGCTACTGCAATTGGACAACAGTTAGGTTTGGCTGATGGTATTGATGCCATGACCGGTGTTGAAGTTGATGCGTTGAACGACACTGAATTAGCAGCGGTTGTCACCAAGTACGATGTTTTTGCACGAACGACACCGCAAAATAAACTACGTATTGTTCAAGCCTTCCAAGCAAATGGACTTGTGACGGCCATGACCGGTGATGGTGTAAATGATGCGCCAGCGCTTAAAAAAGCCGATATTGGTGTTGCAATGGGTATCAAAGGTACTGATGTTGCCAAAGATTCAGCTGATATGGTTTTGGCTAATGATGATTTTTCAACGATTAAAGTGGCTATCGAGCAAGGTAGACGCCTGTATGATAATATTCGAAAAACAATTTTATTCTTGTTACCAACCAGTTTTGCTGAAGGTTTAATTGTTGTAATGAGTATCTTCTTGCAACAACCGATGCCTTTGACACCAACACAACTTTTGTGGATTAATATGGTTTCAGCGATAACAATTCAATTAGCTTTTATTTTTGAACCAGCTGAACCAGGATTGATGAACCGGCCACCACGAAAGACGAACGCTAAGCTAATGAATCGTCGTGATGTTTTTCAGATGACATATGTCAGTGTTTTGATTGCTGCAATCGGATTACTAGTCTTTGAAACATTAGGCGCTAGTGTTAGCTTTGCTGTGGCTAGTACAATGGTTGTTAATATAATTATCTTTGGTAAGATATTTTATTTGTTTAATATTCGAACTGAGGCACCAGTGTTGAGTAAACATTTTTGGTCTAACCCGATGGCATTTGTGGCAGTTGGATTGATGATTTTCTTGCAGATCCTTTTCACATATGTGCCATTTATGCAGGGTGTATTCTCGACAGCTACTTTAACATTCTCTAATTGGATTATTGTTATCGTAACTGGTGCAATTGTCTTAGTGGTGACAGAAATCCACAAATATCTACGCCTACGTAAAAAATAAATCAAAACTAATTGATGTAAAATGATACAGTAGTACGATAAAAACCAAGTTTAGCTAAACTTGGTTTTTTGTTTCAGCATATTTCTTGCATTACATATACTTAAAAGTTACAATCAAGATAAGAATTGGTGTTAATGTAAATTAAAGGAGAATGTGATATGGCAAAAGTTAAACGCAGTACTGGATTCTGGGGGAAGCTATCACTTTTATTAGCTATTGGACAATTGTTATTCAGTCTTTATCATGAAATCAAAGATTCTCGATCCAAGAAACCTAAAAAGTAAGCTATATGTGAAACGCTTTACTTTAAGATAAACCCAAGGAGAGTAATTATGTTAAAAGCAATATTTAAATTTCTATTAGCATCTACATTGATTGTTAGTGGATTAGCTGTGGGTACAACTATTTTTGCCGCTAAAGGAGTGGATAAATTAGGTGATGAATTAGAGGATAAAATATATAATTAAAGCTATGCTACAGATTAGAATTTATTTCTATGTTTGTAGCTTTTTTTATGTTATTAACAAGATATACGAACTTACCCCATAAGCACTTTTATTGTAAGCGCTAATAGTTAGTGTTAGAATGAACTCAAGTTAATGAATATTGCACATTGATTAACTGATTTAAAATATGTTTGGAGGATAGAATATGATTTGGTCATTAATAGTTGGCGCTGTAATCGGTGCTATTGCTGGTGCTATAACAAATCGCGGTGAGTCAATGGGGTGGATTAGTAACATTGTCGCCGGGCTGGTAGGATCAGCAATTGGTCAGGGATTACTGGGTCATTGGGGTCCTAGTCTAGCAGGTATGGCCATTATTCCATCTCTTATTGGAGCGGTGATTCTCGTATTAGTTGTTTCATGGGTGATAGGGAAAAGACAAAGTTAATTTTTTTGAGTAAATGCAACTTAATCTGTATAGAAATTAATTAGTGTTAGTAGATATTAAAGTAATTTCAAAAAGGAGCGTTAAAGTTATGACAGAACATGATAAGCAAAAAGAAGTAAAAGAAGAAACCGATGCTCAAAATGAGCTAGCGCAGAAAAACAAAAAAGATGATCCAAAATCAACAGATAAAGAAGATGTATACAATCACGATCCTAAAAATGCTGATTATAAAAAAGCGGATTGAACCATTATGGTTTGAGGCTTGATGATAGGAGGCGTTGTATGAATGAAAAGTATATACCATTTTATGAATTAAACGATGGGCATGTGTTGCCCCAAATAGGATTAGGCACGTATCAAGTTCGTGGTATGCGCGGTGTCGATCAAATTTTATCGGCAATTCAATTAGGATATCGATTAATTGATACCTCGACTAATTATGACAGTGAAGGCGCTGTGGGTGAGGCAATTAGGCGTTCAGGTCTGCCAAGAACAGAATTTTATGTTACGTCAAAGCTTCCCGGTCAGTATCATCATTATGACGATGCGTTAAAGATAATTGAAGAGTCACTTTTGCGTTTGGGGTTGGATTATTTAGATCTCTATTTAATCCATTGGCCATTACCAAAACGAGATAACTACGTTGAAGCGTGGACTGCGCTAGTTGAGGCGCAAAAACGCGGATTAGTGCGTTCTATTGGTGTTTCAAATTTTGAAGCGGTGCATTTGGACCGTATCATTGAAGCCACAGGTGTGACGCCAGCGGTTAACCAAAACGAAATACATCCATATTGGATACAGGATGAGTTATTGAAAGATAACCAAAGTCGCGGCATTGTAACTGAAGCATGGAGTCCTTTAGGTCGAGGTAGCGCAGTGTTAAATGAACCAGTTGTTATTCAATTGGCAAATAAGTATCATAAAAATGCTGGACAAATCATTTTGCGTTGGCACTTGCAACGCGGTGTGCTACCAATTCCAAAATCATCTAGTCTAACACACCAACGTGATAATCTTGAGCTTTGGGATTTTGAGCTAACAAATGACGAAGTAACTAGTATCAATAATTTATCAAAAACTGATGGACGTGTTGATAATCAGGATCCTAAAGTATATGAAGAATTTAATTAAATAGATTAAAAAAAGGTCACTAACTTGTTGAAGTTAGTGACCTTTTAAATTTACATCACACACATGATCATAATTAGTCCAGTACATCGTGGATTGTAATGATACCAACGACATTGTCGTCATCGTCATTGACAACTAAGTTTGATATATTGTTGGCTGCCATTTTTTTCCAAGCAACAGTATTACGTGCTGTTTGGTTAATGTTAATAAATCCTTCAGTCATATAATCTTCGGCTGTTGATCCTTTAACTTGATTAATATACAAAAACTTCTTACGAATATCGCCGTCAGTTACAATACCAATAACTTTATCATCAGATGATTTTACTAAGGTCATACCAACACCAAAATCGCTTATACGATAAATGACATCATTAATTGGCGTGTCGATGTGGACATAAGGTATCTTAGTATGCATGGAATGTTGCACATCGCGTAGTAACATTTTGCCAATTGAGCCACCAGGGTGATAAAGTGCAAAGTCTTCGCGTTTAAATTCCTGAGCTTTTTCAATAGCAATTAGTATGGCATCTCCCATGACCAACGTTGCAGTTGTTGAACTTGTTGGTGCAAGTTTGGTGGTGTCTGCTTCCTCGGCTACATCGACTTTTAACAATATGTCAGTTTCCCTAGCTAGTGTTGACTCTTCGGATCCTGTGATGGCAACTGTTTTCAGATTGGTTTTATGAATATTTTTTAACGCAAATAATGTTTGAATGACTTCTTGTGTTTCACCACTATTTGAAACAAAAATAACTAAATCATCTGCTGATACACGTCCTAAATCGCCATGAAAAGCAGAGCCGGCATCAATAAAAAAGCTGGATAAACCAATAGAGGAAAGGGAAGCAGCTATTTTTTCAGCAATAAGACCAGACTTTCCAATTGCAACAAAAAGCACACGGCCGTTTGTATTTAATATGGCATTGATAACGTCATCGAAATGATCATCCAGCGTTTCACGTACTGTTTTCAAAGCATCAATTTCTGTGTCAAAAGTGAGTTTAGCATCATCAAAGTAAGTCGTCATTGTCATACACCGCCTTCATTTCGAGATGTTCATGGAAGAGTTTATTGGCATTCTCCAAAATAGGACGAATTTTTGATAGGTAAAGTTGACTATCCTGATCTGAAATTGCTTCTGGTGGATTAGGGTGAACTTCGGCAAAAATGCCATCAATACCTATTGCCAAGGCAGCACGCATCAATGGAAAGGCATAATCGCGGTTACCACCAGAATGATTACCATAACCACTTGGAATTTGTACTGAGTGTGTGGCGTCAAAAATAATCGGATAACCAGTATCACGCATTTGTATTAGACTTGTCATATCAACAACCAGTTGGTGATAACCAAACATAGTACCACGTTCTGTGACTAAGATATGTTCATTTGTTTTGGCAACTTTGTTAACTGCACTTTGAATATCTTCTGGTGCCATAAATTGTGCTTTTTTGATATTAACAACACGTCCAGTTTTTGCAGCAGCTAATAATAAATCAGTTTGTCGGCTTAAATATGCCGGAATTTGTAAGACATCTGCTACTTTAGCAACAGGTTCACATTGATACGATTCATGAACATCAGTCACAATAGGGACTTGGTAAGTGTCTTTTATTTTTTGCAAAACTTCTAAACCAGCAGCCATTCCAGCACCACGCTCTGAATCGATGGAGCTGCGGTTAGCTTTATCAAACGATGCTTTAAATACATAGTTAATGCCCAATTCTTCTGTTATGTGCTTTAGTGTTTCAACCACCTCAGCACATGTTTCGTAGGATTCAATTGCACAAGGTCCGGCCAAAAGTGTCAGACGATCATTTTTGAAGCCGTATCCTGAAAATACATCACTTATGTTTGACATGTTATTTTCTCCTATTCTTTAATTGCAACACCATTACACCAAAACGATAATTGGTTAACGTTATTTTCATTATAACATTCTTTCATGAGTGATATAATTTATAAGCATTTTAGAATGATTACAAATCATAAGACCCTTAATAAAAATGTCATAATCAAAATGTTTGCAAACTATCAGCCTTTTTGTTAATCTGTAGGCGATAGTTAGTGTTTTATTATGCATATTTGAAAAGTATTAATATGAATATTGTCATTAACTAATTTAGAGTAAATAAAGAGGAAATGGGTAGACTTAATTAAAAATAATCATTAACAGCTACTCAAAAAAGGAGAAAAAATGGCAAATAATAAGCAATATACGATTACGCATTTTCCAAAACAACAACAACCTGAGCCAGGATTACAAAGTAGAATGTCGCCAACACCTGATGATGGTGCGGCAAGTTATGTTGGGCACGAGCGTTTGAAGCACAAAAAAGCGTTAATCACTGGTGGTGATTCAGGTATTGGCAGAGCAGTGGCTATTGCTTATGCCCATGAAGGCGCTGATATTGTTTTAAATTATTTACCAGAAGAGGCAGATGATGCTCAGGAAGTAGCGGGTATAGTAACATCATTAGGTAGAGAAATAAAATTAGTGCCTGGAGATTTGAAATCAGAATCATTTAATCAGGAACTTGTTGACGAGGCGGTTGAGTTTCTTGGAGACATTAATATTTTAGTCTTAGTAGCAGGGAAGCAACAAGCTCAAGTTGATATTGCTAATTTATCCACGCAACAATTAACAGATACATATGCCACAAACGTCTTTAGTTTGGTTTGGTTAATTAAAGCCGCATTACCACATTTGCAGCCAGATAGCAGTATCATTACAACAAACTCTATTCAGGCTGACCAACCATCACCATTTTTAGTGGATTATGCTGGTACAAAAGCTGCTATTAAAAATATGACGATTAGTCTAGCTAAACAGTTAGCTAATCGTGGTATTCGTGTTAACAGCGTTGCACCAGGACCTATATGGACACCGTTACAAATTGCTGGTGGTCAATTGCCAGAAAATATTCCAAATTTTGGGCAATCAACACCACTCGGACGCGCGGGTCAGCCTGCGGAATTAGCGGGCGCATATGTATTTCTTGCATCAGATGAATCAAGTTATGTTACGGGAGAATCAATTAAAGTTACCGGTGGCTTGTGATCACTTCTAAAGTATACGAAAGGATGGAAAGAATATGGCGATTTTATCACCGTTTATGCAAAACATGGTGAATGAACAATTTCCTTTTTTGGCGACAACTAATTCTGATGGCTCGCCACAAGTTGGACCAAAAGGTTCATTACATGTGCTAGATGACTCACATTTAATTTATTACGAGCATACGTTTAGACACGCTTATGAAAATTTGCTAACGAATCATTTAGCCGCTGTGGCAGTTGTCGATAGAAAGGCTGAAAAAGGCTTTAGATTCGAGGGAAGAGCACACATTCATGAAAATGATTCGTACGCGACAGAAATTTTAGAAAAAACAAATATTTATGAACGCTTTCCGCGTGCGGCTGTGGTCGTTATTGATGTTGAACGCATTTATAAATTAGACAATACATTAGATGCAGGTATTAGATTAGCATAGCTGATTTAATTCAATTGTTAAAGTGTTGGCAGCTGAGAGGTAACCGAATTGATTTATCCTTATAGCTTGACGAATGGCAGTTTCAAAAAACAAAATCACATGAGTTATGACAATAAAAATGTACCGATTGTTTATATGTATGGTAAAAATATTGATGAGTTAAATCAAATAGAGGCATTTTTTGGTGTTGATTTAGAAGAAATGAAAAAATTTGAAAATGAGGCTTTTTTTGATGAAAAAATCTTGAAAAAAGGGGAACATTTTTTTGTTCTTAACTTTTTATTTCCTAACTTTGAACAGGAAACAGAGGATATAGAAAAATTGGTGACATCAATTATGTTATTGATTTTTCAGAATAAAGTGATTGTGTATACAGATTCAAAAATACAGCTTGTGGTGAATTCAATTGAACAATTGGAAATTCACAAACCAGAAAACCTAACAACTGAAATTTTAATTCATATTTTGCCCAAGATATTTGATCAAATGTTAAAAAATTTGAAAGAAATGAAAGATGACATTGATCAGGTAGAAGGTAATCTTAATGATTCAGGACCAGTAAAACCAGTTTTTGCTACATTGTTGTCTTTAAAAAAACGTCTCATGATGCTATCAATTACATACAATGCCAATAAAAAAGTTTTAGATTTTATTCAAGCACATCTTGATGTATTAAAGATAAATAGTGATGAGAATCAACAAAATATTGAATATTTGTATGATACTACTGACATCATGAATCAAAAGGTCCAGGGATATGATGATTTTTTGAAAAACCTCGAAACGCTCATTTCTAACATGAGCGATTATCAGTTGAATGCGATTATGAAAACATTAACTGAAATATCAATTATGTTAACAATTCCAACAATCATATATGGGTTTTGGGGTATAAATGTGCACTTGCCTTTTGAAAAATTCAATTTTGGTGTTATTCTTGTATTTTTGATTTCAGTGATATTTACTATTGCTGTGTGGATTTTGTTGCGTCGAAAAAAATATTTATAAACTATCATTTAAAAAATCAAATTTTTCTTATATTGTGTGACCTAATTGAAGAAAGAAGAATAAATTAATTAATAGTCAGGTCATTATTCGAATTTCTTTTACAGTTCATATTAAAGTGCTCAAAAAAGCAATGGATCGTTTACAGGCAATAGTTCTCTCGCTTAGAAAATATGAAAATGAAAAGTGGATAAATTAGTATCGTGTTTAAAATATTATTGTTAGTATCTGAGCATTATCTTTGTAAGCGTTTTCATTTAATGTTATAGTGTCCTTAACAAGTAATTTGTCATAATTCTGTGGAGAAAAGAATGGAGGAATAGACATGATTTGGTCATTAATTGTGGGTGCTATCATTGGTGCCGTTGCTGGAGCAATAACAAACCGTGGTGAATCAATGGGGTGGATAAGTAATATTGTCGCTGGACTGATTGGTTCTGCTATTGGTCAAAGTTTACTTGGCCATTGGGGACCAAGTCTAGCAGGAATGTCACTTATTCCTTCGATCATTGGTGCGGTCATTCTTGTATTATTAGTTTCAGTACTGTTAGGTATTCGAGGAAGAGATTAGTATAGATAGTTGTTAGAAGGAGAGGTGTGCTATGCAAAAAAGCCAAAAAATAGTTTTGAGCATGATTAGCTTAGGATATTTGTTTGGACTTTGTCTGTTGATTTGGCCAAGAATAATTGTAGCAATATTTATGTTTTTGCAACGTTTTAATATCAACGTTACCATTAAAAGCGAAATATTTATTTATTATTATGGTATTGCATTGTTGGTGGTCACAGCGTTCATTTTACTACTGATTTTACTACGTCCCACTCAGCTACCAGATATTTTACTAAAACAAAGTAAGGAAGGTAAATTAGCGCTTAGCAACTATGGGATCAAGCAGTTTATTAAGACGCAATTATCAGGTGAAGACTTATCTAATATTCAGGTAAAAATTAAAAATACGCGTCGCAAAAGAGAATTTTACATTAGTGCTGATGCCGTCTATCAACGTGCTACGGTTGCTGATTTACCCCGTATAACGAAGAACCTAACGACTAAGCTGACCGATTTACTTGCCGGAGTGAGTGACATACCGATTAAAGTTGACATTCAGGTTAATCAACAATCAAATGCCAGACGAAAAGTGACGAGAGTTATTTAAATGACTCTAAAGGGGTATGACTAAATGAAAAACATAAAATCAGTTAAAATTTGGTTTGGTAGTGTTACGGGTTTTATTTTGTCAACATTACTTATCACTGTAGGATTTTGGAAAGCAATTTTCATTGTAGCTGTGACGATTTTTGCTGGCTGGATTGGTGCGCTTTTAGAAGAATACAAGATTGATTTCTCACGTGTTACTGATTTGTTTACACGAAGAAATCAATAGAAAATTGGAGAATATTAATATGGTTTCAGAAAAAAATAATACGCAAACACATGCAAATGAAAGTGACAAACTACAACAAGAAACAAGGGGTGAACTGACGTTTAACGATAAAGTTATTCAAAAAATAGTAGGTTATGCCATTGAAAATGTTAGTGGATTATTAGGTGTTGATGGTGGTTTTGTCGCTAATATTAAAAATAGGATTGTTAATAGTGATAATCCTGTAGATGGTATTGATGTTGAGGTTGGCAAAGAACAAGTTGCTGTTGATCTGAATATTATTATGGAATATGGGCACAATGCTCATGACATTTATAAGCAATTATCAACAGTTATCGCTAAACAGGTTAAAGAGACAACAAGTTTGGTATTAGTCGAATTAAACGTTGAGGTTGTCGACATTCAAACGCAAAAGGAATTTGCGGCCTCTCAAACAACATTGCAGGATCGCGTGTCTGATGCTGGTAACGCTGTTAGAGAAAAAGCATCGGATGGTGTCGATACTGTGAAGAGCACAGCTGCAAAAGTTGCACGAGATGACGATAACCGAGTCAAGTAAAACACATAAATTAATGTTATAAAAAAGCACAATCATTTAGTGATTGTGCTTTTTTATATAGCATACATTAAATGTTGAAATCTAATTGATTTTTTGCCATTCTTTCTTAAGCAGAGACCATTCATTCATGTCACCAAACTTATAATCACTATATTTTAATGCTTCGCGTTTGGTACCATCTAGGTGAAAATTCAGTTTTTCTGCAACTTTATTACTGGCTAAATTATTTACGTCAGCTTCAATTGTTATTTTATTAAGATGATATTCTGTAAAGCCAATTGCAATAATCGCTGAAACTGCTCGATGCATAATGCCACGATGTGTCCACTCAGATCCTAACCAATACCCAATGTCTGCACAGTTGTTAGCTTTATCAATTTTATTTAAACTAATCATGCCAACTGGTTGATCTTGAAAATGAACCACGCAATTCAAGGAATCACCAGTGCCAAAATTTTTCAGGACCATTTTAAGAAAACTTTCTTCGTCAGATACTGTCTGTAAATTTTTGGCCCAAGGTAACCAAGTGCTGATTGTTTCGCCACTGTTTTTAATAAGAGGGAAAAGTTTTGGTGCATCAATATGAGGCACAGGTAGTGATACCTTAATGTCATCATCGTAAGTATAACTAAACATTAAAACGCCTTCTTTCATATGTCACTTGATGGTTAAATATCTTTTTTCATTTTTACATCAGTGATTTTAAAACCACTCTTTTCATAGACATGAATAGCACGAGTATTGCTACCAAAGACATGTAAGCCCAATGAAGTAAATCCCTTTTCTTTGGCTTCAGGAGTGACTAGATCTAACGCACCTGAGCCAAATCCTTTATTTTGATATGGTGCGTATATTTCAAAATCAAAAATAAAGGCAACTGATTCATTTTCGTTGTCAGCACCAAACCAAACATAACCAACAATAGTTGTGTCATCTAAAATAGTATAGAAGAAATTATGAGGTGTTTCAAGTCCTAAGGGTAGCAAGCGATCGTAGGTATCTTGGGCATTTTTTAAAGCATCTACCTTGAGCCAAGTACCAGCCGCTTCCTTTTCTGTAGCGTATTCTTGTACAGCTGTGTTGATATATTTTTTAAAGTGGTTCGTATCCATTACAGTTAGTTTGAGCATTGGTATTATTCCCCATGTAATTAAATCGTTAATTTATCACATTATATCATACTAAAGTTGTGAATTTGTTTTCTGGAGCGTTATCGATATGATTATGACAAGGATTGGTAGATTTAATTAAAATGAATTATTACCTTAAATGACAAAATTTTAGTGTTTTTGAAGTTAATTATTCATCACTACTTGTTAAATTATGGCAAATTCTAACCAGCCATATTGTGACGAACCAGTTTCAATAAGAGTGTTATTAGCATTTAGTTGCCATAAGTTATTCTCAGTTTTTAGATTATTTTTTACACAAAATTTTTTTAATTTAGTTAAACCCTGATGAATACCAATAATATTATTCTCAACCAATATCGTTGCATACAAGCCCGCTTTTTTTTCAATTGTTGGTGTAAGTATATGTTTCTTGGTCGTAACAATCTCTTTAAGAATACGAAAAGATGCTTCAGCATATTCATCGGGTTTGTGAACAGATAAATTTGTTAGGAATCCAGATTGAGTTGTATCCATAATAGCCAACGAATCAAGATGTTGGTAAAATTCTGAGAATAATTGTGCTACTTCTTCTTCGGTACAACTAATAGATTGTCTAGAGCACCAAAATAAGGTCTTCCGCCGTGTTTGAACTGTGGGTTGATAGAGAGCGAAGTTTTCAGTCACTTTCTGGTTCTCCATTTTTTTATTGATCACTGTTTGAATGTTAACTAATTCCTGAATTTTATTTTCAATTTTAGTTTGTGTGCTTAACAATTGAGAAGTTGGTATCTCATAGGACTGACTTTTTATTTTTTTTACTTCTTCCAAAGACATGTCCAAACTTTTTAATCCCAATATAAACAATAAATCATACAATTGACTATAGTCATAGTAGCGATAACCAGCTTTAGTTTTATATTCGGGCTTAAAAATACCTTCCTGATCATAAAATATTAGGGTACGGCGGGTTGTATTAGCTAATTTCGCCATTTCACTTATTTTCAGCATGAATCACTCCTTTTATTGACTGTAACGTCACGTTATAGTGTATGCTTAATTGTAACATGAAATTTATTTTAAAATTATGACTAAAGGTAGTATAAATTTATGAAACAAGAATCACTTTTTTCTAATCGCCCTGAAAATACACCTTTAGCTAGCCGTGTTCGCCCACAAAATCTGGATCAATTTGTTGGTCAACAACAATTACTTGGACATGGTAAAATTTTACGAGAGATTATTGAAAATGACCAGGTTTCGTCTATAATCTTTTGGGGTCCTCCCGGTGTTGGTAAAACAACTTTGGCTGAAATAATTGCAAAAAAAAACGCAATCAAGTTTTCTTAGTTTTAGTGCCGTAGACAGCAGTATTAGCCAAATTAAGAAAATTATGAAGCAAGCAGAAGATGACCGTGAAATTGGCCAGAGAACCATTGTGTTCGTTGATGAAATACATCGTTTTAATAAAGCTCAGCAGGATGCTTTTTTACCTTACGTCGAACGAGGAAGTATAATTTTGATTGGTGCCACAACTGAGAATCCTTCATTTGAAGTTAATTCGGCGTTATTATCGCGGTGTAAAGTTTTTGTACTTAAAGCATTGAAACAATCAGATATTGTAACTTTGCTTAATCAAGCACTTAAAAATCCTAATGGCTTTGGTAATCAGTCGATTGATATCGGTGACGATGAGATTCAAGCCATTGCCAACTTTGCCGACGGCGATGCTAGAATGGCCTTGAATACTTTAGAGATGGCTGTTCTAAATGGCGATAAGAATGAAGATAATATTACTGTAACAATTGAAAATTTGAGCCAATTGATTAGCAAAAAGTTTGTTCTTTATGACAAGAATGGTGAAGAACATTATAATATTATCTCAGCGTTACATAAATCAATGCGCAACAGCGATGTGGATGCAGCTATTTATTGGCTCTCACGCATGTTAGAAGGTGGGGAAGATCCTTTATATATTGCTAGACGATTAGTACGTTTCGCTAGTGAAGATGTTGGATTGGCGGATACTAACGCACTGAATGTTACAATTAATGTTTTTCAAGCTTGTCAATTTATTGGGATGCCTGAGTGTGATATACACTTGGTCGAAGCTGTAACCTACTTGGCCTTAGCACCTAAATCAAATGCTATATATAAGGCTAGATTAGCTGCTGCTAAAGATGTTAAACAAACCGCAAACGATCCAGTGCCCCTACAGATACGTAATGCGCCAACGAAATTAATGAAAGACTTGGGTTATGGTAAGAATTACGAATTAGCTCATTATGCTCAAAATAAATTAACAACCATGAAGACTATGCCACCTTCATTGGAAGGGCACGTATATTATGCACCTACCAATGAAGGAAATGAACGACGGTTTAAGGAAAGGCTCGGCCAAATTAAGGCCTGGCATAAGCAACACAAATAAATTAAAACAGGCTTTCTCTATGAGAAAGCCTGTTTTAATTAAGATGATTAATTCTGAAACAGCTTCGATTTTTGCAACTTTTTCTATTACCAAATGTATTTTGAGAACTAAAAATAATTTATTCGATATGATTTAAACAATGCTTTTAGCGTGACCAAAATCCATATCCATTGGGCGGATAAAAGACCACGTTGAGTGAACAACTTTCCAAGCATTTTCTTCTTTTTTGTAAACTTCTATACAATTATAATGCATGTCAATTAGTGAGGTATCTGCATGCAATTGATAAGTTAAAGTAGCCATATTTTCAACAGATTGTACGCGAGGATATTCAAATTTATAGTTATCAGCAAATAATTTACCTTCAACATTTTTTAGTACGATATTTTTTATGTCTTCATAATTGTCGATTCGTTTTTTAACAGCACCGTCAAAATAGGAGAAGTTATTTTTTGACCAAATGTTCAAATAACCAGAGGTATCGCCTTTAAACCATTTGTTTAAAGCTCCTTTTTCTAATGCAATAATTTCATTTGTTAGTTCAGTATTTTTTTCTTCAATCATTTTTTCTTTCCTTATAAATATCCTTTATGGTTTATCTTAGTATCATAAACTATCTTGCAACGGTACAGTCAACAAAAATCACTATAGCATATTATTTATTGACTGTAACCAAACGGTATAGTATACAATAGTTGTATCATTAGGGTTTGTAGGTCAATAAAGCTAACTGAACAAATATTGCAGGGGAATTACAGTGGTTTAAGTACTGGCAAATTTATCCCAAATTTTGAATCATGATAATTAGTTAGATGAAATTACGATATTTGTTTGTGCTGCATTAATTTCCATCATATATAGGCATAGGCATAGAAATTTGTAAATATAACGTTATATTTACAAAAAAGTTATATATAAAAATAAAATAGTGATTTTGAATTACTGTTAATATTCATTCCATTTAAAAATTTGATTAACAATAAGGAGATTTTTATGATAAATCAAAATAGTCATATTCAACAAATTGAGGTACGCGGTGGAAACGTAAATAATTTGAAAAATATAAATGTTAATATTCCGTTAAATCGTTTTGTGGCAATTTCTGGTCCCTCTGGATCAGGGAAAAGCTCATTAGCCATGGGTATTTTATATGCTGAAGGTTCAAGACGTTACCTAGAAGCCCTCTCTACTTATACGCGACGTCGAATTAGTCAAAATAAACGTTCGCAAGTACAAGAGGTCAAGCATATTCCATCAGCAATTGCATTACGCCAAAGACCTAATGTGCCTTCAGAACGTTCTACTGTTGGTTCCATGAGTGAAATTTTCAACGTTGTGCGTTTGATTTTTTCACGTCTTGGTTCAACAGTTTGTCCCAATGGGCATGATATTCAACCAAGTCTTAAGATAGCACAAGCTATGGATTTACCTGGTGGTGCTGACAGTCGGATGGGTATTATTAGTTGTCCTACATGTGGTGTGGAGTTTATGGCAAAGTCAGCTGAAGATTTCGCATTTAATTCAGGAGGAGCTTGTGTTGAATGTCACGGCACAGGAAAAATTAGAGAATTGGATGAAAGCAAATTAATTGGGGACGACAATATGACTCTTGAAGAGGGGGCTGTAGCTTCATGGCATTTGCCGGGACGTAATTTTATGCCAACTGTGGCTGCAACTCTCGGTGTCCGAATTAATGTACCATATAAGGAATTAACAACTCGCGAAAAAAATATAGTCCTTCACGGTGAAAAGAAACAATATCCAGTTGATTTTCGTACATCAACTGGACGTGTTTTTCATACAGATAAGACATTGTATGAAAATGCGCATGAAGCTGTCTATGACTCATTGAAAACCTCAAAAAGCGAACGTGCGATTAATAAGATCAATCAATTTTTCCATTTTTCTGTTTGCCCCACTTGTAAAGGAACGCGTTTAAATCCCGAATTATTAACACAAACTGTTGGCAAGAAAAATATTGCGGAAGTTTCAGAATATCCTCTTGGAAATATCTGGAATTGGGAAGAACAAACTAAGAAAAATCTTCCTAAAGAGCTACAAGCAATGGCTATTATTTTGTTTAAAAACTTACAAGATACATTGAGACCATTGTTAGAGCTTGGATTAGACTATCTGACATTAGCACGAAACGGGAATACTTTGTCTACGGGAGAATTGCAGCGAATTCAATTAGCCAAAACATTGCGAACAGAGACTACAGGCGTACTGTATGTCTTAGATGAACCTTCCATAGGGTTACATCCTGATAACGTCAAAGGGCTGATAAAGATTTTTAGAGAGCTAATTGACCAAGGCAATTCTTTAGTTGTTGTTGATCATGAAGTTGATATTATTGAAGCTGCTGATTGGGTAATTGAAGTAGGCCCTGGTTCGGGTGATGAAGGTGGGAACATTATTGCTGAGGGAACACCCGCAGAACTAGTAAATAATGAACAATCATTGATAGGTCCCTACATCTCTGGTAAAGCTAATATTATGCATGAGAAGGTTGAGTCAATTAAAAATACAGAAGTATTGACTACAAAATTAGAAGTGAATAAATACTTCAATTTACATGACATATCAATATCTATACCTGGAAATAAAATAACAGCCGTCACTGGCTTCTCAGGTGCTGGAAAAACAAGCTTAATACTGGATAGTTTAGTGCCTGCGATTGTAGCTAAAAATAATGGACAAGCATTGCCTAAACAAGTTAATGATATAAAAACTGGATTAAAAAATGTTGTTAGTGTTGATGCTAAGCCAGTCGGTAAAAATTCGCGATCAAGTTTAGCAACATACACAACTATTATGGATAACCTCAGACGATTGTTTGCTGGTTTACCAGAATCAAAAAAGCGTAAATATAGTGTAGCGTACTTCTCATATAACAATAAACAAGGTGCTTGTGAACACTGTGGCGGTGTTGGAACAATTTCATTAGATATACAATATCTACCAGACATGGAAGAAACGTGTCCTTATTGTCATGGCAGTCGTTATAAGGATGAGATTCAAGAAATTCGATGGCATGGACATACTATAGTTGATTTATTGAATCTTTCAGTTAAAGAAGCTCTAACAATATTTACTTCTGAACCGGCTATTGAAAAACAACTCGTATTGCTCGATGAAATTGGTCTTAATTACTTGCATTTGGGGGAAAGTACACCTAGCCTTTCAGGCGGTGAAGCACAGCGCTTAAAGCTAGTAAATCATTTAAAAAATAATCAGGATAACACCTTATTTGTGTTTGATGAGCCATCAGTTGGATTACATCCGCGTGATGTACAAACTCTCATTGGTGTTATAAATAAGTTAAAGGGGAGAGGGGCAACAGTTATCATAATCACCCATGATTTAGATTTGATGACAAATGCAGATCATATGATCGATTTGGGACCAAAGGGTGGTTCAGAAGGTGGACAGATTATGGCGGCTGGTAGTCCCAGTGAACTTGTTAAAAATGCAACAAGCTTGACACTTAACTATTTGTCAGAACATTTAAAAACATTTTCATTAACATAATTGACAGGAGAATTTTTATGGATATTTTAAACAAAATTTTAGAGGGTGGGCATATTCCGGCAGGAACACCGGGATTTGATAAAATTGGTCAAATCGTTTCGGAAAATACGATGTTAGAACAAGATTTCAATTATAACTCACATACCAATGAGGAGCGAAGAGAGATACTATCTAAAATTACAAGACAAGAAATAGACCCAACAACACAAATAGCCGTGCCGTTCCATACAGATTTTGGACCACACATTTTTTTAGGTAAACATTGTTTTATTAATAAAAATTCTATGTTTGTTGATTTAGGTGGCGTTTATTTTGGTGATTATGTATTAGTAGGGCCAAATGTCACTTTCGCGTCATTGAATCATACGATTGATCCAGAACATAGGTGGGAAATTAATAGTGCCTCAGTTCATATTGGAGACAATGTTTGGATTGGAGCTAATGCAACAATTTTACCTGGTGTTCATATAGGAAAAAATGCTATTGTTGGTGCTGGTTCTGTCGTGACAAAAGATGTTGCAGAAAACACTATTTTTGCTGGATCTCCAGCTCGATTCTTAAAAACAGTTACAGACTAAATAAATATGTTATTTAGTCAAATAGATATTGTTTGTACAAAAATTTTTAGGCATAAGCGACATGAATTTTAATAGACATATTTGAATTAAGAAAGAGGTATACAAGATAATGGCAATTAAAAAATATATTGAAGAACAATACGACCAAGAACAGCATGCTTTGGAAGAAAAGATAATTGCATTAGAAGTGTCTGCTCTAGACAAGTATTTTAAGGGCGATGTGTCTGGATACTTGGGCATTTGGTCAAAGGATAATTTTTCTTACTTTGATGCAGGGACAAAAGAGCGGTCGGATAGCTACGAACAAGTCAAACTATTTTTAGAAACGGTTGTTGCTGGCAAGATACACGCTGATACGTATGATTTTCATTACCCAAGAGTTCAGTTGAGCGCAGATACAGCAGTCTTGACTTATCAGCTACATGCAGATACGCTATTCATTGAAATGCATTACAATGTTATTGAAGTTTTTCAAAAGAATAAAAATAATGATTGGAAAGTGATCCATTCAACATGGGATTTGATTACACCATTTTCCCCAGACATAAAACGACCCAAAGTTATTGTTTAATCTATGGAACCGTGTTATTAATAATAAAAGGCAGATAATAATCTTGATTATTTATTTTTTTAGTTTATTCTAACCTGTTCAAAGTTTGCACAAGAGTTATTAGATTTACTCAAGAGTAGTCTGAAAACTTAACTGGTTTAACCGGTCAAAATATTACTGCCGATGAAGGATGAATCATGAATTAGAACAAAGCCTCATGATGAAAACATGGAGTTGAACAGAAGAATTATGTAATTTATGTTAGTCATCCATTTAGAGTATGGATAAAATGTTTAAAGAAATATTTTTGGCCGTAATTAACAACTGCCACTTGTAAAATTTAATTGAACATCATGCCATTGCTCATTTATTCAAAGCCAGCCGATACACAAGATATCGATCTGCTATTAAAAGTTAAGTACTAACAATTTTTTATTGACAAAACATTATAAATAAAATATGATATATTTATTATAAAAATAATTTTATTATTTAATTTCACGATTCAATTCGCAGTAATCGGCGGTCTAATTATGCGATTTGGAGGTGTATTATGAATAGCCAATTTGTATTTAAGAAGTTCAAAACATCTGATCATCATTTATATGCACAAAGTGTTGCATTACGTCAAAAAATTTTGCGTGCGCCTTTGGGAAAGTGTTTCTCAGCAGATGACCTTGCAATTGAAAAAAATAATCAATTTTATGCTTTACTGTTCAATGGTAAAGTCATTGCCACACTTTCAACTTATGAAAAAAGTGAAAATTTGATCAGATTGGTTTCATTTGCAGTGGATTCAACGTTTCAATATCAAGGTGCTGGCTCTTCATTATTAAAACAAACGCTTAGTGATATCAAAAATTGTGAATATGATAAAATCAGTTTAACAGCCAGAGAATCTGCACTTGGATTTTATTTAAAAAATGGTTTTGAAGATATTTCTGGACCTTTTGCAAATAAAATATTGGGAATTATAGATTACGAGATGGTGTTATGTTTGACGTAGTTAAGGCAGGCAATTGATTTGGGGCTGATTAAATTTTTTGCTGATCAACGTGTTGAGATAATAACCATTTTTAGGGGGAAATTTCATGGATAAAATTTTTGCTAAAAAATTAGAAAAGGGCGATGAGATACGTATCATCTCACCAAGTTCATCGATGCAGCGTGTCGGGGGATTTGATGAAAATCTTATTGCTAAAATAAGATTAGAAAACCAAGGGTTCATAGTTAGTTTTGGTGCGCATATTTTAGAAAATGACCAGTTTTCATCAAGTACCATTGCATCACGTGTGGCAGATTTGCACGATGCATTTCTTGACACAAATGTAAAAATGATTATGACAACGATCGGCGGATTTAATTCAAATGAATTATTACCGTACATTGATTGGAATATTATAAGAAATAATCCTAAAATTTTTATTGGCTATTCCGATATTACGAGTCTACACAACTCTATCAGAGCGCAAACAGGACTGGTAACCTATTATGGGCCATGTTATTCTTCGTTTAAAATGGATGAGTTGCAAGATTTTCAAACTGAAGCATGGCTTAAAGCAGTAACGCAATCAACATATGATTTAAAACCAAGCAGCGTATGGACAAGTGATTTATGGTTTGATGCGAGTTTACCAAGAAAACCGATGGCTAATCAGTGGAAAGTATATCATCATGGACAAGCGAGCGGTACGGCAACTGGTGGTAATATTCAAACATATTACTTACAGGCGGGAACCAAATTTTTGCCACATGTAGAAAAGCCAATACTGTTTTTGGAAGAGGCTGAAGGGGGTGGCGGATTAGAATTTTCAAGAGAATTGGCTCAAATTTTACAACTACATGGTGATATCAAAGCACTCATTATTGGTAGATTTCCATTAGTTAATAAAATGAGCGAGACAGAATTGCATGCTATTTTAAACAAATTCCCAATTTTAAAACGAATACCAGTTATTTATGATGTTGATTTTGGACATACACAGCCTATATTGACTTTCCCGCTTGGCGGAAAAATAGCAGTGAATACGCAAGATGCTGGTGAAGTCAAAATCACTATTTTACAGGGTTAGGTTTTATATGAAGAAGTAATTATTAATTATTTAAAATAACCATGATGCATCAAGGATATGTAAAAAGTCAATTGTCGATATTATATCGATAATTGACTTTTTTTGTTCTGAAAGAGAAAGCCGATAGCTTTTGAAATGTTATTTTCAAAGTTATCGGCTTTATTTAGTGATTGGTATTGGGTGGAATTAGTGATTATTATTTAATTGTTTGCCAACGCCAATTCTCCACTTCAGGTAAATCTGTTCCTTGTGATCTTGTATAGGCGATGTGTTCATTGATTTTGTCTGTCATACTTTGTGCAAGATGAGCGTAATTAGCATTGACTTCTCGAGGAAGCATACTGATTGCAGCTTTTACTAAATTAAATCGATCAATTTTATTAAGTACACGCATATCAAACGGGGTCGTAATATCGCCCACCTCACGGTAACCATGAACTTTCAAGTTGTGATTATGACGCTTAAAGAAAATTGACTCAATCATTGGTTCATAGCCATGAAATGCAAACAAGACAGGTACATCAGTTGTGAAGTAAGCATCAAATTCGTCGTCACTTAAACCATAAGATGCGTCAGAACGTAATCTGAACAAATCTAGTACATTAATATAACGAATTTTGAGTGATGGTATATTATCATGCAGAATTTGAATTGCTGCTAAGCTTTCGGTAGTGGGTTCAGAACCGGCTGAGGCAATGATAATATCAGGCTTTTCGCCATCATCAGTGCTAGCCCAATCAACAACACGTAGTCCTTGTGTAACGAGTTGCTTTGCCTCTTCTGGTGAAAACCATTGTAGGCGGGGATGTTTGCTGGCTACAATATAGTTGATTTGTTGTGTTGTCTTTGCTGCATGTGCAAATGTTGCGACTAAACTATTAGCATCAGCTGGGAAAAATTCACGTATGAAATCTGGTTGCTTTTCATACAACATAGTTGTGACACCAGGATCCTGATGAGAATAACCATTGTGATCTTGTTGAAATACAGTTGAGTTGGCAATAATATTTAAGGCAGGCACATCATGGCGCCATGATACCTCATGTGAATGATTTAACCACTTAAAGTGTTGAACAATCATATCATCGACCTCACGAATGAAGACTTCATAACTGGCAAAAAATCCATGTCGGCCTGTAAGTGTATACGCCTCCAGCATCCCCTCATCATAATGTTCAGATAGCATTGAGTCTATGATACGCCCTGATGGCGCCATAAACTGATCGTTTGGTTCTTTAATTGGTAATAGCCATTGTCTATTGGTTGTTTCAAAGACATCTTGGAATCGATTAGAAGCAGTTTCATCTGGTCCAAATCCACGAAAATTATCGGGATTTAATTTAATAATATCACGGATATATGATCCCAATAAAATAGCATCTTGTGCTAGATGGTGACCAGGGGCAGTGTTATCGGTAAGATAGTTATCAATATCTGGTAAGGAGAGCGGTTTGATAATACCTGCATTGGTCACAGCGTTACTTGCCATACGTAAAGATTTTTTTGGTAACACTTCTTGTATCTCGGATGCTAAATGACCATTATCATCGAATAATTCATCAGGATGATATGATTGAAGCCAATCAACAAGTTGGGGGATATATTCTGGATGATTCTGATCTACCGGGATCGGAATTTGATGTGCACGAAATGAATTTTCAATTGGCTTACCATCCCAAGTTTTTGGTCCAGTCCATCCCTTTGGTGAACGTAGGACAATCATTGGCCAAATAGGGCGTGTGATGTCATCGTTATTTTGTTGAGCAGCATGTTCACGAATTGCCTTAATTTCGTTAAAAACAGTGTCTATGGTTGTGGCCATCTCCTCATGAACCTGCATAATAGGTTTGTCAAAAGAACTAACAAAATAAGGATGCCACCCCAAACTATGGAAGTATTCCGTTAATGTTTCATCAGATTCTCTAGACAAAACTGTCGGATTAGCAATCTTAAAGCCGTTCAAATTTAAAATGGGTAAAACAGTGCCATCGTTTTTAGGATTTAAAAATTTGTTTACATGCCATGAAGTGGCTAATGGCGCTGTTTCAGCCTCCCCATCACCAACTACTACTGCGGCAATTAGGTCAGGATTATCTAATACTGCCCCAGCACCATGTAAGATTGAATAACCTAAAGCACCACCCTCGTGAATAGAACCAGGTACTTTCGGATCTGCATGTGAGGCGACGCCGCCAGGGAATGAAAAACGTTTAAACATTTTTTGCATACCAGCTGTATCTTGTGTGATTTCTGGAAAAGCTTCTGTGTAGCTACCATCAAGATAAGCATTTGAAATCATGACTTGTCCGCCATGACCAGGACCCTCAACATAAAACATATTTACATGAAATTTATTAATGGCTCGATTTAAATGCGCGTAAATAAAGTTTTGACTAGGGATTGTTCCCCAATGACCAATCGGATGTATCTTTACTTGGTCAGCGGTTAGTTTTTCTCTAATTAATGGGTTATCTAGCAAGTAGAGTTGACCTACAGACAAATAGTTAGTAGCTCGCCAATAGGCATCTAGTTTGATGAGATAGTCCTTTGAATCAATAGTCATACGTTATTCCTCCAGTTGAATCTTAGGTTTTTAAAACATGTAAAAAAATATTAGAAAATGAAAACACTTTGCAAAGTACAGTAAAAATTTCAAATAATGATAAAAATGTGTTTGAAATAATTAAACAAATTTCATTACTTAGACTTCTTTTTACATATTCATCCTAAAACTATAACTTAAAAAAGTCAACTCCAATATATTAATTGGGTCGTACCAATTAATATATTGGAGACTGTTTATATAGCGGAGAAGGGCGTTTGAAAGGTTTTTTAGATTAAAAATAAATTATCATTAAATTAATCGGTTTGCTTATTTTTGAATATGTGTGATAGAATCAATCTTGTTATTAATCGATTAATTAACATACTAGGGGTGCTTTTATCAAAAAGCTGAGAGAGAAGTGTTATCTTTGAACCCTTTGAACCTGATCTGTTGCAAGCAGCGTAGGAAAGTATGAAACTATGTATAAAAAATATAGATAGCCATACTATGTCGTAAAGTGTTTGCATTATAAGTGCAAACACTTTTTTATTGTTCTTAATTTAGGAGGCTTACTTTTGGTAAAACGTGCTTTTTTAGCAGCGCCATTTAAACAGTTATTAAACCAGCAAGGTGTGGTGCAGCCGTTAAAAATACAAGAAATAAAGGCAATGATAGCGTTATTTGAAAAGCATGATTTTATGGTTGATAATGCGCACAAAAGAGAAAAATGGGGTGAGAAAATGATGACTCCTAAGCAATGCACTATTGCTGATTATGAAGCGATTAAGCAGTGTGATCTATTTGTAGCATTCCCGGGAAATCCTGCATCACCGGGAACTCATATTGAGATTGGTTGGGCTTCAGCACACAATAAAAGAATAATTTTGTTATTAAACGAACATGATGATTATGCGTATTTAGTACAAGGACTAAAGGCAATTGCGAATGTAACCTATCTATATTATAAAAGCATAGATGATTCTTTGTTGAAAATGGCTGAATTATTAAATTCAAATAGATGAATAGGGGAATATAATGTCAACATATAAAACCTTTGATGAGGCATACATGGCAGTATTGCATAATATATATTATCATGCCGATTTTTTTAACCAACCTAGAGGATTTAACAGCCGTGAGAGACTCGGTGTTAGCTTTAATATACAAGACCCAACACAAAGAGTTGTTTACAGCAAAACAAGAAAAATTAACATCATTTTTAATTTTGCAGAGGCTTTGTGGTATTTATCTGGAGATAATAGTTTGGATTATATGAGCTATTATAATCAGAGAATGCCAAATTACTCGGTAGATGGCAAAATATTGACCGGAACAGCCTATGGTAAAAAAATATTTCATTTTGGGGAACAACAATTGGATCAATGGCAGCGTGTTAAAAAAATATTATCAGAGGATCCGGATTCTAAACGAGCTGTTATGCAAATATTTGATGCTAATGAACTAACAATTGCTGATAATTTAGATGTCTCTTGTACACTCGGGCTACAATTTTTTATTCGGAATAATCGACTCAATATGGTGAGTTATATGCGAGCCAATGATGCATTTCGTGGTATTGTCAGCGATGTCTTTTCTTTCACTATGATACAAGAACTCATGGCACGTGATTTAAATATTGAAGTTGGTGAATACTACCACACTGTCGGTACCATGCATATTTATCAGACTGATGATACATGGGTTAGTCATGTGCTTGAAGACCCGCGTTCTTTAAATTTTAAATTTCCAATGATGCCCTCAGGCAACAATTGGGATATGATAAAGAAATTAATGAAGTATGAAAAAATGTTGCGGAAAAATGAGTGTACTATGGATTGGCAATCGATTTTGGATACCGGATTGTCGCCATACTGGCAACAAATTCTAGCGTTGTTTAGTATTTATCAAATGATTTACTTTAAAAGGGAAGTTGATTATGTGCTGTTTGATCATCTCATACCTATTTACAAATACTTTTTGACGAATAAATGGCCCCAAAAATTGTTAGTGGAGAAGTGAAATGACAAAAAATCTGTTTAAAAATGAAAAAGTTGCTGATCAATTTAATCAGTATAATGATGTGTTGGAACAAGTACTTGGTTATGATAGTATAATGTCTGTATTTAATCAATATAAACCTAGAAAAATATTAGATTATGGTTGTGGGCCTGGCAAAGTATCATTAAGATTTGCTGAACAGCTGCCATGTGATATTATTGCTGTTGATGAATCACAAAAAATGATTGATATTGCTAAAAAAGAACGAAAACACCGACATATTAACTATAAAATTGTAAAAAATGATAATCTGGATTTTATTAAAAGTGGGTCAATTGATGGTGCCATAGCCTCTTATGTTTTCATCAATAATGAGTCTGAACAACGAATATTGGCTATTATGATGGAAATATATCGCGTATTAAAGCCCAAAAGTCGGTTTTTGGTTTTAGATACGAACCCTAATGCGACAGGAATCCCATTTTCAACTTTTCAAAACGGTATTCCTGGCAAAAAATATAATTATGGGGAGAAGCGTGTTGAGACATTGACTGTAAGTGAAAATGAAAATCTCATACTACATGATTTTAATTGGCCAAATGATATGTATGAAAATAATCTGAAACGTGCGGGATTTAGTGAAATAAGTGTGTCATACCCAAAGTTAAATGATTTTACACAGGATCAAATTGCACGCATTGAAAACAAATATCATTACAATACTTGGTCAAATGAAAAAAGTGTTTCGCCATTTATTTTATATCAAGCGATTAAAAAATAGTTTCATGATACTAAATGTCAAAATCACGATTTGGTGGATACGATTAGAATAATTAGTAAAAATTATGATAACAGTAGAATTTGATGCTGCCACATATTCATTATTACTCAAAAACTGTGCAATTACTTTTATTGACAAGGTTAATTATAAAAAGTAAATAATTAAAAAAAGAACACAAGTGATACTTAATTGGAAAAGTATCACTTGTGTTTTTTTTGGAAATACAATAAATTTAGCAATAATGCAAGATTAAAAAACAAAATTATTAATAATAAAATAATTTTATCACAATGCTAAAATTCTTATTAAAATATAATAAAAGTATAAATAGCCTTTTAAAAATAAAGAATATAATAAGAAAAATAATGAAATGTAAATTAAATGATATGCGTTTATCTTAAAAATAGTTTATAATTTAACACGTGTTAAGCCAAGGGAAAAATGGTATACCGCATAAACCAATAAGGAGAAGTGAACATTTATGTTTGATAGAGAGAGAGTAGTAAAGAAAAAATTGTACAAGGCTGGGAAAAGCTGGGTTATTGGTGGCGCAGCAGTGTTAACAGTTGGATTAACAGGAACATTGCCAGAAATTGTGTCGGCGGATACGGTGGTTAGTAGCCAACCAGTGACGCAGGTAACTACAGATAAGAGTAAAATTGATACTGATACTAGTGATCAAACAGGCAAACAGAATACTGATTTGAATGACAAGGTCACACTACAGGAAACCACTAAGGATAGTATATCTGCAGATACAAAAACATCGGAAAAACAAACAGATGACGGTGTTAAAAAAGATCAAAACCAAACTGATAGTCAGACAACTGACCAAACAGCGACCAAAGTTGATGATACCGACAAAACCACACCAGTCAGTATTGATCAGACTACTGCAAACAAGGAACCAAACGACAACGTTGTAGATAATCAACCTGAAGTTGAACAAAAGCAACCTGATGTTACAGATAAGGGTTATATTCAAAAAGATGGTTCATGGTTTTATGTCAAAACTGACGGCCAAAATGCTAAAGGTTTAACAACCATTGACAATAATGTACAATATTTTGATAATAATGGTGTACAAATAAAAGGTCAGTTAGTAACGACAAATGGGCATACTTACTATTTCGATAAAGATTCTGGCAATGCATTGACGGACGTCCAAAAATTAGGAACTCGTACAGTAGCGTTTAACCAGGCTGGGGAAGAAGTAACGAGTAGTTTCTATCAAGCTAAGAATAATCAAACTTATTATTTTGATGAACTAGGCAATGCGGTAGTTGGATTAAAAAATATTGATGGGCATAATTATTATTTTGATACTTTAGGACAATTAAAAAAGGAATTTTCGGGTGTATTCGCTGGTCACGTAATGTACTTTGATCAGACAACAGGTCAAGAAGTATCTGCAACGACATCACAAATTAAAGAAGGTTTAACATCTCAAAACACAGATTATACCGAACATAATGCGGTACACAGTAAAGATAGTGCCGATTTTGAGAATATAGATGGTTATCTTACGGCCTCTTCTTGGTATCGCCCTAAAGACATATTACGAAACGGTCAAAATTGGGAAGCTTCTACAGCAGAAGATTTTCGCCCAATCTTATCTGTTTGGTGGCCTGATAAAAAAACACAAGTAAATTATTTGAATTACATGTCACAACTCGGGTTAATTGATAATAACACAGGTTTTTCAACAACTAACGATCAAACGTTGTTAAATCAGGCTGGGAACTATCTACAAAAAGCCATCGAAACTAAAATAGGTCTTAATAAAAGTACAGAATGGCTAAAAGAAGCCATTGATGCCTTTATAGTGACACAATCACAGTGGAATCAAAGTAGTGAGGATCCCAAAAACGATCACTTACAAAATGGTGCACTATCTTTTGTCAATAGTCCATTGACACCTGACACTAATTCTAACTTTAGACTATTAAATCGTACACCAACAAATCAAACTGGTGAACAAAAATACAATTTGGATAATTCAAAAGGCGGATTTGAGCTCTTGCTTGCCAATGATGTCGATAATTCAAATCCTGTTGTTCAAGCAGAGCAATTAAATTGGTTATATTATCTAATGAATTTTGGATCAATTACGGCAGGCGATGATTCAGCCAACTTTGATGGTATCAGAGTTGATGCCGTTGATAACGTTGATGCAGATTTATTACAAATTGCTGCTGATTACTTTAAATTGGCTTACGGTGTTGATAAAAGTGATAGCGATGCGAACAAGCATCTTTCTATTCTTGAAGACTGGAGTCATAATGATCCACTTTATGTCAATGATTTTGGAAATAACCAACTCACAATGGATGATTATGCACATACTCAGTTAATATGGTCATTAACAAAATCGTCTGATATTCGTGGTACAATGCAACGATTCATGGATTACTATATGGTTGATCGTAGTCATGACAGTACAGAAAACACAGCTATTCCAAATTATAGTTTTGTACGTGCACACGATAGCGAAGTGCAAACAGTTATTGCACAAATAATATCTGACTTACATCCAGATGTTGAAAATAGTTTGGCACCTTCTGCGGAACAATTAGCTGAAGCATTTAAAGTGTACAATAAGGATCAAACACTAGCTGAAAAACAATATACTCAGTACAATATTCCAAGTGCTTATGCTATGTTATTAACTAACAAAGACACTGTACCACGCGTGTATTACGGTGATTTGTATACAGATGATGGTCAATATATGGCAACTAAATCACCTTATTTTGATGCAATTAATACATTATTGAAAGCTCGTGTACAATATGTTGCTGGCGGACAATCTATGTCAGTTGATAAAAATGATATATTAACGAGTGTGCGTTATGGAAAAGGTGCCATGACTGCTGAAGACGTAGGTACAGCAGAAACTAAGATGCAAGGAATTGGTGTTATTGTAAGTAACAACAAGGACTTACATTTAGCAGCAAATGATACAGTTGTTTTGCACATGGGAGAAGCGCATAAAAATCAAGCATTCCGAAGTTTGTTGCAAACGACAATTGATGGTTTGGCGTACTATAGTGATGATGATGCACCAATTAAATATACTGATAATAATGGCGATTTGATTTTCACTGGTCAAAATATTTATGGTGTTCAAAATCCTCAAATATCAGGTTATCTAGCTGTTTGGGTTCCAGTTGGTGCTGAACAGGAACAAGATGCACGTACAGATTCTGATACAACAGCGCATACTGATGGTAAAGTATTTCACTCAAATGCTGCCTTGGACTCTCAGGTTATTTACGAAGGCTTTTCAAACTTCCAAGCCTTTGCTACGAATACAGATGAATATACCAATGCAGTCATTAGTCAAAATGGTGATTTATTCAAACAATGGGGTATCACTAGCTTTCAGTTAGCACCACAATATCGCTCCAGTACAGATACAAGTTTCTTGGATTCGATTATTCAAAATGGGTATGCTTTCACTGATCGGTATGATTTAGGATATGACACAGCTACAAAATATGGTACTGTCGACCAACTACGATCTGCTATCAAGTCGCTACATGCTAATGGTATCCAAGTTATTGCTGATTGGGTACCCGATCAAATTTATAATTTGCCAGACAAAGAATTAGCGACAGTGACACGAACAAATTCGTATGGCGATGATGATACAGAATCAGATATTGATAATGCATTGTATGTTGTTCAAAGTCGTGGTGGTGGTCAATTCCAAAGTCAGTATGGTGGTGCTTTCTTAACAGAACTACAATCAAAATATCCATCACTATTTGAAACAAAGCAAATTTCTACTGGTGTTGCAATTGATCCTAGTGTTCACATTAATGAATGGTCAGCCAAGTACTTCAACGGTTCCAATATTCAAGGAAAAGGTGACTCATATGTCTTAAAAGATAGTGGGTCGAATAGTTACTATAAGGTAACTGCAAATAATAATGGTGGTATTTATTTGCCTAGCCAGTTAACAAATGATTTGTCTGAAACTGGGTTTACCCATGATGATAAAGGAATTATTTATTACACCTTGAGTGGTTCACGCGCCCAAAGTACGTTTGTTCAAGATAATAATGGTAACTATTATTACTTTGACAATACAGGGCATCTAGTAACTGGATTACAACAAATCAAGACACACACTTACTTCTTCTTGCCAAATGGTATCGAACTCGTACAATCATTTTTGCAAAACGAAGATGGCACAACCGTATACTTTGATAAAAAAGGCCATCAAGTGTTTAGTCAATACATCGTAGATCAAACGGGTAGCGCGTATTACTTTGATGATCTTGGCATCATGGTCATTAATGGTTTCACCACAATCGATGGACACAAACAATATTTTGATAAAAATGGTATGCAAGTAAAAGATCAATTTTTGAAGGCTACCGATGGCAAGTTGTATTACTTACAAGCAGGTAATGGTAACTTAGCAATCAATCGATTTGCTTCTAACAGTCAAGGGCAATGGTTCTATTTTGATGAAAACGGTGTTGCGGTTAAAGGATTACAAATCATAAATGGTAATCAAAAGTATTTTTATGATGATGGTCACCAGAGTAAAGGTCAATTTATCACGGTAGATGGTCACTTAGTTTATACTGATGTTGCAACTGGGAATCTGGTAACAGGTATACAAAAAATAAATGGCGTTAACTATATTTTTAATAACGTTGGTATTCTGTTATCAAACGAATATTATCAATTACCTGATGGGAAATGGTCTTATGCTGATTCAAAGGGACAAGTAGTAGTCGGATTCATTAAGGTTGACGGCAAGCTTAAATATTTTGATAAGAACGGGGAGCAGGTTAAAGGAGATGTTGTTGTTGATCCAGAAACTGGCTTGAATTACTATTTTGAGAGTATTAATGGTAGTGCTGTCAATAATGACTATTACTATTATCAAGATAATTGGTATTATGCTGATAACAACTATCAAATTGTCAAAGGATTTATTGCGTTAAACGGTCAATTACAACACTTTGATGAAAATACAGGTGTTCAAACAAAAAACGATCAAGCAATCATTTTCAGCGGGAAAGTGTATCGATTTGATAATAACGGTCACCTTGTGTAATGTTAAAAAAAAGATAATAGTAAAAAAGGACATGTCTGTGAATAAAGGCATGTCCTTTTTTACTACTATAGTACTGAAGTTGAAAATTCAATGGTGACTTCTAGTAGTGGTTGTGATTAGTTTTTAGAATTTGAAATATTAAATGTTATAATAAGATAATTTTATAAATACTATTTTAAGAGGTAAAGATGAATAAGAATTACATTGCGCGTATGCGCGAAAAAGTGGGGCATGAGGGGATGATCTTTGTATCAGCTTATGGTGTTTTATGGAATGAAGCCCATGATGCAATATTGCTTGAGAAACGTTGGGATTCAGATGCTGGATGGGGATTTCCAGGTGGTTATCTTGAATACAAGGACTCGCCAATGCAAGCGGTTATTCGTGAATTTAAAGAAGAAACTAATATTGATGTCGAGGTAATTCGTGTACTAGGTATTTCTACTAACATTACAGACAAGAATTCTTGGGGTGATGCTCAAGAAACCATTGGTATTGGTTTTGAAGTGAAGCAAGTTGCTGGATACTTAAAAAAAGATGGGACTGAGACGTTGGATCTACAATTCGTGCCAATTGATCCTGAACCGGTTATGTTTGTACCGCAAGCTCAGGAAACAATGCATCGCATTTTAACCGAGAATGAAATATCAGATCAACCTTGGCTGCGTGAAAACGGCGAATAATATTGATGTTAACGCTTATCTACCAATTTGAAATTAAAGACAATTTATAGTTTGAGTCCAGTAACTTTTTAATTTAACGGAGAATATAAAATGACAAATCAAGATAATATATATTTACTACATGGTTACACCGCATCCCCTCAAGATAATTGGTTTCCCTGGTTACGAAGCATGATGCAAGAAAAATTAGGACAAGAATTACAAATTTTAAATCTACCAAACTCTGATAGTCCAAATCCTGTTGGATGGAACAAAACTTGTGATACTGAGATTAATCCGCAAAAAAATCTGACAATTATTGGACATAGCTTAGGTTGCATACAAGCTTTGCACTATATTGAACAACATGATGTTCAAAACGTTAATGTTATTTGTGTATCTGGGTTTGACGAAACAACACATACGTTACCGCAACTCAAACAGTTTACAGCAGAACCAATAGATTATAAAAATGTCCAATCAAAAATTAAGCAAGCGGTTGTGATTTCTGCTATAGATGATACTATTGTTCCGTCATTTTATTCAGAAACATTAGCACGTCATCTAGGATGTAAATTTGTTCTCATGCCAAATGGTGGGCATTTTATTGATCAGGAAAATGTTTTAACATTACCAGTGGTGTACCAAGAGTTGAGACAGATGCTAGCTAGATAAACAAGTGCTAGCATTATTAGCAAACATTTAAATGAAGATGGTTATTTAGTGGTTTAATGTGTAGGAGGCAAGAATTTTACTATGTATTAATATCTGAGCTATTTCAGATGGCGACTCAGGATCGTCCTTTTTTAACCAATGACCTATGATACTGACAATTTCACTGACAAGTAAATCATTTGCGTAGTCATCAGGAATTTGAGGTATTTTTTTTATGGTCATATGTTGATACTGTTGACTAATTTCGTGTTCAATTAAGTCATAAAGTTTATAAACGAACTGTGAATCACCATTTTTTGAGAGAAGCACTTTAAGTGTAAAACGATTTTTATTCAAAAATTCGAAAGATTGAATAAAACTACGATAGGGTGAATTATTACCTATTTCAGTTTTTAAATTAGAATTATTAGCATCGTCTAACCATGACATCGTTTTATCCATATTAGTCTGCATTAATTTTTCTACATGGTTTAACAAATAAGATTCAATTTTTTCTAGTACATCATATTTATCAAGATAATAAATATAAAAAGTACCACGACTTAAATGAGCAGTACGCGTGATATCTGAAACAGTCACATTGTTTAATCCTTTTTCAGCTACCAATGTTACAAAAGCGTTCATAATCCGTTGTTGAGTGACTTTGTTTTTTTCTTGACGATTCATAATAGTCTCCTGAATATAATTTGACAGTTGCTAAGGTTTTGTCCATTGATTTTTGCATAACCAATGCTAATATAATCTATAGTCAAAAGAAAATCAACACGTTGTTAAAAAAGGGGCGTAATATGCTTGGAATAGAATGGAAAAAAATATGGAAAAACAAATTTATGGTAATTGTTTTAATTGCTATAGTTTCAATTCCCTCAATATATGCGGTTGGCTTTTTAAAATCGATGTGGGATCCCTATGGTAAAATTAAAGATTTACCTGTTGCGGTTATCAATGAGGATAAATCAGTTCAGTATAATGGTAAAACACTTGCGGTAGGAAATAAGCTGCAAAAAAGTTTAAAAAAATCTGATGCTATGGATTTCAGTTTTCCATCCCAGGAAACAGCTAAAAAGGGATTATCTCAGGGCAAATATTATATGGTCATGACAATTCCGGATGACTTTTCAAAAAATGCTACAACATTACTTGATGATCATCCTAAAAAAATGTTGATTCACTATACAACAAGTTCGGGACATAGTTTCATTGCTGGTAAATTTTCAAAATCAGCTGCCGAAAGTATTGGTAATTCGATATCTTCACAAGTGACCAAAACCTATGCTGAGACGTTGTTCAAGCAGATTCAAACATTAGGTAATGGTATGGGCACAGCAGGTGATGCCAATAAAAAATTAGGGAACGGGACACAACAGTTACAATCAGGAAACCAAACAATCACAACAAACTTACAAACGTTGGCGTCAAGTAGTTTGACATTCAGTAGTGGCACACACACACTAACAGATGGACTTTCTCAATATTTCAGTGGTATTAATCAATTAGACACGGGAAGTTTAAAATTAACAAGTGGCTTGAATCAATTAGACAATCAAATTCCGATATTAGGTGCTGGTGTTTCACAATTGGCGAACGGCTCATCATCAATGAATGTTGGTTTGCAACAATATACCACGGGTGTTAATCAACTTAATACTGGCGCACAAAAGTTAGCAGATGGGGGCGGTAGTTTAACAGCTGGTGTCGATAAATTAACTACTGGTGCAGACAATTTATCTCAAGGTGTTAGTGCTTACACACAGGGTACAGATGAATCGTATAAAGGGAGTCAAAAGATTTCGGATGGTTTAGCACAGATGAACCAAGCTTTAAATAGTGATGAATCTAAAAATCAAGTGACCCAACTACAAACTGGTCTTCAAAATTTTCAATTAGGACTCAATCAATTAAAATCATCGTTAGATAATAATAATCAAAATTCTGAACAAATTACTAGTTTAACAACGAGTATGAATAGTCTGGCTTCAAATGTTGTCACACTTGGTAACTATATTAATGGTACGCAAGGTAAGATTCAAGATGTTGCCAAGTCGCAAAAATTAACTGATGCACAAGTCAATGCGTTACAAACAGCGTTATTACCAACAGATGATATCAATAATTCACTTAAATCAACAACATCGAATTTAAACGATTTGCAAAAGAATTTAACAGTTTTAATGAATTCTAGTGACAAAAGCAGATCACCATTAAAAACGATTGTCGACACGCTAAATAGTAATTATGGCACCAGTGATGATACGAAAACAGTGTATGGTGGTGTTAACAGGTTGATTTCATCACTGACACAAGTTAGTCGCTCAACTGAACAATTGAATACTGGTGCTGCGCAATTGACCGGTGGTTTGTCACAATTAAGCGGGCAATCTCAACAATTGGTTAACGGATCAGCGCAATTACAGGCGGGACTTGCACGACTCAATACTAATGTGCCATCATTAACCAATGGTCTCGAAAAATTAGCTAATGGTAGTACCAAGCTGAGTGAGGGTACGCAAAAGTTATCTCAAAACGGTGATAAGCTTAACGTTGGCTCACAAAAAATAACCAGTGGTTTATCCGCATTAACTGAAAAAGTGCCGGCGCTGGGATCCGGAGTATCTCAATTGTCAGCAGGTAGTGGTCAATTAACTAATGGATTAGATAAGTTAGCTGGCAATAGTGATAAATTGTTAACTGGGTCTAATCAGTTAGCAAACGGTGCTATTAAAATTGCTGATGGTAGCCGTAAGCTAGCAGATGGTTCAGCAAAACTCGGGGATGGATTAATAAAAGTGAAGGCGGGAAACAACACACTTTCGGACAAATTAAGCCAAACTCATGATAAGGTTAATAAACTCAATCCAAATAAATTAACTTATAGTCAACTAGCCAAACCAGCAAGTACTAAGCATTTTGAAAAAGACAAAGTACCAAATAATGGTACATCTATGGCGCCATATATGTTATCAGTTGCCTTGTTTGTTGGTGCGGTCGCATTTAATTTAATGTTTGATTTAGTTACACCACTGAAGTATCCTAAGAAGGCGATTAGTTGGTGGGCAAGCAAAATGTCTGTGCTTTATCCATTTGCATTTGTACAGGCAGCAATGATGTATCTCATTTCTATGAGTGTCATCGGCATAAAACCTGTACACGCTGCAGCGACTTTTGGTGTTTTGATTCTGATTTCTTTTACTTTTATAAGTGTTGTCACAGCACTCAACTTGTGGTTTGGTAAAGTTGGTTCATTTTTATCAATGATCCTTATGGTTATTCAATTAGGCGGATCAGCAGGAACTTACCCGATTCAACTTTCAAATGGATTCTTTGAGGCGATTAATCCATATTTACCAATGACTTATTCTGTTAGTGCATTGCGAGAAACTTTAATGATCGGTGGGTCATCAAAGCCTGACGTGATAGTTATGCTGTTGATATTTATTGTCTTCACAGGCATAATGATTGGATTTTATATGTTCAAGCAATTAAAAATCAAAAAAATTAATTATGAACATAGTTAATACTTAAAAAAGCAATCGTTAAGATTACTTTTTTTGTTACCTGATAAACCTCACTGATAATGAGACTATATATTTTTTTAAAAAAATTGGATAATTATCAAAATATAGTAATTTTATGTGCTCTGCAACACTCAGAATTATTTGAGATTTAATTTTTCAAGTTCTTGTAGAATTTTACGTTGTAATTCAAGCGTTTCTTCGTTTTGTTTTTGAATTTTTAAAGCGTCATTATGCTCCTGGTTATATCCCCACTTGTTGGTTGGATTACTAATAAGCGCATCATTAATAAAACGAATCGTGAAAAATACTATTGTGGCAATCAAGACAGTCGTTAACAGACTATTAAAAAATGCTGAAAATGGTACAGTAACACGATTATAATAAGTAGTATGTTGGCTAGTAAATAACCAAATTCTAAGAAAATCAAATAATCCCAATACAAAGTTAACAAGTTCTTTTACCGTGGCGCCAAAACTATTTCCCACGACGACGGAAATCACAAAAGTAATCAAATTAGGTGCAAAAAGAAACTGTTTAAATTGACCAAAGGATTCATTGGATTTATTGAGTAGCTGATTAGTTTGGTATTTAATGAATTTTTTAGGGTTCTTCATGAGTATCAAATAATTCCTGTCATGTGTAATAAATTTAAGTATACCAAACCAACAAAAAACATGCCATCGTGTAATGAGGTATCTGAAATCTCAATTTGAATATTTAGATATCATAAAACTCGATAATTTTGACATTATATTGTGTTCAAGTTATCGAGCGTACATCAAATGTAATTTAAAAGACTTTCTTTTTAATATTTACTGTCAATTTTTTTAAAAAAATTATTTAATACTTTCTAGTGCTTCGGATATAGCCGTGTTACCATCACTCATTTTTATGACTTGCTTTATAGTTTGATCATGATTAATAATTTCTGCAAGTGTTTCAGCAACGTTTTGAATTGAATTTTTAGCTTGCGCTTCTTCATTAATGCTGATTTTATGGGTTCCAGTTGTTTCAGTTAAAGCGGTCGCCTGTAAAATTGTGTAATTTAATGATGTTTGATTAACTAAATAGTTGTCTGCAAAAAACTTGGCAATATTATAATCTAAAAGGCTAGCCATAGCTGGATTATGCCATTTTTGAGGTTCCAATGAGAACGCAGAACTCAGCATAATAAATCTGGGAATTTGATTAATTCGAGCAACTTCCATGACCTTAAGTGCACCAAACGCATCTGTTTGTAATAGATCCTTACTGCGTGATCCAGCGACAAAATAAATAACATCTACATTAATAATGATTTTTGATAAAGTTTCTATATCATCATGTAAATCAATTTTTACAGGAATGACATTGTGATTTTTGGTAACTTTTTCAGGTGATCTTGCACCAGCAACGATCTGATGATGCTGTTGTACGAGATTTTTAATTAATGCTTGAGCAACTCGTCCATTGGCACCTACAACAAATATTTTCATACTATTCTCCTTATGTTGTTTATCATTTTGAGACTTACTTACTGTAAGTGAGTTTAACACATTTATCAAATATTTGAAATTACAGGAACTTAATTGATTAGTTTGGACGTTTTTTAGGTGTGAAAAATTAAGAATAATAGGTCTATTTCTAAGAACATTAGGAAATAATATTGCAATGAAAATGATATTATAAGGTTACAACTAATTCACTAAAAATTGTGTGGTGTATGATATGACAAAAATAAATAAAATTAAACCAGTATACAATATTACAAAAATTGAGAGTCATGATGCCGAAAGTTTTTTAAATTTGCAAAAAAAGCTGGATCAAGAAACTGATTTCATGTTACTTTACCCAGAAGAAAGAAATTTAGATGTAGCTGTTTTACGAGCAAAAATTTTAAATAATAATAACAGTGGTGATGGATTGTTTGTGGCGCAAGAAGATGGTGAATTTGTTGGCTATATTATAGCTCTAAAAGGGAAGACCATAAAAAATAGACACAGCGCATACATTGCTATGGGTGTATTAAAAATTGCATCTGGCCAAGGAATTGGACAATCTTTATTAGGAAAAGTTGATTATTGGGCACTACAAAATAATATTACTAGACTTGAATTAACAGTAATGGCTCACAATATAAGAGCACAAGGATTATACCAAAAAATGGGTTTTCAAATTGAAGGAGTCAAGAGAAAGTCATTGAAAGACTTGGAAGGTAATTATATTGATGAGTTGTTTATGTCTAAGTTAACCGTTTAATAAATTTAAGTGGTTGATATCTTGGTTTCATTAACCTATTCCAATCTTAAATAATTCTTTTGATTTTCCAAAAAGACCAATAATTGACAACATATCATGATTGATTTAAAATTTACTTATAAATAATAAGTTGAGGAGAAGAATTTGTTCAATAGGAAGCTAGGATCGTTTTCTTTTCGTCTTTTTTTATCAATTGTTGGTACCGTTATAATTGCTTTTGGTATTGTTTTATTTCGTTTGGCGAACACGGGTATTGACCCAGCTACGGCTGCAGATGTTGGTATATCAGATACGTTTCACTGGAACTTAGGAAATTATCAACTTGCGTTTAATGCGTTGTTGTTTTTTGGGGTTTTGTTGTTTGATCGTACACAATTTGGCATCGGAACATTAATCAATATGTCATTACCAGGATACATTGTTGCCTATTGCACACCAAAGCTTAGACCGATAACCGAGAGTTGGTTTGGGAATTTGTCTTACTTTGAAAACATCCTGTTATTTGTTTTTGGCATGCTTTTATTTTCAATAGGAATTGGAATTTATACAAGCGTCAATCTTGGTGTGTCGCCATATGATGCGGTTGCGCCGTTGTTTAACAAGAAAAAATGGGCTAGTTATCGCCTGACAAGATCTATTCAAGATTTATTCTTTTTTGGTGTTGCTGTGGTATTTGGTGGGCCACTGGGTATCGGAACATTTTTAATCGCCACACTCACTGGCTATATTGTACAATATTGGCGTCAAGTATTTAAAAAATTACAGCAACGTATACAAAAAGCATAAAATGCATGATATGATCTCACATAATATTTTGAGATTGCACCATGCTTTTTTAATGTGTTAATAAAATTAATAGGCGTTGAAAAAAATATATTTTAACAGTATTTTGACTAACTGATTTAAACCTTTGACCTTCATGGTACAATTTAGCGAATGCACTTTTAAAATATTGAAAATAAGTAAAATATACGACATTCAATTTAGATTTTTAGAATGATAGTAGGGGAAGAAAATGCGAAAAAAAATTATATGGATTCTGGTCACAATAATAGTACTTTTAATTGTTGTTGGCAGTACTTGGAAATTGAGTAAACATCGGGTGATTCCTAGGGCAGCGGATAGGTCAAATAGTATTCCGACACTGTATGTACATGGTTGGGGGGCAGGTGCTCGGTCGACAAATAGTATGATTCGGTATGCAGAGCAACATAATCATGCAAAAAAAGTTTTAACCGCAACGATTTCACCAAAAGGTGAGGTCAGTTTTAGTGGTTATTGGCCGAAAAATGCAAAAGATCCTTTGATTCAGGTTGTTTTTGTCAATAACAAATATGCTAACTATCAGGTAACACAGAAATGGTTTGGTAATGTCTTAATGAAGCTACAAAAAGACTATCATATTGAAAAATACAATACAGTTAGCCATTCAATGGGTAATTTGACAACTATATATTATCAATTTACTAACGGACAAAATAAACAGTTACCAAAACTTAAAAAGCAGGTTAATATTGCTGGTAATTTTGATGGCATTATTGGCATTGATGACAAACCTAATCGCAATGTATTGCAAGCTAACGGTGAACCCAAACTCCAGAACGAATATTTTAGCTACTTAAATGCACATCGTCAGGGTTATCCTGATAGAAAAGTTGATGTGTTGAATATTTATGGCAATTTACAAAACGGCACGCATTCAGATGGCGATGTGACAATAGTTTCTGCGAGATCTCTAAAGTACTTACTTCGCGATAAATATAAAACTTATCAAGAACTCGAAATATCAGGTAAAAAAGGACAACATAGCCAACTGCATGAAAATGTACAAGTAGATCGTGCAATTAGTCAGTTTTTGTGGCCGTAATAGTGTCTCAGACTAGCGACTAATTTCTATTAATCAATGGTTATAATATACATACTAAATAATTAAATGCGTTCTATTGAACTATAGTTTATTTAGAAAACATTTAATTGAGTTTATAAATGCTAAACAGTGAACGAGGTATGATAAATACACACTTAAAATATTTGTGAACAGTTTTGAGGATGAAGTTATAATGTTATTATGTTCATTAAGATATCCCGAAAGGTCAACGTGTAAATGCGAGTAGCAACCACTTATACTTGCGTATTGACCGGTTATCTTTTTTTTTAACCGCTTATTTCAATTAAAATTTCAGCAGTAACTTTTTTAGTATGATATTGAGTGTTGAAAGATATTTATTATATAAAAATTCATTGAACTGGATTGCTTATTGTGTAGGAATATCATTTCATACAACTAAATTTGAGTAAAGAGTGGAATTATCAAGCATGGTTAATAGTCTAAAATTCATTTGCGAAATCATTCATAACACGCCTTTCTGGGTATGGGTCGTTCTGGTAATAATAGTTAAACGAGGATTAGCATTACTAAATGATAGTCCGACTAATATAAAAAGGTCAATCATAATGCCTCTTGTTTTTGTTATCTGGGGTCTAGATACAGTGGTAAATAAGTTTGCTTTTCCAAATAAGTTATTGAGTTTTTACTTGTTTGCGTTGATTCTGGGTTTTCTATTTAGTTATTTACTTTATATGCAACGATCCTTTTATGTTAAGAAAGGACAATTAATTCAAGCGGGTAGCATTCTACCCTTGGTTATTATGCTAACTAATTTTCTAGTAAAATATAGTCTGAATGTTATTTTAGCGATCCATCCAACACTTTATATCCAAACGAACTTCAATATTTTTTATGGCATAATTTCTGGATTCACAGTTGGATTATTCTTTGGCGGCATTTATAAAACTTTTATAGCAAAGAAAAAATTGACAAATTCATAGTGGGATTTGTTTATTGATAGCTCGAATATTGTTTTAAAGTGTTTACAATTCTAGCAACTGCAAATGATATTTAATAGTTTATAAATCATTTTATTAATAAAAATATGATAAAATTAACTTATTTTTAAATTAAAAAGAGAAGAGACTGTGGAAATGATTTTTATTGTCATCGTAAAGATAATTATCTCGTTGTATGCATTACTAATGATAGTTGCATCAGTAGCGGAACTAAAATCCAAAGGACGTTGGGGTAATCTATTAAATTTATTGACGGGACTAGCTATTTTGTTTTCTAATTTTGCTGATATAGCGTCATTCAAAATAGTAGCAATTATTGGGCTAATCATTTTTCAATTAACTGCTATTTTGAATGGCTTTCAAAACAAGTCTTTTCATATCAAGCATCATATTGTCAGATTGTTCATAACAATAATTTTGATTACACTAGTAATTTTTATTTAATTGTTGAAATGGCGTGACGCTGGCAAGTTGGAACTAAACTCAAAAGTTCATCAAATTGTACACCAAAGGCATTATATGGTATTACTTTATCTTCTTTAAACAGGTTAATTGGGATCATTTTGTCTTCCTTTGTGTTTTAAATTTAATTATGATATAACCGAATAAATTATTTAAAAAAAACGTAAAAAGGAAGTTGTGTATGAAAAAAGATGATTTTGGACGTACTCATTTAGATAATACGCTAAATGAAGTGACAAATCACCCAGAACGTGGCCTTGCTTTAATTGGTGTGAAGGAAATTATTGCCTTAATTACTTTAGTGATCATTGGATTGATAGTTTATGTTGTAACGAAATGAATTTTTATCATCATGCCCAATAATTAGGCAGCAAATCTTTTAGTAAAACTGTGCTCAAAGGTTCCAAGCTTGCTAAAATTTCAATGTTTTTGCTATCATGTCCTAATTGCATCATAAACTCTCGACAGACACCACAAGGCATAATTACTTTACCATTCTTGGTAGCAACCATTTTGGTTATTTTTTTGTCTCCGTTGGTTACCATTGTGCCAATTGCGTTTCTTTCAGCGCAAAATCCAATCGAACAAGCGGTATCAATTGAAACACCGCTATAAATATTATCGGTATCAGACAAAATAGCGGCGCCCACACTACCAGTGTAAAAAGACTCAGATACTTTATTTTCTGTTCCCACATCTATTGATTTTTCATATAGCTCATTCCAAGTATTAAATGATGACATACTGTTCAATTCTCCATTCTTATGAGTTGTTTTCATATTAACATAAATATTTTTACAAAAAGTATTTGCGCAAGTAAAAAACAAAAATACCGACTAAACGGCAGCTAAAACTAGAAAATTAGGTGATTAAGAAGGTAAACTATTAAGATATTTTGACAAGTATGTGAAAATAAGTTACAATCAGTTGATAATTAAAGAATACACTAGGGGCGCCAAATGGCTGAGAAGAACCCTTTGAACCTGAGATGGATAATACCAGCGGAGGAAAGTGAATTGTGATGTAACAGGATTTTTCTGTTAGCAACACATGCTTAAATCAATTTTTAAGCACTTTTGTCTGTTGGCAAAGGTGTTTTTTTATTGGAGGAAAAATGGATTTAACAAAAATTGTTCAACAAATTGAGTCACAGCAGGATGAACTAATCGACTTAGTTAAACGCTTAGTCGCTTTTGATACAACGGCACCACCAGCACGAAATACACACAAAGCTCAAACTTTTGTTGCTGATTATCTACGACCTTTGGGATTTAACATTGATCAATGGGCATTATATGATAATGACGATATCGTGGTTGGCACTAAATCAGGTGATGCGTCATATCAAAGCTTAATTATTAACGGGCATATGGATGTCGCATCGTTAAATCCTGATGAAAAATGGACCTTTTCACCTTTTGAAACCAATATTTGCGATAAGCGATTAATTGGTCGTGGTGTCTCAGATATGAAAGGTGGACTAGCAGCAGCATTATTTGCCCTCAAGATTTTGAATGATCAGAATATCATTTTACCAGGGAAAATATTATTTGAATCAGTTATTGGTGAGGAAGTGGGTGAAGCTGGGACAAGATCAACCATTGAGCATGGTTATACAGCTGATTTTGCACTTGTAACAGATTCAAGTGATTTAGAAGTTCAAGGCCAAGGTGGTGTTATTACAGGTTGGATAACAATTAAAAGTGATAAGACTTATCATGATGGGCTACGTCGTCAAATGATTCATGCCGGTGGTGGCTTAAGAGCTGCAAGTGCAATTGAAAAAATGGCGAAAATAATTATCGGATTGCAAGAATTGGAACGTGATTGGGCAATAAACAAAATATATCCAGGATTTCCTGCTGGCACAAATACGATTAATCCAGCAGTTATTGAAGGTGGTCGACATGCAGCATTCGTTGCAGATGAAGCACGCTTATGGGTAACGGTCCACTTTTATCCCAATGAAACCTATCAATCTGTCACAGAAGAAATCGAGTTGTTTGTGACTCGCTTAGCACAGGCAGATCCGTGGTTAAAGGATCATTTACCCACCTTTAGGTGGGGAGGAAATTCTATGATTGAAGATCGAGGTGAAATTTTCCCAGCATTAGAGATAGATGATAATCATCTCGCTATCCAAACATTATTAGATGCACATCAAGCTACATTTGGCACTAAAACTAAGACTTCTTTTTCAACAAGTGTTACTGATGGTGGTTGGTTTGGTGATGCCCGCATTCCAGCTGCCATATATGGTCCGGGTGATTTGGATAATGCGCATGCAGTTGATGAAAGTATTTCAATTGAACGTTTAGTGAAATATAGTCAATCTTTAGCGCGTTTTATTGTGACATGGACACACACTAGAAGGGAGTAAATATGGGATTCAGTCAAGAAATTTTGATAGAGATTGACAACATTTGGCAAGCTAATCTCAACCATCCATTTGTGAAAGAAATTGGATCTGGTACTTTGCCAATAGAGAAGTTTAAATATTATATGATACAAGATTATGTTTATCTGATTGATTATGCCAAAGTATTTGCCATTGGTGCCCTCAAAAGTACGGATTTAGCAACTATGGCACACTTTTCATCGCTCCTGCATGCCACTCTAACCGATGAAATGGCATTACACCGTAAATATGCTGCTCAGTTTAATATTAGTGAGATGACCTTGGCATCATCACAACCAGCGCCCACAACTTTAGCCTATACAAATTATTTATTGTCAGTTGCTCAAACTGGCGGACAATCAGAGCTTTTAGCAGTACTATTACCATGTATGTGGGGCTATGCTGAAATTGGTAAGAGTTTGACCCAATCACCTGGTGCTAAACATGCGCTTTACGGTGAGTGGATTGCGATGTATAGTTCACCAGAATTTAATAATCTGACTAGGTGGTTAATTCAGCAGTTTGATAGCCTCACAGCACAACAAACAGCTAGTCAGCGAATACACTTAACAAATATTTTCAAAAATTCATTACGATATGAAGTACTTTTTTGGGAAATGTCTTATCAGGAGGAAAAATGGTTGTTGTCGTAACAGGTTGATTTATAAATAATGAATAAAAGATCGATTTAAGGGGAAATTTAGGCGACTATTATTAATTTTATAAGTCAATAAATACCTTAGTAAAAGTTCAAAAAATTTGAGCTTTTTTTATTTTATATAAAATAAAAAATTACTGACATTATTCACGTTATTAGATTTTAAAAATGTAGTTCTGAACTGAAAAAAATTACTAATTTTCATTAGATGGCGAGCTGAATAGAAGTTGATTTTAATGGGCTGCATGCTTATACAAATTAATTATTATTTTTTAAATAATTTTTCTATCAAATCAAGAATATACAAAGATAATTTATGTAAAATAAGATAAAATGGAATGCAGGAAGAAAGAGGTTATAAATAATGAAGACAATTTCAATAATTGGTGCTGGTATTGGTGGCCTCACTTCAGCAATCTATTTGCAAAATAACGGATATAATGTAAAAATATTCGAGAAAAATAGTCACCCTGGTGGCAAAATGGACATTATCCAGGAAAAAGGATTTAAATTTGACACTGGACCGACAATTGTTATGATGCCGGATGTTTATAAAAAGCCGTTTACAGACAGCGGGGTTAACTATGAAGATTATTTTAGTTTGGAAAGAGTTAATCCTTTTATGGATGTCATTACTGGCGAAGGGAAAGTTGCCTTATCATCAGATTTGACAGATCTCGCTCGCGAGTTTGAGGCATATGATGAATCCGAAATGTTAGGGTTTTTAAAGTATTTGACAGATATATATGGCAAATATATCAATGCAAAAGACAATTTTATTTACAAAAGTTTTAGAGGTCCCAAAGATTTCTTTAATTTCAAAACCTTGTGGCATGCTTATAAGTTAAAGACATTCTCGTCCTCTTTTGAAGCAATTCAAAAAAATGTTTCAAACACTAATTTACAATATTTACTATCTTTTCAAACCTTATATATTGGAATTTCTCCATTTAGTGGTCCGTCAATATATAATATTATCCCTATGATTGAGTTGGTATATGGTGTTTGGTTTATTAAAGGTGGTATGTTTGAATATGCTAAAGCATTAGAAAAACGTTTCTTAGAGCTTGGTGGGGAAGTGATTTACAATTCTGAAGTTACTAAGATTGTTGTGCCACAGAATAAACATGTTAATGGCCTTTTGATTAATGGAAATCTTGAAAAATCTGATGCTGTTATTGCAAATTCAGACTTTCCTTATACCATGACTGATTTATTAGATATTTCAGATACAAAGAAAGGTAAGTACTCTGAAAAAAAAGTGCAAAGCATGGATTATTCAATGTCTTGTTTCTTATTGTACCTCGGTGTAGATACAAAATATGCTGAACTGAATTTGCATACAATTAAAATGGCAAATAATTTTGAAAAAAATGTCGAAGATATTGATACCGGTGTCTTACCAGAAGATCCATCATTTTATGTGTATAATCCTAGTGCCATTGACGATACTTTTGCGCCACAAGATCAGTCTGCACTTTATGTTTTAGTACCTGTAGCTAATTTAAAAGAAAATGAAAATTGGTCAACAGAAGTAGTGACAAATTTTTCTGAAAAAATTATTAAGAAGGTTGAAAAAGAGTTGGGATTGGTGGGACTCAATGAACATATTGTATACCAAAGTATTCATACGCCAGATACTTTCAAAAATAAATATAATAGCGCGTATGGGGCAGCGTTCGGATTGAAGCCAACATTAAAACAAAGTAATTATTTTAGGCCGCATAATAAACATTCAAAGATTGACAATTTGTATTTTGCAGGTGCCAGTGTTCATCCTGGTGCCGGTGTTCCTATTGTTGTTACAAGTGGTGAATTAACTGCTAAGGAAGTTATGAGGGACCTATAAATGGCCCTTGAACAAATAGCAATAGAACCAGTTTTAAAATATTTTTGTATAAGTAAACAAATAATTAAAGAACAATCTTCTTCTTTTTACTTTGCTTTTTCAAAATTACCGAGTTATCAAGCCTATAGTATTTTTGTGATATATGATTTTTTGAGACAACTTGACGATGCAGCAGATACTAGTAATCATAGTAAATTTAATGAACTTGTTTTAAATTGGGAAAAGGCTTCTCAAAAAAATAGTATCATAATTAATCACCAATCAAATATTAGTGAAAAAGTAGCATATATCTTCCAAACATTTTCGATTGACAATAAATTTTTGGAAGACATGATTGTAGGGCAGCAACATGATTTAAATGGTGAAAACATCACTACGATGACGCAGCTTGAGACTTATTGTTACCAAGTTGCAGGTACAGTGGGATGCATGATTTATAGTATTTTATCACCAAATTCAATTGATGCAATCAAACAAAAAGTTATCGAAGTAGGTATTGCCTTGCAATTAACTAATATCTTACGAGATGTCCATGAAGATGCTCTAGAGGGACGTTATTTTATACCCGAACGACTTTTGTACAAATATGGTGTGAGTCACAAAGAACTTTTGGACTATCCTACAAGCGATAATTTGAAAGGTATTTTCAAAATACTGTCTAACAAATCATTGAAAAATTACGAAGAAAGTCAAAATATTATGACTCATATTAGTGATAGAAAAAGTAGGGTAGCATTAGAATTGTCAATTGAAGTTTACAAGAAAATATTGGTTAAATTGATTAAACACGATTTTGAAAATATAACCACGCGTATGTATGTGACCCGTATTGAAAAATTAGTCATACTGGGGAAAATATTATTGAAAAGTTATTAATGGTTGGAGGTTTTTACAAATGTTACTTTATTACAAGACTTTATTTAGATAAATCAAATAAAAATCTATTATAGGAGTATTGTGTGATGATTCGTTATACAGAAAGTAAAAAAATATCTCGTGATGATTTAAAAAATCTATATTCTAGTGTTGAGTGGTTTGCTTACACAAATAATATGGAAATTTTGGAAAAAGCCATTAATAATTCGCTTGCAATATTAACTGCTTGGAATAATAATCAATTGATTGGGCTAGTTCGTGTTGTTGGCGATGGTTGCACAATCATATATATTCAAGATATACTGGTTCATCCCGATTATCAAAATACAAAAGTTGGCACAAATTTGATGATGAAAGTATTAAATAAATATAAGCATGTGAGACAAAAAGTATTATTGACTGATGAAGAAGCCAATGTAAGAAAGTTCTATGAAAAAAACGGGTTTATTTCTGCTGATCAAGGAAAACTTGTTGCTTTTTATATGCCAATATAGTCCACGTCTCGTGAACTAAGATTTTTGATAGCTCTTAATAAAGCTGCTATTGCAATGTGGATGGCAATGCGATATAGTGTTGTTATATTAAAATATTTTATCTGGGGTACCGAAAGGTTGAGAATACACCCATTGAACCTGTCAGGTTAATATCTGCGAAGGAAGATAAGTTTAAGTCGTTTTGTGCGCTGTAAACCGCTGAATTCTTTTGAGGTTTACGGCTTTTTTGTGCACAATTATAAATACAAAGTAATGTATTGTTGAAACTTTGGCACGATATTTAGTAGTAATTTGATGGCATTATTCAGATAAATTTTTTCAAACGAATGGCATTAGCTATGACGTTTGTACAATTGAAAAGGGGGGAGCTTTAGAAGATACTTCAATCCATTGGTTTAAGTTGTTAAAGGGCTGATGGAAAAAATATTGAACAAAAAGTTCATAGGTTAGGGCATGAACACAAGCAAATGATTTAAAAGTAGTGGTCGGATATGTTCGTTTAAAAGGAAAAAAATGATGAATGAAAATGTAAAGTTGCAAAAAATCATGATTGTTACAATTATGATTGCTCTAGATGTTGTCTTATCCCCGATTTTTAGAATAGAGGGCATGGCACCAATGTCAAGTGTCATGAACATTATTGCTGGAGTTTTTCTCGGTCCATTTTATGCAGTATTAATGGCTGTAATGACAGGCATTATAAGAATGTTGGTCTTGGGTATTCCACCTTTAGCCTTAACCGGAGCTGTTTTTGGTGCTTTTGGCGCAGGAATACTCTATAAGTACGGTAGAAATATTTATTGGTCAATGCTTGGAGAATTTATTGGGACAGGACTTGTGGGATCATTGATATCATTTCCAGTGATGGTTTGGTATACAGGACAAGGTCAGAACTTATATTGGTTTGTATATACGCCAAGGTTTATTGGCGCAACTATCATAGGCTCATTTATTTCCTACTTTTTGATAGTTAACTTATTGAAAATCAATTCACTCAAAAAAATTCAGCGTTTGTTCATTGGTGATTCAATATGAAATTAAGTGATACTCAAAAAATTAGTGCTATTTTACCATTAAAAAATTCACCTTTAATACATTGCATAACAAATGATATTACCATTGAAACCGTTGCGAACAGTATTCTATACATTGGTGGTAAACCAATTATGAGTAGTGATGTTCGTGAGTTTTCGGAATTGTTCAAAACAACGCGTGCGCTATTTTTGAATATGGGTAGAATGACAGAGAATCATGAACAAAGCTTAAAATTAGCGAGTCACTATGCTCATCAAACACAAAAGCCAACGGTAGTTGACTTAGTTGGTTATGGTATTACCCCTCAACGCACGGCAGTAGGGAAAGAAATTACCAGTTTTTACCCTGATATTGTGAAGGGAAATATTTCAGAAATGCGGCGTTTCGTAGGTTTATCATCAACAGCAAAAGGCATTGATCGTTCGGAAGAAGACCAAAACAGTGTTTCTTTGAAAGAATTAATAACATCACTGAAAGTGTTGGCTAGTAAATTTCCCAAAACAGTATTTGTAGCAACCGGACCTTCAGATATAATTGTTCAAGATAGTAGGCATCTCATACTTAATAACGGTGTTAAATCATTGGATCGTATTGTGGGAACAGGAGACCTAGTTGGTGCTATCATGGCAACAGTTCTGGGAGCAGGTCATGATTCCTGGCTAGCTAGCTTATTTTCAATTAGCTATATCAATATTGCTGGAGAAAAAGCATTCATCAAGACTAAAGGTCAGGGTTTGGAGAGTTTTAGGCAATCATTTTTAGACGAAATTAGCATACTGTGGCAGGATGAAAACTGGATTGATTCACTAAGTGATGATGAATATTAAAACGAACAGTACCCACAAAAAATATATTTGTGGGTACTGTTCGTTTTAAGGAGAAAATGGATGATAAAAAATTATGACTTAATCTTCTGATTGTAGTTGATGCCCCATATTTCCATCGCCTTAATGACAGGGTATAAGCTACTCCCTAGTTCGGTTACCCGATATTCTGTTTTAACCGGGATGACTGGATAAATTTGTTTGGCTAATATACCGTCTTCTTCTAATTCAGATAGTTGTTTTGCAAGCATTCTTTTTGATACATAGGGTAGTTTCGCTTGTAATTCAGAAAACCTTAGCACGTCATTTTTAAAAACATGATAAAGTATGACACTTTTCCATTTACCAGCTATGAATTGGAGCGTGTTCTGAACAGGGCACCCTAAATCACAATCATAAATTTCTTTCATTTTCAGATTACCTCTAACTTTTACTGATTTTATCATAGCATGTATTGATTAAAAAATTTAGGTGCATAAAAAGACACCTAGTATCCATTACGACACTCAGTGAAATTAAATTCACGTCTTAACAATTTGTTTTAAAGGTTTATCATTATCCATATCAGGAGGCAGAAAAATGGAAAAACAAAATAAGGCAGTTGGATTTTATCGCCACTTACCTATTACGAACAACGAAAGTTTTGAAAATGTGTTAATTGATGTGCCAATCGCAAGTGGGCATGATATTCTTGTTAAAGTTGGTGGTATATCAGTTAATCCAGTTGATACTTTTGTTCGTAGAGGTGGTCGAAATAACAAATTAGTCAAACCAAAAATTATTGGTTGGGATGCTGTCGGAACTGTTATCGCAAAAGGCGACGAGGTATCACTCTTTACTGTTGGTGATCGTGTTTGGTATGCAGGAGATTTCACACGATCAGGTAGCAACGCGCAACAGCAATTGGTAGATGAAAGAATTGCTAGTTTAGCGCCTAATAATTTGGATGATACACAGGCAGCCGCGATTCCTTTAGTAGGATTAACTGCTTATGAGTCACTATTTGAAAAATTAAGCATTGATTGGTTCACCAATAATACCAAAAAAACTATCTTGATTATTAATGGTGCTGGAGGTGTTGGCTCTATAGGCATTCAGCTGGCGAAGCTAGCTGGTTTAACTGTTATAGCAACGGCATCAAAACCAGAATCAGTTGCATGGGTTAAAAAGTTAGGTGCGAATTATGTTGTTGATCATCATAAAGATTTAATCACACAAGTTCGCAAGTTTGGGAATAAGTACGTTAATTATATCTTAAATCTTAATAATTTAGATGCCCATTGGCATGAAATAGCTGAATTAATCAAACCTGATGGTCAGGTTACTGCTACTACTGAAAACCGAAAATTAATTGATCTTCAAAAACTAACTAAAAAACGTGTAACTTTCAGTTGGGAATGGATGTATAGCAAGTCATACTATCAAACTGAAAATATGATTAGCCAACATGAGATTTTAAATCATCTGTCAAGATTATACGAGGAGGGAAAATTACAACCTATTACAACAAAAACATACAAACCAATTAACGCTGAAAACATGAAAAAAGCACATTCTGACATAGAGTCAGGTCACACTGTTGGAAAAGTAACAGTGGTTAGTTGGGAGAATAATTAAATCAGAAGAAAAACCCTGAGTTTAGCCTACGACTCTTTTTGTGATGATAAAAAATTATCCTCTTGTCAAACAGAACATTTGTTCGTATAATAAGTTATACAGTATTTGTTTTGGAGACAGTCTATGGTAGATCAGAAAAAAACTGAATATGATTATGCACAAGAAGAACGACGTGTAATATTTATGATTGATTCTAAAAGTTTCTATGCCAGTATTGAAAGCATTGAACGTGGCTTTCATCCATTAAAATCGTTACTGGTGGTGATGTCTGAGCAAGAGAATACGAATGGTGGTTTAGTACTAGCGGCTTCACCGATGGCCAAAAAAATGTTAGGAATTAGCAATGTCACACGTCAACGAGATATACCTGTGTGTAACAATTTAATGATTGCTCATCCCAGAATGAACCTTTATATTCAAGAGAATTTACGAATTAACAACATTTATCGCCAATACACTGATGACTCGCATCTATTGCCATACTCTATTGATGAGTCTATCATTGATGTGACAGAATCTTGGCAATTTTTTGGAAAAACACCAGTAGAGGTCGCAATTAAAATTCAAAAACAAGTTCGGGCAGAAATAGGCATCTATGTCACTGTTGGTATTGGTGATACACCTGTTTTAGCTAAACTTGCGCTTGATATTGAAGCAAAACATGCCAAAAATCTAATCGGCATATGGCATTATGAAGATGTCCCGCAGAAACTGTGGCCAATAAACAAATTAAGTGATATCTGGAGTATTGGTTCACGAACTGCACACAAGCTCAATCTGATGAATATTCATTCAATGTATGACTTAGCTCACCAAGATCCATACCTATTTCGATCAAAAATGGGATTAATGGGTGAACAGTTATTAGCTTTATCTTGGGGGATTGACCGCTCTGATCTGACTGACAAAATCAAGCCTAAAAGTAAATCATACAGTAATTCTCAAGTTTTACCACGTGATTATAGTAAACAATCTGAAATTGAAATTGTGATTGGAGAAATGGCTGATCAAGTCGCTACAAGAATTCGAGCACATCAAAAACAAACTTGCTTAGTCAGCCTTTTTATTGGTTATTCTTTTGCTGAAAGCGAGAAACAAAAGTCACATGGCTTTAGAAAACAATATCGTATTAATCCAACCAACGATACCAACACCTTAATGGCTGTTATGATTGAGCTTTTTAGAAAATACTGGCGTGGTGAGGTGATCAGACACATCGGGATTGACTACGGTGGTTTAGTTGACGATACTGGCATACAGCTTAATCTCTTCGAACAACCTGAACTGCGCCTTAAAACAAGCAAAATTGATCAAGTAGTTGATGAAATTCGCCAACGTTTTGGAACTACTTCTCTCATGAGAGCGATGTCTAAAGAAGACGGTGGGACAGCCATTGATCGTGCTAGTTTAGTTGGTGGGCACAATGGTGGTAATAGCTATGACTAATAGAAAAGAACTTTGTTATAGTGAATTCTAAATTTACCAGAAATACAATTGTCGCAGCTAGCCATAAGTGATTAATTAGAAAATAAAAATGAGGAAGTAATATGATAAATCATGAAGATTTTAGTATCGTTATTAATCGTTATTTCAAAAATGATTATCGAGAGCGCGGAAAAATTAAATGGCATGGTTATTTCCTTTCGGATCATACTTCTTTTTTACAAAAAGAAGTTATCCAACGAGATAAAATAACCAAAAAATTACCGGCAATATCATTGAATGACGCGCAAGATATTTTACGACATGCTTCCTTTGATTATCGTATTGTAACAGTTCAACAAAATATTAAAAATAATGAAGGAAAGTTGATCCCTAATGTAACTGGTTTAGTAGACGGCTTTACCGAACTAGGCGTCTATGTTAACAAACAATTTATTGCCTTTGAAGACATTAGGACAGTGGTAAAAGACCAATGAATAAAGTTGAGAAAATTATTGAAGAAATTAAAGATTTATTTACAAAGCAACCTAACACCATTTATGAAGTGCGGTTAGTCAATCAACAGTATACTAAAAAAGTTAATGTATTTTTTGAATATTATCGAATCGGGCATGCAACGCATTCACAGCAGATCGCTCGTCTAGATGATGAATATCGATCTCAAATACCGGAACTAGCGAAAAAAATATATCAAGAGACCGGATTGACTGTTCATACTAACTAATTTATATTGATCAACTTTATTTTTGACTGTGTATCAAAAGTCCTAACAGTTCACAACAAATGACTAATCAGTGGTATAGTAATTTGTATATAAATTATGTGAATACATAGATTGTGGTACGATTTATATTTTAAAGGTGATGGCACAAAATAATGGCAACGATTAATATATTAACAACGTTAGATGAAAATTATCTGACGCAGCTGAAAGTGATGTTATTATCAATTAAGCAAACCAATGCAGATGATACGTTTGATATTTGGCTAGCGCATCATTCTATTTCAGACGCGCATGGTGAACAACTCGGAGAATTTGTTAGAAAGCTAGGCTACGAGTTACATATGATACGTGTAGATATAGATGTTTGGTCCTCAGCACCAACATTGAAGCAATATCCAGCTGAAATGTATTTTAGACTTTTGTGTGGTGAATATTTGCCCAAAACATTGACACGGATTTTATATTTAGATCCTGATATTTTAGTGATTAATCCGATTAAACCATTATGGACACTAGACATGAAAGATAATATGATCGCTGCGGCAAGTCATAATGGTCTAACAGGTGTGAGCCAAACCATAAATAATGTGCGTTTCCAAAATAAAAACGCGTATTTTAATTCTGGTGTGATGTTAATGGATTTGACTAAAATGCGGGAAAAGGTCAAACTAAATGATATTATTTCAGTTATTAAACGTCACGCTAAGCGGTTGATATTACCAGATCAAGATATTTTGAATTATCTGTATAGTGATCATATTTTAAGTATTCCTGAGGAAATTTGGAATTATGATACGCGTGATAATATGGTGCATTTCACAAAAAGTTTTGGGAATATCGACTTATCATGGGTTATTGAGAATACAGTTATTTTACATTTCTGTGGTCATCCAAAGCCATGGGAAAAAAGAAGCTTGAATCGTTTTGCTATCTTATACCAACATTACGAACAACTATTACGGTTGAATTATGGTGAATATTATTAAATTCCCAAATAAAAGTCTATGATTTCAAATCATAGACTTTTAATTTGGCGTCAATTTGTGTAGTGATTGCAAGAGCCATATAAAAAGCGCAAGTAATCATTCAATTTTTATGTAAAGTGTGGATAAATTTCATGATACAAATGAAACGAGTGATTTTAAAAATAAATAATTTTCATGTAACTTATTTATTGGGTTTATATTTTTTCAATTAACTTGCAATGTGAGTATGATGGTGTACAATTAATACTGTAATGTAAACGCTTACAATATTGTTGTAATTTATGATTAAGGTAGCTTATTAAACAAAATATTTTTACCTAATGCGGTAATTTTATATTGTATCTTAAGCAATTTATAATTTAATTTGCAAATAAAGAAAGTGCTTACGGAATAAGTTACTTTAGGAGGGCAGTAAAATGTCAGATAAGAAAATATCAGCTGGATTAGCAGCTTTGAAAGTTATGGAAGGTTGGGGTGTTGATACAATGTATGGTATCCCTTCTGGTACATTAAGTGGTCTAATGAACGCGATGGGGAATCCCGAAAACAACATTAAATTTTTACAAGTTAAACATGAAGAAGTTGGTGCAATGGCAGCTGTCATGCAATGGAAGTTTGGTGGTAAATTAGGCGTGGCTGTCGGATCGGGTGGTCCTGGTGCGACACATTTGATTAACGGCCTATATGATGCAGCAATGGATAATGTTCCTGTACTGGCGATTTTGGGATCAAAACCGGTTCGTGAATTGAACATGGATTCATTCCAAGAATTAAATCAGAATCCAATGTATGAAAGTATTGCGGTATATAATCGTCGTGTTGCAACTGCAGAGCAATTACCACATTTAGTTGATGATGCCATTCGTACAGCAATTTCTAAACGCGGTGTTGCAGTGCTTGAAGTACCAGCTGATTTTGGATTTACCGAAATTGATGCTGACTCAGTGTATTCAACACCATTGTATTCTTCAGGCTTAACGTATAAGAGTTACAAGTCAGCTCCGGTAGATGATCAAGATATTGATGCCGCGGTGGACATACTCAATCAAGCAAAACGACCTGTTATTTATGCTGGTATTGGTACAATGGGACATGGTTCAGCCGTACAAGAATTGTCACGTAAAATGAAGGCGCCTATCATTACAACTGGGAAAAACTATGAAACTTTTGATTGGGATTTTGAGGCCTTTACAGGTTCAACATTCCGAGTTGGTTGGAAGCCAGCTAATGAAGCCATTCTTGAAGCAGACACGGTATTGTTTGTTGGTACAAACTTTCCATTCTCAGAGGTTGAAGGCACATTCCGTAACGTGAATAAGTTCATTCAAATTGACAACAATCCTGCTATGTTAGGTAAGCGCCACCAAAATGATGTTGCTATTCTAGGTGATGCCGGTGAAGCAATTAATGCTATTCTTGCCAAGGTTGATTCAGTTGATGAATCTGCTTGGTGGCAGGCAAACGTTAAAAACGTTAAAAATTGGCGTGATTACATGAATAAGCTTGAGCAAAAAACTGAAGGCGACCTACAAGCCTATCAAGTTTATCATGCAATCAATAAGTACGCAGCAGAGGATGCTATTTTTTCAACTGATGTGGGTAATGTCACACAGATGTCCGTGCGTCATTTGCATATGACTTCTAAAAATATGTGGCGTACTTCACCATTGTTTGCAACAATGGGTATTGGGTTACCAGGTGGTATTGGTGCCAAGAATACTTATCCAGATCGTCAAGTTTGGAACTTGATAGGTGATGGTGCCTTTTCAATGACATATCCAGACGTTGTAACCAATGTGCGTTATGATTTGCCAGTTATCAATGTTGTTTTCACAAATACAGAATACGGCTTTATCAAAAACAAGTATGAGGATACGAACACATATAACTTTGGTGTTGACTTTACTGATGTTGACTATGCAAAAATTGCTGAAGCCCAAGGAGCAGTTGGACTAACAGTAAGACGTATTGAAGATGTTGATCGTGTCGTAAAGGAAGCAGTGGATTACTACAATCAAGGACGTGTTGTTGTTATTGACGCAAAAATCACTAAGGATCGTCCAATTCCTGTAGAAACATTAAAGCTTGATACAAATTTGTACAGTGAAGAAGTTGTTAATGCCTATAAAGAAAGGTACGAAGCTCAAGAATTAGTACCTTTCCGTCAATTCCTTGAAGCTGAAAATCTCACATCAAATTACATTAAAGAGAACAATGATAACAAATATAGCTTTTAAACAATAGCTATGAAAATGATAATCTTGAATGTTTAGTTGACATCTTTATCAGGGTGGGATAAAATTATAAAAAAAGAATAGGGATGTGCAGGCGATACCTATGAAACATTGCCGTCGATGGAAAGGTTTTTTATGCGCATCAATATTCTACAACACACACCAAATGAGGGTCCGGGAAGCATCGCTTCTTGGGCTCTTTCTCGTGGACACGATTTTGTTGTCTACCATCCATATTTTTTTGAAGGCGTCTTGCCAAAAGCGTCAGAGACTGATTTATTAGTTATTCTCGGTGGGCCAATGAGCCCTAACGACGATTTACCTTGGATAAAGACAGAAAGAATTTTAATCAGAGAATTAATAGAAGCTGGGAAACCAATTTTTGGTGCCTGCTATGGTGCCCAACAAGTTGCCAAAACATTAGGTGCCAAAATAATGAAATCGCCTTATAAAGAGGTGGGATGGGCGGAGGTCACACGTCAGGTAAATATTATTCCTAATATGCCAGAAAAAATCCCTGTATTACATTGGCATGAAGAAATGTTTGAAATACCAGATAAAGGTCAACTGCTTTTTAGTAGTCACCTGGTAAAAAACCAAGGATATCTGTATAAAAACAATGTAGTCGGGTTACAATTTCATCTTGAACCCAGACAGAGTGATGTTAATGAAGTAGTTATTAATGATTTTTCTTATAGTTTAAAAAATAATGCATTAAAGCAGTCCAGTCAGGATATTCTCAACCAAATCGTGCCATTAACTAATCAAGACGCGATGTATAGCATCTTAGATTTCATCACTAAATAATTGATAAGAATACAAACTAATTGGAACTTTGATGAGGGGGTGTGTTTACTAAATGAAAGAATTATATCTAATAGATGGGTACGGTGGTTCGCCTAAAGTAAATTGGTTAGATTGGGTTGGTAATCAAATTGGCAAGAATTTTCAAGTTAAAAAAGTTTTTGTTGCAAGACCTAGTGAAGCCGTTGTCGATAAATTTGATCGTGCTTTATTTGAACAAATTAATGAGGTAGAGGACGCATATTTTGTTTGCCATAGCTTAGGTTGTGTTTCATTACTACGTTATCTAATCAATAGTAAACGACGACCAAAAGGAATTATTTTTGTTTCACCGTTTGATCAGCATATTTCAGAATATGATATGTTTGATGATTTTTTTGTTCATGACTCGTTGGAATTTGTTTCTATGACGTCCCACAATTCAATTGTTATTAGTAGTCAAGATGATCCGATTATACCTTGGCAATTTAGTCAACAAATTGCCAAAAAGCTTACTATACCGTTTTTGTTACTACCAACCGGTGGTCATTTTCGAGCAACAGAAGGCGTCATAACTTTACCCGAGGTTATGAGCTATATTAATAATCATTGGAAACAATAAGCAAAATAATCGTATTACTTTGTTCCTGATAACAACTAAGAAAATGAAATTCTGTCAAAACTTGTGTATTTAATTTGTTGTGATACAATTTAGTCTAATATTAGTACGACCTACGCTAAGAATGAGGACAAAAAAATGATACGGCCCATCACAGAAAATGATATATACGAGCTTTATACTATCAACAAAGAAGAGTTGGGCTATGATTATCCACTAGAGAAATCCTTGGCTCAACTTCGTAAAATTTTGAACGATTCTAATCATCATTTTTTAACGCTTTATGAAAATGAAACAAGTCAGAAAGTTTTAGGTTATGTTCATGCTGAAATTTATGAAGAAATATACGCTGAACCGACACTAAATGTGCTGGCCTTAGCTGTCACAAGTGACGATCAAAATACTGGTGTTGGTGCAAAACTCATGAGGTGGTTAGAGGATACGGCAGTAGCAAATGGGTTTACATCTATTCGTTTAAATTCTGGTATGACTAGGGAAAATGCCCATGGTTTCTATGAACATATTGGTTATACACATACTAAGGATCAAAAAAAATTTATCAAAAAGCTATAATTATATGTGCGGGAACTATACTTAGAGGCAAATTACCTCACTTCATCAGTTAAGTAACCCATATTCTTAAAATACTGGTCAATCATTGGTTTTACTGTTGTTTTGTACTTTAATGAATTGAAATATAGTGTCATCAGTATGCGTTTCCATGAAGATATTTGATAGTATGACGTTCTGCTACCCTCGGTATCTTGATATTGCGTCCAAAGCGATGTATTTAACTGTTCAAGAAAGTCTAATGTATCTTTAAAGTTTCTCTTGCTATTATTTGAATGTGACAAAATAATCATTGCTAAGCGTTCTTCCTCATCATTTTCAAACGGGCCTGTTTGTCTATTTAATATACTTTTAACGGTTAACAAGGAACGTTTTAATTGGTCAGCGCTAAATGATGGATGACTGACAGCTTCTGCAAGTAAATCGCTACCATGCGCAATACTGTGTGCCCAACCGTGTTCGTTTATAAACCCGCGCCAATCTTTTTCAACAGTCAAATATTTAATTGCCCACTCTAGCCATTTTTGTCTTTGTAGGCTTGTTAAGAAGGGATTTTGCTTGTCTTTATGCAACAATAAACTACCTAGCAGCGCTGTGAATGTTCTGGTGAAAATATGTGAATTATTATTTTCGTCAATATTTAAAAACAGTAATTCATTTTCTGTGACATAATTGGCGATCATTTTCATTTGTTCAGTTGAAAAGTTGTTGTCTAAAAATCCATGGCAAAATGAACCGTAAACAATTCGGTCGCGAATATCACCATTCAAATCACCAATGTGTTCTAAGAGCCACATACATTGTTGATCTGAGTATTTGGCAGTATCTGTTGTTAATAGTCTTTCAATATCATTTTTCATTCTACTGACTCCCTGCGACAAAATGGCATGACTGAAATTTCAGCTAAATCTAATAATCACATTTCAATATAATTAAATTTGATTATACACTTGTTTAGTTAAAAAATAAGAATAAGTATAGGAAGGTTGTGCAGCTGTGATGGCTCAGGGGCAACAATAATGTATCCTGATAGAAAATCATTTTTAAGCATTTTTATGATTTGATAACAGAGAAAAAGCTACTAACTGTAGCTTTTTTTAATTCAAAAAAATTGAAAATAACAGCTTTGAGATCAAGAAAAGTTTATTTTAAAATGATATTTAGCTGTGTTTGCAAAAAAGATGTTCCTTTTGTTGTTAATGTTAGCGCTCTGGTAGATTTATTATTTATTGTCACCAAACCTTTTTCCTTGAAAGAAAGCAGGATGGCGTGTCCCAGTGCACCACCAACATGATGCTGTCTTTCACTCCAGTCTAGACATTTTGTGGCAAACTGACGTTTCTGTTTGTGTAGTAAGGAAACTTCAATGTTTAGATAGTCTCGAAAAAAAGCACCACCATTTTCTGTTACATTAAATTCAGAATTTAAATATCCCTTTTGGGTTAAAGCTGTAGTAATTAATACCCCAATATGTCCAGCCATATGATCGTAACATGTACGATATAGTGTATCTTTTTCAAGCATAATGGCACGTTGTTTAGATCGTGCTTTTCGTGGAGGAGACGCGGGACTTAGTTTCTCCAAAAGCTCCACAACATTAGTATCCTCTAAAAAAAAGTAATGAAAACGTCCTGACTTTTCCATACCAATCCAATTATTTTTAAGAAATTCATTAAGGTGATAAGTAGCTGTTTGTGCTGTTATGTGGCTGATCTTAGCTAGTTCAGTAGCTGTGTGGCGTTTGTGATCCATTAAGGCATCAAGAATTTTCATTTTTGAAGGAATTGATAAAGCCCGGGCAATAATTGTAATATCTGGAAATTCATTCATTTTTATTCACCTTTCAAATTATTTCAGTATTCCATACTTCGATGAATACTGAAATAATTAAAGTATATACTTGCAAATATTATAAGTCAAAGTACTTATCAATAAATATAGGATAGGCGGTCTAGATAAGGCATATGGAAAATAATGTGATTCTCAATGTTAACAGTATAGAAAAACGTTATGGAGACTTCATAGCGGTAAAAAATATTTCTTTTCAACTCAAAAAAGGACGAGCTTTAGCCATTCTTGGTCCAAATGGCGCGGGAAAGTCGACAACCTTAAAGATGATATATGCAACAACAGTTATGACTTCAGGTCACGTTGACATACGGGGAATAGATGTCCAAAAATCACCGAGAGAGGCAAAACGTCGTCTTGGGATCGTTATGCAAGATGATTTGCTCGATACTTCTTTGAACGTATGTGAAAATATGATCGCTCATGCAATTTTGTTTGATATACCATGGAGTAAGGCAAAGGAAAAAGCTGACAGTTTACTGACCTTTGTTGGCTTATCAAACTATAGAACAAAGCAAATTCACGAATTATCAGGCGGCATGAGACGCCGGTTAGTTTTAGCTCGTTCCTTAGTCAATAACCCAGAACTAATCATTTTAGATGAACCGACAACGGGATTGGATATTCAATCACGTCATGTGATGTGGAACAGACTGGAACGGTTAAAAAAACAAGGGGTGTCAATTTTGATGACCTCGCATTACGGTGATGAAATTGAAAGATTAGCAGACGATGTGTTAATTATTGATCATGGACAAGCAATTGCGAGTGGTCCAACATCAGAAATACCTCAGAAATATGGATATAAAAATATAGAGCAAACGTATTTGGCATTAACAGGTTATGTAGAGGAGCGTGATGAAATTGAACAGACTTTCAGTTAATGGTATCATTCATGTTATGGAACGTAATTGGATGAGTTTTCGAAAACTTTTTAAAATTTCTATTTTTCCAAATCTTTTTGATCCTATTTTATACTTGGTAGCGATGGGATTGGGTATTGGACACTTTGTAGGTCAAGTTTCGGGAATGCCATATTTAACCTTTATTTCACTAGGTTTAGTCGCAGCAACTGCCATGAATGCTGCAAATGTTGAAAGTACAACCAATGCCTATATTCAGATGCGATTAGATAAAACATATTATGAAATTAGTACAACACCAATTAATTTAGAAGAAATTATTGTAGGTCAAGCACTTTGGTCAGGAATTAGGGGCACCATATTTGGTTCTTTATTTTTATTAGTCACTGCGGGGATGGGCATCTTACAAAGTTGGATAGCCATTTTTATTCCAATTGTCTTACTTTTAACTGGAACATTGTTTGGTTTTCTAGGGTTGACATTTACATTAATAACGCCCACTCGTGATTATTTAAATTATTACAGCATGTTGGTTATTCAACCAATGTATATGTTTTCAAATACTTTTTTTCCTTTAACCTCTGTGGCACCATGGTTAAAAAATATAGGATGGTTTTCACCGTTGACACATGCCGTTAGTTTAATCCGACAAATGGCTATAGGATCTCTAAACTTAGAAAGCGCGTACGATTTATTATGGTTATTGATTGTCACTATCATCATTTCATTAGTTCCCCAAAGTATCGTTCAGCAAAAACTGAACTATTAGATATCAAGGCTCAAACAAAAAGGATATTGATTCTATGGTTTTTTTAAACTTAAAATGAATTTTAAGATAAAAAAGTAATAAATATTCCTAACACTTATACAATGAACTTGGATAAAATAAAAAATCCTATTAGAAATAATAGGATTTTTTATGACGATCGTTTTTTCTGATTAAAACTTTTCAGCGAATGTTACAAATTGCTTTGCACTATCTGCCAAAAACTTTTTTGTACCTTCATTTGTAATTTGACCATTTTCATCGGCTAATTCAGCAGTGTTTCCAATGTATAATTCAGGTTGTTGTAGCGTTGGCATGTCAAGAAATACAAGTGATTGACGTAGTACATGGTGAGCCAACACAGCGGCTGTGCCACCGATTGATTGTGATGCTACCAAGGCAGGCTTACCAGCCCATACACTTTGCCCCCAAGGACGTGAAGCGACATCAAGTGCGTTCTTCAATGCGGCAGGAATGCTACGGTTGTGTTCTGGTGTCACGAAGATGAAAGCATCTTGATTTGCTACTTCTGATCGGAACTTTACATAAGATTCAGGAGAATCTGCATCAAAATCTTGATTATAAAGTGGCAAGTCACTGATGTTTAAATATGTTACTTCCGCATCTGCAGGTAATCCAGCTACCAAAGCGTCCGCAACACCTTTTGAATATGAGTTCTTTCGAATAGAACCAACAATAATACCAAACTTAGTCATTAAATAATACCTCTTTCTATTTACTAAAAGTAAGTGTAACGCAAATTACTTTTTTTTACAAGCAATTTTTAGCAAATATACAGAAAATAACGGCAGAGACAAATAATGTCTGTAAGTGGAGTCGTAATAATTGTATATCGTTCATTAGTAGGATAGTTTTTATTGTGTTCACCAATGCAAATAGTTAGTCAAACCAACTTCAGTCAAACCTCTAAAAATTCAGTAATACCAATAGATTTGTTACTGTAGTATAATTGTTAAAACACATTGTGATTTAAACTTTAAAAAGGAATATTATAACAATGCCATATAAAATTAGACGGGCTATGAGCACTGATACAGCAGGTATTCAAACATTCTACAAAGATTCACTGCCACTGATCAATACGCAACAGACGAGTTGGATACCTGGTGTATACCCAGATATAGCCGTTGCACTGGCGGCGGTCTCAAAACAGGAGCTGTTTATTTGCATAGACGAACAGGATATTATCGTTGGCTCTATGATACTTAATCATAATGCAGACGAATCATATCAAGAACTCGTGTGGTTAAAATCCGAATATAATTCTCTACATTTGATTGTACATACACTTATTTCACATCCTGAAAGACTAAAACAGGGTATAGCTAGCCAAATGATAGCTTTTGTCAAGCAGTATGCTGCTGAAAATGATATGTTTTCAATTAGGCTTGATACACTCGTGGGCAATATTCCTGCTCGTAAATTATATGAGAAAAGTGGTTTTGCATATATCGGGCGTCACGACTTACCTAGTTTTGACAACAAGGGAGTTGACGACTGCGTATTTTATGAATTTAAATTATAATTCGTCTTCACAGCGGGTTATTAATTTGTTTATGAGTGAGTAATAGCTGTTGACATTACTTCAATGTAGATGTTATATTTATCTATAATAATTTTTAGAACGAAACAAGTTGAACAGGAAAGTAGCAATTTATCAAAGCTAAGAAAGCTAACGGGTGATGTGAGTTAGTGTGCGTGCGATTGTGAAAATGACCTGTGATTGGTGCATACGAATCGGTTTACCGTTTAGTGTGCGACGATTTGGCCCCCGTTACTGGGCACACCATTCAGCTAGGATCATTTTCCGATGCCCGATGGTTAGTGAGCAGCTATTTGGTAACAATTGGCCCGAACTCAGAATGGTATCACGCTTATCAAAAGCCGCTTCTGTATTATAAGTACAGAAGCGGCTTTTTTGATTGACAAAATGCTGACCTGTTTATGATCGTTTTAAAAATTTTATGTCGTTATTAGAGAAAACAGGGAGAAAAAGTATCATGAGTAAAACAACTAAATGGCTTGTTGGTGGTGTGGCTGTCGTAGCAATTGCCGGTATCGCCTACGCAAGTTTTGGTCAAAGAACCGCCAATAATACCAAAGAAACACTGACAGTGGGTATTATGGCAGGTGACAAACGTACCGATGAACAGTGGAAAATTGTCAAAGATAATGCAAAAAAAGAAGGATTAACCCTTAAGATTAAGACATTCACTGATTATACGCAACCCAATGCTGCGCTATCTTCAGGGGATATTGATGCTAACGCCTTTCAACACTATATATTTTTAAACGATTGGAATAAGACACATAAGTCTAACATTGTTCCCGTTGGAGAAACGATTTTAGTCGCTGGGCGTTTATATTCGGATAAGCATAAATCAATTAAAGATATACCACAAAATGGGACAGTGGGTATTTCAAATAGTAAGATTACACAAGGGAGATCACTATTGGTGTTACAATCTGCCGGGCTAATCAAACTAGCAGATAAAGTTAAGGATCCTACTACAAAGGATATTATTGAGAATAAGAAAAATCTCAAATTTAAAGAATTAGCAACTGATCAATTAGTGAGAACTTTACCGGAGGTTGATTTGGCATCAATTGATCCTAGTTTTATAGTAGGATCCGGACGTTCAATAAAATCTGCTATTTATGTCCAACCGGTTAATAAAAGTACACATGGCGGTATTAATATTATCGCAACAACAAAAAATAAAAAAGGCAGCCCAGCGATTAAAAAATTTGTAAAAGCTTACCAATCTAATAATGTCGCAAACTATATCGATAACAAAAGTGGTACAGGCGAAATTGCAGTTTGGAAAGGTGCTCCAAAAGTGAAATAGGCCATTTTTAATATCAAAGTACAGGCTCATGATAGTGATATAGGGGATGATATTAACTCCTGTTTGCCTGTAGAAACATGTATTTACAGCATTTGACAATTCTGAGCGAGCGTTGCAGTAATTAAAAAAAGCCTGATTACTCAGACTCTTGATGTGTGCGTTTCAACCATTCGGCAATTTTTAGCATGATAGCTTCAGTATCGGGTGAGTTGGTTATTGCCAAGACAAATTCTTCCGCATTATTAATTAGCTCATCATCAATTGGTTGGTAACCGTTGATGTTTAAAAAAACTAAACTTGCTATGATTGCCGTGCGCTTATTGCCATCAGAAAAAGCATGCTTCTTGGCTGTCTTTTGGAGAATATACGCCGCCTTTAACCAGATGGAAGGGTATAGTTCACGACCGAAAACAACTTGCTTGGGTTGTTCTATAATAGCTTCTAGTGAGGCGTCAGAAATCACGCCAAAATTACTGCCACCAACCTTTTTGACAACGCGTTCATTGAGGTAAATAAAGTCGGATTTTGTGAGATAGTGCATACGTTATCGATCCTTGAGCTTTTCAAGTAGTGGCGAGAAACGATCGACATAATCATCAATTGCAGACTTAGCGTCAGTTTGGACACCTTTATCTGCTACGTAGGTTGCCACTGCTTCGCTAACAAAACTGGAGATGGATTGGTTATTCATTTGACTGTATGCTAAAATCATTTCATATAAATTATCATCAAAACGAATACTAGTTGCTTTTGCCATTATGATTTCCTCGTGTATTTATTATTAAATACATTATATCACGTGGCGTATTCAAAAACAAATACAAAAATCCAAGGAAGAAAACAATGGCTGTTACACTTGAAAGTTTTCATGATAATACTTTAGGGGATGATAATCAGTTAATTATGTACTCAACCGCTTCTTTTAAATTGTTCACGTTAATAATTTTGCCAGTAGTATCCTTGCTTTGTAGGGGGTATGTTAACTCATGCTTGCCCGTAGAGACATGTATTCCCAACATATGACAATTCTGAGCGAGCTGTATGTCAGATGAGTAACGATCACCAATGATGATAGATCGTTCGTTGGCGAAATCGTATTTAGCATGGGCTTGTTCAATTAATCCGTTTTTAGGTTTTCGGCATCTACAATTTGTACTTTCAGAGTGAGGGCAAATAAAAGCATCATCAAATCCTATTGAGATGAGTGAATTGAAAAAATCGTGGTAGTTCATTTCTCCATTTTCAATATATGTTTGATTGGATAACCCAAACACTTGCATACCATGGTTTTTTAGTGCCGTTATAGCCTTTAGAGAATAGGGAAATAATTTGAAATCTTGCAGTGATTGAAAATGACCGTTACCACCAATAGTTCCATCGCGATCAATAAATACCGTTGTGTATTTGTTTGTCATTAGTATGAAAGCTCCTCATTACAGATCATAATTTATTAGGATTGAACATTTTTTCGAACTGATATGTTAGATAATAATTAAGGCACCTATTATTTTTCCTCTTACTCACTTTCATGTTACAATTGATCGAAGTAAGGGGGAACTCAAAATCATGGTAAATTTATTTAATTTCTATTATAGCTATTCTATAATTTTTATTATCATCTCAATTTTGATGACAGTAGGCACAGCGATTCTGATTAGAAAAAATCGTTATCGATTATTATGTGGTGTGTCCGCAATTGCAACTGCTATGAGTTATCTTTTGACACTATCTATTATTATTGTACAACTAAATAATCAACTTTTAACTTATATTTATTTAGCAATTGTAACGATACTTTTAATACCAATCATTATTCTCACAATTTTAAGCGCATTTCTTTTTATTTGGAATGGTATGATTGTTTGGCGTCGTGAAAGTCATTCTTTAGGAAACATGTTGACTTTATTGATTGGCGTACTACTTATTACCGTTCCTGTGATGTTTAACCTTTTGAATCGATATATTCCCAATAACAAAATGGTGACATTGATTGAAAATATTTCTTACAGTTTTCAAAACTATTTAATTTTTTGGGTATTAACATTTCTAGCTTCTTATTTGATAACAAAAATTGTCAAGCCTAAATATAATAAAGAGTACGCCATTGTATTAGGTTCTGGACTTATAAATGGGGAAAATGTTTCACCATTATTAGGCTCAAGAATACTTGTTGCAGCCAATTTTAAAAAGAAACAATTTCTAAAGTCTCGTGTTCCTATGACATTAATCATGTCTGGAGGTCAAGGTGGTGATGAAAAACTTCCTGAGGCAATTGCTATGAAAGCATATGCCATTGAACACGGTGTACCAGAAAAAGATATCTTGATTGAAAGTCAATCCAAGAATACTTATCAAAACATGCTATTTTCAAAGCAAGTCATACTGGATAATGGTTTTGATCCCAATAGTGGCATTTTCGCTACAAATGATTATCACGTCTTTCGAGCCGCTGGTTTTGCGCACCTAGTTGGTTTAAATATCGAGGGTATTGGCTCTAAAACTAGTAAATACTTCTTACCTAATGCACTAATTCGTGAGTATATAGCAATTCTGTCAAATCATAAAAAGTTTCATATTTTGGCTATGTTTATGATTGTACTTGTTAACGGAATAATATTTTTTTATTAGGCGTTAAGGTCTGTCAAGAGGAAAAAATGAAAAAAATCACTTTAACAATTGCAGGAGTTTTAACCATATTCTTAGTCTTAGGTATAATAATTCAGACAAAAAAATATTATGATAACACTTATGTATCATCAAAAGCATACACTAAGGCACCAGCAGTAGTAGCAAAGAGAGAAATTACGAAAGATGATGCTGGCAACACTATCAAAGGATCGTACAGCTATAATTATCATTTTAATTTCGTGACAACTAATGGTACAGTTAAGAAGATTTCTTTTGAACTATCAGGGGAAAATATCAAACCTTTTAAAGATAATGAGTTTCTAGAAGCTGAAATTTCTAACACAAGGGTTGTATATGGACCAACAACTATAAATAAGAATAATGTGCCAAAGGCACTATTAAATAAAGTAATACGCAATAATCCATAATTAAAAGCTTCAATTATAATTAATTTTTAGGGATATTGTATTAGTGCAAAAAAGTCGTAGTAAAATATAGACTGGAATACCAAATGTATTTTAAAAATCTGTTGCCGAATCATAGCAATGTTTTTTTAGTTTTGGTTACATCGTTACTAGAATTAAAACGATTAAGTATTTAAAAACCTAATATTTGGAGTTTCTATATGTATTAAATAACACGATTTTCAAATTCTGATGTTAACGAAGTTACGAAGTTAATTTCTAAAACAATGCGCATTACCAACCTACGGCACAATAAATGAACGGTCTTTTTTTGTAAAAATGGCCTGGTTAAAATTATATATTTTTCCCTACGATTTACTATCATAAAGTGTGCTATACTTTGTGTAAAATGAATAATAAGGAGTGAGTTAATTATGGCATTAAAAGAAAAAGTAGTCCTAATAACAGGCGGTAGTCGAGGAATTGGCCGTGAAACTGCGCTCACATTATCAAAAAATAAATTGGTCGTTATAACTTACAATGAAAACAAAGAAGCTGCAGACAACGTATTGTCGCTTATTAAAAAGAGCGGTGGTCATGCTGTTTCAATACAACTAAATGTCAGTGACTTAAAAACATTTCCTAATTTTGTTGAAAAACTAAGCACTATCCTTCAAGAAGAATGGGGCAAAACAAAAATTGACTATATCGTTAATAACGCTGGCATTGGTTTGTCAGCTTCATTATCTGACATAAACGAAGACCAATTCGATAAACTAGTGAGCGTACATTTAAAGGGGCCTCTTTTCTTCACACAGAGTATGTTGCCACTCATAAATGTTGGTGGTGCAATAATTAATATTTCTTCTGGACTAACGCGTTTTACAACCCCAGGAATGGGTGTCTATGCATCTGTTAAAGGTGCGCTAGAAATTTTAACGCGATATATGGCACAAGAATTCAGTGCCAAAAAAATTCGAGTTAATGCTATTGCACCAGGTATTGTTCGTACAGAATTTGGTGGTAGTAATCAAATTGATAAAAATTTTGATGAATTTATATCTCAGCAAACACTATTGGGACGTTTGGGCGAGCCAAAAGACATTGCAACTGTGATTGATAGTGTACTTGAGGATAACTTTTCTTGGGTAACTGGTCAAAGAATAGAGGCATCTGGCGGATTATTTATATAACAACATTAAAAGTTTACTTTTGAATTTTAGTTTACGCCGTTGACAACTTTATTAAATTAGGGCATACTTTACATAATATAATTATAAATTTAAGAGGTGTTTTTGACATGGGGTTTTTAGATAATAAAAAAATTATCATTATGGGCGTTGCAAATAAAAGTAGTCTAGCTTTTGGTTGTATGCAAGCAATTATCAATCAAGGTGGCCAAGTTATCTTAACTTATCAAAATGATCGCATGAAACGTAGTTTAGATCGATTTGTTGACGATTCAGTTTTGAAAGTTGAATGCGACGTTTCTAACCCAGAAAATATAGAAACTGCTTTTGCAAATATTGCTCAAACAGTTGGCAAAGTTGATGGTATTGTCCATGCCATTGCCTATGCTGAAAAGAGTGATTTAGATAATAAAGTTACTGATGGCACACTTGCTAGTTTTTCACTGGCTCAAAATATCAGTGTATATTCATTAATTGCAGCTGCCAAGTATGGTCGTGAAATCATGAATGAAAATGGTTCAATCGTAACACTCACTTACATGGGTTCTGAAAGAGCTATTCCTAACTATAATGTTATGGGAATTGCTAAGGCAGGCCTTGAATCAGCTGTTCGCTACTTAGCCCGTGATTTAGCTGACAAAAACATTCGCGTTAATGCTATCTCTGCTGGTGCAGTTAAAACATTAGCCGTTACTGGTGTTAAAAATCATGGTGATTTAATTAAAATGTCAGATGAACGTACCGTTGATGGTGTTGGTGTTACTATTGAAGAAGTTGGAAATACGGCAGCATTCCTGTTAAGCCCAATTGCTAGTGGAATAGTTGGTGACACAATCTACGTTGATAAGGGAACCCACCTTATCTAGAACGTTTTAGAACTCTAAGTAGGCACAAGTCATATTATAGAAATATTTCTATAATATGACTTGTGCTTTTTATTTTGAATTAAAAAAGGAGTTTATAAAACCTATTCCAACAAATAAATATGAAACTATATTTAACTTATTTGCATATAAAATTAAATAATGTTAATATAAAATAAATAATATTTATTAAAGGAGCGTTTATGGATTGGTTTTTAAAATTAGCACGAGAAGATCAAGAATTTGTCAAACGACTAGTCAAAGCTTCTGGATCTCTAAAAGAACTAGCAAAAATCTATCATGTAAGTTATCCAACTGTGCGTGTTCGGTTGGATAAAATTATTCAACAGATAGATTTAATTGAGCAGCAGGGTAAGAGTTCGTTTGAAACTAAAATAATGAAAATGGTAATTAATGATGAATTACCACTAAGTTTGGCGAAGAAAATTCTTGCAGATTATCAGGAGGAAAAGAATGAGTGAACTATTAACAGGACATGCTTCAGGGTTTATAGTATTGGGTGTTTTATACCTTATTGATCATGTGTTTCCTACTTGGGTTGGCGCCTTACCGGGGATTGGGTATTTAATTTTTATAGTTTATCTAATGTACGTAAGATCTGGAAATCATTTTGTTGAGTTATTAGTTGTTTTATTAGTGGGCGAAATACTAATAAATGCTATTTGGATAGAGAGTATTGAAAGTAGGAAAAAGAAAACTCAAAAGGAATTAGAAAAAATGAAAGCCAAAGATTTGAGTTGATTTTTGTGAAATTTTAAAGTGTAAATAATTATGTGTCTATGAGTGACATGTTTTTTTTCTAGGCTAACAATATTAAACAATGTCATTATATTAATTTACAGTGCTTTGTATAAAAAGTAGATAAATCGTTAATAGCATGGAAAGTATAGTCATAACATAGGTACTTATGCGAGGGCTAATCTTTCCAAGAGTATAACCGATACCAAATAAGCAATGATTATTACGTACATGTTTGGCTAGAAAACGGTATTCGCAACTTCGATGATAGAAGCATCAACCAGTTACTTTTTTCAAAAATCATGCGTAATGCCGGTATGTTTGAGCATTAGGCTTCTGATTCAAATGCAAAATATTAAATTAAAACACGTGTACTCCAATAGTACACGTGTTAGTATGAAAAAAATATACTGTTAATGAAAAAATATAATCAATTAATTAAAGCCTTATGATGAACTACTCAAGAAACTTTTTGATTTCTTCGAATCCGAGTTCTCGTCGGCCTGCTTGACAATGTTGATCCCCACCAGAGGCCTTATCAAATAATACTTGTTCAACTGTACCGGCATTAATCAAACCATCAGCAATTTCTGGCAGTCGAGTGCTTGGTACATATTGATCATTTTCTCCAGCCAAAAGTAAAACATCTTGATTAATAAAAGGCAAAACAGGTTTTACGTTATATTTTTCAAACGATTTTAACAAGTCAAAAGGTGTTTTAGCTCCTGTATTTTCCATACCTTTATTTATTTTCCAATTTAAGTCAAGATTTACCGCCATCATCATTGCAAACTGATTATTAACTATATCCTTGTTATTAGTTTTTAAAAGCTGCTCTAACTGTGTCATTTTATCATAAGGCAATCGGATTCTAAGTGCATCCATAAAGCTGTAGAAGATATCAAATGCGATCACTTTATCTAGCCGTTTTTCAAATGCAGCTGCACGCATGACAAGATAACCACCTAAGGAAACGCCAATAGCACTGGCTCTTTTAATGTCAAAATAATCAAGTATGACACTAATTGGCTTTTCCCAATTATGGATTAATTTTAGCCCATTACGCAAAGCGGTCCCTTGACCAGGTCCATCAAAAACATAAATATTGTAATTAATGCCTTTCATATAACTAGCCATTTTGACCATTTCTTCCATGTATGAGTCAAATCCAGCGAAAAATAAAAGATTTTTAGTGGCACCAGGGGTTATTAATTTGACAACCGGCAAAAAACTATTTTCATAGGGAACTTCATACGATTCATAAGCAAAATCTTTATAACCTTTATAAAAATTTTCACGATACTTGTCATAGACAACCTGATTACGTGGGTCATCTGATGACAGATAAAATTCAGAGGCTTGATAATAGGTAGAAGCTATTGACCATTCTTCGTCATGTTCACGTTCAGTGGCTTTAGTATACCAAGCTGTATACCAACTCTCATCGTCCTTTAATTGAGGAACAATCTCTTCAATATCTTTTTGAACAATTTGATTGTCTGCAAATTCATCATTTATAAAACGATTGATCTGTAAATTAAATTGTTCGTTATCGACGTAGTTTTTAAACATATATGCTAACCTGCCTTTCAAATCTACTATACAATTAATAATATCTGTTCTACAATGATTATTATTAATCAAAATGTTGTTTAAGCAACATTTTTGGTATAATTGTTGCGCAAATTATGCTAAAAATTTGAGAAAGTATTTATATGCCGGAAATAAAAGATTTAAGAACTATAAAAACATTGAGTACAATAAGAAACGCACTAACACAATTGTTACTCGAAAAAAAGTTTAAAAATATAACAATTGATGAAATTGCGAAAATAGGGGTTATTAACCGATCTACCTTTTATTTACACTATCATGATAAATATGATCTTCTGGATGATTTAGTCAATCAAAAAATTAAAAAAGTGATTGATACTATACAAGCTGAGCCTCATATTACACATGGCAAATTAGATTATCAAATGTTTTCAAATGATTTAGAGTTATCACTTGATGTCATAGCAAGTGAACAACATTTCTATCAATTTATGCTGAATGATGAAGAAGACTTAGGGCTAAGAAAGAAAATAGAAGATGCACTTTTTGATAAGTTAAGTCAATCTTTTCCTGTAAAAACGGTAGTGGAAAGAGATTTATTACTTAAAATAATTTCTACGATTTATGTGTCAGTCATTACTTGGTGGTTAAATAAAAATATGGTTTATTCTACACAATACATGGCTGCTGAATTGGTAAAGTTTTTTAAATTAGGCACTGCTAATATAATTGACCCTAGCTAATGATTAGAAATAAGGATGTACAATGAAAATATCAGGAACGGCTTATCTTGAAACTAATAGATTATACCTGCGACCACTCCGTGTGGAGGATGCGCCTCAAATGTTTGAGCATTGGGCTTCTGATTCAGATACAACACATTTTTTAACTTTGGGACCTCACAAGCGTGTAGAAGATGTTTAGGATAACATTAAAATTCGGGAAAATAAATACTTGTTATCCAATTTCTATGACTGGGGAATAGTTATAAGAAGTTCCAATACTCTTATTGGCACGATAACAGTGGTTGAGCAGGCCGACCGTATCAAAATGTTGGAAATAGGATATGTTATTGGCAAAGCGTGGTGGGGTAAAGGTTATCTTCCCGAAGCATTGGAAAAGATAGTTAACTATCTTTTCCACTCAACTGACGTAAGACGTATTGAAGCCAAATGCGATATTCGTAATCAACAATCAAAAAAAGTTTTAGAAAAATGTGGCTTTACTTTCGAAGGAGTTTTAAGACAGAGAAGTTATTGAAACGTTGATCTTAGTATTTAAAAAATTTTAACCATGCTGTAATTACTTAAACTTTTTAGTATTGACAATTTTAAGTAACTATATCACTACAAGTTTACATAATATACCTTACAATGTAACGCAATAGCAGGCTTTTAAGGGCCTGTTTTTTGTTTGTGAAATGGCGAGATCCACAGGATTGATTTAAAGTACGTTTTGACATATTGCACAAGTGAGAATTTTCAACTTTTGGTAGATTGCAAGAATTAATCGAACACTACGAACTGCTGAAAAACCTTTCGTGGTGATTGCCAATTGAGTATTTGCATTGGTCTTGCATTGATCCAATGATTAATTTAATATAATTCTTTGGTGCTAACTGTTTCAATTTTGCGTTCTTTTGGTATAAATCGCCGAACGTATCGGTTTGATATCTCATTACTCCCACGTTTCTCTGGTGAATATGGGTGCGCAAAATATACTGGAATACCTAGCACTTGCTCAATTTCATCATATTTAGCAAATCAATAATGATATGCAAAGATTGGAAAATGATTTTTTAACACAAATATATTTATAAATTACAACATAAGTATGATATAGCAAGTCTCATTATGTTATTATGTTATTTAATTTAACATTATTCAAATTAAATGGAACTTTTCAATGTTACTATTACTTTAAAATACAATTTGGACAAATTAGCGGAGCATATCTATGGAAATTAAGAAAGTAACTACTACAGATCAGGATTTTAATAGACTGGTTCATATTCTTGATACTACTTTATCTAGTTTTAACAGTGGTATTCAAAGTACAGAAAAAACTGAATATCATATATTTAATTCGGTTAGTGATTTAACAGATGTTTTTGTTGCTTATAATCTAGGACAGGCAACTGGTTGTGTGGCTACAAAACACTATTCCAAAGACGTATTAGAAATGAAAAGATTATTTGTGGATCCTATAGCTAGAGGCGGTGGTATAGCAACTAAATTGATAAACAAGATAGAGTCCCAAGCTTACTCAAATGGTTATAAAAAAATCATTTTGGAAACTGGTAAAAATAATATGGGAGCCATTCGGCTCTACACGAAAATGAATTATCAGTTAATTGATAATTACCCACCTTATAATGGGCTAAGTAATTCGGTTTGTATGTCAAAACATTTATAATAATAATTCAGATAGGAGTATAGTACAACGCGCACGACAACGAGAAAACTTACAAAAGAGTGGAGAGTTGGTACGCCATTCAATTTATGATCGCTCACCAGTTGTCGCGCATTTGGAGATTGATTTAGTGTTACCAATGAAACAAAACAATGGGCAATACCAAGACCATTCGGCTATTATGACGGTCGTTGAACGAAAAACCAGATTTTACGCTTTAATCAAAGTTAAAAGTAAACAATCGAAAGATATGATTGAAGCGTTTAAATTATTTTATGAACGCTATGGTAAAGCAGTGCGAACAATTACCGCTGATAACGGTTCGGAATTTATTTCTTGGAATTTTTTGGAGTACGTTCAAAAAGAACTTAAAATAAAACTTTATTACTGTACACCATCGTCACCACATCAACGAGGTTCTAACGAAAACCACAACGGTAAATTGCGTGATTGTTTAAACCAGTAAGACAAAAACAATTAGATGAAGTGGCAGATAAGATGAACGCCATGCCAATGCGCATAGCCTTACAAGGCAAGAGTCCTATTCAACGGTATCGTCGTGTGTATGAAAAACGAAAATTGCATAAGAAATAGTCATAGATTTAAAGCATCTGTTTTTTGTTTGACATTTAATTGTGGAAAGCTTATGTTAAGCAGCCTTAAAATAAGCTTTAGAAACCGTGGACAGCGACTTAACATTAATGTATGACATTGGTACAATAGAATAAGTAATGTCTTACGAGTCAAAAAACAACTTGTGAGATTACAAGATCATTTCCGGAATTTTACCAATTGATTAAACATGTGGTTGTTGGGTTGACCTTAAAGTATAAACTTATAAGCATAGGGTGTGAAACATGAGTTGAAATACTTCTGTAACATTCCTTGTGCTTATTCTTTTTGTCAAATACGAATGTTTCTTAAGAAAGTATTAACATTAAAAATCAGCACAAAAAAACACAACTAGATTTACTAGCTGTGTTTCAGGACATTGAAAACTAAATATACTCTTGATTGATAAAATAATGCCTTCGACAACGTTATTAATGAGAATCAAAATTTAAAGTTATTTTCAATAACCTAATTTTATATGATTATCAACAATCAATCAAGCGCAGGTACAGAGAGAAAAAGTCTGGTACTGTGTTGAAGAAAATCATAAGACCGATGAGATGAGCACTTATAGTGGCATATAAGTTGCGCCTAAGGCTTATGTCGTGCAATATCATAAGTAAGTGAAAAACTAAAAAATAAAAAGTGATTTAGCCATTAAAAATAGTGATATGATACGTGCTATGTATTTGAATGTCTCTATTGTTCCAGAGTATTTTTTTAAGGAGTAAATTCAGAAACATTATAGTAGTTACTTATCACTGAATCAAAAGTAGACATTTTTAGTAAAAAATATCGTAGAAGCACAGAAGAAAACATTTGCGAGATTGCATCATATTAGCAAAATACATTAATTAATAGAACTTATTTGAATTTTTGTTAACTTGACAACAAACTAATATAGTTGGAAAATTAACGATAGAGATATAAGGAGAGAAATTTATGATAACTAAATTTGATTCATATTACGATCGCATTCTTTCACCAACTAATAAAATTGTACATGATGAAGGTTTTTCTGGCGATGGTGCTCAATCAAAAGCTTTTGGTTTTTGGTTTTTGAAAAACTACGTTTATTTATCCGACCAAGATATTAATGAACAAATAATTGATGGATCAGATGATAATGGAATAGACGCTTACTTGTATGATTCGGAAAGTAAAACACTAAATGTTTATCAGTTTAAATGGCCTAAAAAAACAAACACAAATAGTGAAATAGACCAATCAGCTATTTTAAAAATTTACGATGGTATTTCTGGTTTAATTCACGGAAATTTCACTGATAAAAGTGACAATGATGGTTTTCAAAATCTTGTAGATCTTTTCAATAATAATGAAATATATAAAATAGTTGTAAATTTTGTTTCATTTAACAAAGGGATACAAGCAGAAAAAAATTTACAACTACTGGATCGTAAAAAAGAAGAGTTAAAAGACTTTGTTGAAGTTGAAAATGAAGTTTTAAATCGAGACGATCTGATTAACTTATTTGATAAACTTCAGCGAAAAAATTCTGTTGATATTTCACTAAAATACAGAAATATGCAGTCAGCTTATAGTATTGAAGGTAACAAAGAGATCGATTCGTGGGTAGGCGTGGTTAATGCCACAGATTTAATTTCAACGGTAAAAGATAAACTTTCAATTATTTTTGACGAAAATATTCGCTTATTTGAAACAGGTTCTAAAGTGAATACAGGTATTACACAAACAGCGAGTGACTCTAGATCGTCTTCACTCTTTTATTTTTATAATAATGGAATAACGATGATTTGTGATGAATCAAGGAATAGTCCAGGTACTAGCACTATTTCATTAAAAGGAGTGTCAATTGTAAATGGCTGTCAAACTGTGACAAGTCTTGCAAATGCCAGTAAAAAGGGGAATTTACAAGATGATGTCAATATATTGATTAGAATTATACAAATCAAAAGCTACGATGAACGTTCACAGATAACAGAATATCTAAATTCACAAACACCTATTAAAGAAAGTTACTTCATTGCAAATCATGTTATTATCAGAGAACTACAAGATCAACTATTAGAAAAGCACTATTATCTTGAAAGACAGATAGGTGAACTTTCTTATAGAAAGAACTATGGGGAAATAGACCAAGATTATAACAATTTTACAGTGTTGAAACTTGAAAACGTAATTCAACATTATGTTGGAGCTTTTTTAAATAACAAATCTGCTCAGGCTAAGAGTAGTAAAGGCACATTGTTTGATAAAAGCAACGTAGAGGATATGCTTAGTGACATATCTGCAAATAAGGTTATAAAAGCAGAATATGTATACAATCAAGTTTCATCAATTGTTACCAAATATAGAAAGAATAGACGAAACGAATCAAATCAGGAATTTACTGATTATTTGGACGTTGATAAAAATAAATATATTTCGGATGAATATGCCTTTGTTAATACTGGAGATATAATTATACTTAATGCAGTCATTAACTTAGAGCGAGCATGCCCTGATTTAGAACTAGATCAACTTATAAAAAAAGCGATACTACTTATTAAAGATACCATTAAAGAAAGTGATGAGTTCAGAGAAGCAACACCCGCTTCATTGACTAAGACTATCAAACTTTATTCTAAAGTTCAGGATAAAATAAGAAACATAGGGAAATCAGTTCAACAACAACCAGCCTAAATGATGTTTTTTATTTAGTTGTTTGTGAAATTTAAATCACATTTTGTATTACTTCGAATTAATTATTATTCATATTTCTTTATCTGATATCTATTATCTATATTTCCCATTGGCTAACATAATTAGTGAAAAGTAATAAACAGAGCATATTACTAATATTAAATCATTTTGATGATTTTGTGTATCAATGCTAATGTATTTACAAAATGTGATGACCAGTTTCGCGTGTCAATGAAATTTAGTAGATAATCTATCAAAGAATTTTCGGAAATAAATATTATTACAAAGAATGTCTTTTACAGACGTTCTTTTATTTTTCATCAAAACAAAAGAAAAAAACATAGAAGGAGAACAATAATGGTTAACAAATTTAATAAATTATCACTACAAGGCAAGAGCCTAGGAAAATTGACCTATGTAGGTCGTAACAAAGTTGGGACAAACGGTGACATTTCAGTCGCTGTACTCAATATCAATGACACTCTAAATACGGAAAACATCACACCACAAGCTGGCTTTGATTTTACTAAACCGTTTGGTACTGAATTGAAATTAATTAATTCTTCAATAACCGGCGGTGAAGCACGTAGTAATCGCCGTGGTGGTGTAAGAGTTGCTACAAAGTCTGGTACATTATTGCCAATGTCTGATTCACAGACTGATGACATACCAGAGGCAGAATATGATGCTGTGTTCGTTTCTGGTAAAGATAAAACACCAGTTGGACGAGTGCGTTCCGCTGATGCCTTTGATAGTCATGATTTGATTTTATTTAGTGTGTCGCCAAATTATCAAACTGATAATCAAAACAATTCGGTTCGTGATGATAATGGTGAACCAATCATTTCAAATTATCAATTTAATTTCATGCAACAAAGTAAGTCAGGAGAAATTAACGATGATGACACGTTCATTCGTATATTAATTGATCCAACTGAAAGCGAGAAATTACAAGTTGATTTGAAACCTGGAGCAAAGTTAGTACCGCAAGGATTGAAGTTTGCCTTTGTTGGAAATAATACCACCGATTGGACAGTATATGCTGATACGTTACTATCCCCAGAAAGAAAATCTAAAGGAGCAGAAAGCTCAACTAGCCAAAATTCAAAAAGTAATCAAGTGAACGCCTAAATTATGTACATTAGTGACTAAATGACGATATCAAAAAATAATATAGATGTAGACAAAATATTAAATATGGTTTAGATTTAAGATATAACTGTTAAAAGATAACGATTAAAAAGAGGTAGTTTGATGAATTCTATAATGCGTTTACATGTTCAACATCTTAATGAAGCAATTGAAAATGATTCTTTAGTTATATTTGTGGGTGCTGGTATATCAATGAATTCTGGACTTCCCAGCTGGAATGATTTGATTAATGAATTCAAAAAAGAAATGAATATTAATAAAAAAGAGAGTCAACATGATAATTTAAAAATAGCACAGTATTATTTTGATATTGTTGGTCAACAAAAGTATCTACAAAAAGTTATTAATACATTTAAAAATCATGATAATGCTGAACCAAATAATATTCATAAACAAATATTTCGAATAAGGCCAAGGCATATTATTACTACTAATTATGATGAATTACTTGAAAAAGCTATGAAATCAGAAATTGATAAATACGAAGTAATTAAACAAGATTCAGACATACCTTATTCAAAATCAGATCATTATTTAATAAAAATGCATGGGGACCTTATTGAAAAAAATATTGTTCTTAAAGAAGATGATTACTTAGACTATGAAAAAAATTTTTATATGGTAGCAACACTGATTAAATCGCTCATAATGAACAATACTATTCTGTTCATTGGTTATTCTCTAGGTGATTCAACTTTTAATTCAATATTTCGAATGATACAAAAAGGTTTTTACGGTAACGCAAGGAAGGCTTATTTTTTTACACCAACACCTCAGAATGAAGCTGCAACAGAATATTACAAAAATAAAGGAATAAATATAATTGCGTATGAAAAAGATGCTAATTTGAATATGGGTTTCGCAACAAGCCAATTTTTGGAGCATTTAAATTCTGAAATGAATGTTTTTCCGTCTAGTCCTAAAAAACTTTGGAACAATATTAAATTTTTAAATCAATCGTATTTTGTTGAACCAGATCTAGTTGCGCGGTACGCTAATTTTTCATCACATGCATCTTTTTTTCGTGACGAATTACAGTGGAACAATAAAAAAGAATCAAAATTTTCTATCTCTAAAACAAACAAGATAACTAATTTTTTGGACAATAAAACTAATTTTATTCAGTTTCTAGATTATAAAAGTAGTAATAGTAAAAAATTTGTACAAAATCCTGTCTTGAAAAATGCATATGCTGTTTACAATCAATATAATTACGATTTGTCTCAAAAAATGTTTAGAGAAATCGCGAATAAATCTTTCACTAAAAAAGATTATTGGAACTATTTAATATGTGAATTTAATGTACACCATATAGGAACAGATGGCACTGACTCATTGCCTGAACCAGTAAGTGGCATTAGAGATTTGAATAAAGCAATTAATTCTTTAATTACCGGTGGTGATAAAGCAACAAAGAAAATTGCTATGTATTTTAGAGATAATATTCAAAATTTTAGTTTTATTTATAGAAAGCTATCCAAAATAGATGGGCTACTAGATAAATTACGTAATGAAAGAAAAATTTACAAAAATAATCATGGACATTCTTTCAATAACGATTTAATTACTGCTAAGATAGAATTTAGTAATTTAATTAATTTTATAGAATTTAATTGTTTAACTGTTTTTCAATACACAGAATTTCAAGAAACAGTTGTTAGATATTTTGAATGCCTACTGATAGCTTATGATAACTATACTTATCATAACAATAGTAATACTATATTCAATAGCACTTCATCTATTATAAAAGAATTAACGTTCACTGATATTAAGAACATCATTCCATATTTACAAACAGAAAACGTAGATACATTGCTTAGAAACTACGTTTTATCAAAAATCAGGATTTCTGATAAAGCTTTCAACTACATTATTGATCAAATTAACAAATTATCTATCGAAATTAAGAATAATTATTCTTTTGAGGTCTCAGGACAGCTTTCTAAATTTATACAATTTTTGTCATTCATTCAAATCAAAAAAATTTATAAATTGATTCCACTCATAGAAAATTATCCATTGTATCAAAATAATTCGAGGGATATTCAACATATTCTGTTAATATTAGCCAACGGTGCAAAATCAATAAGAAAAGCTGATTACCAAAAATTGTTGATAATTATTAACACACATATTGATTATATTGCACGGAATAATCTAGTAAACAGTCATTCACAAAATTTTAGTCTTTATTCATATTTAATCAATGAAGGACTTAAATTCAAAAAAGATTTCAAATTAAACCAAAAATATCTAGGCGAAAAAATATGTTTAATCGCTACTTTTAAAAATACTTTGAAACATGTCCTTATTTGGAAACCAATGATAATTGAATTTTACTTTTCTTTTGATGATAATTTAAAAAAATATATTGATCAGATACTTCATAAGTACGAAAAACTGCCTGATAGTGAGTTCAATGTATCTTTTGCTGTAGATGTAATTAAAAGTGGAGTTTATGATTTTGATGATAAGAAAAAGTATATATTGAAAAAAGAAATTACGGTGATACAACAAAAATCTATTGGGGTATTTCCTGATCCTAGGCAATCTGCTATTGCTAATATATATAACCTAATTCAACAAAAATATTTTAAATTATCAGATGTTAAAAATAGTCTTGATTTAGATTTGATTAAAGGATGTTTTCCTGAAATTGACTGGACAATTTTTAATATTTATTCAGATAAAAACATTGGACTATTGGTCGATAAATATAATTTTAAAGATGCTAAAAAAATATTTGCTAAGAATAAAAGTCAAAAATCAAGATTTAATCAATGGTTGCTAAACCAGGCAAATTCAGACAATATACAAATAAAAGTAAATTAATCCTAAGTAAATATTTTGCCGTTTTATTTATAATTAAAAGGACTATTCTATAATATAGTCCTTTTTAACATATTATTATCTGTGAAATATAAAAAATGATAATATCATTAAATTATGAAGCATTTTCACTCTATATTTTACAAAAGTAGTTGAAACAATTCTATGTTACAATTAGACGAACATGTTTTAGAAAGAGAAAATTACGCATGAATGTTGAATCGACAAAAACAGCTGATTTAAAACCAGTCACAAAATGGGTTGGCGGTAAAAGACAATTACTACCATTCCTGCACGAACTTAAACCACAAAAGTTCGAAAAATATTTTGAGTCGTTTGTAGGTGGTGGGGCCTTTTTATTCTCATTGGCACCTGAACGAGCTCTTATTAATGATGCGAATGGATCGTTAATAGATATGTATCAAACTGTCAAAGATAATCCAAAAGAATTACTAAATTTACTTGAGTATCACGAACAAAATAACAGTAAAGAACACTATTTAGATGTCAGAAGTGCGGATCGTGATGGACGTCTCGAAAATATGAATATTATTGAGAAATCAGCGCGTTTACTATATATGCTAAGGGTTGATTTTAATGGGCTGTACCGTGTTAATAGTAAAGGGCAGTTTAATGTGCCCTATGGTAGTTATAAAAATCCAAAAATAGCTAATGTTGAAAACATTATGGTGGTAAGTCATTATTTTAATACTTATGATATCAATTTTTCTAATCAAGACTTTGCTGATAGTCTAAATGGTGCACAAAAGAATGACTTTGTATATTTAGATCCACCATATATTCCTCTATCTTCTACTTCTGATTTTACTTCTTATACGGTTGACGGCTTCACACTAGACGACCAAAAAAGGTTAAGAAATAAATTTTTTGATTTAGACAGACAAGGAACTTTTGTGATGTTAAGCAACTCAGATACTCCTTTAACAAGAGAATTGTATCAAGGAGCGAATATACATGAAGTTCAAGCCTCACGTAACATTAATTCTAATTCAGCAAAAAGAGGGAAGATAGGAGAACTAATAATTACTAATTATTAGCTACTGCTTGGGAGATAATTGTATTTATGACTTTTTATAGTGATTCACTTAATACTTTAATTGCATCCGATACATTTGAATATCTTACCCAGATGCAGGATAACACCATAGATGTTATTATTGCGGATCCACCATATTTTTTAAGCAATGATGGGATATCTAATAGTGGTGGTAAAATGATTAGTGTAAACAAAGGTGAGTGGGACAAAAATAATAATATAAGTGTGGAAGATTTTTACCGTAAATTTCTAAACGAAGCATATCGAGTTTTAAAACCCAACGGTACAATATGGCTATTTGGTACAATGCACAATATATACTTGCTAGGTTACTTGTTACCAAAATATGATTTCAAATTATTAAACAATATTACTTGGCAGAAATCCAATCCTGTTCCTAATTTAAGTTGCCGTATGTTTACTCATTCCACAGAAACCATATTGTGGGCTAAAAAGAGCAAAGGAAAGCATATTTTTAACTACTCTGTGATGAAAGAAATGAATGAAAATAAACAAATGAAAGATGTTTGGACAACGCCAACCATTAATCGTTCTGAAAAAAGATTTGGCAAGCACCCCACTCAAAAACCATTATCACTTATGATTAGGATATTACAGGCTTCTGCAAAAGAAAATGATGTCATTCTAGATCCCTTTGTTGGTAGTGGGACAAGCATGGTTGCTGGTACAATATTGAATATGAAAACTATTGGCATAGATAATTCAGCTGACTACCTAGACATTGCTAAAAAAAGAATTATTGATTTTAAAAACGAAAAAATAGGTAAAATAAAATGAATTTTAATGAATACATGAAGAACACAAGTGATGAAAAATTTGAATACTTTATGCGGACACGGTTTAAAACTAATCGAACACCGAGTTACTGGGTTAACTGGGGCAATGTTACTAATAATATTAAACCTTATGAAATTCAACTTAACACATTAAATTATCTGATTGGAAAGCCAGATATTGAGAGTGAAGCCAGACAACTATTTACCAAGCAACCGGAGTTATTGACTGCAGTTCCTATTTTGTTAGCTACTAGAGAATTAGATATTGATGTATTAGCTTTTAAAGATGATGGAGACATGTATTCATATAATATTGATTTCAATAGGCCCAATATATCTAATTTAGATGAATATATTAAATTTATGCACGATTCAGGACTGCTTGATTTTTTGAAAATAGGCATCAAACGTTCTTTGGTTGATTACGTTTATGGGATCCAGGCTGGTTTAGATAGCAATGGACGAAAAAATCGTAGTGGTACAGAGAATGAAAAGATATTACAGAAAAATCTTGAATTATTAATTGCTGAATGCCCAAATTGTGAATATGACACGCAGGCTACTGCCAAAAAAATAAAAGAGCGTTGGAATGTTGAAGTCCCCGAAGTCTTACCTGATGGCAAAAAAGGTGGACGACGTTACGATGGTGTCGTATTTAACAAAGACTTAGGTACAATTACTGTGATTGAAACTAACTTTTATGGTGGTGGTGGATCAAAACTAAAAGCTGTTGCTGGAGAGTTTAGTAGTATCTACGAAACTAGCATAAAAAATGCAAATGATGTTGATTTCATCTGGATTACTGATGGCCCAGGCTGGGATACTGCTAAAAATCCATTAAATGAGGCTTTTGATGTCATTCCAAATATTATAAATTTACAAATGGTTAAAGATGGTTTCTTAAGAAGCATTCTTTGCCAGTGATTCAATTAAACACTTGATAAAAGTGTTTTTTATTTTATCTAAATAACTAGAGAGGAGAAGTAATGGTCAATATTCCAAAACTCAAAATCAACTTTGAGTACGAAAAAAAGAAAAAAGAAAAACCGATAAAAATTCCTAAGGCGCATACGTTGAACTTAGGTCGGGTTCGTGCAATTGTCCTATTAATATTAATAGGGCTTTTTATTTACTTTAGTTATGTCATGATTCTAGCTAATGCGACTGCGCATAAGAATAAAACCTTACAACAAACAGTTGCTACTTTGAATCAACGTATTAACCAAGAAAATGCTGGAACAACCAGTTATAATCCACTAGTGGATCAGTACATGACCCAGTTCTTGAAAGTATACTATTCACCAGCAAGTGATGATTCAGATGATCGAACAAAACAGCTAACTCAATATTTAGCTAGTAATTTAACATTACCTAGTACCGATAAAAATACTGATTTAAAGCTGATTTCATCAACACTGAATGGTATTTTCACAGTAAATACAGTCAAAACAGCACAATATAGTCTAACGATTGAAGCCAATAAAAAGAAAAGCAATTTAACCGTTAATATTCCTTACCAACAGGATAACGAAAAGCTAACGGTCACTGGATTGCCTTATGTGGCCAATACCATTGATAGTATTGGTCATGTAGGACATTCTCGATTAACTAACATTGGAAAGACATTGAACAGTGAACAAACCACAACAAAAGTTGCCAGGTTTACTAAACAATTTGCTCAGAAATACGTCTCTTTATCAACGAAAGATATGGCTTTTTTGATGTCAGATCCCATTGGCTTAAACGGTGCAGTTGATTTTGTTGCTCTTGATGATAGTTCAATCAAAGTATCTGGCACTAGCAAAAGTCCGATCGTGACGGCAACTATGACCGTTAAAGTCCACGATTCAGATATCACGCAAGTACAAACCATCCGCCTGTATTTGAAACAACAAGCTTCAACTTATTTTGTGACTAAATTTATCCAAGCATAGAGAGGAGAACTAATGGATATTTATAATGCTTTAAAACCGGTGTTACTAGGATTAGTCGTCATCATAGCGGGTGGTCGCGCCATTCAACACTATGGTAAAAATGAAAACAAAGATATGTGGGTCACTATTTTAATTGGTGGCTTAATTTATTTCTTTGTTAATGGTCCAGCCAACACCTTAAATGCTTTTTCAGGTTTGATGAATTCCGTCTTGAACTTTATTCAAGGATTAGGAGGTTGAAAATGTACAATTATCGACGAGTCTATACGAACTCAGCCAAGTTTCGCACGATTTATGGCGATTTGAAATTACCAGTCTTTATTGATTCCCGAGTGGCCGGACTATTAACCATTACCACGGTGATTGATATGGCAATCATTTTTATTTTCCAATTGTATCAAATTCAAGATGGCCGACTAACCTTTGGTTTCGCTTTACTCGTCATCTCCCTATTTACCGTTTATAAATTGGATAAGATATTGAAAATCGATGATTTGCCTTTTGAAACCACGCTTAAATATGCAGTCTTACATTACTGGCGTTATTGGTTTCAGAAGAAACAACTTTATCAAGATCAACACTTAAACAGTAATCAAAAAAAGTATCAAATATTGTAACCAAAGAGCATGTGAAAACATGCTTTTTATTATGTCATCGTCAATTCTTAGAATAGGACAGGTTGGGGCAGTTCCAACCAAATGACACCACGCTATTCGTTTAAAACATTACAATCGAAAGGAGTATCACAATGAAAAAAGTTCAATTTGAACAAAAATTTAAAAACTTAACCAAACAGTTGACTAGAAGAAAATTAATCCTATTTATTGCTAGTTTCTTAATAATTGTTTTGATATGTCTACTGCTATTTGTATTTCAAAATAAGCAACCATCAGTATCGCATTCAGAAACGAGTCAAGCTTCATCACAGGTTAATAATCAACCCAGGGAGGGAAAAGATTATACGATTCAATACAGTAATTCAACGCTAATCAAACGCTCGACATTGAACACAGCTTTTAAAAAGGCTGGCTTATTTGATTTTAATTATTTATTAAACACCAGTGACGATGGTGGAAACGATGCCAAGATTTTAGTTTACTACAATCAAGCCAACCAGCAATTAATTTTTAAGTTATATCAGAACGGTTATCAATCAGACAATGATTATCAAATTGGTGGCTATGATTTCCAAAAGCAAACGGGTATTCATGGTTTACAACCGTCAGCTTTTAATGGGCTACCACTGGTATATACTTGGGAGAATTTACAAACTAAATAATGGAAAGGAGGAAAACATGAAAAGAATATTAATTATCTTGGCGGCGTTATTGGGCACGGCTTTTTTTGTATCCCAAAGTGTGGTTTTCGCAGATGGCACAATCGGATCAACCAATGCGAATAGTAGTCTCATTGGCAAAAGTAATAAAAATAATAAAAGTAGTCTGGGGACAGATACCACCAAACAAACTACTAGTCTTAGTACTGATGGCTCACCAGCTAATCAAAGTGAAAGCACTATCAGAGACAAGTTAGGTGAAACTACTGGTTCACCGGATATGAATTGGGTGACGAGCATTATCTTAGCGAATTACAAAATGTATCACGAAGATGGTTCCATTACTGATTTTGCTTTAGGGGCTTCACATATTGTCACTGATTTATTTACGGCGATTAATTTAAACATTGTCTATCCTTTGTTTGACCAATCGCTCTCAACGATGTTTAATCTCACTAACATTACCAATGGCGTAAACAATATCTTAACAGACGTGGGACAATACACGAAAAGCTCCTGGCAGAGTCAAGCTTTTAAAGGCTTGCTTTACTTAGCCTTTGGTGTCGGCCTTGTTTGGGTTTTTGCCAAAACCTTTAATCATGGCGGTGGTCTCAAATCCATATTAACAGTCTTAGTGATTGCTATTATTGGTACTGCTTGGGTTGGTTCGGGGAGTAAAGTTTTACAAACGATTAATACGCTAACTTCACAAGCGCAAACACAAGTCTTTACCGCTACGAGTAATATCAATCAGACAAGCTTTTCTGATACCGGTGATAGTTTTCAAAATGCTTTACGCTATGTCTACTTTCAAAAGGCAGTGGCACGTCCGTTTGCTTTAGGTAATTTTGGTCAAGCTGACGTTACTAGTGCTTATCAAAATAAAGACAAACAAGGTAATCCTTATCGGTTAATTGGGGGCAACGTTGACGACAAAGTAATTGCGAGCTTTGCCAGTAAAAATCATTATATCTCCAAAGATGGGGGTCTTGAATGGTATCAGTCAGCGATTGCCTTTATGTCACCGGTCATGTCAGTGGCTTATGGCGTGCCATTACTAATGATTGGGTTAGCGAATTTATTAGTACAACTAGGTGCTGTCTTATTGTATTACTTAGCGCCATTTACGATTTTAATTTCACTGTTACCAAAATTTGCTAATAGTGCTTTAAAAACAGCCATGGGGGCTCTCGGCTTACTCTTTGCAAAAGTTGGTTTGTTATTTGGCATCATGTTTGTTTCTTGGGTAGGTAATGTGACTGATGTGGTTGTACCGGTTAAAGGCAGTGCCAGTGCAATGTTAAACTCCATTGTTTATATTACTTTGATGATTTTACTGTGGAAAAATAAAAGTTGGTTAGTCCAAACAATCACTGGTTCAAGTGTTGCGAATAATGCCATGAATAAAATCAGTATGACTAAAGCGGGTCGCAAAGCCTTAAATGCCACCGGTGAAATGAAGCATCGGGCGAATCAACTATACAGTGGCGCTAGAAGTGGTTTCAATCAAGGCAAACAATGGCGTGATAACTATCAAACGAAGCACAATTCAGAATTTGATGACAACGCTTTACGTGATGAATTGCGATCCGAACAACAAGCCCAACGTAAACAGAATCGCAAAGAATACTTGGCCAAAGACATGCAAAAGCATACGCGTAAGATTCGCAAACAGCGTGCTGAACGTTTAAACAAAATGAAACAGCAAAAACATCAAACAAATGAGCCAAAACATGAATTTGATAACACAGCTCGTTATCAACGTTCTAAAAAGCTTAAAACCAACAAAGTACCTGCACAAGAATATGTAGATCAATCGGTTAATCAAGAGAAACATGTAGAAAAGCCTCGAACACGATATGTTGTCAAAAATACAGCCAACGCCATTACTCACAAACCATACTTACGTGCCAAAAGATTGAAAAAATCATCGTCTAACGATTTCAATCAGAGATTACAACAAAATATTGACCAACACCAACAAAGAAAAGAACGACTTGAGCAGGAATTGAAATGAAGAAACTACTCAAAGGGTATTTAATAGCGATTCTTGGTCTGGTGTTTTTAATTGTTTTAATCCTAGGTATGTTTGCGGGCAACTGTAATCAATGCCAATCAACAAATACTAGTGTCACAGTGACGACTAGTGCTGATAAGGAGGCAGTAGCTAAATCCATTCATGATAACTTGAAAAAAGTCTCTGGTGTCACTGAAGCTGGGATTGCTGGTTATTTGGGTAACATGGAAGTGGAAAGTGGCTTTAACCCGAAAAGTATTGAATCCAATGCCACTTATGATGAAAGCAAAGCCATGAATGCTAGTTTAAGTGGTTATGCTTTTGGTCTGAATCAATGGGATAGTGCCAGACGGGTGGCTTTATTAACTTATGCCAAAACACAAAATAAGCAGTGGTCGGATCCTAGTTTACAATTAGATTTTGCCTTAAATCATGATGGCACTAATTCTGATTTGTTAAAACAAGGGTTGAAAATGACTGATGTCAACCAAGCCACAGAGTTTTTAAGAGCCAAATGGGAACGTGGGGGGCAAGGGACAACCACTAAACGGCAAGTTTTTGCCCGTAATTGGTATGCAAAGTTCTCAAATGGGTCATCAAATACAGCTGTTGATACTGCAACTAATGGTACCGAAACCACACAAAATACGGATAACACAACCAACAATGCTAGTGGTTGTTCAACCAATGTGACACAAGGTATGGACACAAGTGGTGCGCCTGTAAAAGAAATACCTAGTGCTTATAAAAGTAAAATTAAGGATACTAATTTTACAGCCACCTCGTCCACTAATACCTATGCTTTTGGACAATGTACTTGGTATGTCTATAATCGCATGCAAGAGTTAGGAACACCAGTTGAGAATGGTTTAGGAAATGGGGCTGATTGGGGCAAAAATGTCAAAAGCAAAGGGTATAAAACGGATAGTCAACCACATGTTGGTTGGGCGGTTAGTTTCTCACAAGGCGCAGACGGAGCAGATGCCACCTATGGTCATGTTGCGGTTGTTGAAGCAATCAGTGATGATAAAAAACATTTCTTAGTCAGTGAATGCAATGTTGTTAGTAGTGGGTCTGGTACAGTCAGTTTCCGTGAGTTAACGGCTGGAACAGGAGTCACTTTTATTCAAGGTAAATAAGAGAGAGGGGTAAACATGAAAAAGAGTCGATTAATGATATTTGCCATTTTAGTGTTAGCAGGTATTCTAATCACACAATTGAATCAAATACCGAATCTGAATAAACAATTAGGTCAAAATAAAGCAACGTTAAAACAATCAAAAACTAGTAAAAAACAATCGCAAACCATTGTCTCTAGCCCAAAAGCACAACAAGATAATGTATCAGATAGTACAAAATTAGTTACTGCATTCGTTAAAACCTTTAGCAATCAACCAACTTCAAGTTATTCCGATACTTTGAAAGGCATGGCCACAGAAAAAGTGATTAACGAATTGACACAGACTTTTGCACCTAGTGTGACTTTTAGCGATAAGGCACACTATGAAGTACCAATGGTCGCCATTAAAAATACTTGGGGATCTGATTTAAAGTATTTAGTCATTGCAAAGAGTGACGCGCAAAGTGTGGCTTACACTATCACTTATGATACTGATGAAAAATTAGTGACAGAAATGTCAAGACTAAGCTTGAAAGGGACATTCGATAATGAAAAATAAAGTTTTACTTAGCATTAGGGGTTTACTTTTGGTTGGTCTTGGTATCATGATGTCAATTACCAATTGCAAGAGAACACAAATACAGCAAGTTAGAAAGGAAGTGTCGCAAGTGAATAAACAACAAAAACAGGTCACGACACAAATTGATAACTTACAGACGACTTACAATGCTAATGATCAAATAGCTAAAAGTAAGTTGTTAGCATTTGCCAAAGACTACTACACTTTTAGTAGTCAATCAGATTATGACAAACGTTTTAGTAAAGTATCTAGTATTTTAGCACTAGCTAAAGACCAGCAAAACATTTTATTTGATAGTAGTCTTGATGCCACTGGTGGCTCACGAATTGATAACTTGGGTCTAACCAGCCAATATCAAACAGCTACTGGTTACACCAGTGATTTGAATAATCAAACCATTGAAGTTTTAGCTACTGTTATTATTCAAACCAGCGGTACTGGTCAGAAAGCAATCAATCAAACCGTTTTATTACATGGCTGGTTTGATACCCAAACACAGAAACTAACGTCGATTAAAATTAATCAAGTATAATAGGAGCAAAAACTGATGAAACAGCGTATTAAGCGAATTGATAAAAATAAATCATCAAAATCGCTAACAAAAATAATCATAATCAAAGTATTTCCAGTCATTGTATTTCTAGTGGCTGTTTTTTTGTTGGTTCCGTATGGGTCGATGTATTTTCAAAACAATAAAGTGGCTAATGTTAACACAAAAGCAGAAGCAATACTCTTTTACAATGCCAATTGTTCACATTGCCAAAAAATCTATCCTAAAATATTCTGGCATAATGTTTTGAACTTTAAAAATGAATCGAAACAAATTCAAACTATTAATGTACAAAATACGAATAACAAACATTATTTAGCTGAGTTTGCGATTCAAGCCACACCAACTTTTATGAAAACAACCAATACCAATCAAAGGTTAGTTTCTACCAATAACCAACAAATTAAGAAATTTATCAAAGGAGGGCATTAATTCATGGGTAAAAAAGTAAACATCAAATACGAAAATCCGGTTGTGCAATATCAAGATAATTTATTATTAACAACTATTGGCGATGTTTGGGCTTATTATCAATTGAAGCCATTTCAAATCAATGTCGCCAATGCCCAAGACAAACAAAGCTTTAAAGAGAGTTTTATTGATGTCTTTGAACGCTTACAAAAATATGATGATGTTGATTTGAAACTCATTCCCGCGGACATGGACTTAGCGGGACGTATTCAAGGCACTAGTCCTGATTGGGCTAAAGATGTTGCTGAGGTTGCACAATATTACATGGGACAAGAAGAAGTGAATATTTTAGAAAGTGAATTCCAACCGGCTATTCGTGATGAATTTTATATTGGGGTCAAACTCAAAAATACTAATGTAGGCGATGATTTAAAAGATAAGTTTCAATTTGCCACGGATTTAATTTTAAGGCGTTTAGCAGAAACGATGCGTTATCAAGTGAAATTTGATACCCAGTTTTTTGACCGCTTTACGACCATGAACGATGATGTGCTCGGTATTTTAAGACCGTTAGATGCCAATAAAATCAGTGAAGCTAAACTGATTAACTTATTAGGCACAAGTTACCATCATCAAAAGGTGAAAGACTTTGCTAATATGCGGAATACGACTTTTGATTTATCCAAAATGGGCATCGTAAAACGAGAAACCAAAGAAACAACCGATTATATTAGTCATTTGGTACTCAATCTACCAGACCGTTTGGATAATCTAGCTCTAATTCCGGAAATACAATCCTTTAAGTTTCCTGTTGAAGTTCATATCAAGGTCAACTTTCCCCAACGTGACGGCTTTAAAGGTATGAAGCAAGAAACTAGAAGTTCAAAAGGAAAGTACAAAGATGAACTACGTGATGCCTTAATTAGCGATGATGACAGTTCGCAACGGTCTAAAACCAATTATGCTTTAGCACAAGAATTAGCTGATGTCATGGATCGTAAAGATGCTTTTATGCAATGGCTATTAGTGTTAGTCATTCGTGACGATGATTTAAAACAATTAAAGCAAAAAATTCGTATGGTCAAGACTAGGCTATCAACGTTTAATCGTGAAATTGAGGTCTTTCAACCAAGTTTTAATCAGGAGATGTTGTTATATCAAAATCTACCTGCTACAAACTTAGGTGTGTTTAAACGATGGCGACAATTCACTACTGCGCCGGCCTTAGCACAACTTATGTTTGGCACCAGTCATGAACTAGGTTCAAGGACTGGTTTTTATATTGGGCGAGTATTAGACACAAATCGTTATTTTAGTATTGATAGTGCCGTGGCTTCTTCAAGAACATTGCTATTGATTAATCCAGTGATTGCCAATAAAGGGATTGTTGGCGCTAAAACGGATAGTCCACATATTGCCATTACTGGTGACACTGGACAAGGTAAATCTTTTTTGGTGAAAATATTATTGCTGTACTTAGCCATGTTTGATGTCAAATTATTGTATGTGGATCCGAAACAAGAAGTCAGACGATGGTTTCAGGCCTCACTAAAAGATAATGACAATCCGTTCTTTACAGAGTTGATGCATGCTTTTCATTATGTGACTTTAAATGCTAATGACAGCTCAAACGTGGGCGTGTTAGATCCGATGTTGATCTTGAATAGTCAAAGTACCATTGATGAAATACCGAGTGTCTTGACTTTGGTTAAAGAGATGTTAGTCCAGGTACGCGCTATTTCACAAGATATGGAGTTAGACACGGCACTAACCAATGCCATCAAGCAAGTTTGTAATCAACGGTTAGCTGGCGAACAAGTCGGTACCATGGCGATTATTGATATTTTGAAACAGGGATCTGAAAAATCTAAACAGCTGGCCAATTATTATGAAAGTGTGATTCCCGACGGTATGTTAAAACTAGCCTTTAGTGATGGGCATACCGATAGTATTGAATTCAATAAACAACGGACAATTTTAGAAATCACTGGTTTAGATTTGCCTCATGCCGATCAAAAGTCAAGCAGTTATACGGAAACACAAAAATATTCAGTTTCGATTATGTTGGCGTTAGGTAAATATTTAGAAAAATTTGGTCGTGAAGATACAACCCGATTTAGTGCTGAAATTATTGATGAAGCGTGGATATTCAATGCTTCACCAGCCGGACGGAAAGTATTAGATGGTATTAAACGATTAGGTCGTTCAGAGAATAATATGTTGATTTATTCCACCCAAAGAGTTGGTGATGTCAATGATGAAAAGAGTAATGGTCAGTATGGTCAGATTTTTGCTTTTGATAGTGCCGATGAAAGAGAGCGAGAAAACATTCTTCAACACTTTGGCTTGCCAGTCAATAAATCAAACATGGAAATGTTGAAAGATTTGAAAAAGGGGCAATGCTTATTCAGAGATATTTATGGTCGTGTAGGTAAGGTGGTGATTCACTCGTTATTTGAAGAATGGACCAAAGCCTTTAAGACCGTTGATAAAAACGCTGGAGCAGAATTAGAAGCCAAGTATAGTTAAGATAGCAATGTCAGGGTTTTCATGGCATAATTAAACAAGAAACCTATCTAAATGACATGTGGAGAAAATTATGGCTAATGAATTGGATGCAGTTATTTTAAAAAATAACGTTGGAGAAGAACTGAGTTTATTAAGAACACCTCAAGCGAATCTAGTAAAGGGACAATATAATGAAATATTAGCAGATGGTTCATTAGTTGCCAGTGCTGGATTAGGTATTAATAGTTTACACCAATTATCAAATATGAATCTGTACACACATGTCGAATCAATGAGCAAATTAATAAAATATAAAGATGGTTCTTTCTCGTCTATAATCAAAAATGCTAATGGTGGAATTGCATCTCATAGTGGTTTTACCAAAGTTTCTGGTGTTTCAATGAGTATGGCCAACCCCGTTGTACCAATTGTTTTATTGACTAGCGTGATGATTAAACAACAATTTAATGAAATCAATCATAAATTAGATTCAATTGCAAACCAGCTAAGTAAAGTGACCAACATGATACATGCTGAAAAATTGGCTGTTTTACAGACAATTGATAATCGTATTAAAGCAATTACGGCACAGGAACAAATTTCCGAGGCTAATCTAAATGAATTAACTACGATGGCAAATGACGCACAAACTGTTTATCATCAGTACAAAATTTTATTAGAACAAGAAAATATAAATAAGTTACTCAAAGCCAAGGGTATAAATGATAAAGCACGTATTCAATATATGATGAATCATATTGCTGGCAGCGATTTTATGTATCAATTTAAAGTTGCTTTTTATGCTGATTCGATTACTGCACTAGTTAGATTAACTATCATTACTTCGATGGTCAAACGTGGCGAAAATTTTGAAATTATTAATGAGCGAATAAATTTTTTCCAAACAGAATATAAAAAAAGCTTTGCTAACAATGCCAGCGATTATATTAATAAAATTCGCATACCAGCAATGAATAAGGCATTAGATATGGTTACTAAAATAGATACGGTTAGTGATTTCACAGGAGAGGCAATTAATAAAGTTGCTGATGTTGCAAGTGTATTGCCGTTCAAAGCGACAAAAAAGTTACATTTAAAATCTGAGACTTTTAAACATGAAAGTGATGATAAAAAAGAGGCAATCACACTAGCATTTGATCAACAATTTGAAGACATGACACGACCTGTATTTGGAGAAAGAATAACTGATATTGCGGACAATGTTATTAAAAATTTAATCGAACCAAGAGAAATTGTTTATGCAATTGATGATAGTACACAAGAAGTTAGAGTATTTGTGAGTCAGTGAAGCTACCGCATAATTCACAAAAAAGAACCAGAAAAATTATTTTCTAGTTCTTTTTTACTTGTATAAAGGCAAAGCATCATTATCTAATTAACAAATTTCATACTAAAATCGATTACTTCAAAATTTGATGTTTTGCTACTGTTTTTATTCAGCTTAATAATCATATCGTATCGAATTGTTAATACCATTGTGTTTGTAGATTTGATTGTATAACCGAAATAGTATTGATGATTCTTATCAATTTTTTCAATATACAAACTAACATCTTCAAAATTATCCCAATCAATATTATCTTCATCTTTAGTTTTTTGAACCAGTGCTTTTCTGGCAAGTGCAAATACTTTTTCTTTATCATTTGACGATTTTAATCGATTAACTTTATCAGATAAAATGACATGATGACCTGCTTTTTCATAGTATGGCATCTGGTTTTCTTTTGATAGAAATATTGAAATTATGAATCCAAAAACCAGTGTTCCTAGTCCCAATAAAGTCCATAACATAACTCTTTTTCGCATTTTTTATTCTCCTAACAGATAGTTTATTTGAAAGCATGATTACTTTCACTATAACGTGTGTGTTTTTTGAACTTTATATTCTAATCAGCGATATATTTGATGAACTTATTTTATTGATATGAAGAGAAAATGCTACTGAACAAAAAAATTTATATAAAGGAACGATGAATGTGTCAATACACAATTTAAAGTGGTTATCATATTTTTGATAGATTTTTTGCAAAAAAACATAAAAAAGGAGAAAACATAATGTCACAACAATTTACTGTGCAAGACTTATTACAGTATTACCCAAAATATGAAGAAGGCATGGATTTAAACAAAGATATTGTGCGAAATATCCAAAAATGCTCTGATGACTTTCATGATTTGCTGATGAGAAATAAAACGTTAAATCGAATGACTTGTTTACGAGATTTAGATATTAGCTTACAGTGTTTTTATGAAAATGCTCAGGGATTACTGCAAGAAGGACGAACTGATAGTTTAGATATCTTTGGTTGGTATTTAACCATCAATGATGACTTTCGTTATGCTAAGGACAAATTACGAGGCAAAACAATTTATGTTTAGAAAAATTAAATATCGTGATCAATATCTAGCAAAGACTTTCTTCAAAAGAACTTTGCTTTTTATTTTTTTACTCATCAATCTGGCATGTAGCTTATGGTACTGGTCAATCTTTCAAGGATTGATGGCATCAAAATTTAACTGGTGGGATATTTTACCATTTGGATTAAGTATTCTGGTGACAATAATTTTTGGTTGGAGTTTGTTTTGGTTTTATAAATATTATGCACCAACACATAATGACCTATTTTCTCGTTATTTAAAACGAATTGAACTTCGGCAGATGATCAGTCTGCTAGTTGTTTCTAAAGGATTTTTTGATACAGAAACGACTGACAATAATACTTATTTAACTTACTATCCAAACCTAAAAATTAAAGTAAAGCATACCACTGGTCAACTATTGATTGAAGAGCCGATTGATGGTGAAAAATATATGTCTCAATTTGCAAACGGTGATTTTGATCAAAGTGTTGAAACAGCACTATTGGCTGACCGACAAACAACTGAATTTATGAAAAATAAAATGATTAGTACTTTTGCGTTTGAACCGATCAAGTTTAGACGGCAGTTATTAGCATTACAACCACAAAAAGGTCGGTTACAACTTGCTAAAGGGATTGATTGGAAATATGACACTTTTTATAATGCACTAATTTCTGGAAATGTTGGAACTGGTAAGTCCTATACAATCTTTGCTATTTTGGGACAGCTACTACAGCTTACTAAATACGTTGATATTATTGACCCAAAGCGCTCTGACCTAGCTAGTTTGAAATATATTGATGCCTTAACAGGCAGAGTACACAGCACACCAACTGAAATTAATCAGGCAGTCATTAAGTATTATCAAAATATGATGGCACGAGCTGAAAAGATGGAGAAAATTAAAGCAACCGGAAAAATTGGGACTTATAAGGACTATCGTTTTGAGCCATGCTTTTTAGTGTTTGATGAATTTGGTGCTTATCGAGAAATGAATGACCGGCTGACGTTTAGTGATCCAGCCTATGAAGCCTATCAAACTGCCATGTCAAATTTAAATGAGATTGCCATGTTAGGTCGTGAATTAGGATTTTATCTCATTATTGGTATGCAACGACCTAGTGCAGACAGCTTACCAATGGCCATTCGTGGACAACTAAATTTACGAATTAATATGGGTGTCCCAACACCAGAAATTGAAAAAATGGTATTTCCAGATAATGAAAAACAATTGCGCCCTTTGTCATCTAATTTAAAAGGGTGGGGATTTATCAAAGTAGGTGATAGTCAGGTGCGTGCTTTTTTTGCACCAGAAGTGCCCAAAGATTTCAACTTGCATGAATGGTTAAGTGAGCAGATAGAAATACGAAAAAAGAGGGTTTCTTAAATTGGTCTAAAATAAATTGGCTTGTGAAATTTTAAAAACTGTCACGTCAAATCAACGTTTTAAGGACTTTGTGAAAGATTTTAAAAACAGCCAATTTTTTTATGCCTATAAACGTTGATATAGCATTACTTTGTATAGCCTTTGTTATGTCAACTTTGATTGGTCTAGTTAATTATCATTGTAAAGAAAGGACAAAATTATTAATGAAATGTTTAGCACGTAGTCCAACATAATTTTAAGTTCAATTTTATTTGTTGTAAATGTTCAAAAAGAAAAGAGGAAAAAATGAGTTTTGACGTTAAAAAAGTACAATCACTATCAGAACAATCGATTGCTGATTTAAAAACAATTGAGAAATTAGGAGATTTAGAACATCTATCACAGCTAAGTGATGAATTGAAACGAATACTTGCTGATGGCAATTTAGAAGAAATTAGTCCGATGTTGCCACCATACATTACGGAAATTCGGAAAAACATTGGGTTCTTATTGGGTAACTATAAGTCGATTCGGACGCATGCGATTAATCGTGATAAAGAGCTAAATTCACTGCTGGATCAACTCTCACGAATCAAGTAAATAGGTAACGTAAACAAGTTGATGGTCTAATTTCTAGATAGTCAACTTGTCTTTGTACATAGTGCTTGCTTGAGTAGAGTGGTTCGACCGACCGGGAGAGCCAGTGCCACGCCCTGCCCTTAGCGGAGCGTAAGAGGGCAGGGTGCGTGGTCGCGGTTAAACACGAATGGCCATGAGTGTCAGCGACTGGCACGGACTCTGCTCAAGCAACTACAAAAAAAGCTTTAACCCCCAGTTACTAACAGGGGGGTTAAACCGGTAAAAACGCTGAAAGCGTCAACCCAATATGGGGAACAAACGCTGATATTAAGAGATTTAGATTAACAAGCGTAAATGTCCGGTTGGAAACGTTAAATCGGACATTTTGAGAAAGGAAAGCCGACATGATAACGATTAATCATGAACCAAAAGCATACACACCTATTTTTCTAGGCACAACTCAACATAGCATACGATTATCGTTGGAAATTATTATCATGATTGGTATGAAATTAAATGACGAAATTATTGAAACTTATAACGTGACCGTCTCGGCTATTGAATTAGGACAATTACCTAATATTGGTAGTAAGATTGCGATTGATGAAATCACAGGTAGTGAGCTATCAGGCTTCAAAGCAAAAATGAGGCAGTCTGATGTGCAATTACAAAACACGGTTTCAACTGAATTAGAACAATTAGTTGAGTTAAAAAACGTTGGTCGGTATCAACTGTTGAAAGGACAAAAAACAATGACACAAAAATTAAATGTACCAGAATTAACAAATGATAATTTGATACTAATACGACAACTACTTGGGGTAACACAAGAAGAATTGGCAATTACAATGGGTATCAATGAAAAAACAATACGACGTATTGAAAATAGAGAACAAGGTATTAGTGAACGTTTTGTAAACAGGTTACTATCAGTTTATCCGGATTTAGCTCAAAGTATTGAAGTACAATTCGATTGGGTTTCGTTGACATTCCCAGATTTAACTTCAAAGCAAGTAATCAATGATATCCTCACGATTCAACCTGATTTATTTTTGGAACGGCCAACATCACAAAACTTTTATACGCGTGAAATGGCATTTGCTGGTGAAAAGAACATTTATATACAAGACTTCGCACCAATCAAAAATCCTGAAACACAGGCTATTGAACAAAAATATGGGACAACATTATATTTAACTGGTAAAGGCACACGCTTATTTGAAAAAGCTTTGCTAGAACAAAATATCACTTGGCATGATTTCTTTCAAAAAGCAAGACAACATCGGGGGCATTTCACTCGTTTAGATATTGCCATTAACGATAAATGGGGTTTACTGAATATGAACGAACTTGTAAAAGCCGTGCAAGAAAAACGTTTTTGGAGTAAATCAAAATCCTACGCAATTAATGGCAACCTTGATGATGGTTGGACAGTAAATTTCGGGAAATCACCGTTTGTTATTCGTGCTTACGATAAACGCAAAGAACAAGCCAGCAAAGGATTTGATACAGATGTACAAAATCGTGTCGAATTAGAATTACATCAAGATAAAGCAGAATATATCGTTGATGAATGGCTTAATCCTGACAACAATAAAACATTAACGGAAATTACTTTTGATATTTTGTATACGTATCTTTGGTTTACTGATAAACCAATTAAGGAAAAGCTACTAAAAGCTGATAAAGTGCGTGATACGATTGAAAATTCTGTTGCGCCAATGCCAGCTTGGTCATTACTAACTGCTTTAGGTCATAAAATGAAGTTTGTTCGTCAACCTAAAGAACAAAGTATTGAACGAATTGAAAAATGGGTTTTAGAATCAGTAGTTCCTAGTCTAGCAGTCTTAAAGAAAACGGTCATTGGGCAGAAGTGATTCAAGCTATGAACGATGCTGAATTATCATCTGAACAACAAAAATTGGTCAAGGCCACGATGATCAATGTCATCACGCAAGCTAATCAAAAATTAAATATTAATTTTGAAAAACCCAAAAAGCGTTATCAAGAAATTTAAGAGGAGAGGACAATGACACAAAAAATATGGTTAAAACCAGACCAACTAGAAAACTATATCGCACAACTACAAGGATTCAGACACACGTATCAATCATTATTGACCGTTTTAGCATCTGATCGCCAAAATTTTGAGTTTAAACCTGGCGCACCAAATTTTCAACACACACTTCAGATGTCAATGAAGTTACATCATTACATTCAATCAGTGCAGTCGCAAACCTTTGGTGATGTCCTGATTTTTGGTAAAGAGTTAGACAAGCAAGTACAAACTTTAGTTGAAACCAGTATTGCTTTAACCTTTGAATACCGTGACTTAACCAACTTATTAGATGGTCATGATATTAATAATGAAAATGGTATAAATCTGATTGAAGCCAAGTTAAAACAAGCGAAAAAACAGCTTTATGAAGCCAAATGATAAGTAATATTAGGCTATGAATTTTTAAAATGATTATCATCATAATGTTATAAACGTTTGTTACGCTGGAATTGTACATTATTGAGCAAAGGGGAATAAAAAATAATGTCAGAAGAACAACTAAATAAAAGGAAACGGCAACCACGATTAAATGAGAACCAACGGTACTTAATTGAACATTTGTGGAACAATGAACACCTTTCACAAAGTGATATTGGTCGTCAATTGGGTTATAATCCATCAGTGATTAGTCGTGAATTAGACCGTGGCAACGTGCTAGATTTTACTAACTTAGACCGCCACAGTTTGTTAAGTCTGAATATTCATGCGCGGATTAAATATTCAGCGCAACGTGGTCAATATATTGCGACTAAAAAACGCTTTCGTATGGGACAAGGACTGTTACTTACACCAGAATTAAGGGAACTGATTGAACATTGGATTAATGTCGAGCATTGGACGCCAGAACAGATTGCCGGCAATGTGCAAGATGTGGCAGTATCGTCATCAACGATTCGAGACTGGTCCAAAAGAGGTCTAATTGATATTCGTACCCATAAATATCATCGACAAGATGGCTCTCCAAAACAACGTGAACTAGCCAAAACGCAACGCGCACGACAACGAGAAATTGCTCGTTTACGAGAAAACTTACAAAAGAGTGGAGAGTTGGTACGCCATTCAATTTATGATCGCTCACCAGTTGTCGCGAAGCGTAAACAGTTTGGTCATTGGGAGATTGATTTAGTGTTACCAATGAAACAAAACAATGGGCAATACCAAGACCATTCGGCTATTATGACGGTCGTTGAACGAAAAACCAGATTTTACGCCTTGATTAAAGTTAAAAGTAAACGGTCCAAAGATATGATTGAAGCGTTTAAACTATTTTATGAACGATATGGCAAAGCAGTACGAACGATTACCGCTGATAATGGTTCTGAATTTATCTCTTGGGACTTCTTAGAATTTGTTCAAAAAAAACTTAAAATAAAACTTTATTACTGCACACCATCGTCACCACATCAACGTGGTACTAACGAAAACCGGAATGGTAAGCTACGAGACTGGTTTCCAAAAGGCACCAGTTTTAAGTCAGTTAGACAAAAGCAATTAGATGAAGTGGCAGATAAGATGAACGCCATGCCAATGCGCATAGCGTTACAAGGCAAGAGTCCTATTGAAGTATTTGATAAAGAATATAAAACGATGCAACGGTATCGTCGTGCGTATGAAAAACGAAAATTGCATAAGAAATAGTCATAGTGATTTGATTAGATCAAAAAAACAGATGATCCAATGTAAAATTTAAAGCATCTGTTTTTTGTTTGACATTTAATTGTGGAAAGCTTATGTTAAACAGCCTTAAAATAAGCTTTATGAACCGTGGACAGTGACTTAACATTAATGTATGACATTGGTACAATAGAATAAGTAATGTCTTACGAGTCAAAAAACAACTTGTGAGATTACAAGATCATTTCCGGAATTTTACCAATTGATTAAACATGTGGTTGTTGGGTTGACATCCGCCTATAATTTGTTACTTTCGATAATATATATTATGTAAACTAAACCAATTAAAAATTCAAATTGATTTGTCAACGTTGATAAATTTTTGATATCCAACTAACTTATTTATCCTTTCTAATTAATAATGCTATTATTCTTATCCATGATATTGATTATCAATGAAATCTGCAATAATCCTTTTTCAGGTTTCAACTCTTTTAACTGTCGCCTAAACTTTATTGGGTCAAAAGTCTATCAGCGAGTTATGCTGCTTCCTTCAACCACATAATTGGCCTGTTTTGACTGTATCCATTGTGAAAATACCATTCAACGTTGATGAAATCAGCTTTAAATCAGTATTTTTATCGGTACTAGGTAATGTTAAATTACTGGCCAAATATTGAGTTAGTTGTTGCGTTTGACCATCTGAATCATCACTTGCTGGTGAATAGTAGATTTTTAAGAACTGAGTCATGTACTGATCCACTAGTAGATTGTAACTCGTTGTGCAGCATTTTCTTAGTTAATGCGTTGATTCAAAGTGTGGCGACTGTTTGTTGTAAGGTTTTATTCTTATGAGCGGTTGCATTGGCTAAAACTAGCACATAACTAAGGTAAATAAAAATCCCTATTAATATTAATAGGACAATCGAACGAACCCGACCTAAGTTTAACGTATGCGCTTTAGGAATTTTGATAGGTTTTTCTTTTTTCTTTTTTTCGTACTCAAAGTTAATTTTGAGTTTTGGAATTCTGAGCATTCATTTAAAAATTACTTATCCTTAGTTGCTGACAATAATTGTGAAAATTGTTTTGTATCCAACCTGACATTTATTTCATCATCATTTTCGAGATAGTTTAAAATTGGAAAATGTGTTTCATCAACCTCATATTCTGAAATATATGTTTCTTTGAAGAAAATATTAGAATATTCAATCTTGAAATGTCGGTTTTCCTTTATAATTAATTCATCATCTGCTCCACTAATTCCTATTAGTGTTTGAATTTCTTGACCTGGTGCAAGTGGAAAATCTTTAATCGAAGAAAAGCTATTCGGATTAAAATCCGATAAACTAGTATTTCCATTATTATGAAATAACGGTTGAATACTTATCTTTTTAACTTGTGCGGTGGTTTTTCCATAATTTTTAAGAACTAAAATCTCTCGAAAAAAATCATTTTTTCTAAATCGTTTATAAGTTATAAAGACATTAGGCCGTAACTCTTCGTTTTTCTTTTTTGAATCAGAATATGATTTAAACATAAGAGTTATCATACCACCAATAATAGGAAATGCTATACCTACAATACTAATCCAATTATCAATAGACATATTGTTCATTTAAAACTCCTAAAAATAAATTTCTTATACTTTAATAATACTACATCAAAAGTTTCAAATAAATTATTGTTACATTGCATTTTTTAGTCAATATATACTAATTATTTTCAGCACTATTCTATTTTTGTTCGAATTCTTGACTTATGAGCCAAGTTAAAATAAATCATTTTCTGTGCCATTGTAACAACCAAAAAAAACCGATTGTTTAATCGATCTTTGATCTTTCTATTAAGATAAGTAAATCTACTTAATCTTTGCATCTTTTTCAGAATTAAATTTTTCTAAACGATACAATTCTTCTGAATCTACTTTATCCATACCATTTTTAAAACCGTAGCCCATTTTCTGATAAAAATGCAGAGCAGTTTTTGACGCAGGTATTTCAATACGTGAAGCTCTTAAAAAATATTCCTCCGTTTCCAAAGTGTTAATTATCATTTTTCCTAAACCGTGACCTTGATAATCAGGATCAACAAATATATTAAAAAGACTACTTTCCGTCTTACTACCCCAAAAAGGACCAATTGAACCAACACCTATAAGTGCGTCGTTATCGGAATTTTCGATAACATAACAATGAAATTGTTTTGCACGTTCAATTAAATCATTGGCTTTTAGAGATTGTAAATCTTTCTCAATGAACTCAATTGAATAGTCTTTTATATTCGTAGCTCTCATAGTCTTAGCTATTAATTGAGCAACTACCTCGGCATCAGTATTTAAAAATCTTCTTACCCTATACATATAGAACCTCCACAGTAATTATTTTTATTATAATATTGTTTAGATTAAATGCAAACAGCTTTTGTATAGCCGTCAGACTATTGTTTATTTATTTTTGTCGGTTTTATTAAGTTGTCTTACTTTGATTTGATGCTGACACACTGGTTGCTCTTGATGAAAAGAAACCAGTGTGTCAGCATACACCGTCCAATCAGTGGCATCATTACCAGCAAATGCAAACTTCAAACCTTGTGGTACTAGCTTGTCCCCTGGCTTCAAACCTGCTTGCAAGCGTTCACTTTCTGCTGGGTCAACCAAAATACGGACAATGTTATCATCATTGCCAACATCACCTGATTTGCTTTGTTGGATAAAGTTGAACTGATAATTTGAAATAAATGGTTCATCGTAATCATCACGTGCAACTTCGCCAGGATTGTCAGTTTTGTAATTAGGTGTAACCCTAAACAATACTAAATCATGACTATCAAATGCATCAGCACTACGCACACGACCATGTGGTGTTTTGTTTTTGCCTGATACAAATACAGCATCATATTCTTCTTCTGGTAAGGCATCTGTTTTAGCATCAGACATAGGTAGTGGCAACACGAGCGCCATTTCTTTGGTTACTGCGAGCAGTACCAGCAAATGTGAGCTTTCCGATACTTTTTCCTTGTAGTGATAAACTACCAAACTTATTAACCATAATGTGAATTCTCTACTTTCTTTTGTAAAATAAAACACAAAAATCATTTGATTTCTGTGTTTTTTAATATACAATGCATATTTTGTCTGAATTTAAGCATTGAAAATAATTATATAGTTCTTAAACCTAACTATATGTTGTATCCATTTTTCAAAAAGCGTGACAGCCTAAATTTCTCAGTGTGTCCAATAAACGTATTTTTTATTCTATTTCTTGAACAGATTTTTTTTGGAGGAACTACTTTTTCAAAGTCTCCCCTACCATTTTGTGGGCGCATTAATGTTTGATAATAGTTACCTAGCATATCTTGATATTGTACAATAAAGATTTCATAACTATGTGAAAATGGCAATAAACCAATATTTTTTTGTCCATCAGCTTTTATAGTTCCTAAGCTTTTTTCCAAAGTCACTGTTGCAAATGGATACTGATTTTTGTTATTTTTTTTCTTTATAAAATTAGGAAGATGTTTGTGTATATGTTTGTACCAAAAAGGCTCTTGGGTTATATCTAAAAAACATCTAAAAATATTTACATTGACCGCAGTATTTACACCTACATTTTCAACCAATTGAGATTCTTCGTCAATATTCTTCGCTTCCTTATTAATTTCTGTATCTTGTATTTTGAATACTAGTAGTGGCTGTCGTGATATTCTAATTTGCTTTGCCACATTTTTACTTCCAACGTAAATAGCTATTAAACTAACAAGCGTAGTTTGTTTTAAAATATAAGATATTATAGAAAGTATAAATTCCCAAAAGTGCAATACAATATTATCCAAGTTAACCACCTCATTATCAATATATCATAACACATGCCCTAACAAATAAACTAAATAATAAGAATTCTATTATCTCCGAATAATGTTCACGATCAATCGAAAATAAAGAATTTTATAATCAAAAAAAGCAAAAACAGAAATGCCTGATTTTGATTATATCAATATTATTTGTAAAATATACAATAAATATTTACTATGGAATTTCAATTCAAGGGATATAATTCCACTCTGACTATATCCGTTCTCATCATTAACTATTCTAAATTCTCAAATGTTTTAAAGTTACCTACTGTAATAAGTAGTACATTCAAGCAACATTCTCAGGCTCTGCCCATTTCCGAAATGCAATCTAGCACCTTACATTTCTCGACATGTTGTATTTTTGATATCGGAGCAGAAATTGTGACTAACTCAATTTTTCTAGACTTTTCTCTCTTACTGTTTACAGTCTCCGGATTGAACACTTTTCAAGAATAAAGTATAATGAACTTATTGAAATATTATATTCTGCACTATTTAATAACCATGGTTGGACATTAACTATGTGTCAATCAATATTAAGTTTTCAATGTACAAATTGACTAGCCAGTGGCTGGTCTTTTTTCGTGCTTATTTTTCATTTTTTAGGTTTTCTGAATAAAATAAGCTTTTTTACAAAAATATAAACACAAGGTATGTTACAGAAGTATTTCAACTCCTATATCAAACCTTATGCTTATTATTCTACAGACTCCGTGCAAGTCACTTACCAGATGTTTAATCAATTGGTAAAATTACGGAAATGTTTTTGTAATTTCACTGGTTGATTTTTTATTTTTAAGACACTTCTTATTCTATTGTACCAATGTTAAATCACTGTCCACGGTTTCTAGTCTTTAATTTAATTCTGTTTAACATCTTGATTCCGCATCTAAGTTTCTAAAAAAATACAGATACTCCGCAAAGCATATTTGCATATTGAGTATCTGTATTTTTTAGAGTAAATCAATGAATCGTTTCGTTGTTCGTTCGCTTGTTATAGCATGTTAACGTGCTGACTAATCTATAGTAATATGTGTTGTAGTTGTAGATTCTGGAAAAAAAGAAATCCACTCATTTTTTGTCCAAAGTTTGGTCAGTATAATATCATCACTTTTAGGTCTATTTTTTTCTTCTTTGTCTACTTTCACAAACACTGGCACCTGCATTGCGTTTCCGGTAATTATAGTTTCTCCTTGACCAAGGCTTGGTATCATTTGGTAAGAATTTCTATCAAGCGTTGGCATCGTATTTTCCAGCATTTTTAAGTCTTTTTCATTCACTAATCGGTGAATAAGATAATTATGCAGTTGTGACATAATCGTTGGTGATATATCAGCTGGACGTTGGCTTGATAGAGTTAAATAAAATCCAAACTTGCGGCCCTCTTTGATAATTTCTTCAAACACAGATAATCGATAGTCTTGCCAATCATCACCATTATTCCGATATTCGGCATTCAAGATATTATGAGCTTCATCAATAATTAGATGCTTAGTTTGAAGAACATCATTTCCCGCAACATATGATTTTTGTTCATCATAAACCATTTTAGAAAGGAGCATTGGCATTAATCTTGTTATTTCTTGATTTGCATGTACCAATGAAACAATATTCATGGATTTAAAACAATCATTCAAGTTTTCTTTAATTTCCACGACTTTTTCTAAGCTTTCAAAAGCTGACTTGATACGATGAAACAGTGGATTAATAAATTCAATATTGGTTGACTTCCAAGCAGAAACATACACTTTTTGAAATTCAAGGAAGTAATGAAGCTGTTTAATCGGAGTAGCTCCCTCAAACAAACATACTAATTCTTTTTTTAAACTATTCAGCCCAGATTCTTCCATAAATTCACTAGTTGGCTCTTGGTCTGCAATAATTTTTGTCCCTAATACAGACTCTGAAATGATTAGTTCATTATGATATTGATTTGGTCTAAGCGTTTTTAACTCAGTTACTGAATCTACACATACTCCCATATTAAGAGCTGCAATAATCCAGTTATCTTTAGCATCACTTCCAACCTGTTTCATTCCTTTCAAAATTGCAACAATCAAAGAGATTTCGAGTTGTGCAAACTTATCAGCGTCAGTGACACTATTATTAAACGTTCTCAAAGAATTGCGTAAAAAAGGTACCTGAGTTGCAGGCCTAGCATCAAATAATATTGCTAGAATATCTGGATCAAATAAATATGATTTTTTATCGGAATTTTTTGCCCCACCTCTGTTGAGCGCGTGTCAATTTCAAAAATTTTTTTGTTACTTTCATCGATTTCAAAAGTATCCTTACCAATATATTCACCGTTAAAATCAATTACAAAAAACTGAGAAGAATCCAAAATTGAAGATCTATATCGACTTCTAAATAACTCTAAGTATACCTTGTGTAGTGTGTTAGATTTTCCACTACCAGTGTTTCCAAAAATCCCAATGTGAGATGCAAAAAATTTATTGATAGGTATGTTTATAGGCTGTCCCTCAAGAAGAGATTTACCTATATAAATTGAGTCTTCACCAGGTTCTAAGCTGAAAATTAAATCGAGTTCTTCTTTGGTAGTTAACGTGACTTCATTACCTACCATAGGTACATACTGACTCGTAATTTGAAATTTATTCTTTTCGATAACACCTTTTGTTTTAAGGGTAATCACTCGATTAATAGAATTTTTGTGAAAACGATTATCAAACTCAACGCTTCTCACGGTGTTTTGCTGATCGACTACTTTTTCGCTTGCGACAGTAGCGATTATTCTTACGTCATTTTGGTTAATCGTTAAGAATGCGCCAATTTTTGGTCCAGTCAAAACCTCCCCATACCAAATTAATTGAGAGTCATTTGACATGGAATACATACCTACTTGGGAGAGGCTACCATCAACGCCGACAATTACACCTAATTTCTTACTTAGATTTGTCATCTTTCAAATCCTCCTCAGATGCACCATTGATAATATCTATTAAATTTGATAGTTCAAAATTCCACTGTTCATTTTCTTCATCATATTTATGCTGAGTCAAATGAAGTTTATTGAAATCTTTAGGTGTATAGATTCTAAAATTTCTAGGCATTATATCAATATCAAAATTCGAAAGAAACGCATCCTTATCTCCATTCGAATATCCAAATGTAACAACCAATAACTCTGGATTTTGTAAAGCACGCTTCACCATTTTCTTAATATGCTTATCTTGAAAAGAAAATCCAATTATAAACAAAACAGACTGTGGTTTATCAAGCTCAAGTTGAAAAACACGAAGCATTTCATAATAGTGGTTATCGAGATAAGTATCTCTTTCTTCTATGCCAGTCGGTTTTACTATTTTAGGAGTTTTGGCGACCTCCTTTCCAATTACAATAGTCCCATTCTGTTCTGACCAATTCATAGAACCGTGAGGTTTTATTAAAGAAATTGAAGGAATTTCACTGATATAATTATCATTCAAACCTTTATAGGAGACCACACGGTTGTAGTTGGAACTTTCGAGCACACGCTTAAAATAACCATTTGCTCCGTCATTAAACACGAAACGACTAGTACCAACTAATTCATCAACTGCTTTTTCAATATACAAATCATAATTAGTAGTAAACAAATTAACCGACTTTGGCGTTTGTCTTGAATTAGATAAATTGATGACATCAATAACGGATTTCAAAAAGTGAGTGTAGTCATTAAGGTTTGCTCGAATGTTCTCTTCACCTGGTAATTTATAAGCACCGGATATGATTTTTTGACTAACATCATTAACTTTATCCTCTAATTGCTCAGTTGCAGTTTTCCCCGTTTCAGCATTTTCTTTAAAATCACCCATTAATCCAATGGATTTAGCAGAAGTACCTGAACCAATTAAAAAGTTAAGCTGCTTTGTAATCATGAGCTTTCTCAATTCCTTAACTAACGATTTATCATTAACTTCTGTTTCCGGCACATCAGTCATTTTCTCTCTCCCTCAATATTGATAATGTCGTCAAATTAAACTTTACGTTTGAGCGCTTCATAGTACACTGTTAGCAAAAGTAATTGACAACGTTTTTTAATTTACGTAAATGCGTTGCTATTAAACGTAAAGTCATCATAATTACATTATGCCATTAAACAGCACTATTTGACTATTATAATTACTAAACATGCTTATTTTTTTATTGGATAATGTTTTAAAATAAGTCGATTATAATTAATTTTTATTTTTTAATTTGAACTGAACCCCAAAAATTGGAGTGAAATTTAAGTAGCTAACTGGTCGGAAAGATTTCGGTATTGAACCGGAGTTTTCCCGGCCAGTTTTGTTTTGATCCGCT
>NZ_BPKY01000001.1 GCF_019656055.1 Leuconostoc miyukkimchii | reverse complement strand
TTCAATTTGTACTTCTTTTGAGAACATAACAAACCCCCGTAAGTTTGGATTTACTCCAACTTACGGGGGTCAGTTCAATTTCCTTTTTGCATAAGCACGGCGATACCTTTGCATTGTTTTATATTCTTTATCAAATAGCTCAACTGGACTCTTACCTTGTAATGCTATTCTCATCGGCATGGCATTCATCTTTTATCCTTTCAGGAGACATCGATTATAAATAAAAAACCTATCGTTTTAGCAACAGGTTTGTCATAGTGTTTATCGTTAAAAATTCTCATGTATTTTCTGGTTAATTATTTTTATGGTAATAAGAGAAAGCCATCAGATTAACCATTTTTAGAATTAAGTAAGCAGTCAGAGTTAAAACTAAAGCCATGTATGTGATGTGCATGATAGTAAAACTGAGTAACAGTAAACCAAACACTATCTCAAGCATATTAAATGCAAATGCTTTAGTTTGAAGATCAATCTGATAATTTCTTTCATCGTGATCAGTAATTTTTTTCTTTGTCATAGGCATAACAATCATAGAAATACCAACTGCTATCAAAATGCCATACCTAAAATTAACTGGGACTACTTTTAGCAATATGAATATAATAGCTAGTAATACCAATATAAAAATACCAATTTCCTTATAATTAATTGTATTTTCTTTATCTTTCATCATTATCATCTTCCTCCGTATAAATAAAAATATCCTCAACGCTTTTTCCAAAATATCTGGCAATCTTCATTGCTAATAAAATAGAAGGATTGTAACGACCATTTTCTAGCGAACTAATGGTTTGTCTAGTGACACCTAGATACTGAGCAAAAGCTTGCTGGCTGACTTTCTGTTCTTTACGCAATTTTTCTAAATTATTTAACAAGATAAATCACCTTTCTTAATGTAAAGTTTCCTTTCCAATAAGTATAATACATTAGTTTTTAAATGTAAAGTTAACTTTCCGATAGATTGATACAACTGTTACTCAATCTTATTTAACCCACTTTCGCGGTTGCGATCACTTCCCTTAATCAGCAAGTCTAAATCACGATACGCAAAGGTTAGCTCAATTGATTTTGAGACCAAGTCTTGCACCTTAGAGGCTAATTCTTTGTTAAAAAAAGCACATTTCCATATGTTTGAGATTGTGCTTATCTGATTTTAGCTTGTAATTGCATTGATACACTCAACATTGTTTGAAAGTTGGGCGCACCTGCTTTGAATTGAAAGCCTTCTTCTAACATTTGGTCTAGTTGACTATATAAGTCTCTAAATCGTTCTAACTGCTTGATATACAGTTCTAATTGTTCTGGTTTTAACCATATTTTTGTTCGCATAATTCATTTCTCTCTTTCGTAATAGAATCAAAATATAAAAAGTAACAATAAAGAAGACAAATTTTTTGTTAAAAATAAAAATCTCAAAAACAGTTTAATTAGTATTGACTTGGAGTACACTCAAAGGTTTATGCTATATTTATTAATAAAGAAAGGAAACAATGTTAGATTGTTTGCATTAAATCATTATGCATACAATCCAATATAGAGTAACTAACTATGGAATATACAAAATTAACAAACAATACTAAAATGCCTGTACTAGGATTTGGTGTTTTTCAAGTACAAGAAAAAGGTGCAGCCAAACAAGCTGTGATTGATGCTATCAAAACTGGCTATCGTTTGATTGATACTGCAGCAAGTTATGGCAACGAACGTGAAGTTGGTGAAGGGATTTCTACAGCTATTGAAGAAGGTTTAGTGACACGTGAGGAACTATTCGTTACTTCAAAGATGTGGGTTCAAGATGTTTCAGCTGATAAAGCTGCATCGGCAATTTTAGCATCACTAGAACGCTTGAACTTGGAATATTTGGATCTCTACTTAATTCACCAGCCCTATAACGATGTTTTTGCTGCATGGCGTGCAATGGAAGAAGCATACAGAACAGGACAATTAAAAGCCATCGGAGTTTCTAACTTTGATATTGGGCAATTAACAAATTTAGCAGAATTCTCTGAAATTAAACCAATGCTAAATCAGATTGAAGTTAATCCATTCCAACAGAATAAAAAAGATGTTGCTTACTTCTCAGATTATGGTGTCCAAACTGAAGCTTGGGCACCATTTGCAGAAGGAAAAAATGGCTTGTTTTCAAATGAAATATTGAAAGAAATTGGTGACAAATACAACAAATCAATTGCTCAAGTTGTATTACGTTGGTTGACACAAAGGAATATTGTTGTTGTAGCTAAGTCAGTTAAGCCAGAACGTATGGCTCAAAATCTAAATGTGTTCGATTTTGAGTTAACCGATAAGGAAATGGAAAAGATCGCTTCATTGGACACTAATATTAGTCAATTTTTCGACCATGCCGACCCTGACATGATTAAATGGATGGCAAATCGTGAGATTAGTTATGATGTTACCGCAGAATAGTGAGGTTTTACTATATGCATATTAAAAAAGCTGTTCAAATAACAGGATTAACTGCTGATACCATAAGATATTACGAACGCATTGGTATTATTGGGTCAGTCCCAAGACTAGAAAATGGTATTCGAGACTTCGATGATAGAAGCATCAATCAGTTACATTTTGCAAAAGTAATGCGTACTGCTGGTATGAGTATTGAAGCATTAAAACAGTATATTGATTTCATCTATGAAGATGATGATGCAACAATACCAGCACGAAAAGCTATGTTAATTGATGCAGCAGATGAAATGGACGAAAAAATAAACAGCCTTGTAACTGCTCGTGATTATTTACGAGATAAGGTCAAAAATTACTATGGACACATGAGAGATACAGAAAAAAAATTAGTTGATGATAAATAGCATAACTTTACCACTTACATCAATAATTCGTAATGGCTTACTATAGATTTTTTGGGTACTCAAACCCCTAGAAGTACGTCTAGGTGCTGGGTACTCTTTTTGTAATTTACGCATCACATCTGCCAGGGTATTACCCGTCATATACTCATTTTGTGAATGCCAACCAACTGCTTTATACTTTGTCATGCCCCCTTTCCTTGTTCATCATCTTCGTTGTATTTTTTAATCGGCTTTTCAAAGTTGATATTTAACTGCTTACTTGCCTGTGTAATCGCATTCTTAGTAGTTGCCATAACCAGTTTTTCGTGTTCAGCCGATAACTCCACTGTATTGATTGCTTCAATAATTTCATCATTCAATTTCATACCAACCATGATAAGTATTTGCAACAATAACCGTAAACTATGTTGTGTTGTCCCTAGAAATATAGGTGTATAAGTTGTTGGCTCATTGTTAATCTTCATCATGTCGGCTTTCCTTTCTCAAAATGTTACATTTAGGTATGTCGATGTAAAAACGACACAAAATTTAAATTGTGTCGTCCTTTAGAAATTTATTTTATTAAGATAATTTGTAATTTTATTTCTTAAAATATCATGTTGTTCAGGGCTATATTGATATTTTGGATCTGACCAATACCCTGAATCATACAACCAAACTGGCATTTTTAGTCTGTCAGATGATTCTGTTAAATATCTTGGAAAAACATGCGCATGTAAAAAATTGTCCGTATTTCCTAATATATCGTAATTAATTCTAGTTGGCTGGCAAGCCAAAGAAATAGCATCGCCTAAGATGCTCATGTCTCTTAAAAACAAAGTTCTTTCATCAATATTTAAATCGTTCAAAGATGAAACATCTTTCTTAGGCAGAAGAATTGAGTAACCCGGCAAAAATTGAACATCACCAAATACAGCAAACCCTCCCGACATTTCTTTCATAACCATCGGATTTGTTCCATTGAGTGCAGATTTTATTCTATTGTCATACCATTTTTCCATTAGTTAACCCCTTTTTGAAGTAAAAACATATTATAAACAGCATAATAAAGATTTATAAGAATTACAAATATTGTTTTAACAATTAATTTGATACAGATTTCGACCATACCAATCCAAGTTAACCTAAATGTTGATATACGAAGTAATACTATATCAACATTTACAGGTACAAAAAAACAGGTCATTTTCAAAACCTTTCACAAAGTCCTTAAAACGACTATTTCATGACATCACTTTTTAAATTTCACAAGTCAACTAATTTTAGGCCAATTTGCTACTTACACAATATTTAAAATTTTTTCCTAAACAAAAATTTTATAATGATACAATTAGGTATTAGATAATTTCTAAAGAACGAGGAATCAAAAATGACACCAGATGCGCTTTTTAATAAAGCAAAAGAAACTAATATTGTGCCCTACGATGCAAAAATGCAATCAGCTTTTCAATTTGGTGTATTTGCCGATGAATTGGCAGATTTAGTTATAAGCGGTAAAAAAACAGCAACCACAAGTTCACTAGACTTATACGAAAAAAATGAACCTTTACCACAGCTTGGTGCATATGATGTGGTATTAGATAGTAAAAATCAAGCCATTTGTATCATACAAAATGATAACGTTGAGATTAAAAACTACCTAGACATTAGCGACAAGCATGCTTATCTTGAAGGCGAAGGCGATCGAAGCTTAGAATACTGGCGTAATGTTCATAATGATTTTTTTGTCAACGAATACCAATTAGAAGGACTTGTGTTTAAAGAGCAAAATGCTAAAATGGTTCTTGAAAATTTTCACGTTGTGTACCCTGTAAAAAAATAATTAGTTTTTGAATAAATAAACTAATATATATAACTTGATTGTCAAAAATCCCTTACTTGACTATCCCCAATCTTAATAAAGCCCCATCCTTTCAAACTAGAGGACAAAGGGCGTAACTGTTTTTTCATTATCAGGGAACATCATTTTTTCAATTTTTGTGTCGGTAAACCCATGTTAATACGCATGTTCAGCTGGTTACGTATTGCCATTGGTAAACTATCTGCACTAGGTCATTGTATACCAATAATAAGATAGAATCCCCATTCACGTCCGAGTCATTTAGATTAGACATGGCCGCTTGATAGGCGGGATCACTAAACGTTAGTCGGTCATTAATTTCTCGATTGAGCGCAAATAAAAAAACCTTAAACAATAGCTATTCAAAGGTATTTTTAAAATGTTTTGATTAAATGATTAGATTGGTAATTAACAACTGCTTGATGAACAAGTTATGTAATTCTTTTGATGATTTAGTTGAAACAACAACGCCATTTTTACGTATGCGCTGTTTTATGGTGTATAGATTTGAAAAGCAAAGCGATTGGTAATATTTAATTATCTCGGTATCGGTAATGGTTTTCATAAATTAAAAGACCAGATACAATTACCGCAATTACTGTCCCACAAAGCAAAGCCAGTAAAATATTTTTTGGCATTGAAACCATAAAGAATAAACTGCCGATAAAAAATATAAGCACGAAATAAGACAATAGTTTTAAGTTTGACCTTTTGGGCTTATCTTCAATGCTTGCAGTGACATTGACTGATAGAAGTGATAGTGTCATTGTAGCAACGATGAACGCAGTCCAAATAGGATTACTGCTACTAATTGCTTTATCAATATTTGTAAAGCTTTGATAAATTAACATTAATATAATAACGGCATTCTCAACGAGAAAGGCTATTTTAAAATTTTTTATTAATTGTAACTTTAAACGTTCATCAACGACTTTTTTCATTTTCAAAATCCCCCTGTTTTAACCAAAAAACTTCATCAAGCGTCTTATTCAGTCCATAACAAATTCTCAAACAAAGACTTATTGTTGGGTTATACTCACTTTTCTCAATTAGACTCATTGTTTGACGAGTAACACCAGCAATATACGATAGATCTCTTTGAGATATTCCAGCTTCAACTCTAAATTTTTTGACATTATTCGTAGGCATCACAAATATCCTTTTAAGTAATATATACATTACTTAAGTAATGTATATATTACATGATGAAAAAGTCAAGCTTAAAGAATTAATTCATTGAATACTGATGAAGATTAGTTTTGTTTTAATTTCTGTTTTTCATACGCACGACGATACCTTTGCATCGTTTTATATTTCTTACTAGACTCTTATCTTGTAAGGCTATACACGTAGGCATGGCGTTCATCTTATTGATGATTAATCGTTATCATATCGAGTTTCCTTTCTTAAAAGGATTGAATGCATATATTTCTTGTGATAAAATGTATTTTTATACATAAATATTTACGATGCACTTCAGACATTATTTAAAAAAACTAATTAAAATTGAAGGAAATAGACTTATGAAAATCAAACAATTAACAACATCCGACGCAAAAGAGTTACAAGAAATCAGTATTGAAACATTTACAGCCACATATAGTAGTCAAAGTGATATAAATGACTTAAATCAATATCTAGAAGAAAGTTATTCAATTGATAAGTTGACAAAAGAAATTGAAAACACCGATTCTACTTTTTACATTTTTTATGATGATGATAATGAAAAAATGTCTTATTTAAAGTTAAATATTGATAGTGCACAGTCTGAGGATGATTTTGATAATGCTCTAGAAATTGAGCGCATATATATTCAGAAACACCATCAGAAAAAAGGATTAGGCCGCCAAATGTTTAACTTGGCTCTCAAGAAGGCTTCGGAACTAAATAAAAGACAAATATGGCTAGGAGTCTGGGAATTTAATGAAAATGCTAAATTATTTTATACGCATCTAGGTTTCGAAGTTGCTGGTGAGCATACCTTTAATTTAGGTTCTGATGCTCAAACAGATTTGTTGATGTCCAGAAAAATCTGATCTGACACCCTTATTATTGCTATCCAAGTTAATGCAGAGACGCTCTATCACTATAAATGAGAAATGCCTTCTTGCGTGGTATTAGGTAATTAAAATTCTTCTCACTATTTTTTACACTTAACAATATTAATTTTCTAAAAAAGAACGATACAACGTATTGGTTGTATCGTTCTTTCAAATTTATAATAAAATCAAACGAACACGAAAAAATTGATGAAAAGCCTATCGTGGTGATTACCAGTTGAGTGTTTTTATTGGTTATGAATGGATCCAATTGATTAACACTGACTTGTTGCAATGTTGCTTTTTTTAGTATAAAACACCAGATGTAGCGCTATATCTCATTACGACATCGTTCTTATGGTGATGTGTGTGATATCAAATTGATAAAGACCTTTTTTCAGCTAAATAACCATAACCGCCCACAAAAGTTGCATCAATGATATCATCGTGTGTTTTTAAATTAACTACTATCCGTGACGGATTATTCAAATTATATCCTTGCTCAAAAATATATTGTGATTTCCTTTCAACATACTTAAATAGATAGCAAGCTAATGCACAGTTAGAAGTTCCAGTTGCTGACTCTTCATCAATGTCATAAAGTGGTGCAAAGTTTCTACAAATTGCAGTGACGTGTTCCTCATTCTTTTCTAGGGTAAAAGCATGAACACCAATAACATTTTGTTCTTTACTCAATTTTGTCATGACATCAAAATCCGGATTTAATTGTTGCAATTTATCAGTAGATTTGATTGGTAACATAATATCTCTTAGACCTGTAGAAACAATTTGTATTGGTAATTTATCATCAATCGCACTACTGTCTAGGCAGTCATCAAATACATTTGTTGATAGTCGATTGAAAAAAGTTGGTATTTTTTGTTCCATGAACACCATACCATCTGCATCAACAGTTATAGCCAACACACCTGATTTCGTCTCTATCGTATACTTACTTTTAGATAACTTTTGCAATAAATTTAAAACTGCAAATGTGCCTATTGTAGCGTGTCCACAAAGAGGAACCTCTTCGGCAGGCGTAAAATATTCGATACGAAAGTCAGCTATACTTGATTCTGTCACAAAAGCTGTTTCGGCATATCCCAATTCTTTAGCAATTGCCATTTTTTGGATTGCACTCAAATCAGGCCTATCAAAAACTATTCCTGCTTTATTTCCACCTGCATTATCTTTACTAAACGCACTTGCAACATATACTTCAACCATTTCAGTTTTCCTCTTTAATCATAGAATTATCTGCTTCAGTGATTATACCGGTAATTATTAATATTTACAATAAATTGCGTTATGATTGCTAGATCTATTATGAATATTACTCAGCACAATTGATTATTTCCAGATTCACTTTATACTTTTGAAAAAGCACGCATCAATTAAGGCATACACCGCAACTATTTAATATATTTTTAATTTAAATAGTGTTTACTTAAAGTAAGTATTTTGTGCGTTTATTTCTTTCACACGTAAGGAGTGTATTTTTATGACTGTACTATACCAACATGGCACACTTGAGCTCATTATGGCAGGCCTTTATGACGGTACGACTACTTTTCAATCTATATTGGCACATGGTAACACTGGTATTGGCACTATGGATCAATTAGACGGTGAAGTAACCGTATTGAATGGTGATATTTATCAAACTACATCTGATGGGCGAACTAAAAAGGTTGACAATTTGAATTTAGAAACACCATTTATATCTATTCACTTGGAATCCAAAGATCAAATAAATGTAAATTATGACACTTTAAATTTTAATCAAATTAGTTCAGAAACAGACAAATTTAAAAACCTACCAGCAAGTATTAAACTACACGGTACATTTAATAATCTAAAAGTAAGAGTAGCACCAAAACAGACTAAACCTTACCCAAACTTTGTTTCAGTTAGTGCGACACAACCCACTTTCGAATATAAGAATATTGTAGGAACTTTAATTGGTGATTTCGCTCCCGACTTGTATACTGGCATTATGGCTAACGGCTGGCATTTACACTTTCTCAGTGACGACTTTAATGTTGGAGGGCACGTTCTTGATTTTGAGACTATCAACGTGGGTGGTTCAATTGCGCTTTTTGATCAACTGATTATTGGTTTACCCGTAAATAATTCGGACTTCTTAGATCACAAACCTGATAGTGGTGATATTCGGTCCGCCATTGAACAAGCCGAGCGATAATCAGCTTATAAACCAAAAAAAGATAATCAAATTTTCCGTTTGATTATCTTTTTTTGGTTTATTTCATAATATTTGTTGTATTCAATTTTTATGAATCTGAGAAGAATGAGCTATTTGCTAATATCCTCCGGATTTTTGTAAATTCAAGTCTTTCTCTGTATTGAACTCAGGATACATATTATCGGCAAGCCCAACCTGAGCAATAGCATTTTCTGTTGTATCACTTCCAAATTCTGACCCAGTTTCAGAAGCCTTCAAGTCCAAACTTTTTCTGATCATATCAGTAATCGCCTGTCGTTGCATTGTTGTTACTCGTTGATATGATACCTCATTATATGATTGACCCTCGCCTTGAACAGAATATGATTTAACATTTTTCGTTGCTGATAAGTAATGGGTTCCTAAATCCATCATATCATCAGCTCTCAAATTTGATGCAATATTTTTGGTCACAGATTGTATAAATTTAAGATTAACCACTTGACTGGGCTTTTGTTTCATTTTGGTCACAATACCTTGTAATAATAGTCGTTGTCTTTGTGTTCGACCATAATCACCCTGGGGATCTTGATAGCGCATTCTTGCAAAGGCAAGTGCTGCATCGCCATTCATTTTTTTAAATTTAGTAAAGTCTTCACCATTTTTAGCATATTCAAACGATGTTGAGTTCTCTGTAAATTGATATAACTCATTGCCAGTTGCGTGTGCTGTTTCTTGGCTAAAGGCAAAAGTTAATGGTGATTGTACTGAAACACCTCCGATTTGATCCACAATATCACCAAGACCACTCATATTAACCATAGCGAAATAATTAATTGGAATATTAAACATTTTTTCGATTGTCGACATGGTTGTCGCTACGCCATCGCCCAACGTTGCACTTTTGTCCGAGGTTTCTTTAAATGCATATGCTGCATTAAGCTTTTGAGGAAAACTACCTTCAAATCCAGATATCGAAGTCATAATATCTCTTGGAATTGATATGAGTGTCGTCGTATTTTTTTTAGGGTTTATTGTAACAACCATCATTGAATCCGTTAAATCAGCACGATTTCGGTCAGAACCAAACCCACCATCAGTTCCCACATCTGTGCCTAAAATGAGGAATGAAATTGGTTTTTGATTTGTTATCAATTGTTTCGCTGTTTTTTCTGATTTTAAACCTGTTGTTGAATAAGATTGGTTAAGAGAGCTTTTTACACTATTATAATAATGCAGCCCACCAATAATCAGTAATATCGAAACTAGTAAAAAGACTAACAAAGCACTATACGTTAGCTTCCGTTTTTTTCGCTTTTTTAACAAATAAGATTTACGGTTTCCGTCTGGCAAATCACCTTGCTTAAAATCATTCATTCAATGTTCCCCCAAAAATCAAGTGAGTATGTCGCGCGATTGTAATCTTTATTATTATTAAACATAAAGATTATCTATTTCTTTTTGTGATCATTATAATAACTCGTAAAATATAACTTACCAGATACATATTCACCAACAAATATATCTTTTATACTTTCAAAATTCTGCTTTTCAACTTCCGTAGTTAACCATTCTTCATCGCGGTTAATCGTTTTTAATGCATCATAATTAATTTGGCCATCTGATATGATTGGATAATTCATCGTTTCTTCGCCAACATTAAAAATAGTTAGTTGACCGTTTTGTTCTAAAATTGCGCGTTTAATTGTAGATACACTGTACACACCTTGTTCGCGTAATTTAAACATTAATTGGTTAGCAGATAAACCTGCCTGTATAACATTTTCTGTGTATATAACGCCATTTTCAATGACTAATCTTGGGCGTCCATCTATTAACAACTTGATATATCTATTATGTTCCTTGAGAAATTTCAGGGTCATAACAAGCATTGTCCAAATTATCAATACAATGATAAATTGAAATACTGTGATTGTTTCTGAGTAGATAACACCACCAATGATGCCACCTAAAACATAGTTTTGTACTTGATCCAAAGCACTCGTGGGTGCTAAGTTGCCTTTCCCCATAAGATTAATTTGAATAATTAATCCAAGTAGGCCGATAGCGAGTTTAACTAATATTGGCATATAGATATTCATTTTATTGTCCTCACATCATCACTGTTAATTAAATAAGTTCGGTTAATTTGATATGATTTCTGATCATTGCTTAGTAGCACTGTATAATACTTTTGACCCAGCCTAACAATCATGCCATTAGATATTGTTGTCGAATTAAAATATACATTTTTTTCATCAGGATGGCTTTTAGAAAAATTTTTGACAAAAGCCGTCATTTGTGTTTGCTGATTATTGATACTTCTAATTTGTTCATAATCTGTATAACGTGCACCCACAAAAAATAGCAGGAAAAGAGAACCAATAATAGCAAGTTCCCTATATCGTGTATCAAGTCTGTTTCTTAAGTATAAAATTAACCCGGCTGCAAAAACGATAAAGGCAATAAAAATCAAAATTAAGTTAACAGTATCGTGACTGTTAGAATTATTGATTAAATATCTTTCTGAATAAAACGTCAATATAAAATCCCCCTTAAAATGTCGTTATATCATCTGATTCTGTATAGTTCAAATGTGAACATGTTATCTTAAATTTAGCACCAAACATACGCAATAAAAACTATAGATGTGTTGACGTGCCAAAAGGAAACACTAGTATCGTAGCATACGCATTTTTTCAAAACAAGTTAAAATCAAAAAAATATTGTAACTATTATAAATTTTTAATCTTATCATAATGAATTGGCAGCGATAAAGTATGATGTTCAGCCCATATTATGAATTTAATTAAAGTAACCTACCACATTTGGGTTATGATATACTAAATTAATATAATAATGTGAGAGTGAATAGAAATGACTATAAAATTAAAAGTTATATCATTAAGTGTTCTGATTTTATCTATCTTTGCGTTTCTGACTCAAAATGCCTATGCTGATGTTGTGAATAATGGTGATGTGGTTCGTATTAAAGCCAATGCATGGAAAGAGCGAAATGGTTATTATTTAGTGCCACATCGTAACTGGTATGGTATTATTACAAAATCTACTAAAATTAATAAGACCTCATCCTCAACATATGAGTATCGCGTTCAATATGCTAATGGACAACATAATGATCATGTTTTAGATCAGGATGTTAGCTTAATTAACATTAATCAAGCTAAGTACCAAATTGGACAATCTGTTCGTATTAATAATAATGCCTGGGCTGAGTCTAATGGCTATCGTATGACGAATCATCGTAATTGGGTCGGCACAGTTGTTTCGAGGCGTTCAATTATCCGTAAATCATATTCAAACTATGAATACTATATACGCTATTCAAATGGACAACATAATGACCATGTTTTGGAACAAGACCTAAACGTTGGTGCACTAGTCCAAGCCACAGTTTCGGCAAGTGATATTGGCAGGCAAATTAATTGGACAACTCCAAATGTGGATATCTCAGTTTATAATTTCAAAACAAATACGACGACACGTTATACTAAAGGCAATTTAGATTTAAATTACACCGCCAGCATGATTAAAATAGCAATTTTAACACAATTGATGCATGAGCATCCAAATTTAACAGTGTCTCAAAAGAAATTGGCAGTTAAAATGATTACTCAGTCTAATAATGATGCAGCAACTGCACTATCGGGCCAAATTGGCAGAGATGCTGGTATGCGAAGCTTGTTCAATGGATTGGGGATGTCACAATCATTTGCTTCAGGAGTCAATCGTTGGGGTTTAACAAGTACAAATTCATCAGATTACATGAAATTGATGAAAGTTATTTTTGGAAATAGCTCCTACATTTCAACTAACAATCGACAGTATATTCAGTATTTAATGAATTCTGTTGATAAAAATCAACGATGGGGATTACCTAAAAATGTCTCAAGTAATACAGCACTATATGTAAAAGATGGCTGGTTACCTTTGGGTAAAAACAATACAAACGCTGTAATTAATTCTGCTAGTCGTGTTAAAAATTTTAAATCTGATTATTTAGTTGTACAAATATCTAATGAAGACAGAACCCAAAATGATGGTTTTAACATGTTGAATCGTGTTGGACAAACCGTTTACAATGTACTAAATAAATAACTACTAAAAAATGGACAATCACGACAATGCTTTGTTTAGCAATCTCATGACGCCCATTTATAAATTTTAATATGTTTAAACCTAAAATTCTTGATATTCAGCTGGATTTTGATTATTAGATCTACCATCCACTCGAGTTAAGTTATTGATTGCAACCATATCACCATCATCAATTTCAAAGTCAAAAATGCTCAAGTTGCCCTTTTGACGTGTATAGCTACTTGCTTTTGGAAGCGGAATAACACCCAATTGCGTCTCCCACCGTAAAATTAATTGTCCAACATTTTTATTATATTTGTCAGCCAAATCAACTAAAAGCTCATCAGACAATAAGTCACTGGCTCGTCCCAAAGGACTCCATGCTTGTGTAACAATGTGCTTTTCAGCATCATACTGTCTCATCTTTCTTTGATTGAAATATGGATGTAACTCTATTTGATTCACAACGGGCAAAACACCTGTTTCTTCTTCTAGTCGATCAATATGTTCAGGCAAAAAATTACATACACCAATAGATTTAACTAATCCGTAATTTTGAAGTTGAATGAGTGTTTCCCATGCTTCAACGTAATGATTATCAATCGGATTTGGCCAATGCAGTAAATATAAGTCAAAAAATTCTAGCCTTGACCGATACAGAGATTCTTGAACAATTGCAATCGCGGCTTTTTGATCATGATAATATTTTCCCGGAAGCTTAGATTGGACAAAAAGTTCATTGCGATTAACATTAGAATCTTGAATGCCCTTTCCAACAGTACCTTCATTTTGATAATTATATGCGGTATCTAACAAACGATAACCAGTGTTTATTGCTGATGTTATCGTTTGCGCACCAGAAAAACCGTTTAACTGATAAGTTCCAAAACCAATATTTGGTATTTGAATACCACTATCTAATATTTTAACTGCCATTTGAGTTACCTCCAATAACTTTTAAAATTTGCTAGTAAAATAAGCTTATTTATATTATAACGCTGATTATTTTACAAACTCAAACACATTGACTTTTCGCCTTATTTTATATAAAAATATACCAACTATAAATCCGACAATACCTGGAATTATCCAACCAAAACCATGATCAGCAAATGGCAGCAAGTTTTGATAAATACCGTTATGAAGTATGCCTTTGACATCATGATATCCAATTAAATACTTAAACGTATTTGCAAAAGGTGCATTAGCAATGCCGTCAAGAACAGCTGGTATAAATACTAATATCATAGTGGGAAAATATACTATTTTTGAGTTATTAAACAGTGGTGATAATAATCCTAACAAAACCAATGTAATCGAGATTGGGTACAAAAATAGTAGCACAGGTAATCCCCAAGAAATAATATTGTCTAAACCAAAGTTTGCTGAAATAAATGAAAGAACTATGGTTAATAACAACCATTTTTTGTAACTTATCTTTGGAAAAATACGATTAAAATCTTGAGCGAAACTCGCTGTTAATCCCATAGCAGTAGTTAAAACGGCCAAAATACCCATTACAGCCAAAAATGCGCCACCTAATGAGCCAAGATAATGATTGGTAATTTGCATGAGTGCCGTTGTACCATTATCTGACAAGTTAAAATGTGATAACGAGCTAGCGCCAAGTAATATCAAACCAATATAAACAATGGCAATACCAATGATAGCAAAAATACCTGTCTTAGCGGTAATTTTTGCCACGTCAGTGCTTTCTGTGAAACCCATTGCTTCAATTGCTCGAACAATAGTAATTCCAAATGCCAAGGCAGCAATCGCATCAAGGGTATTATACCCTTCAAGAAATGCGGCAGAAAAAGCATCTGTTTGATAAGCAACTTGGGCTGTACCATGTAAATCGCCCAATGGATTAAAAATTGCCAACAAGAAAATAATGATGAGTAAGATAATAAATATCGGATTAAGATACTTACCAATATATTTTGTTAAATGCTTATCACTAGAACCTAAAAAGTACACAATAGCAAAAAATATTGCAGAAAAAATAAATTGTCCAACTGTTTGCAAGTTGCTGGGTAACCAATTAGAAAAACTCAATGAATACGCAACAGTTGCAGTACGAGGTGTAGCAATCATAGGACCAAGTGATACATGAACTGAAATTAAAAAAAAGATTGCAAAACCTCTACCCAATGGTTTTGCCAAGTCATAAATCCCAGAAGAACGCGTCTGGGATAATGAAATGAGCGCCATTAGTGGGAGAATTGTTGCACTTAATAAGAAAGCAATGGTTGCAGGACCCCAATTTTCTCCAGCAAGTTGTCCTAAATGAATAGGAAAAATTAAATTACCAGCACCGAAAAACATACCGAAAATTAATGAGGAAAGTAGTAGCGTTTGTTTAATATTTAGTTTTTTTGTCATAATCTATCCTTAGGAGTCTATTAAGAAACATGTTGTTTTAAAATGTTGATTGACTCGATACAAGCCACCTACTGAATAAGTCATACTTTTGCCCCTTTTTTAAGAATTAAAAAGCCCGTTAATTGTCAACTGACAATTAACGGGCGAATTTCGCGGTACCACCGTTTATTAACCAACAACAAATACAATGTTGGTTTTCTCTTGGTTGCAGGAAAAATCCGATAACCATACGATATAACGGTCGTAACCGGTTAATACTCAAAAATGAATCGTACTAACTTTCTCCAGAACTACTTTCAATTTTATGTTTGACGTCCTTTCATCAGCAGACGCTTTCTGTGGCAAAACATAAAATATACTCTTTCCTTCATCGAAAAATAACTTATCTTATTATAGACTAAAACATTAACTTTATCAAACACGTTTATTTTAACTAGAACTTATATCGTGATCATGTTAGATAATAATTAGTACAAGCTTTATATTAGATTTTTTCTTATATTCTCTACAAAGTTAAAAACGTCATTATCTTTTCCATGCTCAAACGTCCATATTAATGTATCAAAAACGATACTTGTGCTAAATGATGCTAATAACTGATTAGGAACCACATGAGTTTGTTGCCCCAAATAATTTAACCAATAATTGTATAGTGTATTTTTAAATATCTCTTTAAGATGAAACTGTTGATTGTGCGTTTTAAAAAGTACTTGAATTGTTAATCGCCTGTCTTGCATGTCATTATAAAAATCAGTTATTGTCTCTTCAGTTTCCCTTGAAATGAGACCATTAATCCTTAATTTGATAACACTTTCAAAATGTTCTACCTCTTTATCAATAATTTGATTGATTAAATCATATTTATCTTGGTAATGTAAATAAAAAGTTGAACGGCTAGTCAGCGCACTTTTGCAAATATTATCAACAGTTATTTGATCAAAATCAATTGTATCCATTAGTTTTATTAAAGCCTCCTGAATGTTTTGATTCGTTTTAAATTGTCTGATATCTGCCATATAATTACTTCCTCTGCTGTCCAAAAATGGACATTATTCATCATTTTTGTCCATTTTTGGACAATATACCATTACTTTATAAATTGTTAATCTTTTTGATAATTATTATACTAACATTATCATGTAAAGAAAGAAGGTTCAAATATGTTTTATAATTACATCGATAATAATCCACAAATGAATTTGCAAATTAATCGACAACTGGAAAATATTAAGGAATCTCAAACCGTAAAAAATGACTTAGTTCATGCAATTCCAAAAATCAACGATTTAAATTCCTGGTATAATGTTTGGTTAGATCTGGCTAATAAAAGAGAAGATACTCATGATTATGCCATTGCTTGTGCTTACTTTGGTTTAGCACAATTTTATCTCACGTCTGAAGATGACAAACAACCTATCGTTCATCATTATATCGAAAATTTCTATCTATCCCATCCAGAAATCGACTATAAATACTATGAAGTTCCTTATCAAGATAGTTATTTACCTGCTATTAAAGTTAATATCAATCCTAGTGCCACAAAAACCCTAATTATTATCAATGGATTTGACAGTTTTATGGAAGAGATATTATCTGCTATAACTTTCTTTAAAGGAACAAATTATAATGTCATTCTATTCGATGGTCCAGGACAAGGAAGAGCACTTATTGATAATCACATTAGATTCACTTCAAAATTTGAAAAACCAGTCCACGCTGTAATTGATTATTTTGGGTTAACTGAAGTAGATGCTATGGGTGTATCATGGGGTGGCTATTTTGTAATAAGAGCTGCAGCATTTGATAAACGAATTAAAAATGTCATCTGTTTTGACTTCTTTTATGATGGCTTAAATGTTTTTCTTAAGGATTTTACGGAAAAAAACAAAATACAAATTCGTAACTTACTAAATCAAAATAAGGCTCTAGAACTAAATACTATGATCAACCCACTCATTAAGGCTAATTCAAATTCTGAATTTATTTTTAACAAAGGTTATGAAAATACTAACACAAATAATCCCTTTACCCTGTTAAAAAATATTTCAGAGCACACCATTAAGGGGATTGGTCAGCTAGTTACCCAAAATGTATTATTACTGGCAGGAGAGGAAGACCAATACGTTCCCTTTAGCGATCTCAAATTGGAACAACAAGAACTGTCAAATGCTACTAGTTTAGAAACAAAAGTATTCACAAAAGAAACTGGCGGCGAACAACACTGTCAGGCGGGACATTACGAATTAGCTCTTTCAACTATTCAAAACTTTTTAGCAAAGCACACCTACTAACTAGTAAACAATCGTTTTTCTATTGATCAAAATGAAGTACAATAATGGCGTAATTCTTAGTTTAAATATTACATATTCGACGAAGTGAGTATAGCATAAAAATTAGACGTTAACTCCTTTATAGAAGTTAACGTCTAATTTTATTTAATGATAGGACTGATTAGGTAAAATAGCGAATAATAGCCATCGATAGTACGCTTAATATTACCACTAGCATTAATGATCGTTTAAAATATCCTATTAATAATCCGGGTAAAATTGCAATGACTGCCTTCATATTGATACCAAGTAAATGGTTTTGTGTATTGACTTCAAAAATATTTTGAAAAAATAAGGCTGTCATCATTGTTAATGGTAAATATCTCAAAAAGATAGTTAGCCACGATGGAAATTTAATATATTTAGCCAGAAAAAAAGGAATGACGCGAGGAATAAATGTCACCATAACAGAAAAAAAGAGTACAGTATAAAACTTAGAATCACTCATATTATTTTTTCCGCCTTTCCACAATGTAAATACTAATTAGGCTTCCTAATACTGACGCCAACAATACAGCAACAACTGAGCTAAAAAAATACATAAATAGATATAATAACACGGTTGTCACAATAACAATGCCTACAATCTCTGTCTTTTTTTCGTTTGGATGTTCTAACATTGATACGCTAGTCAATAGCCAAAGGCCAGCGAACATACCTGTTAACGCAAAATCGAGGCCATAATCTGCAGGATTAGTAATTTGCTTTCCAATAATTGCAAAGCTAGTACATGATAGCCACCAAATGAACCAAGAAGCAATATTAAGACCATGCATCCAAGGTACTGAAGTCTTTTTATCTGCCATTTTGCTTATTGACAATATACCAAATGATTCGTCCGTTACTAGACCACCCATTAATAGACTTGAAAATCTGGATTGATTTGGAAACACTTGTGTGACAGTCAATGATTGTAAAAACATACGAAAATTAACCAATAATACCATAAGCACAATACTACTAATAGAGGCGTTTGCTGCCAACATGTTAACAACAATAAATTGCGCTGATCCGGCATAAAATACTGACGATAACAAAAAAACATACCACACTGAAAAACCTGCTGATCCAGCAATCGTTCCAAATGCTGCACCAATACTAATATACCCGAGCATTGTTGGCAATGATGCCTTTACCCCACTCATGAATTCCTGTAATTGTATTTTTGATATCGTCATGTTTACCATCCATATTATTGAAACACAGTTAAATATTTTATGATCAGCATACAATACGATTATTGACGATAAATAAAAAAATAGCCATTTTTCATTTAGAAGTTAGCTATTTTTCTATAAATTAATGTGCATTACTTACTGAGATCAATTAAAATTTTTGCCTGTGACTTGTCCTGCGTTAACGCTTCAAAACCATCAGCGACAATATTATCAAGGTCGATCATATCTGTAATTACTGGCTCAACATTGATTTGACCACTACTTACTAAATCAACGGTTTGTTGGAACGTTTCTTTAGAGTAAGCAATAGTTGTTGTCAATTTAACACCAGCATTCATGAGTTGCATTGGGTTAAAACTAATTGGTCGTGCAAAGATTGACACAATAACAACAGTGCCACGAGGGCGCGTTGCATCAATCGCTTGTTCAAAGGTTGGTTGAACGCCAGCAACTTCAAACGAAACATCTGCACCACCAGGTATAATTTCATTAATTGCATCAATAGTATTAGCAACTTCGCTAGGATTTACGACATCAGTTGCGCCCATTTCAAGTGCCTTATTCAAACGTACTTCTGAAAGGTCCACTGCAACAATTTTAGTTGCACCAGCTGCCTTCGCTGCCGCAGCAACTAAGACACCAATTGGTCCGGCACCAAAAATAACAACTTTTTCTCCAAATCGTAAACCACCTTCTTTAACAGCCTGAACTGCAACAGCTGTAGGCTCGATAGTGGCAGCCAATCTTAATGAGAAGTCTTCTGGTATAAGATACAAGTTTTCTTCTGGTACGTTAACTTTTGATGTGAAACCGCCGTCAGTACTCAAACCAATAAAACTATAACCATCATATACATCAAGATCATCAGCCCAGTTACCCTTGGTTACTGTTGGATTAATTGAGACATGATCACCGACTTTAAACTTAGTCACATCTGCACCAATTTTCTCAATCACACCTGAAAATTCGTGACCCATGGTCAATGGTGCTTGACCACCAGTAAGTTCATCTGCCTCATTAACAGGAATAAAAACAGGGCCTTCAAGGTATTCGTGTAAATCACTGCCACAAATACCAGCATATGCAACACTCACCACAACTTCATTTGATTTTGTTGGCTTTAATTCAACATCCTCAACGCGAACATCCTTAACACCATGCCATACAGCTGCTTTCATTATGTTTCTCCTTTGTTGTCTAATTTTCAGGTTAAAAACCTTAACTACAGTATACAACTAGGTACATGGTTTGTGTTAAAAATCACTAAATTTATTTAATAACAATTATGTCTATACAACTACAAAAGTATTATTTAGTCAGGTAGCTGATTGGTTCTTTAACTTCAACTTTTGTACCATCAAAAGTTTTTTTGATGTACTTTTGAGCCGCGGCGCTATGATATAGCTTAACCAATTTTTTGAAATTTTGATTGTTTTTTTCTTTATTCGATGTTGCTAGTATATTAATGTTATCTTTAGTTGATCGGTTAATTTTTTCATATATAATTGCATCTTTTAAAACATTTAATTTGCCTTCAAGTGCAACAGTATTACCGATTAATGCTGCATCTACTTGGCTATCTTTAATAACACGTGGTCCGGTAGTATCATCTATTTCCTTGAACTTCAAATGTCGAGGATTGCTCAAAATATCGTTGACACCAGATAAACTACCAAAATTAGGTTTTAAAGTAATCAATCCAGACGTTGCGAGTAAGCGTAATCCTCTGGCAGTATTTGCAGCGTTGTTAGCAATGGCAATTGTTGCACCATCCGGTATATCTTTGATAGTCTTATACTTGTCAGAATAAACACCCATTGGTTCAAGATATGTTGTGCCTAGAACAGCCAATTTTTCAGAAGCATTACTTTTGTTGTATGCGACGTAGTAAGCGTAAGATTGGAATGCATTCACATCTATTTTACCTTGAGCTGTAGCTGTATTTAGAGAAACACCATCACTAAAATCTTTGACTTTAATACGAATGTTTGCTTTTTTTGTCTCTGGTAGCTTAGCAATGTGTGACCAGACCTGTGAGTCAGAACCGATTGCACCAATTGTTATTTGATTCTTATTTTCTGTCTGCGCAGCCTTGCTATTTAGTAATATGGCTGACACGCCACCCACAGCTACTACTAACACCGCGGCTGAAATAATTATTTTTCTTTTTGACATCGTCTTTACTTTTCCTTTTTATAAAATAAAACATTGCAATTTTGCTTAGTGAAAGCGCATACCGCCGTCGATCAAAATGGATTGGCCAGTAATATACTTAGCACCTGGAGATACTAAGAACTGTACTAAATCGGCAATGTCTTCTGGCACAGCAGCACGACCTAAAGCTATTTCATTCACAACATTTTGCCTTTGAAGTTCTGGCGTAATGCCTTTAATGCTTGCCGTTTTTTGATCAATATAGTCACGCATTGGTGTTAACACAATACCTGGATCATAGGCATTGACAGTGATGCCATCACCAGCTAACTCCTTTGCAGCTGATTGACCTAATCCTCTAATCGCAAATTTTGATGCCGAGTATGCACCTTGTAATGCAGAACCCTCCACTGCCGCTAGAGAGGCAGCATTAATTATTCGACCACCGTCTCCTTGCTTTTTAAATTGTGTGGCAGCAGCTTGTATTCCCCAAAACGTTCCTTTAATATTGACATCAAATAATCTCTCGACTTGAGTTGGGTCGCTATCAATAATACTATCAATAAAAGCTATGCCAGCATTATTAACAAAAACATCTAAACGTCCAAAATGTGCAACAACCTTTTCAACTAATTCAAAAACCGCTGTGCGCGATGCAATATCTAAAACATAGTAGGTTGCATAGCCACTTTTAGTTGCATTAATGTTATCAGATACATGTTTTGCCGTGTCCTGATCAATATCAGCCACAGCAACGTAATAATCTTCTTGGGCCAACCTTTCAGCAATTGCACGACCAATACCACGACCACTTCCTGTTACGATAGCAACTTTTTTTACCATTGTGTACCTACTTTTTAGTATTTTAAAAACAACAAAAAACGCAACTTTGATAAACAAAGTTGCGGGACGAATTATATCGTGGTACCACCCGAATTTCGTATTATATCACTATAATACGCTTATTAAGTACAGAGATAATAAACACTCGATACTTTAACACTATAACGGGTGCACCCGAATGATACTTATACTAACATACTCATATCATTTTAACTTCAAGACCATCTTCCAAATTATCATAATACTGATTTTCACCAACTATCAGCTCTCTACCCAATTATTCTAATAAGTACTCATCTTTTCAACGTTATATGGTAAATAAATTATATACTGATAAGTTTTAAATGTCAATTAATATTAAAAAGTTAATTTTTAGTGATATTTAAACATGTAACCTAATGCAGTCAACCAACTGATAAAAGTAATCAACAAAATTAGTATCAATAAGTTATCACTACGATAATACACTAATAATCGATTGTTACCCTTGACTTGTTTAATACTGACAGCGCCAATTTTACTCAAAATAATTTGATTATGGCGTACGCTTTTTTGGTTTAAAAATAAGATAGTATTAGTATATTTTACAACCGGAATTTGTATATAACGTTCACGATCACCCTGCCATTCCACAAGTAATTTGTTTTTAAAAATAGATTTTTTAAAATGTGTTTGCTTTTTCAATACTTGATGGTGGTACATGTCGTATTTTCCAGTAACTTTGCCGCTTTTCACAGGTAAATAATCAGGTGTGGCCTTTACAATATTTTTGAGTGCTGTTGATTTGTCTTTGATAAAAAATGATTTTTTAACTTTCTGCGCATCGTCTGATACAAAATAAGTATGGACGTTTGAATTCAAATAGTCACGTTTATTGTGCCACTGATTTAAAGCAGCATTATTTGATAAAATCACTTGAAACAATGACAATAAAAGTATGCCATAACTCAATAAACCAAATCGAAGGGATTTTGATTGAGAATGTTGCAGTATTATGCCTAAAGTTAATAGTAACAACACAATGAAAGGAACAAAAAAACGAAATGGAAATTGAATTACTTCAACTAGTTTGATGTGTGTACTATTTAGTATTTTCCATGGAAATATGTCGGTACATAACAGAAATAGTAAGCCACAACTTGTAGCAGTTACGCTTAATAAATCAAATCCCTTGTGGTGCCAATAATAAAAAGTTTTAAGTACAACAAATGCTATGACCATAAGGAGTAAGATAGGTGAAAATAACCAGTAACTACTGCCCTTAAAAATAGTCGTGTTTGCCATTACTGGATTGACAAATGGTTGCGCAATATTATTTTTCAGATAAATAATGACAAAACTATAGAACACATTTAAAACTAGTGGTATAAAAACAACAACTGACAACGCTGCTTGTTTCAGTAATTGAATTCGCAGTACTTTAGTCGTATTAAAGACGGATAAAATATAAAAACAAGCATAAACTAAAATCAATAACAAAGCCGACAGCATATGAACCTGGCACATTAGAGCAATAGCAAGTGCTGTTTTGATAGGATCTAATGACTTTTTTTCAACTAAATCAATCAAAGGTATCAAACAAATAGGAAATAATGCTGCACCCCAGCTAGAAAATCCTTGCCTTAATGTCCAATATTGTATCGCATATGTTGTGAGATAAAACAGACTCAAGGGTAACCGATATATTATTGCAATATGAGCCTTTCTGAGAAGCAAATAAAGCGATAAACTAGCTAAAAAATATAAGCAACTGTTAGATATAATTTGGTAACCAAACCATGAGGGACTGATTAAAACTAAAGCACCTTGAACATAAGACATCACAGGGCCATATAGGGCATTTACAATACGACCAGATTCTTGAAACCCATACATAGAAATAAAATACTGAAAATTTCCGTGTTTTATTTGCATAGCTGTATCGTAGAACCGATTAAAATGAAAAATAGTATCTGAACCAATAATCATTGCACGATTGAAATAAAATGGTATCAATAATAATATTGAACTCATTATTAAAATAAATATTGGCCATGATTTTTTAATGATATCTTTAAGCACTATTCTCTCTTCAAAAATTTATAGTAAATCTACCACAATACTTATAACAGTATCACTGCCTCTTGTTAGTTTCAGTTTAACATATGTCTCAATCTTATAGGTTTTTAACGCATGCAAAGCCATAAAAAAACCAATGACAGATAAAATATCTGTCATTGGTTTTGATGTGCATTAAATCATCACACGCAGAGCGTATTCATACCCTACATGATTCTACTTTTATTTGAATAAACCAAATCCACCAGTCCAACCAATTGTTTCCTTAACAGCCAATGTCATCTGTAAGAAGCCAACAGCTTCAAGTTCACGTGCACGCTTTAATGAACCAGCATCAACGACATTTAAACCGCTGTTTTCTAAAGCAGCAATAATTTCTTGTTTGGCTTCATCATTATCAGAAGCCAATTGAACTGTTGTCTGATGTGAATCACCAATTTTTTTGCTTACTAAAGTGCCAGCAAATGTTGTATTAAATCCCTTAACAACAGTTGACTTTGGCAAAATTTCAGCAATTTGAGCAGCAGCTGAACTATCTGCTGGCACGACCAAACTATCCCATGTTTCAAAGTTCAAAGGATTACTAATATCAATCACAATTTTGTTTTCAAAAACTGCTACGTTGTCCTTTGCAATTGCAGTTGCAACGTCATATGGTACAGCTAAAACAACAATATTTCCAATGTTTTCTATTTTATCATTTGCTTCAATGTAATTAACATCATTACCAGCATCAATGAAGTTTTGTCCAATTGCTTGCCCCATATTACCTTTTCCAAAAACTGTTACAGTAGTCATAAATTTTCCCTCACTTACTTTTTATAAGTAAATCATAACGCTAGTATTCTGATATGTCAAGCACTATATTTTTTTAAATAAGTTATCAATGCGGTCATAGTCTTCATCAGACAAAACAATTTTTAAGGTTTCCACGTTACTGGCTACTTGGCTAGGTATTCTAGCACCTGGAATCACTGTATCAATATTAGGGTTTTTAATATACCAAGCTAAAACAATTTGTGCCGTAGTTGCATGATGCTTTTCTGCAATTTTATTTATCTGTTCTATTTTTTGAAGAATAACTTTAAACTGGTCGTTTGTGAATTGTTTAAATTTGCTGGCATCATCAATTGTATATTTCCCAGTTAATAATCCAGATGCTAATGGGAAATAAGGCACAAATTTAATATTATTTTCATTTAAATATGGCCAAATATCTTGTTCCAAATCACGTTGAAGTAAATTATAGTGCGCCTCTACATAATCAACTTGACCATTTTTGTTAGCCTCTTTTATTTGCGCCAAACTAAAATTAGATACACCAATTGCACGGATTTTCCCTGCTTTTTTAAGTGTATTCAAAGCATCTACAGCTTCATATTTTGGGGTTGTTTCATCTGGGAAATGAATATAAAAAATATCAATGTAGTCAGTCTGAAGTCTAATTAAAGCCTCATCCACTGATTGTTTCAAAAACGCTGGTTTATTATTGATTGCCAAGTCATTATTTTTATCCTGTGCTGCTTTTGTAGCAATTTTAAAGTTTTCTCTTGCATATCCCTTAATTGCTCGTCCGATAATTTCTTCAGAATGACCTAATCCGTACATGTATGCGGTATCAATCATTTCAATGCCAGAATCTAAGGCTTCTCTTACAACATCGTAACCATCTTGGTCATTGAGCCCTTGAAATAAATTATATCCACCAACCTTATTTGTTCCAATTCCTAACTTAGCTGCCTTACCATTAATACTTGTTACTTTTTCTGAATCTATTAACATATTAGCCTCCTTTTTGTTATCTTTATGGGTCATTATATAACAAATTTCTGTTCAATGGCAGTAATTAGCTCAAAGAAATTTATATGAAACAATTGATTAATAGTATTAAAACTTGGCAGTAAACACAAAAAGCGTTTAAGATATCTTATACCTTAAACGCTTCAGATTGAATTTATTAATACGGCTTCTCTAAGACACGTTGAATATCATCAATCATGTCCTTTGGACTTGTTTTTGGCGCAAAGCGCTTAAATAATTGACCTTGACGATCAACCAAAAATTTGGTGAAGTTCCATTTAATGGTACTTCCTAATGGGCTCGTGCTATTTTTCTTAAGGAATTTAAACAAAGGATCCGTGTTTTTACCATTGACGGCTACTAATTGATGCATTGGAAATGTGACACCATAGGAAAGCCGACATGCTTCAGCTGCTTCATGGCTAGAACTCAGCTCCTGTTTAAACTGATTTGAAGGGAATCCAAGAATCATCAAGCCATCATCTTTGTATTTTTGGTAGATTGCTTCAAGTTCCGAAAATTGTGGTGCAAAACCACATTTAGTCGCTGTATTAACAATAATTATTGGGCGCCCTCGTAACTCATCAAGTGAATACGTATCGCCATTTTCTTTCACGACAGTAAATTGATAAACATCTTCAACCATTATTTCTCCTTTCAAAATCCATATTGATAAACAAAAATATTTTGCATAATAATAGTCAGTTCGTTAACCCTTTGAAACGAATTTACAACTTAATTATATCACGACTCTATATTTACATGGCTTTCTGCACACAATAAAATATATCATTAAATACAATAAAAAAATAACACCTTAAACAAAAGCCCATAATTTTGACAACATCAGCAATGTCTCATAAATTATAAGTTTTAATTAAAGCATTATAGTTTTTAAAAAATAAGTTACCTGATTAGAAATTATGATTCAATTTAATGCCCTAAAGTCCAGCCTCCATCAATTGGTAACACAACACCGTTGATGTAATCAGCTTGCGGACTTGTTAGATACAAAGTTAAATCGGCAACTTCTTGTGGTGACGCCCATCTTTTTGCAGGTGTCTGCTCCGCTACTTTTTTGGCCATAGTCGCATCACCATAGAAATCTGCTGCATTCATTGGTGTGTTAATTGCTCCTGGGGCAATGGCATTGACATGCAAACCGTTAGCTGCATAATCATATGCCAGTTGTTTCGTATACCCAATAATGGCATGTTTACTTGAAGTATAAGCTGCCCCACCACCACCTGCTGAGAAACCAGCGATTGAAGCCATGTTAATAATATGTCCATAGCCTCGTTTTATCATGGCTGGTAAAACTGCGTTACTCAAAATAAACATCGGCGTTAAATTCGTGTTTAATATTTTTTGCCAATCAACTAGTGATGTATCTAAAGAGGCTTGATAGCCATCCAAAATACCAGCTGTGTTAAGTAGTATATCAAATGACACTTGTTTTGTTATATCCTCAAATAAGTTTGTTAGTAACTGATGTTGACTTAAGTCTATTTGAAAAGTTTGTAGCTTAGCATGTTGTAAAGGTATTTTTTGATTATCCAATGCATAAACAGTGGCACCAAGTTCAAGATAATTTTCCAGTTGCGAAAAACCAATTCCTGAAGCAGCTCCAGTCAACAATATTTTTTTATTTGTATAATCTTGTGCAATCATTATTTATTTAAGTCAACTACTTTACTGAGGGCATAAATCACAACGCCCCCCACAATTAAGGACACTACTTCACCTGGCACGACACTAATGTAGTAAGCCAACCATTGCGCAAATAATCCACCCTTTGATCCAGAAGGAAATGCACCACTAGCACCAATATTAAAAGCAAATGTAAATTCCGCGGCCAAAATAGCCATACCAAGGGTACTAACAACAACTGTGCTAATAATAATTTTTAAAATTGTACTTTTAACACGGCGCGTTAATAGATAAGTTATACTTGTCATAATCACTGTTCCTAACGTGCCAAAAATCCAATCAATCCACCCTAAGGGAGAGATCAAGTTAGCAATGAAAACACCTAAAGCAAGCGCAACGATATATCGTTTATGCCATGCTGCTAAATGGTTTAGCCCCTCAGAGGCACGTAATTGTACAGGACCAAAAGCAAATGTCTGTAATCCAAACGTAATTGCAACATAAATGGCTGCGACAACGGCAACTAACGTAATATTCTGTGCTTGACTAACACTTTTATAAGCTGTATCTTTTTGCATAAAAAAAGACTCCTAGTTTTTTTAAGCGGGATGGTTGATGAACCGCTAAGAAATAGCATACCATATGTTTTAAAAAAAAACTACGAAATTCGTAGTTTGAAAAAATAATATAAAATTAATTATTGCCATCATCCATGAAATCTTTTAGTTGCTTAGAGCGACTAGGATGTCGTAACTTACGTAATGCTTTTGCTTCAATTTGGCGAATACGTTCTCGTGTTACACCAAATACACGTCCAACTTCTTCAAGAGTTCTTGTTCGTCCATCTTCCAATCCGAATCGTAAACGCAAAACGTTTTCTTCACGGTCAGTTAACGTCTCCAATACTGACTCGAGTTGGTCACGTAACATTTCGTACGCTGCTGAATCGGCAGGTGAAACCGCTTCATTATCTTCAATGAAATCACCTAAATGCGAATCATCTTCTTCACCAATAGGTGTCTCAAGAGAAACTGGTTCTTGTGCTATTTTCAAGATTTCACGTACTTTGTCTGGGGTCAAATCCATTTCAGCCCCTATTTCTTCGGGCAAAGGTTCACGTCCCAAGTCTTGTAGCAGTTGACGTTGAATACGAATCAATTTATTAATTGTTTCGACCATATGGACAGGAATACGAATAGTACGCGCTTGGTCGGCAATAGCACGTGTAATAGCTTGACGAATCCACCATGTAGCATAAGTTGAAAACTTAAAGCCCTTAGTGTAATCAAATTTATCAACGGCCTTCATCAAGCCCATATTACCTTCTTGAATCAAATCCAAGAACTGCATACCACGTCCAACGTAGCGCTTGGCAATAGAAACAACCAGACGTAAGTTAGCCTCTGCTAATTCTTGCTTGGCTTCAACATCACCATCTTCAATACGCTTGGCAATATTAATTTCTTCATCCCCTTTAAGAAGATTAACACGACCAATCTCCTTAAGATACATACGCACAGGATCATTAATTTTAATGCCTGCCGGTGTTTCTTGTGCTTGATCTAGTTCTTCTTTTGATGGCTTATTTTGTTTTGCTTTTAATACTTCAGGTGCTGGTTCACCCTTTTCATCAACAATTGCAACACCAGCATCTTCAACCTTTTCCATCAAACGCTCAATATTTTCACCATCTAAATTAAATGGTTCCGCTAAGCGTTTTGATAAGACAGCATATGTTATTGCCTTAGCTGCCTTGTATTCGGCAATTAAAGCTTTCACTGCTTTATCATATTCTGGATTCTTAATAATACCTGATTTTTTTGCTACTTTTGGTTTTGAAGCTTTACCAGCTGCAGCGGCTTCTTCAGGTGTTTTTCCTTGTGCCAATGCTAATAATTCAGCCTTTTTGGCGCGGCTATTATATGAAATGTTTTGTGAATCAAGATAGTCTTTAATATCTGAAATCTTACTTGAAGCTAAAATAGTTGCCATTGATTATTTCTCCTAGCGTAAACGCGTTTTAAGAACGTATGATGACTGTTCGTTCTTACTAATATTTATAGCTGTGACTGTTGTTTTTTAATATTAATTAATTCCGTCATTAATTGTAGTAGCTTTGTATCATCATGTTGTTGTTTGGCAGCATCTATTAACTGCTGTAATTCACGAATCCGAGTATTTACAGGACCATCGTGCATAATAATACGTAAATAATCATTAATTGCATCTCTTTCAATTGCCAAATCGCCATAACTACGTTCAATTGCCATTATTTTTTGATTTAACTCTGGTTTTTGAATAAAATCCATATATTGTGCTAAATTAAATTCTCCTGGATGTTGATCTTGGTAAATATTTGTTAACATCATCAATAATTGATAATCTGAATGTAAAAATGCAAATCCTGTCGTCTCTTTTACTTGTAGCATGACTTGAGGTGATTTGATCATCGCCATAAGTAAGGCGCGCTCTGCTTGCTCGACTTGCGTAATATTTTGGTTAATATTTATTTGCTCAGGAACATTACTTTGTTCACCACTAGGCAACGACGGTGCCACCATAGTACTATATGATTGTGCTGATTGACTAAATTGGTTTTGCTTCTTGTCTAGCGTTTGTTGTAATTGTGCCTGCAATGCTTTTTTAGAAGTACCAAACTCGTTAGCAATACGTGTTATTTGAATATCTTGCTCAACAGGTGTTGCTGATTTAAGCGTTTGCATCACTTCTTGTAAAAAAGCAAGATACTGTGCTTGATTACTCAAATTTTTTCCAAGTCGTGCGGCATTAACTAAAAACTCTATTGGCGTTTGAATATTTTGTTCTAACGCTTGTTTTAAGGCTGGTGTGCCACGCTGTGTTCGTACTTCATCAGGATCTAAATTGTCTGGTAAATGAACAACACCAATATCAACATCTTTTGCATGTGTTTTAATTAAATCAATTGATCGACGTGTTGCATTTTGACCTGCTTCATCACCATCATATACGAGTAAAATACGTTTAGTGACACGTGACAACTGTTTGACATGGTCCTGTGTTAATGCTGTACCCATGGTTGCCACACCAATTGGTTTTCCAGATATATCTGCAGAAATAACATCCATGAATCCTTCAAAAATCATAGCTGTGTTAGCTTGACGAATATGATTTTTAGCAAGATCAAAATTGTATAAAATTTTGCCTTTGGTGAAAAATGGACTTTCAGGACTGTTCATATACTTGATACTACTATTATTGAGTGCCCGACCAGAAAATCCAACAACTTGCCCACGTTCAGTTTTAATTGGCCACACGACTCGCCCAGAAAAACGATCACGTAAATCGCCCTCATCATTAGTAATAAACAATTCCGATGACTGCATCATTTCTTGAGAAAAGTTTTGGTCTCTAGCATAACTTAATAATGCATTATCTTCTGGCACAAAGCCAATGCCAAACTGTTTAATGATTTCATCTGTTAGTTGACGTTTATCGTGCAAATAAGCCAACGCCTGCTCACCAGACGTTGTATTAAGCAAAATGTGTTGATAAAGTCGTTGTGCTGCCGTGTGTAATTGATAGATGACTTGCGTTTTGCTATCAACTTGGCGTGTTACACCTGAAGAAATACTACTATCTACTTTTATCCCTGCATTTTCAGCCAGAGATAAAATAGCCTCAGGATAACTCAAGCTCTCCTTCTCCATTAGAAATGAAAAAACAGAACCTGAACGTCCACATGAAAAACAATTAAATACTTGTTTATTCTCTTCGACAAATAACGAAGGATGGCGATCATCATGAAACGGACAAGAACCATTCCATTGGCGACCACGCTTAACAAGATCAGTATATTGACTAATCACATCAACAATATTCACTTTTTGACGTACTTCCGCAATAAATGCGTCTGGAATTCGACTTGCCATAAACCACCTTTCAACAATAAATGCCGTAAACGGAAGTCTACGACATTTAAATTGAACTACACTAAATTATACGAGGAATTACCTGTTTTGTCAACCCCTTGAACATATACCAAAATACTGATGTATCAATGTTTTGGTATTTTGGTGCTAGGATTATGTTAACTTGTATTGATTATGAAAGACATCGATTTTAAGCAAATAGATAACAAGTCTAAAGAATCTCTCGTAGTGTGAAATTGTCTTTTAGATAAAATGCTGATTTTAAATCAAATGGGATTTCTTCTTGATTGACAACAATTTCATTCTATACGTTGAAATACCTAGACCAGTCCAAACAATGGCAATTAACACATCAGGCAGAATATTACCATTGCCGGTCATCAACCACTGCATTAAGTGAGAAAAAGGTAGAGTATGTGAAAGTAGGTTTAACCACTTTGGATATTGATCAAGTGGGACAATAACACCACTTAATAATACAATCAAGATTCCTACTACATTGCCCACTAAATATGGATCATTACTTTTCCATGACACAACAGTTGAGGTAAAACCGACTATGCTTCCAAATATGATTAATATTGGTATAGCTAGCATTGCTCTATTTATCCATGAGGTATCCCTTGTAAATAGCAATACTAATGTTAGTGTTATTAACATTTGACCTATTGACACAATCACAGCCGCCAAAACTTTAGATGCCCAGTAACGAACAGAAAATGGTGAATTGACCGCCATTTCCATGTCAATACCCCTATTCTGATCATCCACAAAAAGTGAATTCAAAGTAGAAATAAGATTTTGTATACCTGAAATGATGCTCAAAGCAACGATTGAATGAATTAATAAAGCATCACTAAACTGTGAGCTCAATAAACCAACCATCATTACGTCAAATAATGGTTCAATAGCAAAAGTTATAATGAATGTGCGATAATTTCTGAAATATGACAGCGATTGTAAAGCAATTTTCAACATCAAATGGCCTCCATATCGCCACTTATACGGACTTTCTTCAAGCAAAATGTTAACAATGCTTTGGCTACAATCAACCATATAATAGAACATACAAGCATTTGAGCTAAGTCAACATATGTAATGGTGTTAGGATTCAAAATAAGTTTTACTGGTGTCGTCATGGGAAGTAACAATCCTAAAATTTTTACAATGGTGTCCCACTTGCCAGGCATGCTGTATATTCCCGATCCTATTAAAATTGGCGCCATTAGTAGGCCTTCATAAAGCATGGCATTCGGAGTCAATACAAATATACCTGCGACAACAAAATCTAAAATAATAACACTAAACCATAAACTAAAAATACCAAGTATAAGGAGAAACCAATTAGAACTGGATACATCTATTCCTAAGACATAACTTGTTATAAAAGAAATTGGAAAAGACAAAAGGCCAAAACACGCTGCGGGAATAATCAAGGTGGATAGACTAAAAGCTTCGCCCCTACGGCTATCAAGTATATAAGCCAATGTTCCTTGGGCTCTTTGAAACGGTATTACACCTGCCGCTGACGTCCCTGCTGCCCATGTTCCAATAATTCCTGCTCTTAACCAAATAGTCTTATTGCCTAAATCTTGAACTGCATATGCCGCAACATACTGAATAAGAACGTAACTAATCGTTGTTACAAATACAATTGTTCTGAAATAACTATTCTTAGCAAATAGTTTTAAATGGAACCAAACAACATCAAAAAAATCTTTCATGAGTTATCTCCTCAATTCATCAGCTAATGCCAAGTAGGATTCTTCTAGAGTTGCTGGTCTATTAACTTTTGTGACACCAGATAATTTAACAATACTCTCGATTGTACCATCGTGAGCTATTTGTCCCGCTCCAATTAAAAGGACCCTATCAGCAAGACTTTCTACCTCACTCATTGTATGACTTGTCAGTAAGATCGTTTTGCCACTGTTTGCAAGATCATGAACTAATTCACGAATTTCATGTGCAATTTCCACATCAAGACCGCTAGTGGGCTCGTCCAACAGAATAATTTCAGTGTCTTTAAGCAATGCTCGGGCTATGTGCAATCTTTGACGCATCCCACGTGAAAATTCTCCTATTTTTTTGTTCCTGACATCAAATAACTTGACATTTTTCAATGCCGATTCAATTCGTTTTTGCCTTTTATTTTTGGGAATTTTAAAGAGAATGGCAAAAAAATTAAGGTTATCAAGTGCGGTTGCTCGTGCATAAAAACCTAATTCTCCTCCAAAAACAGTTGCAATCTTATCTTGGAGCAAATTTGTGGAGACAGAGGTGTCTTCACCATCAATAAAAACTTGGCCACTAGTTGGGCTCAAGTAACCTGCAATCATTTTTACAGTCGTTGTCTTACCAGCACCGTTTGGACCTAATAGTGCGACAATTTGACCTGTTGCAACTTGAAATGAGACATCTTTAACAGCAACAAACCTGTCTGTTTTCGATACAAATTCCCTAGTTAAATTTATTACTTTAAGCAATAGATATATTCTCGCTTTCTTTCAATCCAAGTTTATCTTCTTTTAGAAAATGAATTTCATTTTTTATCTCTGATTTATTACCTAGCTTACTATACGAACCGACTAATACTTGCCGAGTTGTTGCAATCCCTGTTGTGTTTCCCACTTTGGCATATTCTAGAATCGCTGCTTTACCATATTTAACCGCATCGAGATATCTTTCCGCTATATACAACGCATATGAAAGGGCCCCAAGTACTTCAGAAACATATTCTTTTGAGTATTTTTTTACTTGTTTCAAATTAGCCTCCAAAACCTCAACAGCTTCTTTGTGTTTGCCTAAAGAATGTAAAACTTGTACCTAATTTATTGAGATTTGGCTTTGATATCTGACACTCTGATTTATATAAGATTGATCATAAGTATCATTTTTTGAATGGTTTAAGATTTTTTGAGCGTTAAACAAAAGTACAGAATTAACCAAATTATCTGCCTTCACATCGTTTCCCATCAACATTCTGAGTGCTAACAAGTTATCTACTAGCGGTATGACTTGAAGTTTGTCTTTTTCCTCTAATTGCATAACATCATTAAAAAGTAAATTTAAAATTTTTTTGTCAAATAACTCAAAATTCCGCTCACGTTTCAATTTAGTTACCAAGTAGCGATGCTTTGCTATTACACTGTCAATTGTTGAAGGCGCATATTTTACTGCGTATTCAAAAAATTCTGCTCCAATTTCTGGCTTTCTCATAGCAGATGCAGCGCTTCCCGAATAAATAAAAAGATCACAATTTTTTGATTTAATAATTTCTGACTTTCTAGCCTCACTGACTAGGTATGCGGCTTTAAAATCACCAGTAATTAAAACCACTGTATCAAGCCAAAGTCCCAATTTATCAATTTTCACATTCATCAATTCGGCAACTATTCCCTCAGTACTAGGCATACTAATATCATTTTCTTTGGCAATTTCATTCATAAATATTCTTGGACTTGATGAGAGCCTAATACCCAAGTCGTTCAAATAGTAGGGTGCGTAAATTGTTCTTTCATTTAATGATTTTTCACCCTCTACTACTTGCAAAGCAAAATTAACTCTCTCTAAAAGCAGTTTTTAATACTTCAAAGTTTTGTTCAACTTTTGATAATTCATATACAAATTCTGTAAATTTTCCAACCATCATGCCCCCCTCAAATCTTTACATAAAAAAATACACTACAAACTATTAAGAAGTCGTAATGTATTCATACTTTTTGGTCACTAAAACCTATCTCTCCATTCCTGGCCCATGGTTCCATCCACCAGTATCACCAGCATAAATGATGAAAATGTTTCCCAATCCACCTACAATAATATCTTCAATAGTGTCGACTTCAAACGCACTTATGTCTTCAGAATTGTTGGTGTTTTCGATAATCATTGTCTCTAATTCTTCGACTTTCATAATCTGACCTCCATTTCTTTCCTTACAGCATGACACTGAAATTAGTTTGCAACTACACATATTTCCGATTAATATATAATGCATTAGAATATGATGAGTTTATTATTTCACTTTAACTTAAATTTGTCAACTTTTATTATTTTCCTAATTATGCTATTATTTTAAAAAAGGTATTTATATGTCAGAAAAAAATTTGAAATCTATTTTCGCTACAATTATTTCACAAAATCATGATTTATATTCTATTTCTAAGAATGACTCATTGGACCAAGACTTTTTTTAGCGAAAATCTCTGGTCAATTATCTTACAATATTAGTTCAATGATAGAGTATCCCGTTGTTGGCGACATTATAGAATTTACACATTCACCTTTTGATAAAATTGCGATTATTCATAGTATTTGTCATCGCAAAAGTTTGTTATCTCGTGTAGCTTCTGGAAGCAGTAACAATATTCAGCCAATTGCAGCTAATATTGACATAGTTTTTATCACCTCAGCACTTGATCAAAATTTCAATTTAAGTCGCATTGAACGCTACATCTCTGTGGCCTGGGAGAGCGGCGCTCAACCGGCTATTATTTTGACGAAAGCTGATTTGGTATCTGATCTAGAAAGTAAATTAGTAGCTATTAAGCAAATTGCAAAATCATTACAAATATTTGTTACAGACAATAATGCTTTTGCTTCGTTAAAAAATTTTTTATTAGCTAAACCACAAACTGTTGTTTTTATTGGATCATCTGGAGTAGGAAAATCAACATTGATAAACAACCTTCTTGGGTATGAAGCTATGCATACAAAAGAGGTTCGCACAAGTGACCATAAAGGTAAGCATTCTACTACCCATAGGCAATTATTTCGATTAGAAAATGGTAGTCAGATTATAGACACTCCAGGTATGAGAGAGTTACAAATTGATGTTGGAAATATTGATGAAACTTTTGAAGATATTGAATTTTTGGCACAACATTGCCAATATAAAAATTGTCAACACAAAGGTGAATCAGGTTGCGCAATTTTTGCGGCAATAGAAAAAGGCCTTTTATCAAAAAAGCGCCTCGAAAATTATCAAAAAATACTACGGGAAAATAGGTACTCTCAAATGTCATCATCGGAAATTGCCGAAGATAAGTTCAAACGTTATTTTGGAAACAAATCTGAAGCAAAAAGAGTAAGAAATCTCAAAAAAAGTAAACAAAAAGATTATAGGAAATTTTAAATTCTACTATATTAATTTTTTAATTATAATCATATTTCGAATGATTACTAAAAATTGATATAACGTTGAGTCATTCCTGATCTAGCTTCCTGTCGCCATAACCGACTAATTTTACTCATAGTGTGTGAGCTTTTAGTGAATTGAGTTTTTTGAATTATCCACATATTCTATCAAATCCGAAATATTGTTGACTTTTCATAATTGCCAACGCTGTAAATAACAAATTGTGCTGACAAATTCCAAATCGGCTACGTTTCAAATGCTATAAGTTTCCGTAAATTACTTAATTCGAATAATTTACTCCGTCCAAATTAAAAATGACTACTATTTCAAATTGGTTTCAAGATAAACTAGAACGCTTTAGTCGGTACTTTTGGGTCAAAGCAACATACCCATACTGCCTAACGACCGTTGTTTTAAATTCATTTGAGTATTTTAACATCATAAAACCCGATAAATCGGACATTGTATTATGTCCAAGTTATCGGGTTTTATTTCAATTTTTGTTAGATCTTTTCTAAGTTTTGGAGTTCACATCTTTTTTAAAATGAGACGTATAGCCTTTTTTACTTGTTGAACTGTTAAGAAAATATTTCGCGATCGTTTAAGGCTACGATAACGACGGACATTTTTTTTATAAAAGTCTTGGTGGTAGTTTTCTGCCACCCAAAAGTTAGGTGCTTCCCTAATTTCGACAACAACTGGCTTTTTAAACTGTTTAGAACGAATTAAATCTGCTTTTGATTTTTCGGCCAGCAAACGTTGTGACTTGTTCGCCACAAAAATAATAGGCTTGTAATTCTCTCCACGATCGTCAAATTGACCAAAGTTATCTGTTGGGTCAATTAGTGACCAGTAAATTGTCAATAGTTGTTGATAGGTAATTTTTCGACGATCGAATAAGATTTCAACACATTCTACATGTCCTGTCGTGTTAGTAACTACTTCATCATAGGTTGGATGCTTCCTTGTGCCTCCTGCATAGCCTGAAATAACAGCAATAATACCAGGTAATTGATCAAAAGGTTCAACCATACACCAAAAGCACCCACCCGCAAATATTGCTCGTTCTTGGTAAGGTGGATCTTTTTTCTCATGAACCGCCAACTTGTCATGTGTATCAATTGGCGGTTCCCCTGTTATAGTCAAATAGAAGTCCATGACGTCCGGCGTTAAATTATTTCGGATTGCCAAAGGCCTTAATTCGGACGCCAAGCGGTCTATTTCACTATTGAAGGATCGTTCAGCCATATTTTCTTTGGTCTCAACTAAAATCTGACGCTCCCAATCTCTCGTCGCAGGATTAAGAATGAGATTGTAAATTTGACGTTGCACTTCGTCTGCCATTTTTCTACCATTCTTCAAACATACACTGATTTAGCGATTAAAAAATAGCCAATTCATGACATCATATTTGACCCCAGCTTGCCGAACTAATAGACGGAAAGAGATGGATAAGTCGGCCAATTTCTGCTGACGTCATTTTAAACTCAATCGCCGGTAGCAGGCTATTAACTGAATTTTCAGCTTGATCACTTATCTCACTCATACCAACTAAATGGTGTTCGTCATCAAAAACAAGCGTATTGGCTGCCAATTTCTCATTCATGACCTTTCGGTACCAATCATTCGTCAAGTCATTCTCTTGAACTTCATAATTTGACGCCTTAGCAGATTCAATTGAAACGCCTACTTGAGCAATTCTTGGCGATGTAAATACAACCGATGGTATAACCGGATACTGTATTTCTGCATCAGTCTTTTCAGAAAACAATTTAAACAAATAAGTTGATTCAAAAATTGCTGTGGGTGTCAATTTAGGTTGATTTTTATCAACGACATCCCCCGAGGCATAAATATTCTCAATATTTGTTTGTAAAAAACCATTGACTTCAATGCCATTTGGGTTGTATTTAATACCAACTTCGTCTAGTCCAATATGAGCAACATTAGGTAGACGACCACTAGCATCCAATATCCAATCAACTTTTAGTTGCTCATCATTACCATAATGAACGACATTAGCTTTACCATCAGTTGTAAAAGCAGACACTTTAGAATTTTCTATAAATGAAACGCCTCTTTTTTTCAAGTCGTTTACCACTTGATCAACGTATGATGCATGAAATTTTTTTAAAATTTTGTTGCTATGCATGAAAACTGTCACTTCTGCGCCAGCAGCATTAGCAATTGTTGCGAACTCCATACTAATATAACCAGAACCAATAATTGCGATGTGATCAGGCAATTCATTTAAATTCATAAATTCACGGCTATCATGCGCCAATTCTTTTCCAGGAACATCCACACGATGGGGATGCAGCCCTGTTGAAATCACAATTTTATCAGCAGTTTTGGCGACATTATTGACTTTAACTGTATGGCTGTCAACAAATTTGCCGTAACCATGGATAATTTCAACACCAGACTCAGCCAACAGATTGCCAATCATATCAGGAAGTGGTTCAATAATACGCGACTTGTTGTTAATATTTTGTTGCCAATTGATTTCTAAATGGTCAGATTTGATTGATGTTAAACGTTCGGCTGCTCGTTGTAATACCACGGGTGCATCGAGTGCAATCTTTGCATTACAACCATAATTAGGGCATGTACCACCAATCATGTCACTTTCAATAATACCAACCTTTACTCCTGATTGCGCGAGTGGTATAGCACCGTCAAATGTAGCATGTCCACTACCAATGTATAGCACATCATAATCAAACTTATTCGTCATCTTTGACCTCCTTTGGGATAATTGAATGAAGTACAACTCTCAACATATCGATTGGCTTCAGTATAAACTTCTAATAAAACAAATACCAATATTTTGCTTATTAAATTAAAATTTTTAAGACAAATGCGATTAATGATACGCATACTTTTCATATCAAATCATTATTCAAAAGATTTCAAAAATTTACTTGTAAAATGGCAGCAAAAAAGTTCAATGCATTCTGTATTGATTTCTTCCTCAAAGCAAAACTTACAGTGTAATCAAAAATAACGTAGCTGTTTTTTCATTTATTAGTTTCAGATTTTCCATTTTCAACTGAAATTAATTCTTTATTTAAAACATCAATTTTTGCATTAATTTGATCCATGTATTTTTGCTGTTCTAAAATCGTTTCTTTAATGACATCTTGTTGACGTTTTAGCAAATCAATTCGTGCCACTAATGTTGTTGCGCCTTGGTAAGTAGAATCAACAAATACTTTTATTTCTTCTAAATTCATACCAGTATTTTTTAAACATTTAATCATATCAAGCCACTGTAAATCCTCATTGGTAAAGTGACGGGTACCATTTTTATCGCGAATCACTTTAGGTAATAACCCTTGTTTATCATAATATCTTAATGTATAAGCACTAATTTGTTTAATTTTTGATACTTGGCCAATCGTTATAGTATTATTTTGATCAGATTTTTTCATTTTTAAAATTCTTTCGTTATTGTCACTTTTAATTGGCCATTTCTGGCATCATGTGTGGCTTTGAAACCTTTATTTCGACCGATTTCAAGTGTATTATTCTTAATAGCATTTTGATAAGCGTTATAAAAGTTAATTGAGGAGCAGTTTAGACTCTTTTCTAATGCCATGAAGACCTCGTCATATAAATGTGTTTTTAGCAAAGAAGAAGTAATTTCAATTACCTTAATATTTTCATTTTCCAGCGTCATTTTTATTACTATAGGACCATCCTCAACAATTAAATAGGTCCCGTTTTCTGGTACAGATCCAATCATCTGTAAAGGCTTTGACACTTCTTGATTAAAAATTAGTTTCAAGCTCTGATAATTCGCTAGTACTTTCGTCATTAAATGTATCCTCTTTTCAAGTTTAATACCAGTATACACGTTAGAGTTTACTCTAATGCAAATACGAAACTGATGTCATTTACTTGACTTAGAGTAATCTCTAAGGTTTATGATTTAATTACCATAAGGAAAGGATAATTAAATCGTGGTTAAATATGAAAATCTCGAGAACAAGGTAATTGTTATTGCTGGAGGAATTAAAAACTTAGGTGCTTTAACAGCCAAAAATTTTGCCAAAAAATCTACAAAATTAGTTTTGCACTATCATCAAGAAAAGGACCGTGGAACTGCAGACAAACTTAAAAATGAACTAGAAACTAGTGGTGCTGAGGTGGCTCTGTTTCAAAGCACGCTAGCTAGTGAGTCAGATATTATTAAACTATTTGATTTTGCGGTCAATAAGTTTGGTAAAATTGACATTGCCGTTAACACTGTTGGCAAAGTATTGAAAAAGCCTATTGTTGATACCAACGAAAAAGAGTTTGATAGTATGAATACTGTCAATAATAAAGTGGCTTATTTTTTTATTAAGCAAGCGTCTAAACATATGAACGATAATGGCCATATTATTACTATCTTAACCTCACTGTTAGCAGCTTATACGGGATTTTATTCAACATATGCCGGTAACAAAGCACCTGTGGAACACTATACCAAGGCTGCTTCTAAAGAGTTTATGGATCGTCAAATCTCTGTTAACGCTATTGCCCCAGGTCCCATGGATACATCATTTTTTTATGGTCAAGAAACAAAGGAATCCACAACTTTTCATAAATCTCAAGCAATGGGAAATCAATTAACCAAAATTGAAGATATTGTACCAATCATTCTATTTTTGACAACAGATGGTTGGTGGATTAATGGACAAACAATATTTGCTAATGGCGGATACACTAGTCGTTAAATATTACTTTGGATTATCAATAAAACGCAATATAATTTTAGAATTATATTGCGTTTTTTATATTTAAATAATAATAAAACAAGAATCCTCAGTCATAGAATACTTGATGAACCGGAAAAGTCTACTAGTTTACAATATACCGGCATAGAGTTACTAACTCTGGAATGATGCATATCAAAAATAACGCAACATAATATTTTTAGTACAAATGTATTATTTAATATTCAATTAAGTAATTATCTCGACCTTGGGATTTAACTTTATATAATAGTCGATCAGCTTGCTTAAAGGCCTCTATATTATCCAATTGATAATTTTTATTAAAAGTAACTCCTATGGACACTGTTAATTTTTCACGATATTCTTTAACGTCTACACCAGCAATTAAGTTTTTTAATTTAATTAAAAGGTTCTCTATTTCTTCAACATGCCCCTCCAATATAATGACAAGTTCTTCCCCGCCATAGCGATAAATTCGATATTGTTTTCTAGTAAATCTCTCTGTAATAACTGTTCTAATTGATTTTGCTACGACTTGAAGAATTTCATTTCCGTAACTATGACCAATGGTATCATTTATCTTTTTAAAGTGATCAATATCAATAATGATAATTGTTAATTCACGTGCATCACTAGGTAAAACACTTAGGACATCTTGATTTAATTGTCTAAAATTATACAGCCCTGTCAAGTCATCACGATCATAGTTAGCGAGCTTATTTTTTATTTCAACTGCTTTTTCCCTAAGAATTTTACTTACGTAGTATACAAATAAACCTATAGATATATTTACAACAAATGTTAATATCATCTGAATCAATCCGTAATTTAAACTGGTTCCATTATTTAGCGTTTTATTTTGATAGAACTCAACTGTCGACATTATAATTGTTGCCATAATATACATCATTAGTCTATCTTGACCTAACCAACGAATAATCAATAAAAGAATCATTCCAATGACTCCAGCGGATATCAATTTTACTTCTAATTCAACGCCATAATTTGGGTACCAAAATGAGAAATACATGCTTACAATTAGTGGTGTAAAAAGACCACCAATAACTATAAACCAATAGCTTAAAAAAGACATCATGAATAGTAACGGAATATAATATAGGGTGACGACTGTTAAAAAATTTCTACTTAACGAAACAATATTATACGTAAATGCTATGTATAAAAAAAAGTATAAAAATATAAATAAAGTATTATTTTTAGTGAAAATTGTGTTTTCTTGAATTAATAATAAGGATAACACTGTGCTAATTACAAAAAATAATACAATGACATACTGATATATAAAGTGCATTTTATTGTTTCCTTTATTCATTAAAAGAGTAATTTTTGGCACTTTCCCTTATTGTCAAACTACTCGTAAACTTTTAGAATTAATAAATCATTTACTATTTTCACCACATATAAGAAATTTTTAAGTTATTAAAAATTCAACATTCAAAGTATTCATTAACATAAAATTAGAATTTATCTCAACCTTGAATTAAACAAATTTGTTTGATTATTATTAAAGTAATCCACTTTTTAGCAAAGTAATCTTCAGGTTATAACATTATCACTTCTTTCGAAGTCAAATTCCCTAAAATATTTTTTATACTCACTAACGTTAGAATTGTAAATTGATGGTTTATTGTTACTTAATTATTACTGGCATGTATCCACGCTAATTTTTCTGTTAACAATTTTATTGTTGGAAGATATATCAGTGAAGCTAATATTAAAAATAAGGGTAAAAACTGAATTAAATACCTGGATCGACCACCTTCAAAAATCAAAAGATATATAAAACCACCGGTGATTGATAACCGTAATACATTAAGGTATCTATTTTTTTGTTGCCATCCCAAAAAAATAACACCTAATAAACCAATCCACCATACTTGCGAGATAAATCTAAAATCCGCTAAATGTTTCCCTCCTGGGTAAATAAACTCTTGAATCAGCCGTTTTAATCCATTTCCAGTAGGCTTTGTTTGCATAAAATGACCTTCAATTAGCCATCCGAAAGTACCATCAGCACTGTTCTTATTCTGTTTGTGAATTAAAAATTTTAAATAACCGAATACACCTTTTTGATGTAATCTAGCGATTAATTTTTTCTGAGAGTATTCACGCATTTCTTTTTGTGACTTTAACTTAGCCATAGCCAAAGCATCACTAGGATTATAACCGCCATCACCACTCACGCCCATACTAACAAAATGAATTGCCGGAATTGTACGGTTTTTTTGTATTTTAATATAATTTTGCTGACTCAGTTGTTTTTGAAGATAAACATAACTAGTGCTTACCACTCCAAATATCACGAATATTATAATTAATGTTTTAATAATATTCTTTTTAGTAACCATGACAATCTCAATAATGAAAATAGCAATAATAGGAATTATTGCAGAAGGTTTGATGAAATAAATACAGGTGACTACTATTCCAATACCAATTGCGGATAATAATATTACAAAGTAGTTTTTCGTTTTACTTGTTAATGCATAAAGTGCTAATAATGCACTAACCATTGGCAATATCGCAACATCAGAATACGGTACTAGTACCATTGGAAACACAACAATCCAAAGAGCATGAATATATAATGTTACTTTTAAACTTTTTTTATCGAGTAGGTACACGGTCAACAGATTCAAAAGTACTGTTACTAGTAACAATAATGAGTTTATTAAATCAAACGTTAGCCAACTTGAATTTTTCAAACCCCCACTTATTGCACGTTGAACCAACAATAGCGGTAAATTATTCGTATTGTAACTGAAATAACTTTTTAAATCCTCTCGATTAGGATCAAGTAACGCATCATGAATTGCCCCGGGATCAAATCCGATTGCAGGATGTGTATGGAAGATAACAATCAGTTGTAGAATGAAAGAGAGTGTTAATAAAATACTGCCAGTTATCAGCCCATAATCAATAAATAGGACCCTAGAGATAACTCTAATTTTTCTATTAACCAAGGTAATTAATGTTACCAAAATAAGAGTCACTAAAAATAAAACTACTACCCAAGTAGTCCTGTCACCAATTGTCTGTTTATTAACATTATCTCCTAATGTTAAATTTGGAGAGGTTAACGCAAAATAGAAAACTAAAAAAATAAAGACACCAAAAAAAGCATTCGTTATTTTTAATATTTTCTCACTGATTTTATGGTAAATTTTTTGCATATTTCTTATACTACCGATCTGCACTAACAGTATAAAAGCGCATAGGAGATTCTCCAACACTTAATTTGACCAATTGACAATTAATTTTTTTAAGCGCTATTTGTAAGATATCAAACAGATGGTCGGAAAAATTTTCTAACGTAGGATTAATTGTATTAAATGGTGCAATGTTATTTATTTTCTGACCAGAAAATTTAATTAATGAACCACTAATAACCGTTTCAATATCCTCAAATTTCAAATTAATTGGATAACTCTCTGGCTCTATTTCTAAAATTAATTCCCACGTATGCGGATGCTCTTCGCCCTCTCCTTGACTCCACCTTATGGCATGGCTCGCATTGATAAAAGTTCTTAATCTGTAATTGTATACTTTAACCATTATCTTTATCCTCTTTAAACTTATGATAATCATTAGTAATCACTTGCTTAATTTCTTTTATCTCATCTTTAAAATTGAGCGTCTGCCAACTCGCTTTTTGCGTGATTGTGTTGATTATGCCAATAAATCTAATTAGTGAACATAACATATTATACAATGGCATTGTAAAAACAACCCACCATTTATGATTAAGGTAATTTTTTTCTAGGACAAATTTTTGTAATAACAGACCAGCATTTACAAAATTCATTGTGGCGTAGACAACATATAGTAGATACATAAAAATGATTGATAATCCAATAACTATTGGTGAGTATCCAAAAAACAATAATACAAATAGTCCAACAACCCATATTAACTTTGGAAACATAAACGTGTGATCTATCATCAATCGACTAATCATAAACTCTTTAAAGAAATGACGCACGTTCAATTTATTCTTCATAAATTTTTGAACCACCTCTATTTCACCTCGTTGCCAACGTTGCCTTTGGAGATAAAGTTCTGATAACCCAGAAATTGGTTCAACGTAAAAAATAGCATTAAAACAAAAACCAACTTTTTTGCCTAATCTATCACGCAATTGAAAAGTCATATCAGTATCTTCACCAACAGTATTCACATTGTACAAAAATGTATTAATCAGTGCATTTCTTCTAAATGCTGAAAAAGCACCAGACATAGTAAATAATTGATTATTCTGACTTTCCATACTACGTCCAGCTAGAAATGACTGTGCATACTCAAAATATTCATTTGATTGCAAAATCCGAAGACTATTTTTTTTCGTAGCATCAATTAATTTTTTTTGTGTTAAAATTGTTCCAGTGGCCGCATCGATATTAGGATTATTTTCAAAATACATCATTAAATTATTTAGTGCCTCTGTATGTAAGATACCATCTGTGTCGAGATTAACTACGTATTGACCAATACTACTGTATATTGCAGCGTTTAAAGCCTGTGCTTTACCTTGATCAGTATCCATCCATTGAATACGTAATTCATTAAATTGTTCTTGAGCTCTCTTGTATTCTTGAAAACTGTTATCGGTACTGTGATTATTAACAACAATTATTTGAATCAACTCTTTTGAATATGTAGATTTATAGATTGATTCGATACAAGTATACAAGGTATCTGCTGAATTATAAACTGGTAGAATTATCGAAATCATAGGTAATTTAAGTGGTTGTTTCAATTCATCAGTCAGATGGGCTATTTTTATTAATTTAAAAAAATAAGTTGTAGCAGGTAGAATTTCGACAATAATCGGAATTAACAGCCATGTGAACCAAAAGCCAATTTGATAAATTAATTGATCAAAATAAAAAGACATAGGTCCTCCTTAATGGATTAATAACCTATTGACTAATTGTCCCTTAGTGAATACTAAGTAATATAGAATAATTGCCAATATGTAAAATATTAATCGTCCAATAATTGAATGTGCTAAATAAAAAGACCCATCTCCAAAGTAGTACACTATAACAGCAACAACAGATAATCTAATTACGTTTGCCATGAAAATCCAAAACATTCCAATTATTCCCAATATGAATCGCTTTTGCCCGTTGTAGACTGGATAAAATGCTATTAATCCCCAAAAAGCTGTAGTTTCAATAATACCTGAACATTCATAGTCGACTAATAAAATACTAGTGCGGTGATTCGCAATTACTTGAATAATATGTGAACTATATAGCGTTGTAAACAATCCAGTTAATTTGCCAATCAATCCCACACCCCACGTCACGATACTTGAAAATAACCAGACACCATAAGGTTTGCTTACCATGATTAAAATTATAAATAGCCCAATACTTCCAAATAAAAAATAAAAAGCATCAGTTTTTGCTCGTTTTAAAACTGATAAGCCATATACCCAAATAATTAGTGAAAAAATTATAATTGTTTTAATAAGCATACTGATGCTGCCTTTGATTTATTTTCAATGCTTCCGTATGTTGCAATTTAAAATAAGCAATTGCCGCAATTACAATTCCAATAACTACTAACAGCCAAGGACCTGTTGACGCTCCCATTAATGTAATAGGTACTTGTCCTTGCCATATATTACTATTACTTAAAATTATTGTTGACTTCGCAGGAACTTCGCCAATATTTAAAGCACTAATAGGTATTATTAACCTCATAATATTATTTACACGGTTACCGTTATCACGTACTAAGTGATCAACTGTCACGCTATTTTCAATATGAACATTTGTACCTTTAGTTGAATTATATATATCAAGTGGGAATGATTTAGTTCCATTTTGAGAACTATACTGTAATTGATAAAAATCATAAGAATGACTGTCGATATATATTGTTTGATTCGCGGCATTCAGAACATAGCCAGTAAGTTGGATTCCATTATCGCCTGTATTAAAATTTGGATCATCACTTGCATATTTGTAGGGATCCATACTTACATATATATATACATTTTTATCATCTACACTTAATCCAACTTGTCGATAGGTATCATATTTAGTACCACCAGCATTACTGGACGCAATTCTATCGTTTAACGGACCATATTCCCAACTGTCCGCTGAGACTGATCTACATGTTCCTATTAGAGTTAAAATAATGATTCCCACGCTTATTAAATAAGTAACTAATTTGATTTTCATCACTCTCTCCCTGTATGGTGAACGCTACATACAATAAGTATCAGAATATTTAAGTAAGATTCATCATTTTTTTTATTCCGGACTGTACATTTATCGATAAATAATAATCAATATGAAACAAGATAATTTTGAATCATAATTATTTTTATTAAGATATAAAATATACATATTTAAGTGTATATCTTCATATAATATTAACATATTTAAAAACAAAAAAGAATAGAAATATAGAATAAACACAATAATAATTATTACACAGGGATCAATAAATAGAGTTGCTTTTGTTCGGTTTATTAATAATCGATCACGATTATATAAATGTTGGACCAACTCGTTTCAATATAAAAAATGTCTAACGATAACAATTATTTTAATGCTATATATTATGAAATTTAAAATTAAGATAAGAAACTGCTCTATCTACTAAAAACAACACTAAAAATATCTGCGGTTTTTCATTTTTATTTTTCTTTTTCTTTTTCTTCTGCAGTCTGCCATATCAGCAATACATGAAAATACCGCATAGAAAAAACTTGTTCACACAATATGATTAATGATATCATTAATCATTATAAAGACAATATATAGCAGCTAACCAAAGGAATAATCCATTGCTCATTCAAAAATAATTCCAAAAATTGGTGAAATAATTTAGGTTTCAATCTAATAAACGAAAATATATATTAAACTTTTTAGAAAACCATCCTGATCTGACTGAAAATGAAAAAAGATTAATCACTGATACAGCTAATAAACTTAGCAACCCAAAAGTATCACAATATCAGGAATTAACAAGTATTACTCATTCACTACAAAAATTATCACTCAATAGCCAGCTATCAAAAGATGGATTTTTACTACTACAAAAATTACATCGTAGTAATTGGTTTTTTGGCATACTCTATAGTTTTAATTCTTTTGGACATTAAATCATCAAAAAACTTTATCCACATACATAATTGAACTAGTATTTCTTTATTATATCGCCATTTTTAAGGTAATTTGTTGAAATATAATTCTTATTTTTGATATGATAAGATACCTTTACGTACTTTATTATCCATTGTTTCCCAGATTTCACCCGCACTTCATCATTTTTCAGAAATTTATCTGGCACAACTACCATTGGTCTTTTTACTTTTATTTTCACCTCTTCTTTGTCCTCTAATGCTCTATTGGTAGAAAACCTTAAAAGGTATAACGTCCTAATTATATTTGAAGACGTGTCTTTGCCATAAAAAACAGCTGTATTTTCCACCTTCAACTCATTGTTGTTATGTTTTTGACTTAGTTTAGCATCCAATACATCGCCTGGTTGAACAAACTCATTTAAGTGGTTAAAAGTAGTATCATCTGTTAATACCTTAATATAATACTGTTTTTCTCCAAAAATAGCCTTATTCGGATTAATATGCCATTTTGCCATATTATCTTCGATATCATCACCACCAAAATAGTAATTGTTAATCACTTTACCAGTAATATATTTAGAACCCAATTCTTTTAATACGACCTGCTTGGGTGAATGCGCTGCTTTTACAAATTGCATAGGAACGTAGATAGCAATTGTTATCAAGAGGCTCAGAATCAAAAAACTTACTACGAGGCATAACTTCTGTTTATTATATCGACTCATGTCATGTAAAATCCTTCAAATTTCATTATTATTTCGGGTAGTAGCATCTATGTATAGCAATTGCTGCCACATATATCGATAGTCTAACTGAGTTAAGCCTTCATGAATATATTTTGCTTGTGCTAATTTTCCATTATTTTTACTTAAGGTAATTAAATTACGTATTTCATCATTGTTTATTTTAAAAATTGCAAGGTAAGGTTTATATTTTGGCCAATTATCATGATGTCTATGTATGTTGAACTCGATTAGTAGATCAAATTCTGTTTCATATATTGATAATATTCTGTAATCTGACAAAGAAGACGCTGTTTTAGCATTTGATTGATTTGAATCAAGTATCTTTTTTAGAAAATTAATATCAGTAGATGCCACATTCTCAATGTTAACCGTTTGCTTCAGAAGTCTCAAATTATTGATGTATCTTATTAACGCAAAAATATAAATTATTGATACCAAACCATACATTACAGTCATAAATAGTATTAAAAAATTTGATAAATCACTCCAAAATAAAAACCAGTAATCTACAAGTCCGATAAATAGACCAATCACTATAGCCCATTTAGATTGCTTCTTAACTTTTATATAGAATTTTTGCCTTTTCTTTTTATAATCATCTAACATGATAAACTTCTTTCCTATTCTATTGGAAACGTGATAATAAAAACGGCGACAAATCAAAATCAATTGTTTCTTTTAAGGATTTTGCCACCAATATTTCTCCTAGCACGCTAGCAAACTTGAATCCATGACCACTCAGTCCAGTGACGAACTGGATATTCCTCTTTCCTGGTAAATCGTCAATAATAAAGTCCTCATCCGGAGACAAGTCATAGGTACATGCCACACCATGATTTAATTCTCCAACAGTTGTCAAAATGTTATCAAATAGAGGTAGTATTTCGATTTTATCCTCTGTTAGTGCACCAAAACTCAGACGTTCTTCTCGGGTTTTTATTTTTTGACCACCTTGATGCCGACCAATTTTAATTAAGCCGTTGTTAGCCGGAAAACCATAATACTGCACTTTGTCATCTAATTGAATGGTAAAAGCTGGAAAATGTGCATTTTCAGAAAAATGTTCCGGTGCTTCAAACCACGACACAACCTTTCTAACTGGTTGGATGGGTATATTTGGTATAAGGTCTTTTACCCAAGTACCAACTGTTATAACAGCTGATTTTCCTATAAATGTTCCAGCATTTGTTACGACAGAAACTAAATCATTATCAATATTATTAACTGAGATGACTTTTGTATTAAATTGCTCATCCACACCTAATCTTTTTGCTTCTTTAATATAAGTATCTATTGCTAATTCTGATTTCAAATACCCAGAATTTTTTTCTAAAATAGCTTTGAAATGTTCAGGTAACGTGAACTGTGGCCATTTTTTGTTAGCTGAGACAGCGTCATAAATATTTATCGGTAAATCATATTTTTGCGCAGAAGATATGATATTACCTAAAAAATCAGACTGTTTTGGCGCTATATTAAGCACACCGGTTTCGTGAAATAAATCAACATCGGTTTCTGATTTTAAATCATGCCATAATTCTTGCGCACGTAATACGAGTGGCACATAAGATGATCTCTCGCCATGAGCATGACGAATTATTCGCGTTTCACCATGGTGTGACCCCTCACTATGTGGGGGCGTTCCAGCGTCAATTTCTAAAACAGACAAACCTCTTTTAGCTGCATAATATCCAGTACTAGAACCAACTGATCCTGTACCTATAACAATTAAATCATAAATTTTGGTCATACAATCAATCTCCTTACCCTTTCAGATTCCATCATAATGATTTTTATAGTTTTAACAAATGAGATAATAAAACGCCTAAATAAAACATTATGAGTCCAAAAATAACTTGTAAAACGAAATAAATAGCCTTTTGATATCTTTTTTCTTGTTGATTTCCTTGCATCATCATTGTGCTAAATGTGGTTAAACCACCAATAAAACCGCTTGCTAAAACTAGTTTCATATTAGTAGAAAACTGTGTATGAATTATGATTCCCATCATAAAAGCGCCAATAATATTCACAAAGAAAACACCTGTCAAATATTGAGTATTTGCAGGCATAAAAATTGTCATTAAATATCTAATAACTGAACCTAAACCACCAGCCAACGCAATCAAAGCGTATAAATAAAAGCCATGTATTGTCATTTTGTTGAACCCATCTTTCCACCGGCCCTGACTAACAATAGACTCAATACGAGACTGGTAAATAGATAAAGTAAAGATAATACGAAACTCTTTTTAGCTAAATTGGCTGTTTGCAAAATCATCGTGCTGAACGTAGTAAAACCACCAATAATACCTGTCCCAATAAATGACTTAATTACCACTGCTTTTGCACTCACACTACTATATTTTTCAGCAAAAAAAGCCAGTGAAAAAGAGCCCAATATATTGATTACCATTATAACAATAGTTGAAGCACCTATGACAGGTATTTGCGTAAATGAAAATCTGATTAAACCACCGAGTGCACCACCAAAGAAAACAGCGCTACTATTAATCAAAATATTTGTCAATGCTATTTTATTCATATCTGTACACTTTCTAAAAATTAACATCTTTAATGACTTCGTCAAAATCATCTATACTTAGCCACTCTTAATAGTATTGTATCAAAAAAGCCATTAATTTTTTCTTCACAGTTGAAATTAATGGCAAAATTGATTTACTTTTTATACTTCTTAAATAATAATATTAGCCTAAGAAATTAACTTTTAAATATGATTAATGACTGCACTGACAAAGACATAATTTACTGATAACGCGATGATTTTTTAGTCCAAAGACCATGTTCTATAGAAATGGAATTATTTTTTGCTAATTTTACCATCAACTATTTCATATATTTTGTCTGCATACTCTCTCATTCGAAGATCATGCGTTACAATAACAACAGCCTTATTTTCATTTTCAGCAATAGATTTAAACAGTTTTGCTACTTCTTCAACACGAGCACTATCCAGAGCAGAGGTCGGCTCATCAGCTAATATAAATTGAGGATTAGTGTATAATGCTCTAGCAATTGCTACGCGTTGCGTTTGCCCACCAGAAAGTTGGTCAGGATATTTTGAAAGTAATTTAGAAATACCAAGATATTCTAAATATTTTTTAAAAGTATCTGAAGACAGATTGCCTTCAGGCTTGACTTTTTCTACTAAATCAAACTGTTTTTTCACAGTTAGATAAGGCACTAAGTTATATGACTGCAATACAAAACCAATGTTATTTAGTCTAAATTTATCAGCCTGCTTTTTAGAAAAATGACTTAAATCAGTTTTATCCAACAACACTTGACCGCTGTTGGGAGATTGTAGACCACCAAGAATTGTCAACAGCGTACTTTTACCTGATCCAGATGGACCAACAATCAAGGTTAATTCCTTAGAGTTGGCTTCGAAATTAATGTGATCTAATGCTGTAACTTTACTCTCACCTATACCAAATGATTTTGTAACATCAATCAGTTTAAGACTAGTCATATTCCTATCCTCCTATAACTGAAATTGGATCAATTTTCGTTATTATTCTCACAGGTACAATAGCGCCTATAATACCTGTTAATATTAAGCCTATTGCAGCTAAAGACAACAACTTAATATCAAAAAACATTGGAACAGATGCGGGTATTAACCAAACCGTTATACCACAAAGTATTGCGCTAATTAACACAGAAACAATCATAATGATAAGTGTTTCGCTCAATGTATTTAGTACAAGATACTTACCTGGAACACCTTGAGCCCTTAGAACTGCTAAGTTGGGTATTTTTTGAATGGTTAAAATATACAAAAATATAGCTACTATTACAGCCGAAATGACCAATAAGAAACCTATCATGAATATAAATGTCTTATTCTGTGCTGAATAGCCTGGCATTTTATTAAATAATTGTGCTTTGGTATAATTTTTTAAGTTAGTTGCATGAGTTAGCTTTGCATCCTTACGCACAATGCCACTTGCATAAAACTGGTCACTTACACCCTTAATTGGTCGCCAGTTATTTAAATCGCCATATATAACTGGTGACATATTATATTCTAACTTTTTCACATAACCTACCACTAGAACACTGTGCGAAAGCATGCCAAGTTTAATTTTATCGCCAATATTTAAACCCTTTTGACTTAACTCTGAAGAAATTAACACTTCGTACTGATTTTTAGGCCAAGTACCCTTAGTTAAACGTATGCTTTTATCAATTAAATCATTTTTTTGAGTGCCAATAAAAGTTGCTGAAATAGGACTTTTATGCGATTTGACGATAGTTGGGGCTACTCCGATTATGGCACTATGTTCCGTTGTCTTGGTATTTAAAACTTCTTCTCGTGTCATTAAGGATTGACTAAGATTGCCATTTGCATCGCTAGTCATTGAAACATGTGTCACGCCCCAATCGTTTACAGCAGAAGTATTTTGTTGGGCAAGACCCAATGCCAGAGCACTTAATATAAAAATCAAATAACTAATCAAAGTAATGACTGTAATAATAAGACCATAACGTAGTTTCTCTTTATTCATTTCATTTAAAGTTAGATACATGAGTTACACTTCCTTTTTCCAATTACTTAAAGTATGAAGCGTTAAAATTATATTTTGTTTTTCATCCGGATTGAGAAAAAAGGCTCGAATTAACTGGTGTATAGATTTTGATAATAACCAGTTTTCTATTTCAATGGGAGTTGCATCAGCAGTTAACGTAGGAAAAACTTTTTTGTGGTAACTTTGAGAAGACTCATGTTCTAGCAGCGCTTCATTTACAATATAGTACTTGCTCAAAAAATCAAAATGTTTACTCTCTTGTGCTTTCGAAATAAATAGTTCTGCTGATAACAAAAAATTCCTCTGATTAATATCATGGTGTATATCAGTCAGTACGGCTTTTAAGACCCATTGATAAGCATCAATAAGACTATCAAAATAAGTATAGAATGATCCTCTAGGAATATTTGCCACCAAAACAATACTTGAAACTTTGGCTTCTGATAAAGCACTTTGAGAAAATTCTTGATAAAGTGCCTCATAAATACTATTTTGTTTTTCTGCATTTAAATTAAAAAAAGTTTTAGTTGGCATAAAATATTCTCCATTTCTATCTATATGACATTGTGTCATATAGATGACACAATGTCAACTTTTAGCAAAAAAAATAAATTAAACGTTCTGAATTAAACGCTTTGTCTGTTATTTTGTAGTGCTTCCCTTTTCAAATGAAATGGGTATAGTAGTTTGTTCACCAAAAAAAGTACCCACTTTGTGATCGTCAAATTGTGTCAATAATTTTTCAACAGCGGTTTTTGCAATAATTTCAGTATGCTGTTTGATAGATGATAATATAATTTTTTGCCTTGGGTAAACACGTGAACCATCAAATCCAATGATTTGAACCTGGCTGGGTACCCGAATTCCTGCATGAATGAGTAGATTGTAAAAATCACTTGCATACTCATCAGAGTCAGAAAAAACACCATCATATGCAAAAGAGCCGTCAACAATATTTTCAGAGATAAAACGCTTAAAATCAGCGATGAAATTTGTCCTTTTTCGTGCTAAAAACCGCTCAACAGCAATATTATTTTCATGACAATAGTCCAAAAAACCTTTTTCACGTACAGCCGAAATATTTCGAACAGGTCTTTTTGATATAAATAATAAGCGCGTTGCGCCACGATTGGTTAATACTTCGCCAGCAAGTCTACCACCAGCATAATTATCTGAAATCACCAATGGAATATCATCTGACACGCGTTTTTCAATGGAAACAAGAGGTATATTAGTGTCAACTAAATTAGCTACATCAGCATAAGACATCGTTATTAAACCAGCAACTTTTTGTGTATTAGCCATCTGGATATATTCAATTTCCTCTTTTGAACTATTATTAGAGTTACACAAAATCATTTTGTAACCATTTTGTTGCAATTCCTGTTGCATATGATAACTTAATTCAGAAAAGAATGGTGAGTTAACAGTTGGCACAATGAAAACAACAAAATTTGATTTGCTGGTTTTCAAAGAACGAGCAGTGGCATTAGGTACATAATTTAATGACCTAATGGCTTCCTCAATTTTTTTTTGTGTACTTAATTTAGTTTTTTTGCCATTGATGTAATTTGATATGGAACCCCTTGAAACGCCTGCTAAGTTAGCTACATCATTCATATTGACCAATTTCATTTACCTTCTCTAAACAATATTTGTAATAAAAAAGTGCCAGTTAGGCACTTTTACAATTATCATGGCGTAAATCTTCCTGATAACATTTTATCAAATAATTCAGAGATTTGCTGTTTTTCCATGTTTTTTATTTGATCAACTTCCAAATGATTAAAATCATCTATCATGACGTACGCTTCTAAATAAAGTGTGAGTTGATTTTTTATAAAACGCTCATTTGTCATATTGTCTGATTTATTAATGGCTTTAATCAACGACATAGCAAATTCATTAGGATCAATGTTTATTTTATTTTCACTCATGAGTTACCTTTCTATTCTTTCACATCAGTCACATTATCTTCCAAGTCTTCCCTAGCATGTTTTGCATTGACGAAACGAGCCATTTCTCTTTCTTTTTCTGGTGTTAAACGATAGAACATTATTAATACAAAAGAGATAGCTAATGCAATTAATGGGACCCAAACATAGTTTGCTTCTATACTAAACAAGGCGGCGGCTGATTGTTTTTGGTTCGGTGCATAATGACCCAAAGACAGTAACATACCTGTTATGGCACCACCAATCCCCATACCAAATTTTGCTGTAAAACTTGAGGCAGATGTCACAATACCTTCTGCACGAACACCATTTTTCCATTCACCATAGTCAACAGAATCTGCCAAAAGTACAGCAATCAATGCGCCAACAAATCCGTTACCAAAATTACCAATAATTGTACCAATAATAACTAAAGGTATGTTTAACAATTGGGCACCCAGTCCAAGGACCAATTGCCCAATAATGCTTAACCCTAGTCCAAATAATATTGTCTTTTTCTTACCTATCTTCATAACAACCTTAGGTGTTAAGAATACAGATATTAATCCCACAGCGTTAAAAAATAGAGCTAATGATGCTAATCCTGGCTTATCCAAGTTGTACTTAAAGAAATAAATTGTAACCTGTCCTTTGGTTTGCATTCCTAACCAATAGATAAAGTTCAAACCCACAATAATTACCCATGGCCAATTATTACGTAACGCCTTAAGAGACGTCTTAATAGGTAATGCCTTCTGAGATTGTCTCGTTTGTACATGCTCACGTAAGTTAGCAAATACAAAGAGGTAAATGACAAAGAATACGGCGGCTGCCATCACAGCTATCCAGAAGAAACCACGTCGTGGATTATCAGTACCACCAAAAACTGTTACCAGTGGTAAAGCAATGACAGATATTAAGGTACCACCAAAATTTGAAAACAAAGAACGAATTGTTGACAAGAGCACACGTTCATCGGGATCAGTTGTCATACTTGGCAGAATTGATGTTAAAGGAATATTAACAGCCGAATACAAAACATCAATACCAATGTATGTGACATACGCCCAAACAATTTTCCAATTCATAGGTAAATCTGGGGTGGTGAAACATAGAATGGTAAATATCGTAAATGGTGCATTAAACCAGAGTAAATATGGTCGGCTGCGTCCCCATTTCGTATGCGTATGATCAATCATTATACCCCAAAATGGACCATCTAGCGCATCAATAATTCGAGCAACCAGCATCAATGTACCAACTGCTCCTGCTGTAATACCGAAAACATCGGTATAAAAGTACATCAAATATGTTCCAATTAAGCTAAAAGTGAAGCTACAAGCAAAGTCACTGGCCCCATAGCTTAATCGTTCATTCCACGGTAATTTTCCTGTGCCTTTTTTTACAGTTGCTGTTGCATTATCAACCATCTTACTAATCCTCCTTTTCTGCAGATACTATGGACCTATTTGAAAACAAATAGACTCTGACTTCATATGGACGTAATTGCGCACTTGTTATCTCTTTATAATTTTGAACCAATAGTTGATGATCACTGGGAATATTATATTGACGATTAACTGATTCAGAAGTGAAATTGGCTATAACAAACAACGTTTGTTCATGATTCTGTCTGGTGTAGGCAAAAACTGACTCATCTGTTTCATTTCCAGCGACTAATTCAAAATCACCATCGGTAATAATTGGTAACGTATGCCTTAAAGTAATTAATTTTTGGTAAAAATAAAATAATGATTCTTTATCTTCTAATGCTGCTTGGACATTAATATACTTATAATTTGGATTAACTGTTAACCAAGGTGTGCCATTAGTAAACCCAGCATTTTCCTGTGCATTCCATTGCATAGGCGTACGTGAATTGTCTCTAGAACGTGCGCTAAGGTACTTCATCATATCATCGGAAGATAGCAATTTTCGCTCTTCTACTAATTCTCGATATGCATTAATCGATTCAAGATCACGGTATTGGCTCAACGCCGTAAACTTTGCATTGGTCATACCAAGCTCTTCACCTTGATAGATGTATGGTGTTCCCTGCATAAAATGAAGTACCGCTGCCAACATTTTAGCTGATATTACTCGATATTCAACACTATCATTCCCAAACCTTGATACGGCTCGAGGCTGATCATGATTGTTCCAATACAAACTGTTCCATGCCCTGCCGCTCAGTTTTTTTTGCCATTTTACCAGATTATCCCTTAAATCTGTTAATGTAACGTGATCATCTGACCATTTTCCTAATGCGGGATTGTGATTACCATCTAAACTTACATGCTCAAATTGAAACACCATATTCAACTCTGAACCGTCTAGATTCGCATACTTTCCGGCTTCATCTGTCGTCACACCGGCTGTCTCACCTACAGTAATCCAATCATGTTTTTGGAGAACCTGCTGATTCATTTCCTTCAAATAGTCATGAACATGAGGACCGTTAGCAGATGCATCACCTGAATTGCCGTATAATGATTGTCCTTCAATTGGTGCATCAGGCAAACCTTGAGGTTTTGAAATCAAAGAAATAACGTCCATTCTGAAACCATCAATACCTTTATTTGCCCACCAGTTCATCATATCAAATATTGAGTTTCTGACATCTGGATTATCCCAGTTTAAATCTGGTTGTTCCTTTGCAAATAGATGCAAATAGTATTGACCACTTTGTTCATCATATGTCCATGCTGGACCAGAAAAAAATGATCCCCAATTATTAGGTTCATGCCCATCCACTGGATCACGCCATATATAATAATCACGATATTTATTACTTTCACTTGCACTTTGCCGACTTTTTAGAAACCAATCATGTTCAAATGAACTGTGATTAACAACTAAATCCATCATAATTTTTAAGCCCTTATGATGCGCTTTGTCGAGCAATTCTTCAAAATCAAACATATTTCCAAATACAGGATTTATACTTTGATAATCTGAAATATCGTATCCACCATCAATATTAGATGTTTTATAGATAGGATTAAGCCAAATGACGTCAATTCCTAGCTGTTTAATATAATCTAACCGATTGATAATACCACGTATGTCACCTATGCCATCATTGTCGCTGTCTTGAAAGCTCTTAGGGTATACCTGATATACAACAGCCTTTTTCCACCACATTTCTTCTACCATATTTTCTCCTTTTTAAAATTGGAACGTTCCATTTATACAAGCCCATTATAAACCCGTGGATTTCAAAATGCAAGCGCTTACATTTTGAAATCTATAATTAAGTTGACACAAAAAAAGCCAGAATTGTCTTTTCAGGCTTTAAGATTGACTGTTATTGATTTAAATTTTTGCGTGAACGCTCAACTTGAGTGACTATATTTTAAAAATGATTATACTTATATTCGTTCACGAACTGGTCCAAAAGAACGGCGATGAATTGGTGTGATACCTAATTTTTGAATGCCCTCAAGATGTTCTTGCGTCCCATAACCGGCATTATTGGCAAAGCCGTAACCTGGATAAATAGTATCATAATCAGTCATTAATTTATCCCTTGTCACTTTGGCTACAATACTAGCAGCAGCAATAGAATTACTACGTGCGTCGCCTTTTATCAATGATGCTTGTGGTGTAGATAAATCCAATGACATTGCATCAATTAACAAAAATTCAGCTGTTGGTGCCAATTCTTGTACAGCTTGTGTCATTGCAACACGAGCAGCTTGATAGATATTAATTTCATCTATTTGTGGTGCTTCCACTATGCCAACACCGATTGAAATAGCTTGCTCGATAATTAAATAATACAATTCATTTCTTTTTTTAGCAGACAACTGTTTGGAATCAATCACCTCTATACTATGAAAATCGTGCGGTAATATAACTGCAGCTGCTATTACCGGACCAGCTAACGGCCCGCGACCAACTTCATCTACACCAGCAATATTAACCAAACCTTCTTGCCAATGTTGACGTTCAAAACTAAAGCGTTCCTGAAAAGCCTGTTCTTTTTTCAAAGTTTTTTGCTGTTGATTATCCCAACTTTTCAATGCTAATTGAACACCTGATCTAGCATCTGATCGCCATTTTACGATGCGTTGATCTGACACATCAGAGATTGTTTTTAGTAGAGATTTAATTGTGTTAATTGTTTCCGTCATCAATATTCTCAATCAAATCTAGTGTAAACGTACCTAGTTTACCCTTTCGTAAATCATTTAATAAGCGTTCACTCGCTTTTTCATAATTATCTTTAAAGCCCAGCTTATTAGTAATATCAAGAAGTACCTGAACATTTTCTTGATCAAAGATATTATTATCTAAATGATATCTTTCAATAATTGCTTCTGGGCGATAGGTTCTAAAAAAACTAATTAAATATAAAGCAGCATCATCTTTTGCAAAAATAGTATCTTTCACCGCGCCAGTAAGTGCCAACTTCATGCCAATCAGCTGATCTTCAAATTTAGGCCATAATACACCTGGTGAATCCAATAGTTCAAGCTTTGTGGGTGTCTTTAACCATGCTATCTTTTTAGTCACACCCGGGCGATCAGCTGTTGGTGCGACATTTTTCATCACTAGATGATTTAACAAAGTAGATTTGCCAACGTTTGGAATACCTGTAATCATCGCTCGAATAGGCTGATCTTGAATACCACGCGCTAACTGGGCAGCCTTTTTAGATTCGACTGCCCGTCGAGCCGCTTTGGTAACTAGTTGTGGTGTCCGTGGATCACGTGTATCTAGTACCAATACCGTATGTCCTTCTGACTCAAATCGTAATTTCCATGCACGGATCTGATCTGGATCTGCTAAATCAGCCTTTGTCATAATTAATAAGCGTGGCTTGGAACCAATGAGTTTATCAACTTCTGGATTACGTGAACTTTCTGGAATTCGCGCATCAACTAGTTCAAAAATAACATCAACCAGTTTTAAATTTTCTCGCATCAAGCGAAAGGCTTTAGCCATATGGCCAGGGAACCATTGAATTATTTGTGCCATTATATAATTTGTAATTGTTAGTTTATGTTACGACATAACTACAATACATTTCCTATCTTAGTATTTATTCGTTTGCTGAATATATATTTCCCATGACGTATCAAATGTTGTCATACTCATTAAATATGTCGTGTTTTCTTCCAAATATTTTGAGATATCATCAAAGTTTGAACTTTGTTTTGGAAAAGTTGAGTCTAAAAATGCATTATTGGCAAATTGTTGAATTTCGTTAGCTGCTACAGTGTTTTTTTGTGTCATCAACCAACTATAAAAGGGGTGGTTATTGTCTACCATGAGCAAGTCCTCCTTCAAAAATAAAAGTATCTGCTTTCATGTCAATCACCTTAGCTCGAAACGACATGCCTTGTGTCACCGGTAATTTTGTCATATCAATATAAATTTGCTTTTTACTAGGATTTATTTTAACAAATTCAGGTGCCTGATAACTTGATCTAACATACTGCATAATAGCTGATATTGGCAATGGCAAATTACCAATCGCTAATTTCTGAGCTGTTAAAATAATATTACCATTTTTAGTTACTTCTGGTTTTAACATCATACCAAACTTAAATTTTTGACCAAGAAAACTTTGACTACCGTACATCATGATGTTATCTTCTACTCGAAAAGTATAGCCACTATTATTCGTATCACTCAAATAATAGGCAACTAATGCATTTACTTGACGCTTATTCAATGATACATCAAAAGTAGCATCTGTATTAGCAATTTTAGAACGATTATCAGTCATTGGAACGGTCTGTTTAGCTGCAAAAAAAACCAAGCCGAGACTAAGTATAATTACCCCTAAGAGACTCAAAAATGCCCAAAACCATGGTGATTTTTTGGGGGATAAGTAAGATTGTCGTTTTAATGTTTTATCAACCATGCTGACTGTTCTCTCCTCATAACATTAAGTAACTGCTTTGTCATGTAATTATAACCAGTATCATTTGGATGATAATTATCTGCTTCACTAATCCACGAATTTTTAACATGTGTTTCACCTGTTAACGTAGCGGTCATTTGCTGATTAGCAGTTTTGGAAACATCAGTTGCTTGCGTCATTAATAATTTTTTTTGCGTCTTCGTTTGATATTGCCCAAAAGTTAAGTCAAACGTTCCCACATAGTAACTATTTTTGTCTTGTTTTGCTACTTCACGATTAACTGTATTAAATAATTGGACATCTTGATTAATATCAACTCGTTTTGGAAAGTGAACGAATACAGGATTATAGTTTCCAAAAATAAAAATTGGAGCTTGTTGATTATAATTTCGAATGTTTTTAAATAATGTGTTTAATTTATACTGATAATTTGATTGTTCGGACTTTATCGCCGCTGATAATTTTGCTGGAGATTTTACGAACACATTTTGTAATAATGACTGTTGTAGATCGTTTCCACCTGCAGTCAGAACAATAACATCAGCTTGCTTAATGGCTTTTTGTAAATTCGGTTGTGTGGTTAGTCGTTTTTGAATTTGGTCTGATCGGTCTCCTGCCTTCCCAAAATTAGACATTTTAACAGACACACGATAATTAGCTTTAATTTTTTTGGCAATACGACCTGAATAACCTTGTTCTTGTTTATTATCACCAACACCTTCAGTTAATGAATCTCCTAGTGCTACCAGGTTAATATGTTTAACATGTGCTAATTTGGCAGCCTGCACTGGATCCGCATTTTTACTTTTTTGTTGCTGTTTTTGCCAACCAAATACCCCAACACCAACAAGCATTACCAGCAACAATAATCCAGCTATAATTTTTTTCATATTGTGCTCCTAATAATTTGTCTACTTTATTGTATCAAAAATACCATTCGTGCGCTAAAAATTCGTTAAACCTACCTGAATTAAATATAAAAAGACAATCTTTTTACTTAAGCAAGCCACATAGTGTATTGGACTTACTTATCTGTCCAAGTTTCCTAGAGCCACTTTAGCGATTGTCTTGTTTTCATTATTTTTCTTGTGCTAGTGCAATGATTTTTAAAATAGTATCTGTTGCTTGTGTCATAACAGTGGTCGACACATACTCAAATCGACCATGCATATTCTCACCTCCAGCAAATAAATTAGGAGTTGGCAAACCTAGGAAAGTAATTTTTGATCCATCAGTACCACCACGAACAGGTTCAATAATAGGCTCAATATCAAGTGAGCGCATTGCTTTTTCAGCTAGATCTACAGATCGCATATCATCTTTTAAAATTTCACCCATGTTATAGTATTGATCTTTTAATGTAACGGTTACACGCTCTTGACCAAATTTCATATTGAACTGCTTTGCAATGTCTAATAGTTTTTGCTTTCGTTCTTCAAATTTAGCGCGATCATGATCACGAACAATATAACGTAACTGCGCAGATTCAGGATTACCTTCAATTGATATGACATGCCAAAATCCTTCACGACCAGCGGTGTGCTCAGGTCGTTCATTTTCTGGCAATTGTGAATGGAAATCAAAAGCGACCTGTATGGCATTAATCATTGTGTCTTTGGCTGTTCCTGGATGGACATTCCGACCCTGTATATCAATTGTCGCAGCTGCAGCTGAAAATGTTTCCCATTCCAACTCACCTGCTGGACCGCCATCAACAGTATATGCAAAATCAGCATCAAATGCTGCCGTGTTAAAATTATCTGCACCAATACCAATTTCTTCATCAGGACCAAAAGCAAAACGCAATTGTCCATGTAGAATTTCAGGGTGTGCAATTAAATGTTGTGCTGCTGAGATGATTTCCGCTACTCCTGCTTTATCATCTGAGCCTAGTAGTGTTGTGCCATCTGTTGTAATTAATGTATGTCCAGCATATTTTGTTAAACTTGGAAATTCATTTGGATTCAACTCATAACCACTATCACCCAATTTGATACTTGATTTGCCATCGTAATTTTCTATAATTTGTGGTTTGATACCCGCACCATTAAAATCAGCCGTATCGACATGAGAAATAAAACCAATTGTTGGTGTCGTGTCGTCATTATTATTACTTTTCAACTCAGCAAAAACATAACCATCAGACATCGTACGTACATTTTCCAAACCAATTGTTTTTAGCTCTGTTGCTAAATCAGCTAGAAATGCTACTTCTTTGTTTGACGACGGTACCGTTTGAGAAAACTCGTCTGATTGCGTGTCTACTGCAACATATTTTAAAAAGCGTTTTGTAAGTTCAGGATATTTTTCGTTAGCCATTAATATTCATATGACTTTCAAGTATTGGCATTAAGATACGATACCAAAATGAAAATCACGTCTCCTTTTAATATTTGGTCGACTCTTTTGTCCGGACGTTCCCGAATTTTTAAAGATAGGTATACGGATCTGTATTAATACTGGTAGCAAATACTTCTAATTCTGCACCAAACCATGTCTGAACTTTTTCAACCATTCGCTCATTTGCGATAGCTTCCATATGATGGTCAGGATCAATTACGACAAAATCAGCTGCTAAAATATCGTGCCCAACATGGTAATAGATGTCGGCTGTTACGTAAGCATCGGCACCTGCTGCTTGTGCTACAGGCCACCAGCGACCACCATCACCACCAAGAACCGCAATTTTTTTGATTTTTTTGCTAAGATCATTTGCAATAACACGAACAGTTTTCACGCCAAATACCTCACGAATGCTTTCGGCATACGCCTTTACCGTCATGCTGTGACGAAGTTGACCAATCCGGCCAATCCCTGTTTCACCATCACTATTTTTCTCTAGCGGTACAGTGTTTTCGATACCAATGGCCTCAGCCAACCAATCATTCATACCGCCTCTTGCACTATCAAGATTGGTATGCGTAGCATAAACTAGGATATTATGCTTTATTAAATCAGCATACATTTTATTTTGTGGCACACTTAAATCCAAGTTTTTTGCAGGAAAAAACATCACTTCATGATGTGCCCAAATAAAGTCGACGTGTTTATCAATTGCTTCCTGAACAACTTCTGGGCGCACATCAAGTACTGTCATGACACGATTAATGGTCTGAGATGGATCACCAATTTGTAAACCAGTTGGGTCGTCTATCTCGGCCAAATATTTTGGTGCAAACATTTCAATCTTGTCAATTATATCTTGTGCAACAATCACGAAATTACCTCATTAATTTGATTATACCAAGCTTGCCAATTTTTATAGTTCTCTGTGTTAGTTTTTCCAGCAGATTCCAAGTTTTTGAAAATCAACATAATACGATCACGCTCTTTTTGCCATTTGGCAACAAAAACCGATGTTTTTTTAATACGTAAATAAGGGCCAAATGCAATATCTATTTCAGATAATATCTGATTACCTGGTTTTGCAAGAATAATTTCATAAAAATGATTATCTTCTTGGACTATCTCTTCATCTGTAATTACATAATTATGCGTATTCAACCAACGTCTCACAACAGATTCATCCGTATTGGGTTGTAGTATTAACGTTTCAAATGATTGTCCACGTTGTGTTCCTGCTGCCAAGATATCACTAATTAAAATACCACCCATGCCAGCAATGGTAATCGTATCAATAGCATCAGTATTCTTAACTGCTGCTAGTCCATCAGCCAATCGAACTGATGAAGTGGCTAAAAGATCATGCTTTCTTAATTCGTGTGCTGCATTATCTAAGGGTCCTTTCGCTACTTCTCCAACAACCGCATAAGTTATTTTATGATTACGTAACAAATTTGCCGGTAAATAAGCGTGATCAGAGCCAATATCAGCCAGCCGTGCACCCAAAGGTACAAATTCAGCCACAGCACTTAAGCGTGTTGAAAGATGTGTGCTGTCCATAATTATATTTCCTTCATTTTATTATATCATGATTCCCATGTTCTATTACCAAATACTCATATCATTGCAACAAAAAAGTTAGCATATCTTGCTAACCTCAATTAATCATTAATCCACAAATCCGCTATTTGTCATTGATTGTTCAAACAAACTAACAACATCTGCCACTTCTAGCGGAACATATGCACTATGATTTAAATCTCCAACTAACACGGCACTTTCAGCCATTTTCTGAAAATGCGTTGTGTCATTAATTTCAACACCAGGTAGTGTTGTTGGTACATTAAGTGATTTTACCCAATCAAAAGTTGCTTGAATCGCTTGATTTGCAACTACTTCATCAGTTCCTGTTAAGTGCCAAACATGACGACCAAATTGCGCAAAGCGTGGTACTGTTTCCGCAGACAAAATGTGTTTCATCCATCTCGGTGTCAAAATGCCTAGTCCAATACCATGCGTAATGTCATAATAAGCAGATAATTCGTGTTCAATGGGATGAACCGTCCAACCATTTTGTGTGCCAACACTAACCAAGCCATTTAGTGCCATTGTGGAAGACCACATAAGCGCTGCCCGTGCGTCATAATTATTTGGATCAGCTAATACAGACGGTGTATTTTTAATTACTGCACGATACAAGCCCTCTATCATTCCTAAAGTTACATCACTAGCACCAGTATCAAAATATTGCTCAGTTAAGTGACTAAATATATCAATTGAACCTGCTGCCGTTTGCCACTTAGAAACTGAATAAGTTAATTGTGGATCTAAAAACGAAACAGCAGGCGTATTAGGACCCATTGTGCCTAATTTTTGATTTGTCTCTGGATTAGAGATAACCGATCCAGCATTCATCTCTGTTCCAGTTGCTGATAATGTTAAAATATCAACTATTGGTAGTTGATTAATGCCAAAGCGCTTAGACGAATCCTTCACTAATTCCCAAGGATCCTTGTCATAAAATTTTGAAGATGCAATCACTTTTGAAGCATCTATTACGGAACCACCACCAACTGCTAGTATGACATCAATATCATGTTCTTTGACCAATTTTTGTCCCTGACGAACGGAGTTGATTTTTGGATTAGGTTCAATATCTGAAAGTTCGAATACCTCAAGACCTGATAATAAATTAATAACACGATCATAAAGCCCAGATTTTTTTATTGAACCCCCACCAAATGTTAATAGAACACGATTACCAAACTGAGACACAGCGTCATATAGTTCTGTTTCTAATCGATCTTTACCAAAGCGAATAGATGTCTCATTTTTAAATTTAAAATTATTCATGATCAGTTATCCTACCTTTTTTCAACTATAATGAGTCTATTATAACATTTCAAACGATTATTCTAAAGTAACACCAATACCGTACGTTTCAGGCACAGCAATTGTTCCGTGAGATAGTTGAAATTTTTCAACAGTTATATCTTGCTTAAAATATCGTTCACTTTCTGAAATATCTCCTGGAAAGGCAACATTTGCTAGACTTGCTAATGCAAGATCAACACCGCGCCCTAAATTACTACTTAACATGCCACCAATCCACGGTTTTACACCGGCATTATTGGCTTCATCAATAGCAGTTAAAGCAGCTGTAATACCACCTATTTTGGCTTGTTTAATCGTAATGGCTTTTGCGGCACGCAGTGCAATCATCGTATGAACATCGGCAATACTATTAATGCTCTCATCTAAACTCAACACATGTTTTGTTGTTTTTTGAAAACACGCATGATCGACAAAATCATTTTCAGAGAATGGCTGTTCTACAAAATCAATGTTGTCAGGCAATTGATTTAGGATTTGTACATTTTTTAAGTTAAAACTACTATTAGCATCTAATGAAAACTGTTGATTCGGAAAGTCATTGATCAGACTTACAAGTTTATTTATCTCCAATGTCTGTGCATCAATTTTTATTTTGATACGTTGATAACCTTTATTAATAGCATTTTCAATTTCCGCATGTGTGGCGTTCACACCAAGAGCAATTCCTACTGCCACATTCGACCTTACACCACCTATCATTTGAGACAATGACCGATGTGTTAATTTACCAACAGCATCCCAAACTGCCATCTCGACACTAGCCTTGGCAAATGAGCCAAATGGGGTCAACTTTGCCAACTGCCCAGCAAATTCTTGTGGTGTTTTAAAATATAAACTTTTGATAACTGGTGCAATAATTGTACGGATGATTTCTTGACTGACTGCTTGATTTTCAAGAGTGTAGTTAAAATCATTAAAAGCTTGTATTTCACCAAAACCATTTACCCGCGTATTTGTCTTAAAATCATGCACATTGAGTTTAATAAGGGTTATAGGCCTTTGTGTGATAACATGATGAGCAGTTTGGAATGGCTTTTTTAATGCCAATGTTATGGGTAACATTTCAATGTTTTCAATGTGATACATGTTTTATTACCTCGATGACTCTATCAGGTTGTTCAATATGTATATTATGTCCCGCGTTTTTAATAATATATTTCTCTGCATGTGGTAATAATGCCAGCATATTGTCGGCAATATGAGTAAATTTCATATCTAATTCGCCAACAAGTAATGTTGTTTGAATTTCCATGTGTGGTAATTGTGACCAATAATTATCCTGAGCACCTGTTCCGTTATACTTTAAAGAATTAGCAACATTTTGTGGTTTTTGTGCTAAACGCTGCAAACGTATAGCTAGTTGTTGTTGTTCTGTGAGTTTTTTTTGTGTAGAAAACAAAGGTAGTTTTTCCCATGACAAAACAAATTCTTCAAAATCACTTATGATTTGTTTAGCGCGTTTTTCATCCATCAAGCGTCGTTTTTCACGTTCTAAAGGCGTTTGTAATCCAGCAGTGGTACTTTCAAGATATAAATGTGCCACTGATTCTTTATGACGAATTGCCAAGCCAAGCGCAATCCTTCCTCCCATTGAATAACCTAGTAGATTAACAGATGACCAATTATATATTTTTAAAATATTAACAATATCATCAATTTGCTCAACCATTTTAAAACGCGATGGGCGATAGACAGTTTCAGCCTGAGAACCAAATCCTAACAAATCAAATGTCATTACCTCACCAGGCAATTGATTAACAATTGTATCAAAATCATGATGTGAGCCCATAAACCCATGAAGTAATACCCATTTTATTGGTAAACTATTGTTGATTTGATGAAAAACATGGTACGGATAACCGTTAACAGTGATTACTTTCTCATTCATAGTTATGATCCATCAATTCCCGATGCGCACTAACATTTTGCAAACGATCACTTTTAATCTCAATTAATCTAGGCCCATTAACAGATGATTTAAATGTTTGTAATAACTCGTCAGCGCTATCTATTTTCACATAGGTTAAATCATACAAGTCCGCCACTTTAGCCATATTTAAATCTAATGGTGTACCAAACAACATGTCGAAATATTCTTTAGCCTCTGCTTGAGGTAAAAATGAAAATATAGCACCACCATCATTATTAATGACAACAATATCAATGGGTAAGTGATATTGACGTGCCATCATTAACCCATTCATATCATGAAATAACGTTAAATCACCAGTCAATAGTACACTTCTCTGGTCTTTTAAAGTGCTAGCCATTCCCAATGCTGTGGATACAACACCATCAATACCATTAGCACCACGATTTGCGTATACATGACGTGTGTGTTTTCCAGTAAAAACGTCATCCATATCACGAATAGCCATACTATTAGCAACAAATACCGCTGTGTTTTCAGGTAATATATCATCAAGTGTACGAGATACTGCAGCCTCACCTATAATTTTGCGCTTCTTATTGTTTAAATTTTGCCACAAATCATAAAAAGATGCATCATTTTTTAACGAAAGTTGTGCGATAAATGCTGCTGGTAATATTTTAAAAACACGAGAAACGTGCCTTGAATGATCAGAACCCGCAGCTATTCCAACATGCCAAACTGGTATATTTTTATCTTTTAGCCATTGTAAAATACTTGCTGAAATTGGCGTTGCACAAAAACGAATAACTAAATCCGGTTTATAACTCTCTGTTAAAACATTGGCTTTAACTAATGCATCGATACCATAAATTGTTTCCTGCGTTCTTGTTCGACTTAATACATCAGCAATCACTGGTACATTGTTTTCTATTGCAAAATTACGCAGTTGTAAATGGTAGTCTTCCCCTTCATTTGGTCCAGCAAGAATAACTACCCGAGATTCAGAAAGTGTTATAGGTGACATTGTCGTCTCTAACTCATTAAATATAAGTGGTTTAACGGTAATCTCCGTTGTGTCATTTAATTGTGGCATCAAAGGTTTACGCAGTGGTAAATTTATCTGTAATGGTCCCCTTATACCAGAATTTGCGCTATGAACTAATTTTTGCGTCATATAGTCAATATATTCTGTGATATCTGGATGAGCATCTTGGAGCGTCAATGTTATGTAATTTTTTGCCAAATTGCCAAATATTTGATGCTGCGGTAAGGTTTGTGGTGCACCATTATTTTGCAATTCTGATGGTCTATCTGTGGAGAGAATAATGAGTGGTATATGCGAAACAGATGCTTCTGCAACTGCTGATGTGTACTCAGTAATAGCTGTTCCAGATGTTCCCAAAATAACCACTGGTTCACCCAGTACTTTAGCAATACCTAATGCAAAAAAACTTGCTGAACGTTCATCCACATCAACATATAATTTAATATTATTATTTTGTTGTGCGTATTCGGCTAATAGCAAGGCTACTGGTGTGGTTCTAGACCCAGGTGATATGACAAAATGTCGGACCCCGCTTTGGTAAAGCGCATGTAATAAATGTTTTGTATTTTTAGTCAAAACGTTAATCGTCATATGTATAACCCTTCAATAATTGGCGCATGGGCTTAAATTTCAAACTTGTCTCTTGAAATTCTTGTGTAGCATCCGAGTCCGAAACAATCCCTGCGCCAGCAAACAGAGTTGCCGTATTGACCATTTGATTGATGTACATTGATCGAATACCAACAACAAATTCACCGCTATTATCTGCTGTGTAATAACCAATAGGTGCCGCAAATAACCCACGGGGTGATTGTTCATGTGTTTGTATATATTCTAACGCCTGAATCTGAGGCACACCGCCAAGCGCAGGTGTAGGATGTAATCGTTGCACAATATCTACTATACTATAAGCTGTATTGACATCAGCAGTAACTGGTGTATATAAATGTTGCATTTGTTTATTTTTTAGTAGTATCGGCTGTTTTGGTACATTTAAATTTGTTGTCATTCCTTGTAATTTTTGAAATATGTTATTAACAACATATTGATGCTCACGTTTGTTTTTAACACTATTTAATAGATATTCGCCAAATTCTTTATCTTCATAGACTGTTTTTCCTCGACGAATGGTACCTGCAACAGCAGCCGTTTTTAAGTTACCACCTGTTACTTTAACTAAACGTTCTGGTGTCGCAGAAATAAATATTTCATCATGCCTTTTTAAAATGACATGATAAGTATTGTCTTGACTTGCCATTTTTTGAATAAGATATGACATCTTTATTTTTGCAGATAAAGCATACTGTTGTTGACGACCAAACACAACTTTTTCCAAAATAGCATCGTTATTCAGTTTGTTAATCAAATTTCTTGTACGTGACTGCCAATCTTTTTCTTCAAAAGTGCGTCGGATTGTCACTGCTTTTTGTTTTGAAAATAGAAATTGCATTAACCACTGATCAAAATCACTGATTTCATCGGATTCAAAACGAATTTTCCCATCATTGATTGCCACAAAAATGCTTGGTATAAACCAGAATCCATTCATCAATTTAGAATTTGCAATAACCTGATCATCAAAGGCGTAACCACCAAATACAATATCACCTTTTAATTCTTTAGGGGATTGTGATTGCTCTTTCACGCCAAAACCAAACAATTTTTTTTTACCATTTGACGTTTCAAAATAAGCCACTATATCAAAACAATCAAGTGCAGCCAAAAGATGCTGCTTATCGTCATCACGTAATCCACGTGAAAAATGATACTTCATGAAGTACACCTCATATGAAAAAGCAACAGAAAAATCCCTGTCGCTTTTTACTTTAATTTCAAAAATTTACTTGTGGTAATCGCCTTAAAACTGGAATTAAAACTAACGCAACAACCAATCCCATAACAGCCTGCGCAATATTTCCTATAATTGAGGCTATACCAGCTGTCCAATTATATAAGAACGCGCCAGCTAAAAAATAACCAACAATCATAATGACTGAGCCGAAAAAAAGACCGATAACTTGACTGAAAATATTTTTATGATATCCAAAATAACCAACAACGAAACCTTCTATACCATGAATGAGTAATGAAAAAATCATCCACTGCGGATATCCAGCTAATAGATCTAGCAGTAAACCACTTAGCCCACCAACAATCAAACCATTTCGAGGACCACCAAGAATTGCTGCAATAAATATGCCTGCCTCAACTAAATTCACAAAACCATTTGTTGCAGGTACTGGAATTCTAACAATATATGATAGCGCAACATTAAGGGCAATTAGGACAGCTACAATTACCATCTGTCTTGTGTCAAATTTTTGTTTCATAGTTACTTCTCCTAGCCCCTTGCCAAACGTTTCCGTCATCAAATGCATCATTTAACTTGACACCATTTTTAATGCCTTGCCAAACAAAGTCTTTGGCATCAGCAATTGCCGATACAACATCTGCTGAACGCCCCAAATTTGTGGCTATACTAGCCGATAAAGTACAACCAGCACCATTATGATTTAATCGTTTTTCTTGTATTTTATCCTGCTTAAACACTTGAAATGAACAACCATCAAACAACACATCCACCGCCTGATCACCCAAAATTGATGTGCCACCTTTGACGAGAACGTTCTGTGCTCCAAATTCAAAAATTGATTTAGCAGCATGTTTCATATCGTCAACGGTATTAATTGTTTGGTTGGCTATAATTTGAGCTTCTCTTATGTTAGGTGTTACTATCGTAGCTAGTGGCAGTAGTTGACGTCTGACGGAAGTAACAAGTTTTTTAGTGTCTACATGCGTTGTTTCTTTAAAAACCATCACGGGATCAATAATAATTGGTACGTGTACATTACTTAAATATTGGGTAACGAGCGTGATAATATCAGTTGTTGGTAATAATCCTACCTTAATCGCAACAATATCATCGACTGCCAATACAGACTGTAATTGTTCTTCAATAATTGCTGTTGCGATTGGAAATAACTTAAAATTACGTGATTTAACCGTGACAATTGATGTCATCACACTTAAACCAAAGTAACCATATTCATTAAAGGTAGCCAAATCAGACTGTATCCCACCACCTGCAAGCGAATCAGAACCTGCAATTGTTAAAATTTTATTTGGCATTTTACCCTTCTTGTTATGCTATTTTGCAGACGCAACGAAACTAATATTATGACCATCATCAGTTACAGAGGTCACAATAGCATCATCCCCACCTGATGTAATTGACCAAGAATAATAGCGACCATGCGCTTTTGCCCAGTTAATTGCCTCAGTAATGGTTTTGCCTTTTAAGTGTGCTGAGTCCTGATTTGAGTCAGCATTTTTAGAACTACTAGAAGACTTGGAACTGCTAGTAGTCGATGACGAATGCGTATCAGATGAACTTGTAACTTGGCTATCACTACTAGATTCAATGCTATCATTGCTAGTTTCCGATGAATTAGAATCAATTGTTTCATTTACCGTATTACTATTAGATGCTTTTTCGGAAATCGGTTCAGTTGTTTTTTGTGATGAGGAATATCCGATAAATATAAATACACCTAGACCAATAATTATCAGACTAGCAATTACAAGGAAAAAGTTACGTATTCTATGCGTTTTCTTTTGGAATTTAGGACGTTTATAATCGTTATCTGCCATATGCACCTCTCAATAGATACTATTATATCAAATATACCTACACTACTGCCAGTAGATTATATGATAAGATTATAACAATGTCGTTTAGGAGAATAAATTACCATGAACAATACAAATTTATCGCGTATCTCAGTAAAAGATATCCTTATGATTAGCATTGGAACAGGATTTTACGGTTGGAGTTTAATTAATATCAATATTCCAAACCAGTTGGCTGAAGGTGGCTTATCAGGTATTACCTTAATTTTACTCGCATTATTCAACTGGAATCCAGCATATAGCAATTTGATTTTAAATATTCCATTGCTTCTCATTGGATATCGTGTCCTTGGACGTCGGTCTCTCATTTATACAATATGGGGTATCCTGACATTATCATTTTGGCTTTTCCTCTGGCAACGTATACCCATGCCACCAGCGTTGCATCATGATATGTTAATTGCCGGATTATTGGCGGGTATAATCTCAGGTATTGGCTTAGGTATTGTTTTCCGATTTGGCGGCACATCAGGTGGTACAGATGTTATTGCTCGAATTATTGAACAAAAAGTAGGTATTCAAATTGGACGAACTATGTTTGCCCTAGATGCTGTTGTATTATTGATGTCTTTAATATACATTGATGTGATTCACATGATGTACACGCTCATTGCATCATTTGTATTTGCACAAGTTGTCGGTCTCACACAACAAGGTGCTTACACAGCTCGTTCATTTATGATTTTTACAGACTATCCTGAAGAAATATCTCATGCAATAATGGACGAGTTAGAACGTGGTACGAGCCTATTAAAATCTGAAGGTGGTTACTCACATCGTGAACAACGCGTTGTCTATGCTGTTGTTGATCCATCGGAAGTTAACACCGTACAACACATTATTCAAGAAATCGATCCCAAAGCATTTGTCTCCATATTTACTGCTCAAGAACAATTAGGTGAGGGCTTTTCATATCTACGACCTAAAAAACGTTTCATTTTCTTCTAAAAAAGTCATTGCTAATAAATAGCAATGACTTTTTTTAGATTACTTTTTGCATATGTGTATAATTGTGTGCGCCAAGTGTTAGGCGACCGACCGATTTAAATCCAATATTTTGGTATAACATTCGTGCTCGCGTATTTTCATCGTCAACATTTAACCCAATTGTCTCACGATTTGATTCTTTTGCTTTTTTCTCAGCAGCCGCTAATAATTTTTTCCCGATACCTTGACCACGTGCCTCACTTGTCACAACAATTGAGTCCACATACCATTCATTATCAAAAACTTCAGAATCAGGAAACATCCAGCGATGATAACTAAATTTATCAGCGAGAATGGATTGAAGTGCACGATCTAGATGTTTTTCTTCAGTATCTGGATAACCAAATATAACGCCTAAAACCTGATTTTCATCATTTTTAGCAACCAATGCCCGACTGTAATGATAGCGACTTTCATCTGACATTGAAACAGCAAGCGATAGCGCTTCTTGTACGTTTTCTACAGTTAATTCATCATAAATTTCTAATGCCATGTCGTCAAAAATTGTTTGTTCAAGTGACAAAATGACCTCTTGTTCGTGTATTGTGGCAGGTTGTATCTTCATAAATCCTCCTCAGCTGGTTCAATCATCGTTAAACCTATACGTTGTCGTTTTTCATCAATATCCATAACCCACACGTCAATAATATCGCCAACTGCAACAACTTCTGATGGTGATTTAACACGACGTTTTGATAAACGTGAAATATGCACCAAACCATCATGTTTAACACCAAGATCAACAAAGGCGCCAAAGTCAACAACGTTTCTTACTGTACCTTGCATCTTCATACCAGATTTTAAATCTTCAATATGTAACACATCTGATTTCAACAACGCACCGACCATCTCTGATCGACCGTCTCGCCCTGGTTTTTGCAAGCTACTAATAATATCATGTAGTGTTTGTATACCGATACCAAGCTGATCTGCAACTTGTGTTTGATTCAAAGCCTGTAAAGTTTGGTTAGCTGCGTCTGTTGCTAAATTTCTAGGATTAACATTGGCAAGTTCTATCAGTTGTTTAGTCGCTGCGTAACTTTCAGGATGAATATCAGTATTGTCTAGCACATTCTTACCATCTAAAATACGCAGGAAACCTGCTGATTGCTCGAAAGCTTTTGGTCCTAATCGTGTCACTTTTTTGAGTTGCATACGGGAGGTATATTGACCAATCGTATCACGATAGGCAACAATATTTTGAGCTAGTGTTTTATTCAATCCAGCAATATGTGTTAGTAATGCAACGCTTGCGGTATTTAAATTAACGCCAACTTGATTTACAGCAGTTTCTACGACGTGGGCAACCTGCTCATCAAGTGCTTTCGCATTCAAATCGTGTTGATATTGTCCCACACCAACTGATTTGGGATCAATTTTAATGAGCTCTGCTAACGGATCCTGAATACGACGTCCAATTGAAATAGCTGAACGTTCTTCCACATGTAAATCTGGAAACTCTGATCTTGCTTCATCTGAAGCAGAATACACTGAAGCACCAGCTTCGTTAACGATGGTGTATTGCGTTTCTTTCGGTAAATGAGTTGCGACAAACTCTTCAGATTCACGAGATGCTGTGCCATTACCAATCGCAATCAGTTCAACATTGTAATCACTCACAAGGGCCTCGAATGTTTTAGCTGCATCATTTCGCTGTTTTTCATTAGCAGGCTTGTGCGGATAGATGACTTGCTTTTTTAAAAATTTACCATGTTCATCAATAATCGCTAATTTGGACCCTGTTCTAAAACCTGGATCAAAACCCATTACAATTTTACCTTTAAGTGGTGCTTGCATCAGTAAATGATATAAGTTATCGCCAAATACTTTAATAGCTTGATTTTGTGCTTGAACTGTCAAGTCCTGACGAATTTCCCGTTCAACAGCAGGTTGAATAAATCGCTTGTAAGCATCTTCTATTGCCAAACGTAAGATGTCATAACCTGGCCCGAATGTTGCTTGCCCATTTAACTCTTTTGTTTGAATAAAATGGTCCATACGTGCTTCAGGAAAATCAATTTTAACAGAAAGCACACCATCTTTTTCACCACGATTTATTGCCAATATACGAAACTTATTTTCAAGTAACGTTTTAATTGACGCACTATAATCATAATATTGACTATAAACTTCTTGTTCGTCCTTACTTTGTCCACCACGTTTTAAATTGGATACTAAAACACCAGCCGTGCCCATTCGCGTGCGTAACCATTGTCGATAAATCGCATTTTCACCAATTTGTTCAGCTAAAATTTCATGTACACCTGCTAAAACATCAGATTTTGTAGGTAAATTTTCATTGATGTAGTTATCACTTGGGATATCTGCTGTAATATGTGTGATGACAAAATCAGCGAGTGGTTGTAAGCCATTTTCCCTTGCAATCATCGCCTTAGTACGTCGTTTTTGTTTATAAGGCAAATATAAATCTTCTACGATCTGTAAAGTTTCTGCTTTTTGAATCGCTGATTTTAAATCTGGTGTTAATTGTCCTTGATCCGCAATTGCTTTTAAAACTGTATTTTTACGATCAGCTAAATCTTGAACTTTCTTAGCAGTTGATTGAATGTCACGAATTTGCACTTCGTCAAGTTCACCTGTCATCTCTTTACGATAGCGCGAAATAAATGGAACCGTTGAACCCTCGTTTAATAATGTAAGTGTTGAGTTGACCTGTTTAAAACCAATACTTAATATTTTTGCGACATATTTAGCTGTGTCTGTTTGTGTCAATTTAGTTAAAGCAAGTTCAGTCATTTTAATGTTTACCGTTATCTTCTTTCAAAATTTGATATTGTCCTATTTAGAAAATGTTATTTTACATTTACCATTCATTATAACGTGAATACAAAATAATGACCAAAAAAATTAAGCATGTCAAAATTTTTTTTCAATTAAAAACGCCACTTACTCCGAAGAATAAGTGGCGGGTAGGTAGATAGATTCTACCCAGTTGGTCTCATTTATTATATCTCAATAATTTGAAAATAGCAACCTTTTTAAATTTAAGTCATAAACAAAAGTAATCTACACACTCATTGTTCGTACAGATTCTGGTTTATCTTCTTCACTAGTTTTTCAGCTGCGCGACCACGATGTGAATAAATAACACGCTCAGCCATTGGCATTTCAGCAAAGGTTTTACTATTTTCAGCTTCAAATAATGTATCAAATCCCACAGAATATGATCCCCGTTCACTGTGAGCCAATGTTACCCCACCCTTACCGATACTTTTGAATATTTTACCTGTAGGTGTGACTAAAATAAATAGTGCCTCTAAATAAGCCGAACGATCTAATTCTGATGTATACAAATTTAATAAATAGTTGTCTTCTTCAGAAATTGATTTCAACCCAAGTGCTTTTAGTTCACGTGAAGTGGCTAGCCCAAAACGTTTCGGAAAGGCCGAAAAATAAGCACCAGTATCATCTGCTAAAATATTTTCATCTGGAAGAAAATGTTGAATAAATTTAGCCTTGTTTAATGCATTGCTATATTGATTCGTCGTTGTCTCAACTGGAAAAACCTTTTCATCAATCAATTCCCGATAATTAACAACTTCAAAACCAAATTCAAAAAATACATTTTTAATCTCATTAGTTTTAGCTGAATTATTTGATGCTACCACTAGTTTATTAGCCATTAGAGACTCCTTATTTCGTAACATATTTTTAATTCACTAGTTTTTTTATTTTACCATATGAAGCCACGTTGTCCAAGCATACAATAAACTAATCAACATTTCTGGAGAAGGCAAGCTCTAATTACCATTACGATTGATATTTAAACAGCTTAAATTTTGATAGCATTTTAATGAACTAGTAAATGATTAGTGTGACTTTTACGTTCATTTTTGAGTCAACGTCACAAAGTTTTCAATCATTTTAGAACCAGATGGTGTTCCGATTGACTCAGGATGAAATTGCAAACCAAAAATAGGTAACGACATATGTTGCATTGCCATCACTTCTAGATCATCACTAGCAACACCAGTTACGACAAAATTCGCAGGCATTTTGTCACGAGCAACAATTAATGAGTGATAGCGCATAATTTCTGTATTTTTTGAACCAAACAATTTTGAGGGTTCTTTTGATAACATGGTTGATACTTTACCGTGCCGAACTTCTGATGCTTTTTCAACCGCACCACCAAATACTTCCGCAATTGCTTGATGTCCTAAACAAATGCCAAGTATTGGTTTAGTTTCAGAAAATTGTCGAATCATATTTTCCATTTCACCAGCCTCACTTGGTCGACCAGGACCTGGCGAAAATATAATACCATCAGCTTCTTCTGCCACTTCATATAATTGCGCGTCATCATTACGTAGTATTTTCAGATCTGAAATTTGACCAATAATTTGAGCTAAATTGTAAGTAAATGAATCATAATTATCAACTAATAAAATCATGACTCACCTCCCACATTAAGTAACGCTTTAGCTTTATTAATTGTCTCTTGATATTCATTTTCAGGTATTGAATCATAAACGATGCCAGCACCCGCCTGTACATAACCACGTTGATCTTTGATAATCATTGTACGAATTGCAATGGCAAAATCCATTTGGTTATCACGTGATAAATATCCTATTGCCCCTGCATAAACACCACGTTTAACAGGTTCCATTTCATAAATTCGTTGTAGTGCTCGCACTTTTGGTGCGCCACTCACTGTTCCTGCCGGTAAAGTCGCCTTTAAAGCGTCAATTGCTGGTGTGTTTTTACGCAAAGTTCCCTTAATTTCAGACACCAAATGCATCACATAACGGTATTTTTGAATCTTTAAAAAGCTAGTAACTTCAACACTGCCATATTCAGAAATTTTCCCCAGATCATTTCGACCCAAGTCAACTAGCATTTTATGTTCTGCCAATTCCTTCTCACTATGTCGCAATTCTTCTGAGAGTATATTATCCTCTGCATTCGACTCTCCACGCTTACGCGTACCAGCAATTGGATTGGTCGTCACTGTTTGATCACGTACTGTCACTAAACTTTCAGGAGAAGAACCAACAATTTGACTGTCACCAAAATCCATGTAATACAGGTATGGGGATGGATTGGTACGTCGTAACTGCCGATAAAAATCAAATGGATCATCTTTAAAATCAAAACTAAAACGTTGAGATGGTACCATTTGAAACATGTCGCCTTCAACAATTAATGATTTTGTACGATTCACAATCGTTTTGAATTCTGTTGGTGTTAAATTTGATTTAGGAGAAATTGGTGACACTTGTATAGCATTTAATTCAGCCGATACTTGTTTTTTGAGTTTTGATTCAATTTGCACCAAGGTTTGTTTGAGTGTTATTTCATCAGTATGGGAATAAAGATTATCTGCTACGATTGTAATCGTTTCTTTTTGGTGATCAAATATAATAAATGTTTCATATAAAAACATGTGTATATCAGGCATATTTAATTCATCTGTTGGTGTCTGACCTATCTTTTCATAAATTCCAATTGTGTCAAATCCCACATATCCAATTGCACCACCTTGGAATGGCAATTTCTCGCTCAGATATGTTTGATCTTCAACCAATTCGTTCAAAACATCTAATGGATCAGCATTTTCACTGGTATACCCATCAATCGTTACTTTAATGCCGGTAGCTTTAAACTCATGAACTGGATCAACGGCAATAATTGAGTATCGAGCAGTTGTTTGTTCTGTCGGCACTGATTCGAGTAAAAAAGTGTGTTCCCCTCTTAACCGTAAGTACGCACTAACAACACTAATGGTATCAGCATCAATAGTTTTAATAAATCGTGTCATTTTTTCACCTTTCGCAACTGCATTCGTGTTATCTTGCCGCTTTCATTGCTTGTACCATGTTTTCAAGATAATGCTCAGCGTCGTATGGATGCGCCTCAATTTCAGACACAATGGCTGAACCAACAATGACGGCATCGGCATAATCAAACTGCGCCACCTGTTTTGGCGTGCTAATGCCAAATCCAATCGCTATAGGCAAGTCAGTTAACGTGCGAATTTTTTCAATGATCGCTCGCGATTCAGTTGTTAACTTCTTACGTGCACCAGTAATACCTAATGAACTGACCACATACACAAAGCCTGATGCACGTGACATCAATTTTGGAATACGATTTCCTGATTTTAAAGTGACTAACTGAATAAATGATCGCTCATATTTTTCAGCTAGTGTCACAAATTCCGCTTGTTCTTCTAATGGCATATCAGGCATAATAATACCTTCAACATTAAGTGATTGCATTTTGGCTAAAAATCTATCAAAACCATATTTAAAAACTGGATTAACGTAGGTAAGAAAAACCAATGGTACCTGGGTACGTTCACGAATTTTACCAACCATTTCAAATACACGTTCAGTTGTTGAACCAGCATTCAACGCACGCAAATCAGCTTTCATTATTGTATCTCCATCTGCTGACGGATCTGAAAAAGCAATACCAATTTCAACAACGTCTGCACCAGATTCTGCTAAAGATACAACATAATCTACACTTTTACTAAAATTTGGATCACCAGCCACGGTAAACCCTATAAAACCTTTACCATTTTTCAAAACGTTTTCTATTTTTTCTACTGTCATGTTGTTTTCCTTACTCAAGATTGGCATGCGCAATGGCAACTAATGCCTGCATTTTCTCAATATTTTTAATACCATCGACTTCATCCCCGGATGAAATATCAACAAAATCAGGATGGACTTTGTTAATTGACTGTTGTAAATTGTTGACTGTCAACCCGCCCGCTAACATTAAGGGCTGCTGACGCAATGGTTTTGGTGGTACCATTCCCCAATCAAATGTTTGACCAGATCCGGCACCAGCATCCAACAAAACATAGTCTGCTGCTGTTGGCTTGAGAAAATTATCTGGTTGATGCACTTGAATGACTGGAATATTATTTTCTTGTAATATTTCAACGTCAAATTCCGTCTCTGAACCATGTAATTGCACAACTTGAATCATACCCGATTGATAAATAGTCATGATATCAGCTACAGGTTGATCCATAAAAACCCCAACAAGTGGAATACTATCATCTAAACGATCACGAATTTTTATAGCTGTACCGATATTAACTGTACGACGATGATTTGGTGCAAATATCATGCCTGCCATATCAGGTTTTGCCACATTAAGTAATTCAGCATCTTCGACTCTAAAATTACCGCATAATTTAATTTTTGTCATATCCAATTCCCAATAAGTCTCTAATCTGTGCTTTTTTATCATTCGCGCGCATGAATGTTTCACCCACTAAAATACCGTTCACGCCAGCCGCTTTTAATGTTACAACGTCTGAATGATTTTGAATGCCAGATTCTGAAACAAACAGAATGTCTACTGGCACCAATTCACGTAATCGTTTAGTATTATTGAAATCAACCGTAAAATCTTTCAAATTACGATTATTGACACCAATAATTTTTGCACCCACAGCAATGGCACGATAAACTTCTTCTTCATCATGAGCCTCGACAATTACTGACATCCCAAGTTCTGTCGCTAACGCTAAATAATCGTATAACTGCTTATCATTTAAAATAGCAACAATCAATAAAATTATTGATGCTCCAGCTGCTTTAGCTTCATAAATCATGTATGGATCAATTGTAAAGTCTTTGCGCAAAACTGGTGTGTTAGTCTCATTAACTATGTTTTTCAACATATCTAATGACCCTTTGAAATAGTTTTCTTCAGTCAATACACTGATCGCAGCAACGTTAGCATCTTCATATTCACGTGCAAATTTCAAATAATTAAAGTCATCGGCCGCAACAATTTGACCTTTGGAAGGTGATGCTTGTTTAATTTCAGCAATTACAGAGATTTCTGGTTGTCGTAACTGTGTTTCAAGCAAACTATGCGTTACAATTGGTAGCTGTGCTACTTCATCTATTAATTTTTCCAATGACTTGGTTGAGCGGCGCTTAGCTAAATTAATACTTGTAGCATGAATTAAATCATCTAGAATCATGATTTCTCCTCCTGCGTCAATTCACGTAATAAATTGAGTTGTTGCAAGGCAGCACCACTAGCTAAGGTTTCTCTGGCTAAACTGATCGCTTCAGCAATCGTAGCAGCTTTTTTAGCAACGTACAGTGCTAGGCCCGCATTTAAAATCACAATATTAGCTTTTGCACCAGTTAATTTACCATTTAAAATTTCACTCGTAATGTGCGCATTTTCTTCAGGTGTACCCCCAAGTAATTCTTCAGGTGCAACATACTCAAATCCATAATCTTTAGGATCAAATATTGTCTCTTTAACTTCTCCATCACGTAAAATGGCTAGATTGGTTTTACCATTTAAAGTGATTTCATCTAGTCCGTCCTGACCATGAATTAAAATCGCATCCGTCACACCCAGTTCAGATAAGACATGTGCTATTGGAACTAACAATTGTTGTGAGTATACCCCAAGAAGCATAGTACGCGGGCGTGCTGGATTTGTGAGTGGACCTAAGATGTTGAATATCGTACGAAAACCTAACTTTTTTCGCACAGGACCTACAATTCTCATACTTGGATGAAATTCGCGTGCAAACAAGAATGTTTGACCTGCTTGATGTAATATTTTGGTTGCCTTTTCTGCTGTCATTATAATATTGACACCCAATGCCTCCAATACATCTGCAGTACCAGATTTAGAACTCGCAGCGCGATTGCCATGCTTAACTATCGGTACACCACTTGCGGCTACAATAAAACTTGCAGTTGTTGAAATATTAAAAGTATTCGCTAGATCCCCACCAGTTCCGACGATATCCATAGCGTCAAATTCAGGCGTTATACTAACAGCATGTTTTATCATTGCTTTTGCTGAACCAACAATCTCAGGAATTGATTCTTTTTTGGCGGCTAAACCCATGAGGTATGCTGCAATTTCTGATTCAGTTACTTTTTCATCCATGATGTCATTCATCACATCACTAGCCATTTCAGCAGTTAAGTTTTGATGCAAAACTAATAACTTCAATGCTTCTTGAACATTATTCATGAATATTTACCCCTTTGTATCGTGCTATAGCAGCAACATCTTTGTCCCCTCTACCACTTAAGTTCACCATAATTTGTTGATCAGAACTCATTGTTGGTGCAAGTTTCATAGCATAAGCCACTGCATGTGCACTTTCAATTGCTGCAATAATACCTTCCGTACGCGCAATATATTCAAATGCTGCCACTGCTTCATCATCAGTAATGGGGACATATTGCGCACGCTTAATGTCTTTCAGATAGGCATGTTCTGGGCCAATACCAGGATAGTCTAAACCAGCAGAGATACTATAGACTGGATCAATTTGACCATCAGGGGACTGTAAAAATTGTGATTTCATACCGTGAAAAATACCTTCAGAACCACGAGCCATCGTAGCTGCTGTTTGATTCGTGTCAATGCCTTTTCCAGCAGCCTCCACACCAACCAGATCTACCTCGGGATCGTCAATAAATTTAGCAAAAGCACCAATAGCATTTGATCCCCCACCAACAGCTGCAATCACCACATCAGGTAATCGACCTGTTTGTTCCAAAAACTGTGATCGTGCTTCTTCACTAATAACTGATTGAAAATATTTCACCATCTCAGGGAATGGATATGGACCAACAGCTGAACCGAGTACATAGTAGGTATCATCAACACGTTTCGTCCAATCTTGGAACGTCGCATTAACAGCATCTTTTAGAACTTGCGTCCCAGTTGTAACAGGGTGAACCTTGGCCCCAAGTAGCTCCATTCGATAGACATTTAATGCTTGACGATCTGTATCTTCCTTACCCATAAAAATTTCTGCTTCCATACCCATTAACGCCGCTGCAGTGGCTGTAGCAACACCATGTTGTCCAGCACCTGTTTCAGCAATCAAACGCGTTTTTCCCATGCGCTTAGCTAGTAAAGCCTGTCCTAAAACGTTATTAATTTTATGAGCACCAGTATGATTTAGATCTTCTCGTTTGAAATAAATTTGTGCGCCGCCTAATTTCGTTGACATGTTTTTTGCATGATACAAAAGTGATGGTCGATTCGCGTATTCATCAAATAAATTTTTCAAAGCTGTTTTAAATGTAGGATCATTTTTTGCTGCCTCAAATTCATCAGCAACCGCTGTGACAGCTGGTACAAGTAGCTCTGGAATGAATTGTCCCCCGTACACACCGTAATAACCCTTTTTTGATGATGTCATATTTTCTCCTTTGATTGCATTTCATATTTTTTTAATTTAAGGCAAATAAAAAACCGTCCTGAAAATATTTGCCTTCGCAATATTTTCAGGACGGTTTCCCGCGGTGCCACCTGATTTCTAATCAACCACACCACAAAAAAACTGAATTGGTTGACTCGCTCCTCCACAGTCTGCTAACACAAACCTGACAACTGACGTATGCCACACGTTCAAGCCTACTAACATTACTGCTTTCAACTGACCCTCGATGGTCCATTTGCTTATCTGCGTTCGATCTGGCTCTCAGTATCCCAGATTCCCTGTGCGCGCACAATAAGTTTGATCTCCATCTCATTGGTTTATTCGGACGATTAAATTGTTAACCTAATATTAAATCTAAATGAATATTTTGTCAATACTTTTAAATAATATTTTTAAAAAAACTGCAAACTATACGTGCCATTAAACGTGTCACCCGCAGCTAACACATTGACACCAAATTTTTCTTTAAAGTTACCAGTTGAATCAACAGTGTCAGCAATTCCCCACCATGGTTCCAAAGCAATAAAAGGTGCCTCTTTTCCGGCTGGCGTCCAAATACCTAAGAATTGCGCATTATCCAAAGTCATACGTAATCCATGTTGATTAGCTAAACGAGCTAATAAAAATGATGTTTTTTGGCGTTCTAATCTTAAAATAATTGCGTCATCATGATAGTCTTCTTGACGCAAACGAAGCGGTATGTTCGCATTAAAAGGTGTTGGTGTATTGGGATTAGAGTAAGGACCAGTTAAACGAACACGATCATAGAGCTTTTCTGGTTCAATTGAAACATAGTAATCCGAAAATTTTCCGCCATCAAGTGGTAAATTAAATGCCGGGTGCCCACCAACACTGAAAAATAATGATTCTTCTGTATCAGTATTTTTGACAATGTAGGCGATTTTAAGTTCATTATCATCCGTCAAATCGTATCGTATATCAAATTGGAATTTAAAAGGATAAATACGTCTCGTTGAATCGGTATCATGAATTCTAAAAATAACATGCTTATCAGTCTGTTCAATGACATCAAAAACAGTATTTCGTGCGAACCCATGTTGATTCATAAAGTATGTTTCGCCAGCTATCTTATATTGATCACCGCGCAAACGGCCAACAATTGGAAATAAATTTGACGCATGACGGCCCCAATATTTTGGGTCGCCAATCCAAATGTATTCCAATTCGGCTTCTTTATGCCAGACACTTGTTAGTTCAGCGCCTTCTTCGTTAATTTCTATTTTTAAATCTTTATTTTCTAGTTTAATCATAATATCTATATTCTACCAAATTTTCAAGTCTAAATGTTAATCGTTTACGGTTTTTTTTTCGCACGTGGAAAAAAATTTTGATAATTTTTTTGCAGGCTTTCTCGTGTGACATGTGTATACATCTGTGTCGTCGATAAATTAACATGTCCTAACAATTCTTGCACAGTTCGCATATCTGCGCCATTATTGAGCAAATGTGTAGCAAATGTATGTCTTAACATATGTGGATGTATTTTTCCAGTGAGCGTTGATCGCTGCATTAATTTATTTAAGATATATGTGATCCCTGCAGTTGTGATTGGTTCTCCACGATGGTTAACAAAGACATAATCATGTGGTGCTTGTTTAGCAATCAAATTAGGACGTGTTTCTTGCAAATACTGTGTCATTGCTTGCGCAGCAAAATGACCAAAAGGAACATATCTATCCTTATTTCCTTTACCATGAATTAGCACGAGGCGCTGTTTAAAATCTAGTTGTGATATGGTAAGATCAGCTATTTCTGCTACTCGTGTCCCAGTACCATACAAAAATTCTAACATCGCAGCATTTCTTTGCCACAATTCATCATCTCTATTATATGCCACATCAAACAATATTGTCATTTCTGTTTCATAGAAAAATTCAGGCAAATGATTCTGATGTTTACGTAATGCAATATTGTCAAACGGATTATCCACTGCATATTCATTTGTTATCATAAATTGATAGAACATGCGCAAACTACTAATTTTCCGAGAAATTGTTGTTCTAGCTAACTTACGTTCATAAAGATCATTTAAATAGACTCTCACATCTAGGGTTTGAACTGCTCTAAATGACGTAAATCCCCCATTTTGACGTAAAAAAACAGCAAACTCATCAATATCAGATAAGTATGCTTTTAATGTCAACGGCGAATACTGTCGCTCTGCTTGTAAGTAAATTTGATATAATTGTTGTTCTCGCGTTTGCATAACTTTATTATACGCGCTCCTTTATAATTATTTTAAAAATTAAGAAGACTTTAATTTGGTTATAATCGTCCAAACTTCCACATTTTCGTTATTATTTTAGATATGATTATAGTTAGATATGGTTTAAGCTGAATTATTAAACTGATCATGAAGGAGGATTAATTATGAAAATTCCTGTCCAAACACCATTGGAGCAACTACGTGATAACATGTCATCATTACAAAATAGTGCCCTACATGGCATTGCAACTTTTCGTACGAACATTTTGACAAACCGTGATATTCATAAGTCAAAGTCTATTAAGTATAAAATGTCCGATACACGAGAGATTGCTATTGTGCCCTACGAATCAAATGCTAAAGCTGTTGATTCAAACAGCTTTGCATATGCATTAGAATCTGCAATCACCGAAAGTAATAGCGATACACACAAATCATGGAATTTGCGACATTTGACAAGATCATTGTTTCATCATCCTGCACGCATTTTAGCAACCGTTGTTATCATTATTTTATTGGTTTATATTGCAATAATGTTAGGTCAAGCTACCACAACAAACCAACAACCAATCACACAACCTATTCACAAATCAAACTAAACAACGGCAATAATTATTCTCATGACTCAAAAAACACGCAAAAAATCAGACATGTTATTGTGTCCATTTTTCGCGTGTTTTATCGTATAAAATTATAGACCAAAATAAATTATAATTAATTGGAGCAAACACATTATGAGATTATGGCATCAGTCATTACTAAAAGCAATACCACGCCAACAATTACTCGGACAACATCGTGAATGTTGCGCCCTAAGAGGGAAAGGTTGGGGTAAAAAACATGCCACCGTCGACTATGTTTTTAACTATTCACCATATAAATTATACCAATATCATTCCCTTGTAATAACGGAAATGCAAAAACGTGGCTACAAACCCGATGTAGCATGGTTGAATTCTTATTACCGTGGTAAACATCTCCCAGCGTACTTGAACTTACCCGCCGTTCCACTAACATCACCAATATATCCTGAACACAATGATACATATTTACACGAATGTTTAGATAATTTAAAAAACAAACAAATTTTTATTGAAAGTACCAGTATCAAATAATAAAAAAGTGGCTAATTGTCTATAATAAACAGACAATTAGCCACTTTTTTAATGAATTTAATTTTTAAATGAATGAATAGGCGCCGGAATATGTCCACCACGATTGATAAAATCAGCACTAGATTTCTCAACAACTGGCATAACCGGTGCTGTACCCAAAAGACCGCCATAATCAACCAAATCGCCCACCTTGGTGCCATTAGTGGGCAAAATACGTACTGCGGTTGTCTTATTGTTTTGAACACCAATTGCTGCTTCATCAGCAATCATTGCAGAAATTGTTGTCGCTGGTGTTTCACCTGGAATGGCAATCATGTCTAATCCAACTGAACAAACAGATGTCATTGCTTCAAGTTTTGCCAATGACAGTACACCGGCCTTAACAGCATCAATCATACCAGCATCTTCAGAAACCGGTATAAAGGCACCTGACAAACCGCCAACACGTTGAGAAGCCATAACACCACCCTTTTTAACGGCATCATTGAGTAACATCAATGCAGCTGTTGTGCCATGTGCCCCGACCATCTCAAGACCAATTTCTTCTAACACCTCAGCAACTGAATCTCCACGTGCCGGTGTTGGTGCTAAGCTCAAATCAACAATACCAAATTCAACACCTAATCGTTCTGCAGCTAACGCGCCAACCATTTGCCCGACACGCGTAATTTTGAACGCTGTCTTCTTAACAGTTTCTGCGACATTTTGAATTGGTTCGCCTTTTACTTTTTCAAGCGCACGTTTAACAACACCAGGTCCAGAGACACCAACATTGATCACAACGTCTGCTTCACTGACCCCATGAAAAGCACCGGCCATAAAAGGATTATCTTCCACAGCATTAGCAAATACAACTAATTTTGCGTTAGCAGTATCTGATTTATCTGTAATTTTTTTAATGGTTTCGCCCATTAATTTAATAGCGTCTAAGTTAATACCTGCCTTGGTTGAGCCAATATTAATACTTGACATGACAAGGTCTGTTTCTGTCAAAACACGTGGTAATGACTCTATTAATGCCAAGTCACCGTTAGCAAATCCTTTTTGTACAAGAGCTGAATAACCCCCAATAAAGTCTACGCCAACTGCTTTTGCAGCATCATCTAAAGCATGCGCATAATAAAGCATTTCATCTGGTGTTGCTTTCCCCGCAATCAGAGCAATTGGTGTGACACTAATACGTTTATTCGTAATTGGAATGCCAAATTCTCGCTCAATTTGTTTTGCAGTTTTAACTAAATCTTTTGCATAAGTTGTAATCTTTTTGTAAATATTTTTTGCAGTTTCTTGTGGTGTTCCAGCTATTGTGTCAAGCAATGAAATACCCATTGTAACAGTCCGAATATCCAAATGTTCTTCTGAAACCATATTAATGGTTTCAGTTATTTGATTGGTTTCCATATTTTCTCCCAGTTTTCACCTGTAAAACATTGACGTGATTTACTCAAACACGACTCATTGCATCAAATATTTCTTCACGTTGTGTATGAATTTCAACATTTAAATGCTTACCAAGTACAGTCAAATCATCTTGTAATTTATTAAATTCTTCGTCTAATTTTTCCAAGTTAACTAACATACTCATTGTGAAAATATCAGACATGATCGTCTGTGATACGTCCAAAATATTAATGTTATGATCTGCTAATGTATTGGCTACACTGGCAATAATTCCTGGTTTGTCTTTCCCGATAACTGTTACAACTGCTTTAGCCATTTTCTTCCTCTTTTAAAAGTTATTTAAATATTATACAATAATTAGTCATAAAATACTATGTTTTTAATATCTCAACTGGGACAGGTCGTACGTGAAAATTAACCTATTGGTATATACGCTCGCCATTTTGCCAACCTAGAAATTGAACTGTGGTTGCATTCTCAGAGGCGTCTGTTTTTTTATCTTCGTGTGAGTTAAAACGTTGTGAACTAAATATATGTTCGTATTCAGATACGCTTACTTTCTTACGCTTTGACAATAGTTGCCTAGTTTTCTCAGCAGGTATGCCTGTTAGAAACTCATCTTGAAGTGTGACAGAATAAAGCTCTGCCTCCGCACCAGAACCATAGCTAAAAATTGCAATTTTATCACCCGATTTCAAATTTTTTGCATGGCTTAGCAACGATAATAGGCTCAAGTAAACTGAACCGGTATAAAGATTACCAACATCACGACTAAAAATTTGACTCGCTCTTAAATTATCAGCCAACTTTATTTGTTGCTTTGGATTAGCCTCATCCATAATCTGATCCAAAGCCTTTTTTCCCATCTTTGTGTAGGGTAAATGAAATGCAAAACCAGCAAAACTGTTTAATTCATTATTCGTCTGTTCTTTGTAGCGATGCCACAACGACAGAAACATTTCTTTATAGATTGTTGTTGATAAATGGCCGTCCACAATTGCTTCTTCTCGATCTATCGGCCGCCAAAAATCTGCTACATCACGACTCATATAAACTGAATCATTATTAAAAGCCAAAATTTTAGGTGACGATGAAACAAGCATAGCCACAGCACCAGCACCTTGTGTTACCTCTCCAGGTGTTGATAAACCATATCTAGCAATATCTGATGCAATTACCAAAACGCTTCTATCTGGATGTAATGTCACATAGTCACGTGCCTGCATCAAACCAAATGTACCAGCATAACACGCTTGTTTAATTTCAATTGTCCGAACAAATTCTGATAGATTAAGTAATTTTTGAATGTATATCGCACCAGATTTTGAATTATCAATGCCTGATTCAGTTGCAAAGATAATTGTATCAATAGTGTCACGGTTTTCATGTGTAACAATTTGACTGGCAGCATTAGCACCCATTGTTACCACATCTTCAAAATTTGGCACCACTGTTTGCTTATCCTGACCAATGCCAATTGTGTATTTATCTGGTTCATCATTACGATCTTTTGCTAACTCAACAAGATCCAATACATAATTTGGTGTATAAAATGCTATTTTATCAATACCTACCGTCATCATTTAGAAATCCTCTAATTTATTATACCATGCAAAAAAGCGTCATCAGACGCCTTTTGAATGGTCTGTATTAATTTAAAAAATTAATACAGATCCTTGACCTTATCTTGAATGCTTTCAGTGGAAATAAATTCATCATACGTCGTGTCAACACGATCAACTGCACCCTTAGCAGAAACCTCAATAACATGATTAGCGGTTGTAGCCAAAAATTCATGATCGTGAGAAGTCATAATAATACCACCCTTAAAACTCACAACAGCATCATTTAATGACTGAATTGACTCAAGATCTAAATGGTTTGTTGGATCGTCCATTAGCAAAACATTTGCCTTAAGTAACATCATTTTGGCCAATGTTATTCGCACCTTTTCACCACCAGATAACACTTTAATTTCTTTTAGCGAATCGTCACCACGGAACAACAATTGACCAAGCATACCGCGTAAACTCGTATTATCTTTTTGTTCTTCTTCAGCAAAATCACGAAGCCAATCTAATATTGTGACATCTTGTTTTTCAAAGTTGTCATTTAAATCTTTGGCAATATATGACTGTGACGTTGTAACGCCCCATGTCACAGTACCAGAATCAGGAGCCATTGTGCCAGCAATAATTTGCATAAGAGTTGTAGTCGCTAAATCAGATCGAGATAAAATAGCAATTTTGTCTCCCGGACGACCGATGAAGGAAATATTATCTAATACCTTTTCACCATCAATCGTTTTTGAAATGTTTTCAACACGGACCATATCATTCCCCATCTCGCGTCCGAGTGAAAAATTGATGAAAGGATATTTACGCGAAGAAGGCTTAATGTCATCAAGTGTGATTTTATCCAATTGCTTTTTACGCGCAGTAGCTTGTTTTGATTTTGAGGCGTTTGCAGAAAAACGAGCAACGAACTCTTGTAACTGTTTAATTTGTTCTTCTTTTTTAGAGTTTTGTTGGGAAGCTAAACGTTGTGCTAGTTCTGATGATTCACGCCAAAAATCATAATTTCCAACAAAGGGTGTAATTTTACCAAAATCAACATCTAAAATATTTGTTGAAACAGCATTCAAAAAATGACGATCATGGGAAACAACAATAACCAAGTTTGGAAAATCAGCTAGAAAATCCTCCAACCAGTTAATTGTCTGAACATCCAAACCGTTTGTTGGTTCATCTAGAACCAAAATATCTGGATTACCAAATAAGGCTTGAGCTAGCAAAACTTTAACCTTATCGTTTTCTGTCAACTCGCCCATTAAATTATCTTGCAAAGACTCTGAAATGCCAAGCTTACTTAAGAGTTGTCCCGCTTCAACTTCAGCATTCCAACCATCAAGTTCTTCAAATTCAGCACCTAAATCTGCAACACGAACACCATCCTCATCATTAAAATCTGGCTTAGCGTAGATTGCATCCATTTCTGTCTTGACTTCATAAAGTCGCTTATGTCCTTGGACAACAGTATTTAATACTGTAAAATCATCAAACGCGAAATGATCTTGTTGCAAGGAAGACATTCGCTCCCCCTCACCAATTGAAATAACACCTTCAGTTGGCTGTAATTCACCTTGTAATAATTTTAAGAAAGTTGATTTACCTGCACCATTAGCACCAATAATGCCATATGTGTTTCCAGGAGTCAGCTTCAAATTAACATCTTGATATAATTTAGGTCCAGCAAAGCTGAAACTCATTTCTGATACTGTGATCAATTTTTTTCCTCCAAATGAACTATATTCATACAGGCTGATAAACCATACCAGTATAAACATAATATTGTAAAATATCTCTTTTAACTATACCAGAAAAAGCGCGAAAGTTCGCGCTTTTTCACAATGTTGATCTAAGTATTTAATCAGTTAAAAATATGATATCTTGTTAAGACTTGAATCCACCATCAATTGGTAATAATAATTCTTCTTTTGAGCCAGATGGTAAACTATGATAACCATTTTCGATAGGAATTAATTTTTCATCGGGATCATCACGTGTATCACCAAAAAACGTGAATAAGCTTAACACAAGATACAGTAAACTGAAATAAATACCATATTGCATAGGTACAATATTCAACCATACTGACGATACGCCAGCAAACAAAACAGGTGTGAGTAAAATTAACAATGGCGTATAACCATTCTTACGTATTGCATATCCAAGATACAAAGTATAAATACCATTAATAACAAGGTAGAGCCAAATTACTCGGTGTATCCTATGCCAACCCATTTGTTGGCTCAAAAAAGGTAGTAGGACGCTTAATAAGATAGCCGTCAATAATTGATATCCATAATATTTTTTAAACGCTTTTTTCATACGATAACCACCTTATAGAGCAATTTACATTTTTAATGTAAAAGAAATATTATTAATTTAAATTGTTAATTTTATTATAAACTATTCATTTAATTCTCGCAAGACGCTGATGGCCGACAATGCGTAAAGTGGTGCTGTTTCCGCTCGTAAAATGCGAGGACCTAATCCAGCCTGCTGATAATCAAGTTGTGTTAATTCTGTAATTTCTGACTCAGATAAACCGCCCTCAGGACCAAAGATTAAGTTAACATTTGCATTTTCAGGTGCTAATTTAATTAATTTAATTAAAGTTGATATTTCCCCAGCTCGAGCTGATTCCTCCCAAGCAACAATGCCAACCTGCTTTGGTAAATTTATCATATCGTGCCAATGTAAAAAACTGATTTCAGGAATCATTAAACGATGTGCTTGCTCTGCGGCAGCTTGTGCAATTTTTTGTAAACGTTGCTTTTTCTTTTCTCGTTGTTTCTTCCAATCGGCCACAGTGCGCACCATTTCAGTAAAAACAATCCGATTAGCTCCCAATTCTGTTGCTTTTTGAACAAACCAATCTGATCGATCATTTTTAAGTGGCGAGACAATCACTGTTACATTAAGCGGCAGTTCCACATCATTTTCTAATCTTTTTACAATTTTTAAGGTTATTTTTGACGTGTCAATAGTGACAACTTCACCAATGACTACCTGGCGATTCTCACTAACAAATTCTGCTTGTGATCCAGCACGAGCACGCAACACTTTACCAAAATGTTTGAAAATATCTTGGTCTGATGTCAATATGATATACTCGCCTTCAATCACATTGTTTAAAAAATAACGCTGCATTATTCACTTCCTTTAAGTTGTGCAATATAGCTATGCCAATCACCCATCTGCGATTTCTGAATGATTGTGTAACCGTTAAAATCCAGCTGTTCTTCAATGTGTGGGGCAATAGCATCATAAATTCCTGAAACTAAAAAATAACCATTTGTCTTGAGCATTGGAATAGTTTGTGGAATTAAACGCTCAATAACATCTGCCAAAATATTAGCTACGATTAAATCTACAGGTTCTGTTTCAACATTCACTAATAAATCACTCATCACAACTTTGATATCATTAGCTATAGGATTTAACTTTAAATTTTCTCTTGCAACTACTGTAGACATTTCATCAATATCTGTTGCTAAAACCGACCGCACGCCAAGCTGTTTAGCAGCGACCGCCAAAACACCAGAGCCTGTGCCAACATCAATCATTGATTCACCACCACGTACGACAGATTCTAGCGCTTGCATCATTAATCGTGTTGTTTCATGTGTTCCTGTGCCAAATGCCAACTTTGGATCCATGATTATTGGTTTTTCTTCCGTTTGCTTTGGTTTAAATGTTTCCCAAGATGGCACAACTGTTAAATGTCTAGTAATTCGCTGAGAATGGTAGTATTGTTTCCAATTGTCCTCCCAGTCTGTTTGAGAGACATTCTGTAACGTTACTGTTCCAGGTGAGACATTAATTCCTATATTTTTTAAATGTTGAATCCGTGACTCAATGCCTGCAACAACGGTTGCTAAATGTTCATTATTTTCATAATATGCTGTAACGTAAACAATTGCTTTTTCTTCAATTTGAACACCATCAGCCCCCGCTGATATCAATATATAAGCGATTGCTTCAACAGCCTCATTATTAGTTCCAATGGTTATACCCTGCCAGTTCATGAAGAGACCTCATGTATAACAACTGCCTTACCAATCATATGACCATCCTCGACTACCTTAGTTGCTTGCTGCAAATTTTCAGCTGTTAACCCTGTGTATGTTTTATTTAAAGTCGACTTGATACGTCCCTCATCAAGTAACTCAGCAACACGATTGAGCGCCTCACCTTGAGATGCCATATTTACTCCATAGTTACCCTTTGCGAACATAAATACCCAATTAAATTGGGCACCAATATTTTTCAATGGACCAATATCAATTGGCGCGGTCGTTTCAACAATGGATGCGATACGTCCAAACGGTTTGATTGACATTAAAGCCAGTGGCCAGTATGCGTTTGTATCTTGTAAAATAGCAATATAATCAACTTTTTCATGATTAATCTGTATTAATTGATCATGTAAATTCTGATGGTAGTCTAAAATATAATCTGCACCTAGTGATTTAACCCAAGCCACAGAATCAGGTTGTGATGCAGTTGTAATGACTGTCATACCAATGTATTTTGCCAATTGAATTAGTGTTGAACCAACACCACCGGCACCATTTAAAATGAACACACTTTTTCCAACAGCTACATTTTCGCGAATATCATAACCAAAGGCATCTTTTAATATTTCAGTAGCCGTAATTGATGTCAAAGGCATGGCGGCAGCTTCAGCTGCGTTAAGAGCAGTTGGTGCAAAACCCGCTAGCAATTCATGCACCGTTTGATATTGTGCCTGAGCACCTTGATTGATTTGAACACCGGCATAAAATACTTGATCACTAACTGCAAATTTTGTAACACCACTGCCCGTTGCAACAACTTCCCCAACAGCATCAAATCCTAAAATACGAAATTGACCATCGTTTTGATAATTATTACGCATTTTAATATCAACCGGATTAACAGCGCTGGCAGCCACCTTGACTAGAATTTCGTGTTCAGTAGGTTTTGGTCGTGAAATTTTCTTTTCAATAAAAACATTGTGCTGATCAATTGCTAGTGCATGTTCAAATCCGATTGCTCGCATTTTTTTAGCACCAAAAGGCCAATAGTTTTTAATTTTTGCAAATAGTGTCATATCCGTTTCCCTTTACTGGAACAATTTTCTATGCCCTGTTTCTAAATGAACCTACAATTCTATGCCTTCATCATTCACTTATAAAACAAGAAGTACATGTTTAGTTCCCTTTAGCATACTGTGTATCGTCATCTGTTTTTAAGACAGCCATGAATGCTTCTTGCGGCACTTCAACTGTGCCAACCGACTTCATACGAGCTTTTCCTCGTTTTTGTTTATCCAATAATTTTGCACGACGATCTGGGTCACCTGTGTGAATTTTTGAAGTAACATCTTTACGGTAAGCTTTAATATTAGTACGCGCTAATATTTTTGCACCGATTGCTGCTTGCACTGGAATTTCAAAATTTTGACGCGGTATAATTTCTTTAAGCTTTGATGTGATTATACGTCCACGTTCTGCAGCAAAGTCACGATGAACAATAAAACTCAAAGCATCAACTTTTTCAGAGTTCAACAGAATATCAATTTTAACAAGATCTGATTGACGATAACCAGAAATTTCGTAATCTAGTGACGCATAGCCACGAGTACTAGATTTTAGCTTATCAAAGAAATTAAAAATAATTTCTGACAAGGGTATTTTATATTTGACGTTAACACGTGTTTCATCTAAATATTCCATGGTGTCAAATTCACCACGTTTTCGCTGTGCTAATTCCATAACTGCACCAACATAGTCATTTGGTACCATTATTTGTGCATCAACGTAGGGCTCTTCAATATATTTAATTTTGGAGACTTCTGGCATTTCTGATGGATTCTCAATTGCAACAAGTTCATCATCATTAGTCATGACATGATAAGTTACTGAAGGTGCAGTCGTTACCAAATCTAAGTCAAACTCACGTTCTAACCTCTCCTGGACAACGTCCATATGTAACAATCCCAAAAATCCAACACGATAACCAAATCCTAACGCCTGTGATGTTTCTGGTTCAAATGTTAGCGCTGCGTCATTCAGCTGTAGTTTTTCTAATGCATCACGTAAGTCCGTATATTTAGCATTATCTGACGGATACAGACCAGAGTAGACCATTGGTGTCATTGGTTTATATCCAGGTAATGGTTCACTGGCGGGATTAACCACCGAAGTGATAGTATCTCCTGAATGTGTTGTATGGATATCTTTAATCGAAGCTGTCAAATAACCAACATCGCCAGCCATGAGATAATCACGCTTTTGAGCAATTGGTGACATCACACCAACTTCATTGACTTCATACTCAGCACCAGTGTTCATCATTTTAATTTTGTCGCCTGGCTTAACAATACCTTCACGAACACGCATGTTAACAACAACGCCACGGTACGCATCATAGGCTGAATCAAAAATCAAAGCACGCAAAGGTGCTTCTAGATCACCTGTTGGTGCTGGTAAATCTGTTACAATTTTTTCCAGTAATTCCGGAATACCAATGCCTTTTTTTGCTGAAGCTAACACGGCATCTGATGCGTCAATGCCAATAACATCCTCAATTTCCGCACGAACTTTTTCTGCATCTGCAGCGGGTAAATCTATTTTATTAATAACTGGTAAAATCTCTAAATCATTATCCAATGCCAAGTACACATTGGCAAGTGTTTGTGCTTCAACTCCTTGTGCTGCATCCACAACCAATATAGCGCCCTCAGCTGCAGCTAATGACCGTGAGACTTCATATGAAAAATCCACATGGCCTGGTGTATCAATCAAATGAAAAATATAAGTTTCACCGTCTTTAGCATCATAGTGCACTTCAACTGCGTTGAGTTTGATTGTAATACCACGTTCACGTTCCAAGTCCATCGTGTCAAGCAACTGATTTTGCATATCACGTTCAGCCACAGTATGTGTCTGTTCCAAAATCCGATCTGCAATGGTCGATTTCCCATGATCAATATGTGCCACAATGGAAAAATTCCTAATATGTTTTTGGCGTTCTTTAAGCTGTTCTAACTTGATTTCTGTCATTTTTTTATCACGCAAAAAGTGCGCACTCTTTCAATTATTCTATGTATTCTATTTTATCATGAATAACATAAAAAAAGCGTGACCGAAATCATTTCTGATATCAAATCACAACTCATATTTAACTATTATTAAAATTTAAAAATTTGTGGCATCTCATTTGATTCAACTGCTTGCCAGTTTGGTTACTATACTACTGCTAATTATGTTGTTACCTTCAGCAAACGATTGTAAATTTTTATTGAGCATTCAGCTTAGCATCAAGTAAACATGTTGACTTGTTACAAGACGGTTAATATGAAACTTGTCAAATTATATACCATTATTCGATTTTTGCCGTAGGTAATGCTCGAATACCCTTATTTAATCACTATTTTCTCCAAGTCACCTAACTCTGAGATAAGATCACTAATTTGGTGTAATTGTGCATACCGATTGTTCTTAACGACTTCATTATCAACATTAACCATTGTAGCATTAAAATAATTAGAAATGACATCTTGTAATCCAGACAAACTACGATAAACATCTTCACTACTTTGTGAATTAATTGTTTGGAGATTAATTGCTTTTGTGGCAGAGAACAATGCTTCTTCTGACTGATTTTCAAATAAATTAGCATCCACATCACGATTATCTGTTTCAACTTTACCGGCTAGACGTGAAACACGTGTTAATGCTTCAATAATGTCACGAAAATCAACATCATTTAGATGCTTTGACAAAACTTGCGTACGAGCTGCAATGTTGACAATATCAATATCATCTGTTTGTGTTGTTCCAGCGGCAACAATATCTTGGCGTATACCATTATCTAATGTCAACTTACGCACACGATCCAAAATAAATTCAATTATGGCAGATAAATTTGCGTTTTTTGTGACTGATCCTGTTGATTTAACATAATTCACCAACAAAGGCTTCAATGCAACATGCCATTGTTTATCTTGTAACGTACGCACAATACCTGTCGCCGCGCGACGTAAACCATAAGGATCATTTGAACCAGAAGGAATAAGATTTGCAGAGAAAAAAGTAACAATTGTATCTAACTTATCAGCAATACTTAAAACAGCCCCAACATCTGTAGTCGCTATTTTACCAGTTGCTGATGTAGGCATATAGTGTTCCTTAATTGCAATTGCGACTGCATCACTTTCGCCAAACAACTTGGCATAATGTTCTCCCATAATACCTTGTAATTCATCAAACTCACCAACCATACCAGTCATGAGATCAAATTTGTAAATTTCTGATGCGCGTGCCAAATCATTTTTCTTAACATCATCAAAATTCAATGCACGGGCTAATGTTTTTGATAATACACCAACACGTTGCATATGTTCATAAACTGTACCAATTTTTTCATGGAAAACTAATTTTTTAACTTTCTCCATGTTTTCAGCAATTGTTTTTTGTTGATCTTCATGGTAGAAAAATTCAGCATCTTCCAGTCGTGCAACCAACACTTTCTCATTACCCGCAACAACATTGTCAATATTCTCAACATTTCCATTTCTGACTGATAAGAAATGTGGCAATAATTTCCCGGTTTCATCTGTTACGTAAAAGAAACGTTGGTGCTCACGCATTGATGTCATCAAAACTTCGTCTGGTAATTCTAAATATTTGTTATCAAAATTACCTGAAAAGGCTGTCGGCCACTCAACAATATTATTAACTTCTTCCAATAAATCCTCTGCAGCAGATGATTCTAAATTTAACAACCAATTATTTTGTGTTGCAATAGTTTCTAATTGTGTTCGAATTTTTGACTTACGTGCGTCTGCATCAGCAATAACATACTGTGCTTGCAATGTTTCAACATATGACGCCGCATCAGGAATTTCAATATGTTCGTTTGACAAAAAACGATGACCACGTGTGACACGACCTGTCTTGACTTCTAAAACATTAAAATTAATAACATCTGAATCTAACAGTGCAACTACCCAACGGATTGGTCTGACATACAAAAAATCATTATTTGCCCATTTCATGTAGGTTGTAAACTTCATTTGCATGACAACTTCATCACCAATTTTGGCTAGAATTTCCGATGCTGAAATACCGGGTGTCCGTTTAGTCAACCAAACATAACCTTCTCGTTCTTCAAAGTCATCTGGCGTAGCACCTTGCCCTCGAGCAAATCCTTGCGCTGCTTTTGTCCAACCACCGTTATCATCTTTAGCGCGCTCAATTGATGGCCCGCGCTTTTCTTCTGAAAGTGCTTCAGACTGTTCCGCCACATTAATCAATTGCACCGCTAACCTACGTGGCGTGGCATACGCTTTGATTTGTTCCACTGATAAATGGTGTGCTGCTAAAAACGTTGTCGTGCGTTCAACCAATTGTATTCTTGAACTTGTGACCAAATGTGCTGGCACTTCTTCTAATCCTATCTCTAGTAAAAATGTTGACATTTTATTTTCCTTCCTTTGGTGCATACTTGCCTTTTGAACCCAAATATTTATCACGCAAGACAGCATCTTTTAATAATGGAAAGCCAAGTTTTGCACGTTCTTCAATAAACACACTTGATACGCGACGTGCCATTGTACGAATACGATGTAAGTAACCAGCACGTTCAGTGACTGAAACTGTGCCTCGTGCATCTAAAAGGTTAAAGACATGAGATGACTTCAAAATATAATCATACGCTGGATGTACAAGTCCCAATGCTAATAAATGTGTTGCTTCTTCTTCAAATTCATCAAAATGTTTTAATAATAATTCTTGATTTGATTCTTCAAACGCATATTTAGAATGTTCATACTCAGGTTCTTTAAATATATCACCATAAAGTACGCCATTGCCCCATTCAAGATCATATACAGTTGGGACATCTTGAATATAAGAAGCTAATCGTTCCAAACCATAGGTCACTTCAGCTGTCACCGAATCAACCTCAATGCCACCAACTTGTTGAAAATAGGTGAATTGCGTTACTTCCATACCGTCTAACCAAACTTCCCATCCAATGCCAGCAGCTCCCATTGAAGGATTTTCCCAGTTATCCTCAACAAAACGAATGTCATGTTCTAGTGGTTTGATTCCTAATGCTTCAAGTGAACCAAGGTATAATTCTTGAATATTTGATGGTGATGGCTTCATTACAACCTGAAATTGATGATGTTGAAACAAGCGATTTGGATTATCTCCATAACGACCATCAGCAGGTCTTCTAGATGGTTGCACATAGGCTGCATTCCAAGGCTCAGGACCATTTGCACGCAAAAATGTATAAGGTGATTGTGTGCCAGCACCAACTTCGTTATCATACGCTTGCATTAAATTGGCACCTTGCTGGGCCCAATATTGTTGCAAAGTTAAGATAATATCTTGTAAAGATAATTTTGTGTTTGTCATGTTATCTACTTTCTATTTTTAAATATTTACAACCTAATAATCAAACTGTGATAGTAAAATATCACCTGAACATCATGTATAACTAGTCAACTACAAAAATTAATATGACGAAAAATATTGTTAGCTTTCATCAATTTCTATCGGAACAGCAAAGTTTAAACGTTTTAAATTATACAAAATGATTTTTCGTAATAATATATCTAACTGTTCTGCATCAAAATCATAGGGTATTTGAATTGAACCCTTACCCATCTTTAGATTTCTTTTCAACAAAAAATCAGTATATTCTTCATTAAAATCCGGCAAGGCATAAATGCCTAACCAATGTTTGTTAGCCTTTATCATCATTAGTACTTGTGTTGCCTTTTTTCCTTCAATTGGATAAAAAGCAGGCATAGCATACGATACTTGTTCATCAATATTAGGATAAATATTATGAATTAACGTTCTGGTTAAACGCAAACGTTCTAAATGTTCAGAGGGTACTGTATTATCATTAAAAAAATGTTCAAAGTCTGTCACATCCATTTTCCTTTCCGACACAAAAACCGCGCGTACACAGTCCATCAATGCCAAAATACTTGACATCAGGACGCTTACGCGCGGTTCCACCTGATTTCCGAGAATGTTTTCCCGACACTCGATTTGTTTACAAACTCCATCACCGCCACGTGACTTCATAGTTAGCAAAACTAATATATATTATTATGCACTGCAACTGTTAAAAGGTCAAGTATTTCACAAAATTTACGACTCACAATTTCAGCATATTACACTTAACATATTTCAAGTACAATAATCAAATCGTTAGCAATTCTTTTTCCTTATCTGCTGCAATTGCATCAATACCTTTGATGTTTTCATCTGTTAACTTTTGAACATCATTTTCAGCATTACGTGCGTCATCTTCAGGTAATTCCTTATCTTTCTTGACAGCATCCATTGCATCTCGACGTACATTACGTATTGCAACTTTCGCTTTCTCGGCTTCGGCTTTAACTTGCTTAGCCAAATCTTTACGACCTTCTTCAGTCATTTGCGGAATTGCTAATCGTACAATATTGCCATCAGAAGCTGGATTTAATCCTAAGTCTGAAATGTTGATTGCTCGCACAATTTCTTCCAAAACCGACTTATCAAATGGTGTAATCAACAAAATACGTGCTTCTGGAACAGATATCGAAGCCACTTGATTCAATGGTGTCATCGCACCATAATATTCGACTTCAATTCTATCTAAAATATGTGGATTCGCACGTCCTGTACGAATACTTCCTAGTTCGCGCACTAATGCATCTTGAGCGCCTTGCATACGTGTCTTAGCATCTGTTAAATCAAAAGCCATTATTTTCCTCCTGTAACCGTTGTACCAATATTTTCACCTAATATTACACGTTTTAAATTACCTGGTGTATTTAGGTTAAATACGACGAGTGGCATATTATTATCCATCGAAAGTGAACTCGCTGTCGAATCCATCACTTTTAAGCCCTTTTGCAAAATATCTAGATGTGTTAATTCAGCAAATTTGACAGCATTAGCATTTTTGTTCGGATCTGAATCATAAATACCATCAACACCATTTTTACCCATTAAAATGGCATCAGCGTTGATTTCATTTGCCCGCAAAGCTGCTGTCGTATCTGTTGAAAAATAAGGAGAACCAGTACCTGCTGCAAAAATAACAATACGTCCTTTTTCAAGGTGACGAATTGCTCGACCACGTATATATGGTTCCGCAATTTGTTGCATTGTAATGGCTGTTTGAACTCGTGTATCAACGCCAGCACGTTCTAAGGCATCTTGTAAGACTAACGCGTTCATTGTTGTACCAAGCATACCCGTATAATCAGCACGTGAACGTTCCATACCCACCTTTGATGCAGGCTCACCACGCCACAAATTACCACCACCAACAACAATCGCAATTTGTGTTCCTAAAGCATGAACCTCTTTTAAATCTTGCGCAATTTCAGAAACTGTTTCAAGATCTATGCCTTGACCTTTGTCGCCTGCCAGTGCCTCACCAGAAAGTTTCATCAAAACACGTTTGTACTTCATTTCAGTCATGATTTACCTCATTTTCTATCTAATCAATTATACCAAAAATATCCCGCAAAAAAAGTGTGTTATGCACATATAACACACTTTACATCATTAACCGAGTTGCTTAGCAACTTCTTCAGCCAAATCAGTTACTTTCTTTTCAATACCATCGCCCACTTGGTAGCGAACAAATGATTTAACAGAGCCATTATTTGACGCAACAAATTGCGCAACTGTTTGGTCACTATTTTTAACAAAAGCTTGATCTAATAATGAAATTTCTGCCAAGAACTTCTTAATACGTCCTTCAACCATCTTTTCTTTAATATTATCAGGCTTTCCAGCTAAGTCTTCAGATGCACTTTGAACAGCTTTTTCTTTAGCAACAACTTCAGCTGGTACGTCATTATCTGAAACATATTGTGGTGCAATAGCGGCAATATGCATAGCAATATCTTTGGCAACTTCTTCTGAACCACCTTCAATAACAACTAGTGATGAAATTGAGCCAGCCAAATGAGAATAGGCACCAAAAGTTTCAGTATCTGACTTTTCAACAACTGTAAAACGACGCAAAGTAATTTTTTCACCAGTAATTTGTGTTGTACCAATGATTTTGTCGTTCAATGTTTGACCTTCACCAACTTCTAAAGCTAATGCTGCTTCAACATCTACAGGTGAAAATTCAACAATTGTATTTGCCACGGCCTTTAATAAATCGTTAAATTCCGCGTTACCAGCAACGAAGTCCGTTTCTGAATTCAATTCAATAATAGCGGCCTTGTTACCCTTAACAGCAACATAAGTCATACCTTCAGCGGCGATACGGTCACCCTTTTTCGCTGCCTTAGCCATGCCTTTTTCACGAAGCAAGTCGATAGCCTTATCCAAGTCACCATCAGATTCAACCAAAGCTTTTTTTGCATCCATCATACCAACAGACGTCTTATCACGTAATTCTTTCACTTGTGCAGCAGTAATTGCCATTGTATTGCTCCTCTAAAAATATTTATGATTTTATTATAACATGCTTTTTATATGTTTCGGGCAAATAAAAATGCCATTCCGCATCCCAAACAGGTCTGCAGGAACGGCATTCGTTACTTAAATATTAGTTATTGCCTTCTTCAACGATATTAGCAATTTCTTCAATTGATTCAGTATTTTCATCACCAGCTACAAATGCATCTTCAGGTGCTGAATCTTGACCCTGACGACCTTCAATAATAGCATCTGCCATCTTAGCAGTAATCAAACGAACAGCACGGATAGCATCATCGTTAGCAGGAATCTTAACATCTACTACTTCAGGGTTAGCATTTGTATCGATCATAGCCACAACGGGAATGTTCAACATATTTGCTTCCTTAACAGCGATTTCTTCCTTCTTAGGATCAACAACAAACAATACATCTGGCAAGCCAGGCATATCTTTGATACCACCCAAGAACTTATTTAACTTTTCGCGTTGCTTGTTTAACAAAACAACTTCTTTTTTAGGTAATTGTTCGAATGTGCCATCTTCGGCCATTGCTTCCAAATCCTTTAAACGTTGAATACGTGTCTTAATTGTATTCCAGTTAGTCAAAGTTCCACCTAACCAACGGTGGTTGATGAAATATTGACCAGCACGTGTTGCTTCTTCAGCGATAGCATCTGAAGCTTGCTTTTTAGTACCAACAAACAAAAAGTTAGCATCATCAGTTGAAGCATTGCGTATGAAGTTATAGGCTTCATCAACAAGTTTTACCGTCTTTTGTAAATCGATGATGTGAATACCATTACGTTCTGTAAAGATATATTCATCCATCTTTGGGTCCCAACGACGTGTTTGGTGACCGAAATGTACTCCTGCTTCGAGAAGTTCTTTCATTGAAATAACTGCCATGATATGTTCTCCTAGGTTTTTCCGCCGACAAATTCGACATTCACAATGACATTTCTGCACCTATGTGAACTCGTTTGCCGTGTGTATTTATTGCTAATTGCAACAGCTATAATTATACGAGATTATCATACATATTGCAAGTTACTATTGCCAAATTCTTTTATCAACATTATTTTGACTTAAAAATTGTTCTTTTTTTTGTCGTGTTAATTTTTTAAACGCTGCTTCTGCACGTAGTGCTTCACTTTTTGAATCAAATTGTGCTTCATAAATTAATTGCAGCGGATGTCTTGATTTAACCCGTGTGAACTTTGCACCTTTACGTGCAGCATGTGTCTCAAATCGACGTTGCACGTTATCAGTGAACCCAGCATAAAAATAGCCATCAGCTGTATATAAAACATAAAAAAAATAAGGTTTCGTTGTTACCATACGGGACCATACAAAATATCTTGTACCTGCGCTGTGTATTCGTTAGACTGTTCATAGGCAACAATTGGCGGCATCACACGAACACCACCTGGACGACCTGACTTGATTGCTTCGATAAGTACCATATTAGCCTCGCGATTCGCTTTTCCATAAACAAATTGAATACGCTTAATCATTAATTTTCGTGCAGCGAAAGCAGAAAAAATATCAGTCAGTCGTTCAGGTCTATGTACCATATAAAATTTACCATTGTTTTTCAGTAATTTATTAGCCACTTGCGCCAAACCTGGCAAATCAATTGTTAGCTCATGTCGTGCAAGCTCATAATGCTCGTCATGATTCGTTTTAGTTGTTTCATGTAATGGAAAATAAGGTGGATTAGACAACACCGTTTCTACCGAGCCCGGCCGAATGTCATCAAAAATTGCTTTCATATCTGAACGTAAAACATTCACACGCATTTCTAAGTTATTCATGGCGATGCTCCGCACTGCCATATCAGCTAATTCGGGCTGAATTTCAACTAATGTGACAGGCCCCGCTACTTTGGGCGCGTAAAATAATCCTACAGCGCCTGTTCCAGCTCCTAAATCAACTGTCAGGCCCTGTCCCTTACCTTTCACACCAGCAAAATGTGCTAAAAGTATCGCATCCAGTGAATATGAAAACATATCTGGATTTTGGATAATATTAATATTTTGAGAAGGCAACCCATCAATACGCTCACCTTCTTTAAGAATTACTTCATTCATTGTGTTTTTCTCGCTTTATCGTGTAAAATAGTTAGGGTAGTTTATGAGGTGAATAAAATGAAATTTTATGATTTCCTACGCGTTATCGCTGTAGGCATTATATGGTCAATCAATGGTCGTATCAAATATATGAATCGTGATCGTATTCCTGTTGACGACAACTATATTTTGGTTGGGCCACATCGTACATGGTGGGATCCGGTTTGGTATGCGATTGCTGCCTATCCCAAGCATTTTATATTTATGGCTAAAATTGAACTTTTCAAGTTTCCGCCATTAGCTTGGCTAGTCAAATCTGCCGGTGCTTTTCCCGTAGACAGAGAAAACGTTGGTCCCAGTGTCATCAAAATACCGGTTGACGAATTAAAAAACGGCAAACGCTCTTTAATTATGTTCCCGTCTGGTTCTCGTCACAGTGACGAATTAAAATCAGGATCATTATTAATAGCAAAAATGTCTGGTAAAGTAATTGTACCTACAGTTTATCAAGGTCCTGTTACTTTTGGTCAGTTATTTAAAAGAAATAATACTGTTATTAATTTTGGTGATCCTATCATAATCGATCGTAAAGACAGATTAAACAAAGACAATATCGCAAAATATACACAAATGATTCAAGATGCCTTTGATCAACTAGATTACGAAGTCAATCCTGATTGGGTCTATACAGATCCAAAACGTGAAAAAAAATAAGCCACTGGCTTATTTTTTTTGCGCTTGTTCGCTTTGTTGCTTCATTTGAGCCATCATCTGATTTAATTTCTTTTGTGATGGCTTTTGACCCATTGACATCATCATTGACTTCATCATTTCTTCTGAAATAGGTGGGTTCTTTGCTAAATAACTCTTCATTGAGTTGCGCGCTAAGAAAAATCCGCCTGCCAATCCGATAACCAAGGCCAAAACTGCAATCAAGATAACGTATCCGATACCTATATTCATAGCATTCCCCTTAATAAATTTCTAAAATTAATTATAGCATAAAGAACAAATGTATGACGTCCAATTTTAACGCTAATACTAAGACATACTTTTTAATACAATTATCCACAGCTTTTCTCATGAATTTGACGGAAAATTAAAGATTTAATAAACATTATCATTTGATAACTTATTAAAATATAAAAAACGAACAAATGTTTGATTTATGACTTATATTTAGTTACAATTAAACTATAATAAATTGAGTAGTATTAAGGACTTAAACCCACCATGACAATTAAAATTCAAGAAAGTAAACAATTACAAGTTTTACGATTTATTCACGATGCCCAAGTAACAAATGGTTATCCACCAACAGTTCGTGAAGTTGGTGAAGCGGTTGGCTTGTCTTCATCATCCACAATTCACGGTCATATTGAACGATTAGTTAAAAAAGGATACCTTTTAAAGGACGCATCTAAACCACGGGCACGTGCTATTGAAGTCACGGATTCAGGCTTAGAAGCATTAGGTGTGGCTACTACACCAGGCCGTATTCCTGTATTAGGACTTGTAACAGCAGGTACACCTATTCTAGCTGTTGAAGAAGAAGCAACTGAATTTTTTCCAATTCCAGATAATTTAATGCAATTTGATGGTGATATGTTCATGTTAAATGTGCGGGGGAATTCTATGGTCAATATTGGCATCTTGGATGGCGATAAGGTTATCGTCCGTAAACAAGATAATGCTGATAACGGCGATGTTGTTGTTGCAATGAACGATGACAATGAAGCAACAGTTAAACGATTTTTTCGAGAGTCAGATCATTTTCGACTACAGCCAGAAAATGATGCAATGGCACCAATTATTCTCAAGAATGTTACCATTTTGGGCAAAGTTATTGGTCTGTATCGAGATGCAATTTATTAAAGCATAAAAGCAGCTCCGGATAAAAATCCGGAGCTGCTTTTATGCTTTAATCTACAGTGACCATTGCGTTGGATTCTCCTGCCATTCTTGCAATGTTGATACTTGCGATATATTCAAATCTCCTCGTTGAATCGCTGCATCTATCAACTGAGAATATGTAGTTAACGACTTGAAAGTCAACTGTGCTTGCTTAAAATTTAAAACACCAGCTGGTAATTCATATGAAAAAATCGAGACAACGCCCAATACATCAGCGCCTTCCTTCCGAATTGCTTCAACGGCGCCTAGCACTGAACCTCCAGTTGAAATAAGATCATCGATAAGTACAACCTTTTTATTGACAATATCTGCACCTTCCGTCTGGCGTCCTGCACCATGGTCTTTAGGTTTAGATCGCACATAAATCATCGGCTTATCTAATTTTTCAGCAACCCATGCAGCATGAGGAATACCAGCTGTGGCAACCCCACCAATAATTTCAACCTCACCATATTCAGATTGAATTAACTCAGATAAGCCGTTATAGATATTTTTACGAACTTTTGGATGGCCAATTGTCATGCGATTATCCGTATAAATAGGGCTTTTAATTCCTGATGCCCAAGTAAAAGGTGAATCAGGCGAAAACTTAACTGCTCCAATTGCTAATAAATCGTTAGCTACTTTTTTTGCATAGTCTGACATTTAATTACCCCATTCTGTTAAAATACGTTGGTATGCTTGTACTGGGTTATCAGATTTTGTAATTGATCGTCCAACAACCAATCCGGTTGCTCCCATTTGTTTTGCCTTTAAAGGCGTTGTAATACGCGCTTGATCATCAGCCGAATCACCTGTCAACCGAATACCTGGTGTTACACGTAAAAATGTATCATTAATCTTTTGCCGTATTAGTTCGGCTTCTTGTGCTGAACTAATAGTACCATCAATGCCAGTTTGGTAAGCTATGTCAGCTAAATGAAGTACACTTTCTTGCATGGTAGCCGTAGTAAGCTGTGTTTTTTGTATATCTATTTCTGAAAATGAAGTTAGCTGCGTTACTGCAAGCAATTTCATCTTTTGTCCCTTATTTTTAACGGCTTGCTGTAACATAACTGAACCACCAATTGCGTGCACAGTTAAGTATTGCACATCTAATTTTGCAATACTAGCAACTGCATGCCCAACAGTTGTGGGAATATCATATAATTTTAGATCTAAGAATATTGTAAAACCTTGTTTACGCAGTTCACGAACAAAATCTGCACCTTCTGAATAATATAATTCCATGCCAACTTTTAAAGCAGGCTTTTCCGACAAGTCATTAAACTTCTCTAAAAAAGACATTGTTGTTTTTGCATCAGGAAAATCTAAAGCTATAAATACTGGTCTTGACATAATAATCCTCTCTACTTTATAACAGCAATAACGACTACTTTTTAAATGTTTGGGTAACCTCGTCAACATTTTCAAAATTATAATTATCTAAAGCATCTGGTAGTGCATTGATGATATTTAACATAGTGTTTGGCTCATGAGCTAATGCCTCGCCAACTTGCACAGCACTCGCACCAGCCATCAGGAGTTCTAAGGCATCTTCTATTGTATTAATGCCACCAACACCAATGATTGGAATATCAACTGTTTGAGCGGCCTCATAAACAAATCGAACAGCAATTGGATGAACTGCACGACCAGACATACCACCAACACCACGAACCAAGTGGGGTCGCCGTTTCTCTAAGTCTAGGCTCATCCCCATAACTGTATTAATCAGTACAATGCCATCCGCACCAGCTTGTGCCACTGCTTTGGCAATGGGTTTGATGTCACTAACATTTGGTGACAACTTCGCGTAGATTGGTAGTGTTGTTGCCAAACGGATTGCCGAAATGACTTCTGAAGCTAACTGCGCATCAACGCCAAAAGCAATACCGCCACGATCAACATTTGGACACGATAAATTTATTTCTAGCGCTGTCACATAATCTACACGCGTTAATAATCGAGCTAATTCAACATATTCCTGTACAGTTTCACCAGCTATTGAAACCATCACAGGAAAACCAGATCCATACTTGTTATGAATAGCCGGCAAAAAATCGGACAATACTTTTTCAATGCCTGGGTTCGACAAACCAACGGAGTTAAGACGACCACTTGGTGTGTCAACTATCCACGGTTGTGGATTACCAGCACGTGATGACATCGTCACAGTTTTTGTAACTAATGCCCCTGCTTTTTCTATACTATAACCTGCTTCATCCAGCCCAAAGTAAACAGATCCTGATGAATTCATCACTGGGTTTTTCAAATTTAAACCCGGTAAGTTAACTGCTAGGCGGTTTTTTGTTTTCATTTTTTCTCCTAATTTATCTCACTGGACAATTTTATTAGCATGAACATAGAATAATAAATGTGATAAATCTTACTTCATCTCATTTACAGTAAAGCTTCGACTTTCAAGAACATCCAAGAAAGCATTAACAGTATCTAATGCTGTAAATAATGGTACCGCATTTTCAATTGCAGCATTACGAATTAAGCGACCATCTGACTCCGCACGATCATCTGCTTGTGTTGTATTGATTACAACTTGTAACTTTTGCAAACGCAGTGCTTCCACGGAGTTATTATTTGATTCAGAAATTTTATCTAAAATTTCAACAGACATGTCTTGTGACTCAAAATATGCACCAGTGCCCGATGTAGCAAATAATGCAAAGCCTAGATCACTGAAACGTTTTGCCAAAATTAGCGCTTCATCCTTATCATCATCGGCTACTGTGAATAATACATTGCCATACTCAGGTACTTTAATATTTGAAGCGACGAAAGCTTTATAAAGTGCTTTGGGTAACGTTGTATCTGACCCCATAACCTCACCTGTTGATTTCATCTCGGGACCAAGCAGTGAGTCAACGTCGGGTAGCTTTGTAAATGAGAAGATAGGTGCCTTAACATGCACCATATCATCTGCAGGTACAAGTCCTGTCTCAAATCCCATGTCTGCTAATTTTTCACCTAACATCACACGCGTAGCTAATTGCGCTAATGGCAGATGTGTCACCTTAGAAATAAATGGTACTGTACGCGATGCACGTGGATTTACTTCAATGACATAGGCCGTATTTTCATGAATGACAAACTGCACATTCATCAAACCAACAGTGTGCATGGCCTGCGCCAAACTAATAGCTGCTTGTGTCATTTCATCTTGCACTTTTTGTGACAAATATTGTGGTGGATACACAGACATTGAGTCTCCTGAATGAACACCTGCTCGCTCAATATGTTCCATTATTCCAGGAATCACTGCAGTATGTCCATCTGATAACACATCGACTTCTGCTTCTTGTCCCACCAAATATGAGTCAATTAATACAGGATGATCATTTGATACTTTAACAGCTCGTTGCATGTAATCCTTCAACTCGTCATCTGAGGCAACAATTTCCATAGCACGTCCACCAAGAACATAAGATGGGCGAATTAAGACAGGATAGCCTACCTCTTGTGCAGCTGCTAATGCACCCTCAACTGTTGTTGCAGTTCGGCCAAGAGGTTGTGGTAGCTGTAATTGCTTAATAACTTGATCAAATGCTTCACGGTCTTCTGCACGATTCAAATCTTCAACAGTCGTACCTAGTATATGAACGCCATTTTCGACTAAAGGTTGTGCTAAATTAATTGCTGTTTGACCACCAAATTGCACAACAATGCCAATGGGTTGCTCTAAATCAACCACATTTAAAACATCTTCTAAAGTCAATGGCTCAAAATACAACTTATCAGAAATTGAAAAATCAGTTGAAACTGTCTCAGGATTTGAGTTCATAATAATCGCCTCATAACCTGCTCTTTGAATCGCTTTTACAGCATGAACGGTAGCATAATCAAATTCGACACCTTGCCCAATACGAATTGGACCTGATCCTAACACAATAACTGATTTTTTATCAGATTTTTTGGATTCATTTTCGCGTTCGTAGGTAGCATAATAATATGGTGTTTGTGACTCAAATTCAGCAGCAACTGTATCTACCATTTTATAAACTGGCAGAATTTTAGAACGTTTTCTTAACGCGCGAACATCAGCAGTCGTTTGTTGCCAAATATTAGCAATTGTTTCATCAGCGAAACCATTCTTTTTAGCATATGTTAGATAATCTATTTCCCCGACGTGTTGTGCCAATGCTTTTTCAATTTCGATAATGTGAAGTAATTTATCTAAAAAGAATTCATCAATCAAAGTTTTATCGTGGATGGTTTCTATCGTTACCCCTCGGCGTAACAAGTCAGCAATCATGAATAAACGATCATCTCGAGCAGGCATTAAGGCTTGTAGTAATTCCTCATTGGACATCTCATCAAAAGTGATATCATCTAAACCAATGGCGCCGATTTCCAATGATCGCACAGCCTTCAGCAATGCTTCTTCCATGTTACGACCGATTGCCATTACCTCCCCCGTCGCCTTCATTTGTGTTCCTAAATGGCGGTCCGCTGTGGCAAATTTATCAAAAGGCCAACGTGGTATCTTAAAGACAACATAATCCAATGCGGGTTCAAATTCAGCCTTAGTCGTTCCAGTTACTGGATTAATAATTTCGTCTAGGGTCAAACCAACAGCAATTTTTGCTGCCATTTTAGCAATCGGATATCCTGTTGCTTTGGATGCCAAAGCAGAGGATCGAGAGACTCGCGGATTCACTTCAATAATATAATACTTATATGATTCTGGATCTAACGCCATTTGAATATTAACACCACCCTCAATTTTCAAGGCACGTATTATTTTCAAGGCAGCATCGCGCATCATCTGAACTTCACGATCTGATAAAGTTTGTACAGGTGCAGTAACAATTGAGTCCCCAGTATGGATTCCTACTGGGTCAAAGTTTTCCATCGATGCAACCACTAATGCATTATCATGTGCATCGCGCATCACTTCAAACTCTATTTCCTTATACCCTGCAATTGAACGTTCAATTAACACTTGTGTTACTGGAGACAAATCTAAGCCGTTCGTTGCAATTTCAATCAATTCTGCATGCGTTTCAGCGATACCACCACCAGTTCCACCCAGCGTATAGGCAGGTCGGACAATTACAGGATAGCCATGTGTATCAGCAAAATCTAAAGCTTCAGACAAAGTTGTTGCAATTCGTGACTCTGGCACTGGTTCATCTAAACGCTCCATGAGAGATTTGAATTCTTCACGATCCTCAGCCTCTTCAATAGCTGACAATTTAGTTCCTAACAATTCAATGTTTAAGTCATCTAAAATGCCCGCCTCAGATAGATCTTTAGCCATGTTTAAACCAGTTTGTCCACCTAGCGTTGGTAAAATAGCATCTGGTCTTTCTTTACGCAAAATGCGTTCAATAAAACTGATTGATAGTGGCTCAATATAAACTTTATCGGCAATTTCAGCATCTGTCATAATTGTCGCTGGATTAGAATTAACTAAAATGACATAATAGCCTTCTTCTTTTAAACTGAGTGCTGCTTGTGTGCCAGAATAATCAAATTCCGCTGCTTGTCCAATAATAATCGGACCTGAACCAATCACTAATATTTTTTTGATGTCACTACGTTTAGGCATTTTGTGTTGTCTCCTTTTTTGAGTCTGCAACCATATTCAAAAAGTCATCAAATAGGTACTCAGCATCATGTGGTCCAGGCGCTGCATCTGGATGAAATTGTACAGAGAAGGCATGATGATTCTTTAATCGTACACCTTCAACAGTATGATCATTAATTTCTTCATGCGTTACAACTAAGGATGTTTGTGACAAACTGTCACGATCCACAGCATAACCATGATTTTGTGATGTAAAGTCTAATCGTTCTTTTGACAAATGACGTACAGCGTGATTAAAACCACGATGACCAAATTTTAATTTGTACGTTTTTGCGCCATTAGCTATAGCAAATAGTTGATGACCTAAGCAAATACCCATGAGTGGCAACTTTTCTTGCAATGTTTGTATTGTGGGAATAGCGTACGCCGCATCTTGTGGATTACCTGGACCGTTAGATAACAAAATACCATCAGGATTAGCTGCCAAAATTGTCTCAGCATCAACATTTGCAGGAAATACCATAACGTTTACACCACGTTTTGCTAGTGATCGTAAAATAGAATTTTTGAGACCAAAATCTATTAATGCAATTGAAACACCATCCGTAGGATTTTGATATTGTGTTTTTGTAGTTGCATTGATAACCATATCTTTTGAAGGTTCAAAGTTTTTAATGTCATCAATAATGCCATCAGTTACTTCACTCACTATAGCAGCCTTCATAACCCCATTATCACGTAATTCACGTGTTAATTCACGGGTGTCAACGCCTGTTATACCTGGCATGTTAGTGCGTTCAGCCCATTCTCCTAAACTCATCATTTTACGCCAGTTACTTGGCCGACGTGCTAATTCGTGAACAATAATTGCAGAAGCAGCTGGTCTCAAACTTTCAAAATCATCACGATTAATGCCGTAATTTCCAATGAGTGGATAAGTAAAGACAATCATTTCCCCACGGTAAGACAAATCTGTAATTGATTCTTGATAACCTGACATTCCCGTATTAAAAACTAGTTCTGCCATAACGTCCGTATCAGATCCGAAAGACTCCCCTTCATATACCGAACCATTTTCAAGTACTAAGTAGCGTTTTTTCATGTCTCATTATCCTCATTCATGTATTATAGTTCAAAGTTATTGGTATATACTATTACGCCATCAACCCAAGTTGCGATCGTTTGACCATAAATTTGCCACCCAATAAACGGCGTGTTTTTTCCTTTTGATTCGAAATCCTCAGTAGCAATGGTGACGGTGTGATCTAAATCAAACAGTGCCAAATCCGCTGTATTCCCTGATTTAATCACTTTAGGTGCATTAAGATGGAAAGCTGTTATTGGTGCAGTAATCATACGATCCAAGAGCGTTTCTAGTGTCATGATACCTGATTTAACTAAATGTGTGTAAAGCAATTGAAAACTAGTTTCAATGCCCGTAATTCCAAATGGCGCTTCTACAAATGATTTGCTTTTTTCATCTAATCCGTGTGGTGCGTGATCCGTTGCAATCATGTCAATCGTACCATCCAATAGACCTGCAACAACCGCTTGCCGATCCGCTTGTGATCGCAATGGTGGATTCATTTTATACAAAGCATTGTCATTGGTAATGTCCGTATCTGCAAGTAATATATGGTGTGGCGAGACCTCAGCTGTAACATTTATGCCTTGCTGTTTTGCAATCCTAACTAATTCAACTGATGTCTTTGTAGAAATATGAGCTACATGATAATGTACGCCTGTTGCCTTGGCTAATACCAAATCACGAGCGAGCTGCGAGCTTTCCGCCAAACCAGTAATTCCTGGTAAATTTAATTTTTCAGATTGCTTGCCAGCATTCATAACACCGTGATGTAATAAACTATCATCTTCTAAGTGAGCAGCCAATGGTTTGTCAACTTTAGCTGCCGCAATCATTGCTTGAAGCATAGTATCTGCTGTTTGCACACCTTTGCCATCGTTACTAAATGCAACTGCTCCAGCTTCTGACATGCCTACAATATCTGAAATATTTTGATGTGTTAAGTTTGCTGAAATTGCGCCATATTGTGCAATATGTATATTACTACTTTTATTGTTTAATTTAATTTGTGATGCGACACGCGCCGCAGTGTCAGGAACCGGATTAAGATTTGGCATTGCCAAAACTGTAGTAAAGCCACCGTGCGCGGCCGCTTTTGAACCCGTTTCAATTGTCTCTTTATAATTAAAACCTGGTTCTCTAAAGTGGACATGTACATCAACAAGGCCACTGGATAAAAATGCACCTTTAGCATCAAAAATATCGGCATCTTCTTGAGTAACATTTTCAGCTACTTGAATAATTTTTTTTGCTTCAATTAACACATCACGTTTGACCAGATTGCCATGTTCCAGAATCTTGGCGTTTTTAATCAGTTGCATTATCTGCCTCCATTACGTATTCTAGTATTGCCATTCGGGCAAAAACACCATTAGTTATTTGCTCAAAAATCCTTGATTTATCTGATTCCACAAGTTCATCAGCGATTTCTACATCTCGATTGACTGGTGCAGGATGCATGATAATGGCATGCTCTTTTAATTGTTCATAACGGGCTATATTAAGCCCATATTGTTCATGATATTGCCTAGCTAAAAATGTTTGATTTTCAGTTTGAGTGATGCGTTCGTGCTGTACGCGCAGAAACATGACAACATCAAGTTGAGACCAGTCCTGATCAATTCCGACAAATTCACCAAACTGTTCAAAATCTTTTGGACGCCAACTTTCTGGCCCTGAAAACGTCATCTTTGCCCCTAAGTTTTTTAATACCTCTGCATTTGATCTTGCTACTCGAGAGTGTTTGAGATCACCGACAATTCTAATGTTCAAGCCACTAAAATGTCCAAATTGTTCATAAATAGTGACTAAGTCTAACAAACTTTGTGAAGGGTGTTGGCCACTACCATCTCCAGCATTTACAAGTTGAGGTATCGCATGCCCCTCTAAGTTCAAAACATCATCATACCAACTCGTTACACTATGCCTTATCACTGCAATATCAACTCCAATTGCCTTCAAGGTTTTTAGCGTATCAATCAAACTCTCACCTTTTGACATTGAGCTGCTTTGTGGATCTATTTTAATTTGTTGCAATCCCAATTTGTTTTCTGCCATTTGGAAACTACTATGCGTGCGGGTAGAATTTTCAAAAAATAAATTACTGACCGTCAAACTCTTGTAGTTAGGTTTAGCACCTGCCTTAAGCTCTAACGCCCGCTGAATTAATTCTAGCACATCAATTTTGTTGAGTGCATTTATATTCAAAAAATGTCGCATAATACTCCTTTATATACAAAAAACCGCGAAGTCAGATGACTTACGCGGTTCTAGAAAATTATGGTTAAAGTATAGACTTTAACTCAGAGTATCTAAAGGCCTTGCAAGTCTCTCTGGACTTAATTAAAGGTTTTTATCGTTTCTCATATACTATCATTTTTTTTTTAACTATGCAACGTTTACTTTGCATAGAACTTCTTATTTTGTCCATTAATATTTTGTTTGGCTTCTTGATTAGAGCTCCAAAATGGGACAATCACTTTACCAGTAACATGTTTTTTATCAACAAATCCGAAGTATCGACCATCATTAGATACTGAGCGATGATCCCCCATGACAAAATATTCACCGGCTGGTACTTTGGTTTGGTTACGATCCTTTTTTTGCCATTGATTAGTCGATGATAAACTTTTCAATGACCAATCATTTCCAAAAGACATTTCTGTTCCTTGTGTCCGCTCATTGATACCAATATAGTCTTGATTGATGATTTTATCATTAACATACAAATTAGAATTTTTATACGATACTGTATCACCTGGCATACCAATAATACGCTTAACGTAATCTTTTTCACCGGCTCTAATTCGAGGATCCTCATGTTTTGCATTAAAAACAATAACATCACCATGCTGATACTTTGAAATTTTACTGAGAACAACAAGTTCCTTATTTTGTAAATTGGGTGCCATTGACGAGCCATTCACTAATACAAATGAAAATAGGAAGGTACGAACCAAGGTCACTGCAATAAAAGCCACTACGACTGGCAATACCCATTCTTTTAGAAACTGAATAAATTTATTCTGCATAAGATTTCTTTCTTTTACGTGATATAATTCATCAAAACAGTTGTTTCAACACTTAATTTCGCAATTTTGCGTAAGAATCGGCAACCGGTTTAGTAATAATATCGTTTAACTCTGTCAACAATGTGTTCAACGCTTGTTCGGCTGTCAAAAGGACTGTAATTAATTCATTTTTCTGAACTTCAGCAGCGATTGCATCCCATTCTTTTTCCTGTTCAGGCTTTGGCTGCTGTTGAGATTGCATCATTTGTTGTACTGCAATTTGGATTTCTTGAAATTGACCAAACAGGTTTTTAGCTGTCTCATCATTTTGAATATTATCAAAAGCTGCTTGCCAAGCTGTATATTGTTGTGTTTCCTTAAGCACATTGCTCATCTCGTTGGCATTATCGTAAATATTAACTGTCATGTTTTTTTCCTCTGTTTTCTTTTTCTATACTACTTTTTAATCTGTAAATACTAATTACCACCAAACAATCCTTTAACTGTCTGCCAAGTTTTATTAGCGCCCTTTACGACACTATTAACACCGTTTGAGAAATCAGAACCTATATTTGACCAGTCAAAAGGCTTGTTCGACGTTTTAACACTTTCGTTAGGATTAGTTACAGTGAAATCAGTGCCTGGCGTATTAGGCAAAATTTGCTCTAATGATGTTTTCACCAATGGTCCCATTGTCGCTGTTAGACCAAGTGGTAAACTATTGTTTTCACTTTTTGAATCTAGTCCCATCCACGTGGCTTGCACAACATCTTTTGTATAGGCTAATGCCCAGGAATCTTTTGATGATTGCGTATTAGCTGTATCATTAGGATTTTCCGTTGTACCAGTTTTACCAGCAATGGTAAAGCCAACGGGTGCTGCACCTAGTCCCGTACCATTTGTATAAGTGCCTAACATCATACGCGTCATGTTATCTGCGACACGAGAGCTAATAACACGTTTTTGCTTGGCTTTAGGACGACTAACAATGACTTTTCCCGTTGCATCCACAATTTTCGTGATAAAATGTGAATCACTCATCACACCATCGTTAGCAAAGGCTGTGTATGCTTGCGCCATTTGTATAGGTGAAACACCTGAAGTTAGACCACCTAAAGCTAAAGCCAAATTTTTATCTTTGCTTGACAAGGGTAAACCAAACTTTTCAGCACTAGCATATCCAGCATTGACACCAATTTTGTTTAATAAGTAAACGGCTGGCACATTATATGAGTGTTCTAAAGCAGCGTACATAGGTACATTGTCAGTTTCCACGTTCAAAGCATTGTGAACCTCCCAGTCGTTGGTACCAAACGTACGTGTCGTATTCGGTAAACTCGTATCAATACTATAACCGCGTTCCAAGGCCGGCGCATAAACGGCAATTGGTTTAATTGCAGATCCTGGTGACAATTTTGATTGTGTTGCAAAATTAAAGCCACGGAAAGTGTGACTCTGTTCACGACCGCCAACTAATGCCCGTACCCCACCTGTTTTAGCATTTAGTACCACGCTGGCTGCTTGTGCATCCGTGTTATAGTTAAACATCGCACTATCATTAAAGTCTTGTTGTAAATTAGTTTGATCCTGTTGATTTAACGTGGTGTATATCTTATATCCTCGGTTCATAACATCAGACTCTGATAAACCATATGTTTTAATCGCTTCACTGATAACGGCATCAAAAAACCAAGGATACTGATACTTATTGGAACTATCATAAGTATCATTTAAAATCATCGGTGCAGCTTGCGCTACCTTTAGTTGGGATTCTGATAGACGTTTAGTTTCAACCATCGTACCCAATACGACGTTTCGACGGATTTTCGAGGTTTTGGGATGATCAATTGGATTATATAATGTTGGATTGGGTAGCATTGCAGTTAACGTTGCAGCCTGTGATGTTGTTAATTCACTAGCATGAACACCAAAATATTTTTGCGCTGCATCTTCAACACCCCAAACGCCATGACCAAACCAGGCATTATTCAAATACATTGTGAGAATTTGATTTTTGGTGTAATCTTGCTCAACTTGCATGGATAAAAAAATTTCTTTAGCTTTACGTGTTATTGTTTGCTCTTGTGTTAAATAAGCATTCTTAACAAGCTGCTGTGTTAAGGTTGAACCCCCTCCAGCAATTGCAGATGAACCTAACAACTTATTTCGGAGATTCAGAACTGCTGAACGCATAATGCCTTTTACTGAAAAACCATATTCATGATAAAAATTACGATCCTCACTAGAAATTACAGCATCTCTCATGTTCTGAGATATTTTGCTATACTTCACGTACGTCCCTTTTTGTGAATACAATTCTCCAGCTTTTGCACCAGAATCATCATAAACTGTAGGTGTTTGAGCTAGTGTTGCTTGTAAGCTCTTGACGTGAGCCGTTTTAGCTAAACCAACTAAATAAACACTCATAAATAAAAATACGGTCAAAAAAATAACAATCACTAAGCGACCAATTTGCCATCGTTTTGCGATAGGGCCTAATTTTTCACGAATATTTTTAAAGATACTTTTCAACCAATTCATAGACTACCCTATCAATGCTGACCAACGTTTTGTTAACGCTTCTGCACTCGCTTCATCTGGACTCGCCACGTAAATTGTATCAAACCCAGCTAATGTTGCAATAACTTCTGGTAAATTAGCATCATCAATAATTCCTGCAACAGCATTGCCACTAGAATCAGTTGTTTTAATAATCGTCATAAATTGCACACGTTGTACGGTAACTGCGTATTCTATAATCGCAGCATCAATTGCATTTTTTGTGGTAACTAATTCTGGTGACTGAACTGGCTCTTTTAGTTGTTGATAACGTAAATCACCATTCATGTCTTTAATCCGCACAATTCCAAGTGCTCTAATATCACGAGAAACAGTTGTTTGTGTCGTCTCAATCTGATGTTTTAAAAGTTCTTCAAGCAAATCTTCTTGACTAGCAATTGGTGTATTTTGAATAATATCAAGAATCAATTCTTGACGTTGTTGTTTTGAAATCATATATTTCTCCTAATTGAAGAATTGCCATATTCAAATTTTATACAGTAATCGTGTTGCATACTTCAACATTACATTTCTTCTGGTGATTGAACACCTAACAAACGTAAACTTTCAGTTAAAACAATTGTCACTGATTTGACAAGACCCAAACGTGCATTTAAATGTGCATCATCTGTCAAAATCTTTGAATTTGCATAATATTTGTTAAAGGCGCGAGCTAAATTAAGTGAGTATTTAGCGATAATGCTAGCTTCACGTTGTTGCCATGCGCGTTGAACAGTACTTGGAAAGGCATTCAGCGTCGTAATAATATCCCATGTGTCATTATCATCTAGGACTAAATAATTTCCTATTACGTCGTGATTTGATTTACGCAAAATTGATTTGGCACGCGCGTTAGTGTATTGTACATAAGGTCCTGTATCACCTTCAAAACGTACCACTTCTTCCAAATTAAAATCAAAATTATTTGTGCGATCATTCATGAGATCATGGAACACAACCGCACCAGCGCCAACTTGTTCCGCAACAACATCTTTATTACCAAGTGCTGGATTTTTTTCTTGAATTTGTTTTAACGCCAAATCATGCGCATCGTCCAAAACATCTTTTAGCAAGACAACATCGCCCTTACGTGTTGACATTTTCTTACCATTAAATGTAATTAAACCAAATGAGATATGCTCAACATCTGTTGCCCAGTCAAATCCCATCAGTGACAAAACACTTTTCATTTGCACAAAGTGCTCGCGCTGTTCACCACCAACTACATACAAAGATTTTGAAAAATCATACGTCTCTTTACGATAAATAGCCGCTGCTAAATCTCGCGTCATATATAATGTTGCGCCATCTGAACGTTTAATCATAGCTGGTGTTAGATTAGGATTAACATCAGATAAATCAACAATTTGAGCCCCTTGTGAAGTTACCAATAATTCTTTTTCTTTCAAGATATCAATAACTTTATCCATTTTATCATTATAAAAGGCTTCGCCATTAAATGAATCAAATTCAATATTCAAACGTTCATAAATTGTTGTGAATTCATTTAAAGATTCTTCACGGAACCATTGCCACAATTCATGTGCTTCTAAATCACCATCTTCTAGTTTCTTAAACCAAGCGCGCCCTTCATCGTTTAGCGTCTCATCAATACTAGCCTTTTCATGAAACTCAACATAGTAGCGTAAAAGCGTTGCAATTGGGTCTGCTTTAACTTCATCCTCTGATCCCCACGTTTTATACGCGTAAATCAACTTACCAAACTGTGTTCCCCAATCACCTAAATGGTTAATTTTAACAGGAACATAGCCATTTTTTTGAGTAATGTTAGCCAAAGCATTCCCAATAACCGTCGATCGTAAATGGCCCATAGACATCGGCTTTGCAATATTTGGTGAAGACATATCGATTGTAACATTATGACCATCACCATCTGTATTTCTACCAAAATCAGATTCTTCTTTAAGAATTGTACTTAAAACTGTCCGCGTTGTTTCATTTTTATCTAAGAAAAAGTTTACATATGGACCTGTGGCAACTATTTTTTCAAATTTGGTTTGATCAATTTTTGAAACAATATCTGTTGCTATTTTTTGTGGTGCTTGATGTAATAACTTTGCTAATGAAAATGTTGGGAAAGCTACGTCACCTAAATCTGATGATTTTGGTGACTCAAGTTTCTCTGAAATTTGTTCTGGCGTTAAATCAGGCAACACATGTGCCAGTGTTAAAACGATTAATTCATTATTTACCATATTTCCTATACCTTTTCTGACTATCATTATACCTTACTTTGATTAATTGAATAAAAAAATCGCCCCTTGTCACAAAATAACAAGAGACGAGCTATCACCCGCGGTACCACTCTAATAGCTTTCGCCACTCTATATAATATTGTAAACTCCGAGTACGCGCTGTTTCATTCATCATCTGACTCTCACCTTCTCAGATTCGCTTAACATGAATTTTTGTGAAACTATTTACTCTTCAACGTCTTCATCAGCCTTTTCAGGCTTCGGTGCATGCTTAATCACTTCAACTTCATCCATTCGAACAACTGCTCGATGATTCATTTCATTAACTGCTGGTTGATCTGCAGGATCATTTTCAGTAATTTCAACTAATAATGCATTTTCATATACTTTTTCTACTTGTCCAGTAAATGGCTTTTCCAAATTACCATATGCTGGTGCAAGTAAAATGTCGCCAACGCTGTATTTTGAAGCCTTGCTTTCTTCTTCGTCTGCCATTTTTTTAGTATGCAAAGGTGTCTTTCGCCATCGCGATAACCTTAACACATTTCCTCCTGTAAACAATATCTAACATCTTACTCTATCACAAATAGTGCTTTATTTCAATGTTATAATCCGGGTTATAATTGCGCGCGCAATTTCTATTTTAGTTGTTTTTGGTAATGCTTCAGGTAATTGGTCTGGCACTAAAATTGTGACCGCATTGTCATCGGATGAAAAACCTGTATCAGAGTTACTAACATCATTTGTAATTAGCATGTCTGCATGCTTTTTAACAAGTTTATCTGTACCGTATGCTATCACTTCTTTTGTTTCTGCCGCAAATCCTACTACAATTTGATGATCCTTCTTCGAAAAACCAATTGTTTTCAAGATATCTGGATTCTGCACAAGTGTCAACTGTAATCCGCCATCCGCTTGTTTTTTAATTTTATGTTCAGCTAATTTAGCCGGTTTAAAATCAGAGACTGCTGCTGCCCCAATAAAAATATCAGCATCCGTAAACTCATGCGTTGCCACATCAAACATTTCTTGCGTTGAGCTGACAATAATTTTTTCAACACCAAAAATATTTTCTCGATCTATTGTTGTAACCAATTTAACTTCTGCACCTTTTTCAACAGCAGCTCGTGCCAATGCATAGCCCATTTTTCCACTAGAACGATTTGTCAAATAACGAACTGGATCTAAAGCTTCTTTTGTGCCACCAGCTGTGATGACCACCTTCTTACCAATTAACTGACCTTTTTTTGCCCTTAAACGAATATCAGCCTGTTGTAAAATATCGATTGGTTCAGGTAACCTACCAGATGCTTCATAGCCTTCAGCTAGATAACCAACAACTGGTTCAACAACTAACCAACCGTCTTGTTTAAGTATCTCTAAATTTCTTTCAACAGCTGGATTATGAAACATCACATCGTTCATCGCCGGAGCAATGACTTTGTCTGCAGATGATGCAATAATTGTTGCACTGACCGCGTCATCTGCTATGCCATTTGCTATTTTACCAATAATATTAGCAGTAGCTGGTACAACAAAAATAACATCTGCCCATCTCGCCCACTCAATATGTATCACTTGTGATGTGTGTCCAATAAATAAATCTGTTAACACATCTTGTCCAGATAAAATTGACAAGGTTTTGCTAGTAATAAATTCTTGTGCCGATGTAGTCATACCAACTCGAACCTGCGCACCAGATTTAATTAAAAGGCGTACAAGTGTCGTAGCCTTATAGGCTGCTATGCTTCCTGTAACCATTACTAAAACATTTTTTCCTTTAAACATCATTCCACCACAATTACAGATTTATTATGCTACTATCACGATAAGCAAATGTTATCTTAACAAAACAACTACAACATGAGCCACATTTGTTTTTTATAGATTAGCTCAATATTTTGATTATTTTGATCCTTTTTCAAGTAACTTTCCAACAACTGGTAGTTGACCTAATTGAGATACATCTTTTCCATCAACAACCACTAAGTTAGCTGCAGAACCAGCTAAGGTAGAGAAGGCATTAATTGACTGATTTTGAAAGTACTTATCATCGGCTCCAGCCAAACCAGCTTGAACAGTATCAATACGGTAACGTTCTGCATCAGCTCTTGTCTTAGTTGCATCAGCTTCAGCTTTTGCTGTAGCCATTAAGGCGTCATTAGTTGCTTTTGTTGTTAACTCAATGGATCGTGCCTGCCCCTCAGCTCTAGCAATTGTGGCAACACGTTCACGATCAGCTGTTAATTGTTTATCCATTGCTTCTTGAATGGACGCTGAAGGTCTTAGCTCATCAATATTAATACGGTCAACATTAATTCCATAGGTATTTGTCAAATCACCTATTGCTTCAGCCAATTGAACGTTTATTTTTGTCGTTGAACCTAAGGCCTCATTGAGTTCCATACGCCCAATAATATCACGTAAATGCCCACGCACCAATTGTGCCATCGATTCAACTGAATCAGTATTTTCATACATATACTTTATAGCATCTGTAACATGGTAATTCAATGTAACACTTGCTTTAATATCAGCATTATCTGCGGTAATGACTGAATAATCTGGCAAACGTAATGGTCTCATGGCCAAACTAACATTTCGAATTGTTTGAAAGAACGGTATGTAAAAGTGCAAACCAGCCTCTTTACGACGACTGTACTTACCCAACGTTTCAACTAATCCTGCATTATTTTGCGGTACAATTCTAAAAAAAAGCATATCATTCTCCCTTATTTGAACTAAAACAACTATTTATTTTAGTTCTCGCAATGTTAAAATATTTCCATTTGCTTCAATCACAACGTATTGTGCATCCGCTTTTGCAATGTCAGCATTATCAATTAAATATCGATAATATATACCTGACACTGACACTAATCGACTAGACAGGTCAAAATTTTCGCCCAATATCACTTGTCCAACAAATTGACGATCCTCAAAAGTTTTTGGCTGTATACCTGCCTCTAATATTTTTGTCAAGTAACTATTGAGAGAGCGCCCCTCTTTATCTGCCCGTTCAACAAGCATTTCATGTAATTCTGGTTTAATTCGCAAAGGAATTTTCCCCGATTTACTATTTGATACTATCTTTTTTTTCATATCTTAATGATATCATACTCCGTTCTAGGTTTCTTAATCTTGATAATTTTTTACAACAGCATAATCACCAATATACGGTTCATCAATACCATTAATTTTTTGATAAGGGTCTTCACCTTTACCAGCAACTATGACAATATCACTTTCACCTGCTTCTTTGATAGCCGCATTTATTGCTTGAATACGGTCCATTTCAAAATGCACTTCAAGGTTTTCGTTAGTAATATTTTGAGCAATTTCCTTGGCAATCGCCAGCGGTGATTCATATTGTGGATCATCAGCTGTTAAATAAACAACATCAGCAAGCTCAGACACTACTTTACCAAAATCCGCCCGCCGTGATACACCTTTATTACCAGGAGAGCCAATAACAACCAATACTCTGCCTTCAGGATACTGTGTTTGAGCAAAACTAAGCAGTGCGTGCATTGACGCATAGTTATGTGCATAGTCGACAAACGCAACACCATGTCCTGCAATTGGTAAACTTAGCATTCGACCAGGTATAAACACAACATCTAAACCATGAACCATACTTTTGTGTTTTGCACCAGCAAATGACGACATAATCAAAGCAGCCATGGCATTTGATTCATTAAAGTCACCAGGCAAATTTAAGCGATAATTGCCAGTCAGTTCTTCCAAATCACTGGGTGCAACAACTAACCGACTTTCATGAATCGCACTTTCTTTTGAAACATAAGTGTAATGACCGCCATTACCAGTTGTACTGTAGGTATATATCTTATCATGCGTTTGACGAGCATGTGCAATGATATCGGCCAGATGATCAGTTTGAGCATTAATAATCACTTGGTCTGAATGGTCAAAGAGCATCATTTTATGCGCTAGGTAATCTTGAAACGTGGGATGTTCATTAGGACCAATGTGATCTGGAGAAATATTCAAAAAAGCGCCAACATTATATCGTAAGCCATAAACCCGTTGTTTTAAATAAGCTTGAGAACTGACTTCCATAATTAAATGTGTCATCCCATTATCTACCGCTCTACGCATGTCTTTAAACAATTCATATGATTCTGGCGTTGTCAAATCTGATTTTTTCTTATCTGCTGGTTTAGGACCAGTAATCCGATCAACTGTAGAAAATAACGCGGTATGATTTTGAGTAGCATCTTTTAAAATATTGTAAGCCATATATGCTGCAGTGGTTTTCCCTTTTGTTCCTGTGAACGCACCAATCCACAAAAGGTTTTGTGGGTCATCAAAGAAAGCCATTGACAGGATAGATAAAGCCTTTTGAACATCGGTTACTTGCCATTGCGGTATGTCTACAGCTAATAAATCAGCTGTAATCAGACCTGTTATGCCAGTTGCTGATTGCAAGTATTCTATTCGAAATGCCCCTTTAACAACAAATAAAGTATTTTTTTTAACTTGACGTGTGTCATAGTGCAAAAAATCAAAAGTCAGATCAATATCTGGTTTTGATATTAATAAATCATGCTCTGTTAATAACTGTTCAATTGTTTTACTGGTGAGTTTCATAGTATTATTATACAAAAAAGTTGCAACGCTGTGGGAATAAATTTACAGTGTCTACCAAACTAGCAAAAAAAACAACATTTTAAATAAAATGTTGTTTTTTTGCTCAACTTGAAAGATCAGACGCTTATCCCATTGATATACGAAAATACCACTTTAGTCCATTAGACATTGCGCACTAATTTCAATGCATTAGCAGCAGCCATATCTTCACTCGCTGCACTATTATCTCGATATATATGCTCATCTGAGGCAACTGTTGCGTAGACTTTTGCTAATTCACGGTTTAATATGTCACGTACTTCGTTAGTGGCATGCGTTTCCATTAACATTTGTCGTAATGCCGATGCATGCGCAAAACCTCGTAGATAGATTTTAAAGTATCGTTTCAAAGCTTCAAAATGCTTAGGCACAACATTTTTATTGACGTCATCAAATAAGTCCAATTGCAATCTCAATAGTGCAATTGACTCTTCCAATGTATGTTGTTGCGGTATTTTTTCAAAAGCGTACGGATTCTCAAATACACCACGCCCAATCATGATACCATCTACACCAGGATGCTCTTTTACAAGACGTATTCCCGCTTCGCGAGTTTTAATGTCACCATTTATTTGGATTAAAGTTTTAGGTGCTAATTCGTCACGCATAGACAATATTTCATCTATATACTCGACATGCGCCGGCGCTTTTGACATCTCTTTTCGTGACCGTAAATGAATTGTTAACACAGCCACCTGCTCACGTAGGATAATTGGTAACCATTCGCGAAACTCTTCAGCCTTGTAAAAACCTAAACGTGTTTTAACAGATACTGGCAGACCGGAAGTTTTAGCTGCAGTTATGATTTCTCTTGCTAATTCTGGATGACGAATTAAATCTGAACCAGAACTATTTTTAATCACTGTGTTATCTGGACAACCCATGTTGATATCAACGGCATGATAACCCATTGTTGCTAGAATTTTAGCAGATCCTGCTATTTCAGCTGGCCTTGAACCCCATATTTGTGCTACTGGTTGTGTTTCATCTTCAGCGACAGCCAAACGACCTTGAACAGAAAATTTAGCTTGTGGATGAACCATTGAACTAGCATTAGTAAACTCAGTATAGTAGACATCTGGTGCCCCAGCTTGCGCTATGACACGTCGGAAAACTGTGTCTGTCACTGCTTCCATTGGTGCCATACTAAAAAATGGCTGTTTATCAAGGCTATTATGCCCGGCTTGCGCTGTTTGAACAACATTATCCCAGAAAGTATTTTGAGGAGACTCTAAAGTCATATACATTCTCCTTGTTTTTTGTAAGTAAATAAACCATAACATATTTTTATTATTTTCGCATACTATTAAGACAACTAAAAATAAAAAAATTAGATTCTATAGTCCGCTTGTATTGCGCTCAATGTATAAAAAGAACCTGTAACAACAATCAAAGCTTGAGAAGATTCACGCACACGCATTGCAAGTGAGATAGCTGCAGAAGCATCGCTTGCAATTTCAACATCAATATTTGGATAATCTGCAAGTAATTCTGCAGCCAATTCTTCTGCCGACAAAGCACGCGTTTTATTACTTGGTGTAATTGTAATAATACGTTGTACAATGGGAACAATTGTGTCCAACATACCATGATAATCTTTATCTTTTAACACACCCAAAATCAAAGTTGGTTTAATTTTTAAGTGCCAAGCATTAATTGCCGACACCAAAGCAGTAACACCGTCAACATTATGAGCGGCATCAAACAAAATATTTGAATCCTTATGATAATCCATGCGACCTAATAGATGTACATTGGTTAAACCTTCACGTGTTTTGTCCTGTTCAAATTTATATCCCATCTCTTCTAGTGCTGTTTTTACTTTTAACACAATACTAAAATTATGAACCTGAAATGCCCCCGGCATACTTAAAAAATACCCAGGTGTGCCATTAATAATCAGATCCAAACCCAAAAGCGTTGTTTTGGCAATAATTATTTGATCTGGCTGATATTCACACCATTTAGCATTTACGGCTGCTGTACGCGCTTTTAATACTTGACGAACCGCTAATTCTTGTCCTGGATAATCTATCACCCATGTTCCTTGTTTGATAATGGCTGCCTTATTTTCAGCTATTTCCGTTAAATTACGTCCTATTAAACCTTGATGATCAATACTAACTTTTGTAAACACTGTTAATAATGGTGATGCAATCGCATTTGTTGCATCACGAAGACCACCTAAACCAGCCTCAAATAAAACAAAGTCAACTTGATGGTCAGCAAAATAAAGTAACGAGATGACAGTAAAATATTCAAAATAAGATAGATGATTGGCTGTAACACCATGTAATTTAAAACATGTGACTAATTTTTCATAATAAACAATAAATTCACTTTTCGTAATCATGACGTCATCGATACAAATTTGTTCACGTGACGATATGATAAATGGACTCGAAAAATGACCATAAGAATAACCATTTGCTTTTAAAATCGATCCCAACATCGCACCTGTGGACGTTTTACCATTTGTTCCAGCAATATGTATTATCTTTAACTTCTCATCAGGGTGTTCCAACCATTCTAGTACTTCGCGCACAATTTTTACACGCGAATCGTCAAGAGGATGCCATGTATTATCTAAACTTTTCAGGATGCTTTTATAACGTGCTGATATATGTGCTTCACGTTTCTCTACTAACTTTGCCATTTTCTTCTCCAAACAAGTAAAACACCATCATTCAATTAGGACTTTCCGTTGGAAAATCGCTAAAAATAGCCGTAACACCCCATCTTTTTAGACGATCAAAAGTGGTTCGTTCATTAACCGTCCACACATTGACACCAAAATTATTTTTGATAAGATATTTAGTTTGTTCCTGTGTCAAGTATGTTACATCAGGATGAATGTATGTTGCACCAACCAAATTAGCAAGAGCAACGCAATTGTCAGGTAACTTGTCTTCAAAAAGTAATCCTATTTCAATTTGAGGCATTAATTGATGAAATTTTGCCAATAAATCCACATCAAAACTGGAAACAATCATTTTGCTTTCTGTAGTAACATGACTTAAAGCCTGATGAACACGTGTTAAATAGTCAGTTTGTCTTTTGCCCTTTAATTCAGTTTTCAATTCAAAATTAACATTGAGATGATGCTTGTTGATAAAATCAATCAACCAACTAAGTGTTACTATTTTTTCATCTCCGTATGCGTTACTAAACCATTGACCAAAATCAATTTCTTGTAGTTCAGCCAATGTCATATCATTAATGAATCCCTGGCTATCCGATGTACGATCAACTTTGTCATCATGAATTAAAACTAATTCACCATCAGATGTCATATCAATATCAGTTTCAAGCCACTTTGCCCCCACCTCTATCATTTTTTCAAATGCCGCACGCGTATTTTCTGGTGCTTGCGCTGAAATACCACGGTGTGCTATCTTTTTCATAAAATAATATCCCCTCATTGATTTACAAAAACTAATTTTACCACTACTTAACTTATATTTATTTTGATTTATGTTTCTAATTTCACAGCTAATAACCTTTTTCAAGATTAACAACATTGTGTTCAATTATGCCTTGTGAAACGAAAGACGGTACGTTTAGTTCAAACAAATGAAAAAGGCCACCAGTACGTCCGGCATTAACATGTTCACCCCAACTCGTATGTTGTGTAATTAATACCTGTGGCCGCTCAAATAACGGATGATTTTTTGGTAAAGGTTCAGGTGTTGTCACATCAAGTGCTGCGTATTTTACTCGCGAATCATCAATAGCTGAAAGTAAGTCATTTTGATTTAAAGTCGTGCCACGACCAATATTAATAAATAAGTATAGCTGATTAACTTGCTCAAAAAATTGGTTATCAAAAAAGTTTTCAGTATGCTTTGTACCTGGCAATCCATCAACAACGACACGTGATTTTACCAAAGCCTCTTGATAATTTGACATTGAATACACTGCATCAAATCCTGGAACATCATGTCCCGTCGTATTGACACCATACACTGTACCCCCAAATGCTTTGATATGTGCAGCAATCTGTTGTCCAATTTTTCCTGTACCAAAAACTAAAACAGGTAATTCATTAATTAAATATTGATTTGTAAAAGGTTCCCAATGGTGTCGCGTGGCATAAACATTAAGGCCACGTGAGAAATATAAAATATAACTTAAAACCGTTTGTGCAATAGGTGTCGCTTTCAAACCGCTGGCATTTGTGACAATAATATGGCGCTCCTTTAATTGCGCTAAAGGTAAGTAATCAACACCAGCAGATTGCGCTTGAATCCATTTCAATTTCGAATTTGGATCACTCAAAATTTTTTCACCAATATCATTATCCCAAGCATAACTAATTACAATTTTGGGAATTTGTTCATCAGTAATTGTATCTGGCGTTACAACAGTAATACCATTTTGGGATAAAAATTCACGATTCGAGGCGTTAATTGCTTTAACAGCTAAAAGTAACATATATTAGCTCCAATCTATTTTCTATCATTATAGCAAATCATTATACAATTGACACAAGATGAATTTTTAATGAAAGTATTGACATTTTTTCATGTAGATGCCATAATACTATTTATTAACTCAAAGGAAATTATGTCAATGCACATGTTAAGTTCATACAACTTCACAAAAAATGTCAAGATCAACGTAGTCATTATTATTTGACTTTCCGCTGGTCTGTTTTTGCACACCAGTCGGAAAGTTACTTCGACTGGCGTCCAAAATGTTGGCATTTAACATTTTCAGGAGACGCTAGAATTCTAGCGTCTCTTTTTCTTTTGAGTTTTTAAATTCACAGTATCGTAACATACTACTGACTTTGTAATATGTATTGCAAGGCGAACACGGAGGAAATCATCATGAGCACAACTACACCATCAGAGTCTGAAAGCAACATGACATTAATGGACAAAAAGGAACAACCACGCACTACACGTGAGGTCGTTTTCGATGTCTCAACAGGCATCTCAAATGCTATTCTTGCAGTGCTAGGTATGGGACTGCTACTAGCATCACTAGGTAATATACTTCATTATACACCGCTTGTACAAGCAGGATTAATGGGACAAAAAATGCTCGCCCCCGCTCTTGGTGTCGGTATTGCGATTATGATGCGATCAAATATTTTAACAACAGGAGCCGCACTTATTTCCGCAACAGTTGGCTCAAACGCTGTTTATTTCACATCGGCTGTTTCACCAGCAACCCACACTGCAACAGGTTGGGTTGCTGATCAAGCTGCAGGCTCTCTGGTTTTGACATCTGGTCAACCTGTATCTGCAGTTTTAGCAGCATTGCTTGCCGTATTTGTTGGTAATTGGTTAACCGGCAAAACACCACTAGATATGATATTGGTGCCCTTCGGTGCAACATTAGCTGGTACATTTTTTGGACTAGGCACAGCTGCAGTTACAACACCGTTTCTAAATTGGGTTTCAGAATCATTGGCATCAACAATGAGCGTTAACCCATTTCTTGGTGCATTTGTTGTTTCAGTCGTATGGTTCCTATTCCTAATGACACCCGCTTCGTCTGCTGCATTGGCAATTGCTGTTATGTTAGACCCACTATCTGGTGGTGCTGCATTAGTTGGTACTACTGCTGGATTTGTTGTTTATACAGCAATGGGATGGACACAAAATAATCTTGGTGCTAACTTTGCCCAAACAATCGTTACACCAAAAGTACAATTTCCTAATTTACTTAAAAGTCCGTTACTAATGGTTGGCCCAGCAGTTATTGCTGGATTGTCAGCAATGGTTGCTGTTGGTGTATTCCATTTGAAGGTACCATTTGCGATAGCTGGATTAGGTTTGAATGGCTTTATTGCACCACTAACCCTCGCCGCAACAGATCCACGTGGCTTGGTACTAGTAGCTGTATTCGGTGTTGTTATTCCAGTTGTAAGCAGTATGGTCATGTACTATTTCCTTAAAAAAGCTGGCAAAACAAAGGTAAACGATTTACATTTAGACGTTGTTTAATTATAATTTAAGCGTTATAGTATAATTATTATATTTTGATAAGAAAGAAGAATATTTATGACACAAGAAAAAGTAAAACCCTCAGATTTTAACTGGTCCGAACTTGGATTTGAATACCATGATTTGCCATATCGTTTCCGTGCTTACTATAAAGACGGTCAGTGGAACGAAGGTGGACTAGAAACTGACTCAAATATCCCCGTAAACGAAGCTGCAACCGGCCTACACTATGGTCAAAATATTTTTGAAGGCTTGAAGGTTTATGGTCGTAAGGATGGTGGCGCTAACTTTTTCAGACCAGATCGTAATGCCAAACGCCTACAAACATCAGCTAATCGTCTGATGTTGGCTCCAGTACCTGAAGAACTATTTCTTCGTGGCTTGAGAGAAGTAACAAAGGCAAACAAAGATTTCATCCCACCATATGGCACAGGTGCTACACTTTATCTTCGACCATTTGAGTTTGGTGGCGGACCAGTTGTTGGTGTACATCCAGCTGATAACTATGTTTTTGAGGTTTATGCAACGCCTGTCGGTGCATATTATAAGGGTGGCTTAACACCAACTGCTTATGTAACAAATCAATATGATCGTGCAGCTCATGGCGGTACTGGCGCAGCTAAAGCCGGTGGTAATTATGGTGCATCTATGCTTGCTGGTGATGAAGCACATGCGGCAGGATATTCTGATGTTGTGTATTTAGATCCACGTTTGCATGAAAACATTGAAGAGCTAGGCTCAGCCAATTTCTTTGGTATTACAAAAGATGGTCGTTTCCTTACACCAAAATCACCATCTATTTTGCCTTCAGTTACCAAATATTCTCTTCTTCAAGTTGCTGAAGAATTGGGACTTAAAGCCGAAGAAACAACTATTTCAATAAATGATCTTGATCAATTCTCTGAAGCTGGCGCTATGGGGACAGCAGCTGTGATTTCTCCAGTTGGTTCAATCACACACAATGGTAATAAACATGTCTTTTATTCAGAAACTGAAGTTGGCCCATGGACACAAAAATTATATGATCGTTTAACTGCTATTCAATACGGGGACGAAAAAGGACCTGAAGGTTGGGCAGTCGACGTACCACTTGATTAATTCATAATTCTTCTTTCTAAAACGATTTAAGCGTTGACGCCTATACTAGTTTTTGTTATACTAATATAGTTGTCTGGTACTTATCAGACATCACTGACCATGGCTCGTTGGTCAAGTGGCTAAGACGCTGCCCTTTCACGGCGGAATCGAGAGTTCGATTCTCTCACGAGCTATATCAAGTCGCAACTTCGGTTGCGGCTTTTTATGTTCACAAAAATAGCAATCAACTATAAAGTTTGATTGCTATTTTTGTTTAATAACAAATGGCCGCTTACTTGGCTTTTTAGTATTTACTTGCTCTTTTTTAGGTTGTACCGTTGTTTTTGATTTACTGTTGTTTTTGTCCTTTTCAGAATGTTTACGAACATTTTTACGTGGACGCTTGTTATTATTTTTTGGGCGTTCTTCTCGCTCCAACTTTCGCGGATTAACATTTTCTAGAACAAAGTAAGGTGCACCAAAGTTAACATATTCATACAAATAGTCCTGTAGTGCTTCTATCTTATTTTGCCCAGCAACATTTTTTTCATTACGGTAAAAGCCCTTCATTCTTAGCTGTTCTGCTGAAATATCACCCACAATATAATCATATTGCGCCAACAGTGGTGTATATCGTACAGCTAATTTCTCCGTATCAAATGCATTTTTAAAGTTTTCAACCAATTCAAGCGTCAGTTTATCAATTTCTATTTCATCGCCATGCCGCGTAATTTGATACGCCGTTTTACGTTCTTCTTGTTGTAACAATGTTTGTGCTTTTAATGTTTCACGATCCATTCATTCACCTCTCTTTTAAGTCATACCATATTTTTCATGATAATAATCTGCCATTAATTCTCTTAGTAAAATATGCAACTGAATTTTTACTGATGCATCTTGTATAACAGGGAAAAAAGGTATCCACTTATAATGATCAAGCGTTGCAATTTGATAAGTTTGCTGTGCTTCTATTGCTTTACCTTGATAAAATATTTGGCCATCATGTTGTTTAGTGATACCATCAAAACGCATATAACCAAATACTTTACCACGAAAGCCACTTCCCTTCATTGCCAGCGTTGCTAACCATGCCTGCTGTTTGCCTATTTCCTCAAATAATGATGAAAGTTCTGCTCCTGTCAGTGTCATCAACATCGGATTAATTGCATGTGGCATACTTTCTAATAATTCATAACGAGTTAATTGCCCTTGTAGTAAATCCTCAACAAACATGCCAGTCGATAACATTGCAGCGGGTACATCAAAATAGTTTTTTAATGCACGCAAGGCATCATAGCTTTGTTCATCAACACCAATATCGCGAGGTAGTAACGCAACGTGTTGCGCTTCAAGTAGTTGCTGCCCTTTTTTTAGTGAGCCACGAATGATATCATAGTCACGATCATTTTCTGACATCTCATATGTTGGTGTCGTGATGGCTGTTTTGTTGACAAGAATATGATCTGACACGTCCAACTCAATATCACCGACATGATCACCGTAGCGCCCTGCAGCAGCTAATAATGTTCCTTTAACCATTTTACCATGCTCTAACAAATGATGTGTATGTGCGCCAATAATAACATCAATATCATACATTTCACCAATATGTTCATCAGTGGGAAGCCCCAAATGAGATAACAAAATTACTATATCAGATTTCTCTCGCAGAAATGGCAACAATTTATCAATCGTATCATCCACACCCACTGGCTGCCAACCCAGAGAAGGATATGTTAAGTCATATGGTGCTGTCAAACCAAAAATCCCAATTTTAGTTCCTAAATCGGTAGTTATAATTTTATAGTTTTTAGACCATTTGGGATCCTTTTTATCTGGATATTCTTTCAGATTACTTAACAAAACATCGAAATTAGCATGATCGTATAATCGGTTCATATCATCATGCGGCAGCACCAAACCTTCATTATTTCCAATTGTTACTGCATCATAATGCACAGCATTCATGAAATGAATATTACCTTGACCCATGGTAGCGTCTGTCAGTGGGTTTAAACGGTCAATTGCATCCCCAATATCAAACGTATAACTTTGCGTATAATTTCGTTGTTTTTCTAATAAAAATCGCTGAATTCGTGGCCAGTTTTCAAAATGCGAATGCATATCATTTGTATGCATCAAATGTATAGTCTCAGTTGTCATTTAAACCCTTTCTAAACTTGTCACGATTTAATACACCATCATATATATTTAAAAGAATGTGATATTAACTACACAAAAGACGCTACATGTGCAGCGCCTCACTTACCAAACTGATACAAAAATGTTATAAAATCTTGTAAATTAGCCGGGAAAGCATTTAGACCCCAAATTATACGTTCATGACTATCACCTGGGGACTTATACCGAACGCCCCATTCATCATTTAACTTTGAATCAGATTGAGACGGACCAGGATATTCGGGCATCCATGTGTTAATATAACTCATTGATGTTTTTGCAAACTCGTCCCAAACGGCTGTCATATTCACCCAATTTTCGCGATAACGCCAATTAAATGATTCACCATTTTCATTGAAGTGAGGGTTATAAAAGTCAAAATCAACATCCAATATATCTTTGGGTTCCTGGTTTTTTCCAACGTGTTGCCAAAACGCGTGACCTTCATATCGTTTGACATAAACATAGTCAAAACCAGTTACTAGATTTCCACGATAGAATACTAAAAAATCTAATCGGTCTTGTCCCATACTACGCCTCAATGATAATTAAATCTTTGGTAATGCCATCCGTTAGATTTTCGTAGCCATCTTTTGTCACAATAATATCATCTTCAATGCGAACACCACCTAATCCTGATAGATACACACCAGGTTCTATGGTCAAAAGATGTCCCTCTTGTAGTTCATCACTTGAACGTGCACTTAATGCCGGACCTTCATGAATGTCTAAACCGACACCGTGCCCTGTTGAATGATTATACGCCGTTCCGTACCCATGTTCTGTAATGTAATCACGCGCAACACGGTCAACTTCACTACCAGATATGCCAGGCTTCACGACTTCAATGGCATTTTTATTAGCTTGATGAACAATGGCATACACTTCTTTTAACTCATCGCTTATATTTCCCACAGCAATTGTACGTGTGATGTCTGATGTATAACCATCAACATAGTAACCAAAGTCTATTGTAACAACATCCCCGTCTTCTATTACTTTGTCTGTTGCCTCACCATGTGGCAATGCTGAGCGATAACCCGAAGCCACTATTGTGTCAAATGACGCCTTCTCAGCACCATAATGCTTTTGAAGACGATCTAATTCGTTTGCAACTTGTCGCTCAGTTATTCCAGCTTTGATATATGGTAGCAAATCGTTAAAAGCCTTGACTGATGCATTCGCTGCCTTACGCAATGCAGTCAATTCACTGTCATCTTTTACTTCACGAAGCACTTCAATTGCTGCAGGTAAAGCATCAAATGAGATATCAGCGGGCAATAGCTCATCAATATAATCGTAAACATTGTATGGCAAATCAGATTCAAAGGCTAACTTTTTAATTTGAAAGGCGACTACTGTAGCAACTGCCTCTTCATAATATGCACGTGTTATTTTTAAATCAACACCTTCTGGTAACCGTGTTTTATAATCTTCTTCATACCGTGCATCAGTTATTAGTCTGACAGAATCAACACCGACCACTACAACGCCATCACCTGTACCACCATTAAATTCTGTTAAATATTTCATATTTGCGCCTTGATACACAATCAGACCATCAAGGTTGAGCTTTTTAAGTAATTTTTGTAATTTAGATATTCTTAATTCTAGATGTTTAGTCATATCATACACGTCCTTAATTTCATCAATACTCTTATTATATCATAACCTACTGGCTATGATTTCAGCTTCGATTAAAATACTATTTAGTACAAAAAATTGGAGTTAACCCGTTTTCAGAGCAATAAAAAAAGAAGAACAGTGTACTGTTCTTCTTTTTTGCTTACTTTGCAGCAGCTAAAATTTCATTGTACTGTTCACGTGAATAAACAGAAACTTGTCGCTTTTCACGACCTTTACGTTCAAACTTAACAACACCGTCTGCTAGTGCAAATAGTGTATCATCTCCACCCTTTTTAACGTTAACACCTGGATAAATATGTGTGCCACGTTGGCGATAGATGATTGATCCTGCTGTCAAAGCTTGTCCATCAGCAACTTTAGTTCCTAGACGACGACCAGCTGAGTCACGACCGTTGGCTGAAGATCCGCCACCTTTGTGGTGGGCGAACATTTGTAAGTTTTCTTGATTCATCAACATAAGTCTATTTCTCCTTTACAAGTAATGATTACGCGATTGAATCAATCTTCACGCGTGTATATGGTTGGCGGTGGCCTTGCTTAGAATGCATATTCTTCTTGGCCTTATATTTGAAAGTAATTACTTTCTTTTGCTTACCTTGCTTTTCAATAGTTCCAGCAACTTTAGCACCCTCAACAAAAGGCGTACCAACTTTGCCATCAATCAAAACAACTTGATCAAACGTAACTGTTTCACCTACTGCTGCATCTAATTTTTCGACAAAGATTGTGTCGCCTTCAGCGACTTTGTATTGTTTGCCGCCTGTTACAATAATTGCATATGCCATTATTGAATTCTCCTTATACTTAGACTCACCATCCCAGGCGGGTCGGCTCTAGTCCGACGCGTACTTCAACCTGTTCCGAGTGGTTGTAGCTTTGCTAACAACCTAATAATTATAACAAATCTTGTGAGGAACGTCAATATTACTTACTACTATTTATTGTATCGAGCTGAAATCAAATAGATTCAAGCCCGTTTGAGACAAACCTACCGTATTAACACGTATTACCTCTACAAATTCTTGTAACAATCGTGTTTGTTCTATATTCATATTATCCAGTAACCATTTTGCAATCAGCGCCCAAAATCCACCTGTAATAATCTCCCATTGAAACGTTTGCCGACGATACAAATCCTCATCTTCAATGATACCCAACTGTGATTGCATCTGCGTGCGCATATGTGACATGAGTGTTAAAAAGAAAGTTGTGTCCTTATGCAAATTAAGTACTGCATTATAAAACGCTGCACGGTCACTCACCGCCTGAATCATACCTGCGATATGAAAGCTATCTTGAGTATGCTTCACAAATTCTAATACTAACTTATGGTTCACTTCAGAAATAAGATGTTCTTTATTTTGGTAGTACTTGTAAAAAGTTCCTCGTGTCACATCAGCACGTTCAAGTAAAACATTAATTGAAAAATCAGACTGAGCAGTTAATAAAACAATTGCTGTTTCTTCAATATTTTTTTTGGTTCGTACAACACGTGCATCTTCTTTTTTTACCATAATACTCCTACAAATATCTATAATTTCATCTATTATTCTTCATTTTTTTCCCCGATTTTATAAATTGCTGCCTCAATATTTAAGTCAACCTTCATTTGATCTACAATTTCAGCCCGCTGCGCAGAGCTTTTATTCATTGCATTCACAACCATGATAATTATTGTATCGAATTTTTCATGAAATCTTGATGCAACGCTACTATCTATATTATAGTTGCCTTTTTTTGCTACTTGAACAATTGTAATAATACCATCTTTTCCATAAAATGCATTACGCAGAGCTTGCGCATCGCTATTACTTAGATTATTACTGTTTTGTTTGATAATTTGGTTACCAGATTTTTCAATAGCAGTCATTGTTGACGGTTTTTTATAGTCAAAATTATCTAGTGACTTAATAAACGACTTAATGCTTTTACGTGACTGTTCTAAATGGCGATAATCCGTTTTCGGCATTGAAACTCCCGCATATTTCGGCTGTTGATTAAATGTTGCAAAGGCTACTAATAATGCAATGATTATTACGCCTAAGGCGATGAATGCTTTTCTCATATGCTAATTTCCTTATGTTGTCATTATTAATAGTATACTATTAATAACAACTTTTAAAAATAGGTGATTTGCGTATTTGCTATTTTAGTTTTTTATGCTACTATATATAATGTACTGCGTTGGTAGCTCAGCTGGATAGAGCAGCCGGTTTCTACCCGGCAGGTCGAGGGTTCGACTCCCCCTCAACGCATTTTAACCGTTTTATCAACATTGTTGGTAGAGCGGTCTTTTTGTTTGTAAACCTTGGTATTACTGGGTTTACAACTGCTTTTTAATGTAACTCAATGTTATTAAAAGTAACTCTAATTAACTTTTTTGCTACAATTTGCTACAAAATCCAACTAAATCAGAAACCCTTTCAATAGATTCCATATTATTCAAAGTTGCATTAACTCCTATTTTTTATCACTAAGAATCATTGCTAGATTCACGACAATACATACCCAAAAATTATTGTAGATATAAAAACTCTAAACTATTTTTACGAGAATAAAAAACAATCACTTTTGTGACTGTCTACGTATTCACCAATTTTCAGAGGCTATTATTTTTGTAATAAAGTCTGATATTTCAGTAAGTTTTTTATTTTTTGCGAATCCTTCACCTCAATCTCAGCGTCAAACACGATGCCAAAATCATGACTTAGTCTAATGACATCATCTTCAGTTAAATAATCATTTACCTTTTTCATACTTCTAACATAATTTTATTATTAATAATTCACCTTATTCTCCAGCCGTCATCTTAATACCAACAATTGCTACAATCAATAAAGTAACAAAGAACCAAGTTAGCAGTGAAAATTGATCATGAAATAAGATCACGCCAATAATGACCGATCCAACTGCACCAATCCCAGTCCAAATTGGGTACGCAAGACTAAACGGTAAGGTCTTTACAGCTTGTAACAAAAATACCATACTCGTAATGAGTCCAATAATAGTCACAATCACCCAACCGATTTTTGTAAAGCCAACGCTTAACTTCATAGTAGTTGCCCACAATACTTCTGATAAACCTGCAAGTAACAAATAAATCCACGCCATGTCATAAAATCTCCTAATAATTTAAAGTATCAAATTTTCTACACTACTTACAAATCTCACTAGTGCTTTGAATACTCACTTACAAGGTTAACATGGCTTTTCTTACCCTGCAAATTTTGGTTGAAATAAACCGCTACATAGTTATTATGCAATATAATATTATTTAATCTCTTAATATTATATTGCATGCAAAAAACAGCTTACTCTCAGATTGTACCTACAAGACCTAAACCCTATAAATACTACCATGTCGTTCAAACTGTTCGTGAGATGACTGCTAAACGCATTCATCGTACTCGTAGTTTAATCATCAAGCAAACTGTTCCTGGATTGAAAGAAATCCTTGTTCGACATTGTCGAAGTGACTTCGATAACCTAACTCGTTATTAGGACCTCTTCCTAATCTATGTCTATAGTATAACATGCGTATGCGTATAATGCAAGCGCTTACACTATATTTTTAAAATTAAAATATACTGATCTTTGACAATTATAAGTCACTAATTTTTAAAAAGTGTCAGTTTCAATACATACAAGTCCTAATCATCAATAAAAAAAGCACCAACAATCTCCGATTGTTGGTGCTTTTTTTATACTCGTAAAATTATTTTTTGCTATCTTCTTTATAATCTTCAACTGCATCTTTTACAGCGTCCTTAACGTCAGTGAAGGCATCCTTTGCTTTTCCAAGTACACCTTGCGCCTTACCTTCTGCTTCACGTGACTTATCACCGGTAATTTTACCTTCAACTTCTTTGGCCTTACCGACAACCTTGTCCTTGGCACTATCAAACTTTTCTTCAATTGACATATTACTGTCCTCCTTGATTCTTATTTGATGTTACAAGAAAATTTTAACATATTTAAGGTCACTATTCTATGCCTGTAAATTAAGAATCTAAGAAATTTATATCTCAAAATTCTGACTTGTAACAACATATTAATTATCTAAACACTAAAAACAGCATTAAAAACAAAAAACGCCTGATTGAGGCGTTTTTTACTTTTATGAACCCACGTAACTATTGTGTCTCTAAAAATGCGCTTTGATTTTGTAGATTGGCTGACCTTTGGCCATGAATTTCTGTTCGTACTCAGTTTCTATATTCCCAATTAGTTTTTCTTCATCGTCATGCAGGTCTAGCGTATAATCTTCTGGTGACCAGCGCATGCCGTAATCCATAAAACTAACCATAGAATATTCAAACAAATGGCGATTGTCCGTTTTAAATTCTATTTCACCATAATCGGGTAAAATCGCTTCATATGATTGTAAGAATGACTTATATGTTAAGCGCCTTGACTCATGACGCTTTTTAGGCCAAGGATCCGAAAAATTCAAATATAGTTTAGAAACTTCAGCTTTTTCAAAATAAGTTTCTACACCATTTCCATTTCCATAAATATAACGCAAATTGGGTAATTTACCAACCTGATCAAAACTTTTACGTGCAGCAATCGCTACTGCTGTTTCTTGAATTTCCATCCCTATGTAATTAATTTCTGGATGAGCTAATGCCATACCGAGAATAAATTGGCCTTTACCAGAACCAATTTCAATATGAATAGGATTATTTTGATCAAATAATTTTTGCCACTGACCTATTTGTGATGTGGCACGTTCCTGACTAATAACGATATCATCATGTTTTGCCAACCATTCAGATGCCCAGGGTTTTGTTCGAAGATGCATTCCACTACTCTACGCGATTGACATAAGATTAAATATATACAATCACATTTACTTTCTATATTTTATTTTAATTTTTGGGGAACATATACGCTATCTAAAACAATGCCAACAACTACTGTCATAGCCAAAACACTAATCACCGCAAGCCATCCATGTACTATACTAGAAATTGTTAGCATGAGTATTGTTACTAAAATGACTTGCTTGATAAGTTTTCTAAATGCTAGTTGTTTGACTTTTTCATCTTGGGGGACAATACGAGTCCATAAGACTTGACGTGTAGTACTATAGATTGGTAGCATCTGAAATATAATAAGGTATATGATTAACGCAGCAATAATGGCTAGCATGTATATCGGTATGCCCTGTAAAGCATGTATCACGACAGACCCGACCAATATTAGCCGTACAAGTAATGGCAATATTTCTGTGTCACGTACTAAGCGTATCAAATATAAACGATACAGGACAGGTTGATGTTTTGTCAAACCTGTAATAATAAAATCAAAATAACGGCGTCTTTTAATTGTTCTAGATTGTTTAGGTACTTCTGCAAAAGTAGCATAGAAATGTAAAATATGTTGTTCGTGAGCCAAAGACTGAGGTATGGCTCGTAACCAATCAATTGCTAACATTTGCGAATTTACACGATTAATACGGAAAAAATAACCAACTAAAAGAGCAAAAACAGACCAGACAGCAATAATCACCCACGTAAAGAGTTCCGGCAAATGAAATAGCAATATTATGATGATTGCCGGGATGACAAAATTAAAAAATAATCGCTCAACTCGAGTCTGTCCCGCTAAAAATCTGAAACGTGGTACTAAAAATAGTTGCTCACGGGTTAACAACAATAATAACCATTTATAACTTATCATAAAACTCATCAATATTATGAATCGCCAGACAGAAAATATTTGTGTTTGCCACAAAATTGGTATCAAAAGAGCAGCAAACGCTACTTGCCAAAGAAATCCATACACAGTACTCACAATGATACTTTTAGACAAATATTTTTGTGCAATTTTCTGATCAATGGCCATAAAATAAAAGCGATCAGCTGGTTTAAAATAAGTCACCAAGGTGCCCATTTGTAAACCTAAAACTAGCCATAAAACATCAACCAATTGCCACCATTGCGAATGCCACATCACTTCAAACTGCGGTGAAACAAGCAACTGTCGATATCCCAATATAGCGCCACCAAAAGCAATCAACAAAAAGATAATAAAATGATCATTGAAAAGCAATCTCAAATATTTAATGTTGGTGCCTTGTGCACGAACAAAACGTTTCATAAATATATTGTCAGGATTTATCATTGGCTACCTCTGGTATTAAATCAAAAAAGTTATCCAAAGTTGATAATGTTAAACCATGTTTATCTGCCAAATTTTGTGGCGTTCCTGAAAAATACTTACTACCCTGATCTAATACAATGAACTCATCGACAAACTGCGCAGAACTAGCTAACAAGTGCGTAGTCATCAAAACGCTACTACCATTATTTGCCTGCTCACGAATTAAACCAATGACATTTTTTTGCGCGAGTGTATCCAATCCTAAAAAAGGTTCATCAATGATTAACAATGGTGATCTTAACATAAACGCCGCCACCAACATGACCTTTTGACGCATACCTTTCGAAAAATGAATTGGTAACCACTTTAATTTATCTTGTAACCGAAACATTTTCAGTAATTCCATTGTGTACGTCCACGAAGTCACATCATCTTTGCCATGTGTGGCCAGCATTAAATGTAAATGTTCAGAGAGAGTTAACTCATCGTACAAAATTGGTTGTTCTGGAATATAGGCAATTTGTGATTTAAAAGCCGTTGGTTGACTGCTTAACAAAGTACCATTTAAACTGATTGATCCCTGTTTTGGCTGTAATTCACCAATAATATGATTAATAGTTGTTGATTTTCCAGCACCATTTAAACCAATTAATGCCACAATTTTCCCATTGTCTACATTAAATGAGACATCTTTTAGTACAATATTACCAGCATATCCGCCTGTTAAATTTTCTATTTTTAATCCCATATCAACTATTATAACAGGCAAAATGGTTTATTTGCTATAATAGAGGTAATAAACGAAAATGAGGTTAACAATATGACAATCTTTGACAAAATTATTAATGGCGATATTCCAAGTTACAAAGTATATGAAAATCAAGATGTTTTAGCATTTTTGGATATTTCACAAGTTACACCAGGTCATACGCTTGTCGTACCAAAAAAACACGTTGATGACATTTTTGGTTACGATACTGACACAGCACAAAAGGTCCTATTACAGTTACCCATTATTGCGCGTGCAATTAAAGCCAGTAATTCAGACATCACTGGTATTAATATCCAATCTAACAATGGCCCTTCAGCTGGACAAAGTGTTTTATACTCTCACTGGCACCTCATTCCTCGTTTTGACAACGACGGTTTAACAGGCACACTGGCACCTACTATAGATAATAGTGCTGAATTCTCGCCTGAGCGCTATCAAAAAATAGCTGATGCCATCAAGGCACAATTCGGAAAGGAATAATATGAAAATTTTTGAAAATTTCAAGCACTTCATCACACAAATTAAAACATTAGCGCAATTAACTCAGAAATTACAAACACAACAAAAAAACTTATCTACGCAATTGTCTGACGCTCAAAAAATTGCTGATGATATCCAAGTGGACATTGACAATATGAATTTAAAAAACAAACCTCATTTGGAAAACATTGAAGTTACTAAACAACATCTTCTCACTGAACTATCAAAGTTTAAAGCCTAATAATTATTTTTGTGGTAAAATATTCAGATACTAATTAGAAAAGGGAAACACAACATGCGTAAATTTATTTGGGGATTACTGACCGTTATTTTTATCGGTGGTATCGTCTTTCTTAGTCTCAATTCATCAAAAACCTTGATGACTTCAAACTCAGGAAAAATTACAGAAAAGCAATTCCTCAACGATATCAAAAAATCACCAGCTGGACAGCAAGAATTTGCTAATATGACAATTAACAAGGTTCTTGCTAACAAATACGGTAGTAGTGCTACTAAATCAGATGTCCAATCAGCCTTTGATACACAAAAAGCACAATATGGCGACTCTTTTAAGCAAGTATTAGCTTCAAATAATACAACAGAAGATCAATTAAAAGTTAACATTAAAAATAATTTGTTAATGACTGCCGCTGTTAAAGATAATTACAAAGTAACTGATAGCCAAATTAACCAAGCTTATAAAAATTATCACCAAGATACAACGGTATCCATGATTACTGCTAAAGACGAAAATGCAGCTAAACAAGCAATTGATGCATTACGTTCAGGCGATGATTGGAATACAGTCTACAAAAAGTATACAACTGAAAAAACATATACTAAACAAAATGGTCAATTACCTGCTTTTGACTCTACAAACACTGATGTAGATCAAGCAGTTAAAGCTGCCGCTTTTAAATTAAATAAAACAGGTGATTATTCTACCTCTCCTATCACTGGTTCAAATGGCGGTTTCTATGTTATACAATTAAACAAAATCACGAAAAAGCCAAGTTTGAATAGCTTACGTAATAAGCTCTCAGACCAAATTGTCACAACATTTTTAAATGATCAAAAAAATACAGCAAAAATCCAAGCTATTATTGGTAAAATATTGCGTAAGGAAAATGTAAACGTTAAAGACACAGACTTAAAAAATGCTTTGAACGCATACATGACCGCTGGTGTCTAAACATCCAAATAAATAAAAAATCCTCACCCTCGGTTCAAATGAACCTAAAGTGAGGATTTTTTATTTGGAAGATTTGTAAAATCGGCGATTATCTAGTCCAAATATGCGGTCTGAAAACGAATTTGAATCCGTCTTATCTAAAGCAGCAGTCATCATTTGTATCCCAGCGTCCAGTTCATCTAAATGATGTAACACTTCTGCTTCCATAATTGCTGGTCGAACTGGGGAACCAAACTCCAAAATACCATGATGCGCCAAAACAACATGTCTAATTAACAACATATCTTCAGATTGAAGATCAAAATGTAGTTCACTTGCCACTAAAATAATTTGTTCATCAATTAACGTGATATGTCCTATCAGATTACCAGCAAGCGTGTATTGCGTTGCGATTGGTCCAGAAAGTTCAATTACTTTCCCTAAATCGTGCAATAATGCCCCTGCAATTAATAATTCTGAGTTTAATTGCGGATACTGCTCAGCAGTATTTTTTGCCAATTTAGCAATTGATAATGAATGGAAAGCCAAACCACCAGAAAAAGCATGGTGATTTGACTTAGCGGCAGGGTAACGCAAAAATTGATCATGGTATAAAGAGAACAACTTGCGAATTAAACGATTCCAAGTTGGATTTGTAATCATTAAAATATAGTCATTTAACTCTTCATTCATTGTTTCTTCTTTAATTGGTGCATGAATCATGAAATCAGCTGAATTATCAGGTTCTCCGGGACCTGATAAACGCACACTCGTAATTTGAACTTGCGGCTTGTCTTGGTATGAACCACGTACACCTTGTAATCGCACAATTTTTCCTGGGATAAATGATTTTATTTGTTCATCCGTTGCATCCCATAAATTACCTGGCAAATCACCAGAACGATCGGAAAAAGTTAAATTCAAATATGTTTTTCCAGTCTTTGTAAGCCGAATATCAGCACTTTTTATCAAAGAGAATGAATCAATATGTTCCGTATCTTGGTACTCCGTTAATAACTTAACCATTTTCTACCCCTTTTTACAAATTTATCACATTCGCTTTCGATATAGATGAAACAGATGTCGTAAAATAAAAAATTTGTTGATTAGCAACTTCTTGCAAAATATTCACCATCGTTTGATAACGATTGACATCAAAATTAATAAAACCATCATCAATTAACATTGGAACAGAGACAATATCTGAGACAACACGACTCAGAGCCAATCTTAAAGCAACATACAGCTGTTCTTGCGTACCCGTTGATAGTTCATGAATTTTGAAAGTTTCAGTATCTTGGTTAATTACAATTAAATTATCTTCTACAATTTTAATAGCTACATACTTTCCATTTGTTAAACGTTCGAAATATTTTATGGCTATCTTCTGCATCTTTGGAAAACGATTTTGTGAAGCCAACTGTAAGGCTTTACTAATCCATTGAGCCACCATCTTTTCTGTCATATACGCCGTAAATTGATCTAATAACACTGTTTGTTCATCAGCCAAATTTTGCTGTAAGTCTAAAAATTGATCATCATTTGTTCTACGATGTTGATCTGCTTGTAAATCAGATAATTTGGCCTGAGTTCTTAAAACATTTTGTTGCTCCTGTTCCAATGCTTTTTGGCTAATAACTAATTGATTATCTAATTCTACAATATTATTTATCTTTTGCAAACGCTTAATTGCTTCAGGTCTGATTTGCTGCATAATGTCTTGATAGCGTTGTGCCTTACGAATTTGATTATCTTGTTCGCGTTTACAATATAACAATTCATCCTCACTTGTTACATGGTACCTTTTCATAATTTCATCTTGTTCAGACAGATTTTGCGCAAGATATTCTCGATTTTGTTTAATATCAGCTAAAATTTGTTGTTGTTTTTGTGTCGACATCAATAACTCATTTTGTACTTGTAATTGATGTTGGTTATTAAGTTGTGTGAGCTGTACAATTAAAAGTTCCAAATCATCCGAATTAACCTGTAATTGAAAATACTGCGCAATGGGATCAAGATTTTCTACAATTTGAGATTTTTTATCAATAATCATTTCGTCAATTTCAATTAATTGTTGTGTCCAATCAAATGCTTTTTTAATATCTGCTTGAAGAGATTTAATTTCTGAAACTGGCATCATCCCATAACGCTTTTTAATCAGGTCGATTTGCTTATAGTTGGATTGAAAGAAATAAGCAGCCAAAACAGCAATTCCTATCGCAAATAGAACAAAGGGTTTGACTGTATAAAATGATACAATACCTACAACAATAGAAATGACCAGTAAAAGCAAACTTTTGTTTTTATTATTTATTGTTTCATGTTCTGATTTACTTAAAGGTTCAGGTATTTTTTCTTCAGAAAACTGCCTATCTAAGTGTGCTTGATTATTTCGTAACACTTTTTGTTGCGAAATTAATTCATTTAAATTACGATATGCAACTTCTAGGTTTGCCAACTCTACTGCAGGATTATATACTTCAAACGGTTTAACCTGCAATTTATTCTCTTCAAATTGTGTATTAAGTTTATTAATATTTTCTTGTTGCATGTCAATACTAACTTTTAAGCGTTGTAAATTCAAAATATCATCATCTGAAATTACGAGAACTGAAGTATTGTCTTGGACTTTAACCTGTTGTGCATCCTGATAAAGTTGATACTGTTCAATCAATTTTTGAAGATCTTGGACTTCACGCAATAACAACTGAACATGCTCATGGTGTTTTGACAAAGTTTGTTTGAGTTTTTTAATATTTTTCTCTTCTAGTACGTACTCATCAACCTGAATGTTGCTAGCTTCTAATTTTTGCTCATGATCAGTATATTGCTTAGTTGCTGTGTTCAACGGTCTCTTTGCTGTCGCCCGTTTTGCAAATTTTTTATCCGCATTTTTTTCGATATCATTATTGACCTCAAGCCATTCTGTACTGCCAACTGCACCAATATTTAGTAACAACTTTTGTAAATCAACAGCTTTCAACTGTGTGATCCTTGCCAAATCTTGCTGGCTAAAATTAAAAATGCTATCAAACATCTCACGATTAAGCGGTGCTAATTTTTCTGCTAACCATTTTTCGGGATTTGTGATTACTGTTTTATTGTCTAAATATGTGATAGTTAATTCCGATTTAGTTCGACCAAGTCGTGTGATTTTGACTTCCTCATTATTAAATAATACAATCAGGCTACCGCCATAGCTACCACCAGCTTTAGGATCATAAACATTAATGTTATTACCCTTTTTCGAGGGAAATCCAAATAGCATACCCACAATAAACGCGCGCAGTGTCGATTTTCCAGCTTCATTTTGACCAACAATGACTTGTAAATCATCAACAAAGTCAAATTTTTTTTGCGACCAACGACCAAAACCAATGATCTCCACACGCTTAATTTTCATTACATTTTTACACCTTTCTGTCTTGTATCAATCGTTGCATGTTTTCTCGCAATAACTGTTTCCCCTCGTCGCTGGTAAAATACTCACGCACAAATAGCGGTGCTTGATTTGATAGATAATCAGATATATTAAAATCAGAAAATACCTGTTCTAATGCTTCTTGCCAGTATCTTTGATCAATATTATCTTCTGCAAGTATTGTGGCACCATCACGGCTTACTGTTAATCTAACTATCCATAGGTTTGGTGGTAATTGCTCACGAATTTTATCTAGTGTTATACCATTAGCAATGCGCTGATAAAGCGCTTCATTAATTTCTGATGAAAGATTAACAGACAAAAAAGTTGTTTTTTTTGTTTCAAATCGCATGATTTGTGCCATTAAGTCTCGCTCATCATTGACATCAGATAAAGATATATTTTGCCAAACAATAATTGAAACATCATGAAAGTCCGGCACTAATACATGATTAACACTATTCACAAGATAATAACCTTTTTCCCCAGTTTCTTTTCGATTGAGTCCCTGTAAATCACCTGAGTAACCAATAAATGGTACTGTATTTAATACTTGTCGATTATGAATATGCCCTAAAGCCCAATAATCATAATTTTTCATATTCATATCAGTCACATTAAATGGTGCATATGGATCCCCATTATTGCCAACTGCACCATGATAGACACCGATATGATAGTCTACCTCTTGATTTTTTATAGGAAATTCATCAATAACTTTCTTCGTTTGTCTTTGTGTTTGATAGCTGAATCCTGTTAAGGCAATCTTTTCACCACTGGTAAGTGTTAAATATTGTGTCTCCACATTTTGATTAAAAATATGAACATTAGTGGTCCAGGGTAAATGATTCTGTTTATCGGCTTCAAAATCATGATTCCCAAAGCTGAGATATACAGGTATATCTACTTCATCTAGTCTAAAAAACTCATGGTGCACAACTTCTTGAATTTTTGGGCTAGTTTTAGTTGCGTTATATAAATCCCCCGCGATAATTAAAAAATCGACTTTTTCAGATATCGCTGCGTTAATGAGTGCTATAAAAGCTGTAAGCGTTGACTCTTGAACAACTTTTTTTAAGTGTGCTGGTAATGTTTGATCTAAACCAATAAATGGATTTCCGAGATGAATATCCGCTGCATGAATAAATTTCATATTATCCTCTTCTTGAACAAATGTTCGCTTATTTTATTATACTGAAATTTTACTCATTTCTCAACTTGTGAAAACCCTTACATTTATGCTATGATATAATAAGGTCAATAAGGAGACAATTATGGCAATATATAAAATTTTATTTGGTACATATACTAAGCGTATTTCAAAAGGCTTGTACGAAGCAGAACTAGATACAGATTCTAAACAACTCAAAAATCCAACATTCATTGGTGAATTAAAGAATCCTACTTACCTTGCTATTTCTAAAGCTAATAAAGTCTATGCTGTAGAAAACCGTGATGGTCAAGGTGGCGTTGTAACCTTAGACAACTCAGTACGACCAATTGCTGAAATAGATGCACAATTAAGTGAAGGATCAGCTCCAGCTTATATTGGTGTTGATGAAGAACGACAACTTGTCTTTGCTGGTTACTATCATCGTGGCACAGTTGAATCATATAGTATTCAAGCAGACGGTAATTTAGTACTCGCTGATACTTGGCAAAATACTGGTTCTGGTCCTCGCCCAGAACAAACATCTTCACACGTCCATTTTTCTAACCTTACACCTGATCAAAGACTCGTCGCTGTTGATTTGGGTGCAGATGAAGTTATTACGTTTGACGTAGATGCTCAAGGTGGTTTAAGTGAAGTTTCACGGTTCCATACAGAAGAAGGATTTGGACCACGACATATCCGTTTTTCTCCAGATGGTCACTATGCTTATCTTCTGGGTGAATTGTCTAGTTTACTCAGTGTTTTAAAATATCATGCCGAAGATGGGTCATTTGAACATGTCATGACAGCATCAACTATTCCAAGTGATTGGACTGAACATAATGGTTCTGCTGCTCTGCGTTTAAGTGCTGATGGTCGATTTATTTACGCTTCAAATCGTGGTCATAATTCAATTGCCGTTTTCAAAATTGGCAATGAAGGATCAGAGATTGAACGTATTCAACTCATTAGTACAGAAGGTGCCTTCCCTCGTGATATGAATTGGGATAATAAACAGGAATTTCTAGTTGTTGCCAATCAAGATACGGACAATGTATCATTATACGCACGTGACAGTGATTCCGGTGAATTATCTCTTCTACAGAAAGATTTTGCAATTCCAGAAGGTGTTCGTGTTGTATTTGAATATTAATTAAATATTATTATGTACTTGAGCTCGGCTTATTATTTAGACAGTTTGTCTATTCAATAGGCTGAGTTTTTTACTGACTCCTTTCAAATTTTATATAGTTTATCATCTGTAATTCCATATTTCTGATTAATCTATTAACCTAATTACATTTTGTAATATTCAAAACACTAATTTATTATTTCTAAATAGTTTTGCTTTAAATATTTACTTTGCAATATGGCAGTTTCATACTATAATTACAAGGTAAACATTAAAATTGATTTAGAAGCTAATTAACTTAGTTTATTATAATATATATATATTGAAATTTCACAAAATGAACACACCAAATGTACTACACTATACGTGCCAAGCGTCCACGTTAAAAAGCATAATAACACGGGAGTCATTATGAATAAAACAAAGGTTATTAGTATTCCAGTTATCATTGCATTGGCAGTTACTAGTTTGGTAAATACGTCGAACGTTTTTGCATCAAAAAACAATGCCAAACCAACTGTCCGCAAAGTTGCCGCACCTGTTGTGACGACTTTCCGTTATAATAATGTCACTCTCTCAAATAAACAGTCAAAAACTTATAGCGTTAAAGTTATTAAAACCAATAAAAAATTTATTGGTTTTGCTCGCTCAAACCAAACTGTTTATGTTACGGGCAGCGGATTAGCAAAAGTTTATTGGTTCAATAAATCAAAATTACCCAAACGTACAAATTTACGGTTAATTAAAAACTATACCATAAGCAATGCTGTACGCCTTCATAAAACATTATCAACCACACAATAGAGTAATTCAAAAAATAGATAATAAACAGCATTTAGGTATTGATGAAAAATCATAATACATTAATCATTTCGATTTTTTAAGTTATAAAAAAATAAAAACTGATTTAATAATATTCATATCTATTTTAAAAACTTTAGCTATCCTTGACAAAATGTAGCACTAGGTGCTACATTTTTTTATTTGTTTGAATTAAGTTAAAATATATCAATAAAACAGCAGTACATAAACGTTTACAAACAAAAATGCTATTATATCAGCTTTCGCGATACAATAGCAAATAAGGAGATAGCGTACCGTGAACCTTTTTAATAAAATAGTTGATACACATGTATTTACTTACCATAAAATAATTGCTGGCTCCATATCCGGCTCCATATAAAATATTTGTATAATAGGCGCACACATAAAAACTCGACTAGAGATGAATCTAGTCGAGTTTTTATGTGTTTAATTATGCAGATTGATAGGAAAATGAATATCATTAATATAATTTTTAGAACTTTTGCGTCATGAACCGAGAAACGCCAATTATCGAAAAATTATTGGTTATATTTTTAAGTTGTCCTTCAAATTCTTTTAAATCTTGATTTTTTTCATCAACAGCCTCATCATTTATAATAAATGATAAGGTCTTATTCATATTATCTATATGTTCAATGTCATAGAGCACACTTTTTAATTCTTTTGAAAGATTACCTTTTTTGGCATAGTCAAATGTAATAATTTTGATAACCGAGTCCCCAATTTGATAATCAAATATTGGAGATTTATCAAAATTACCAATAAATTCTTTTGGAAGCCGTTTTATACCAGTAATTTTATTATATTTTATCTGCTTAGATAGCAGTTTTTTCACTTCGCTTTTTGTGACACGCTCATTTTTTGGGCGATCATAATATAAATATATTCTTTCTAGCCCATGCATTTCTTTTTGGAGTGCTTCTTGATTGTCTTCAACTGATATTCCTTGCACATTGAAAAAATAAAACTCATTAGCATAGTACTTCGTCTTGCTAATCAAAAAATCTTTATCACGGATTTTTGAAAATTCTTTGTCCTCAAACCTACTATATTCTCCAGCTATGTTTTCCCTGGGATAATCAAACTGATATCTTAAAGACTCCATTACTATATTAAAGAAATTTTTATCATACTCATCATCAAATGTTTCTAGTCTTTTTCTAGATTTTAAAGATATGAATTTTGAATATCCTTTTTGGGGTATGTGAAAAACTATTCCGATATTCATAGACTCACGCCTTATTGAACTTGGCCTATAGCCCAAGACGCTATATAGTAATTCTACTTCTGCCATAATTCTCTCCTTTCTAAATGCTGAATTTAACAACTAAATAATCAACTATTTCTTCTACATGTCTCACTTGAAATAAAATAAACTCTTTAATTGCTAATTTATCGGTTTCTGTTATTAACCAATCAACGGGAATATCTGATAACCATTCGTCCACAATATCAGGACTAATGCTTTTTACTTTTCGCACAATATGATCAAAGCTATGTTTACCATGAGTGTCGCCATACGCTTCTAGTAGATACTCATATTCTACATCCTCTAATGCTTCAATTTCAAAAGGAGGTATTTTACTAATTTCTTTAAGCGTAGCAGGTGTCCAAAATTGTTGTTGCTTTAAGATTCTGTCATTATCAACAACATTTAATTTCATATCCTTCCTATCAATTAACCAGTTACCTCTATTCAATCCTCTATCAATATTAACAATAAATTGGTCATAAAAAATGATTCCTAAAAATGTGTCTATGTTAGTAGCGCTTTTTAATATATTTGGAACAGCAGCTGGTGTATAATTATGATACTTTGTAACAAAAACCGTTCCAACTTTTGGTTCAGCATCAAACAGATCAACATTTTCACTTACCGTATCTTGACTTAACTTTGCACATTGAAATTCTGGATGATTTAGTTTTAAAAAGTCAATAATGTGGTATCCTAAAAGTTCATTGAACAATGCCTTTGAATTTTCAGCTTGTCGTACACTATATTTCATGACATATTGCTGATCATCATCACAAACTACTAAAAATGGTTTGCTCGTGCCAACTTTCATTTGTTCAACTACTGTTTTTACTTTTAACATCAACTTACCTTTTATTTTGATAAAAAACTTATTCGATTATAGCATAAAACAACACAAAACAACACAAAAACACCCAACCGAATCACTGGTTGGGTGTTTTACTCGAAATCACCTAGTTCCACACTTACGTTTGTTTCTGTTTTGATACGTTTCGCTAATTCTAGCATATGATCCTTTTCTGATTCAACATACCTGCCTATTTGTTCAGAATGTGTGGCCATACCTATTTTGGCATATTCAAAGAACACGTTCAACTGCTTGGAATATCTTTGGTACACGATACGCACCCAATACAATGTGTTTTTCTTTTTCGTGAATCGCTTCTTGATTTCTTCGATTAATTTGTCGTCGTGTTCATAATATCAACTCTATGACATTAATCGAACAAATGTTTTTATTTGCAAATAAAAAAACTAGAATAATATCTAGTCAAAATAATAATGTACTTCCAAGAACTTACTTTTCTATTTATTTTTTACTGTCGTCTTTAAAATCTTTTACAGTATCATCTACAGCATCCTTAACAGCGTCTTTTACGTCTGTGACCGTATCTTTCACTTTACCTAGAACACCTTGTGCTTTACCTTCTGCTTCGCGACTCTTGTCACCGGTAACTTTGCCTTCTACCTCTTTTGCCTTACCCGCAACTTTGTCCTTGGCGCTATCAAACTTTTCTTCAATTGACATAATGATGTTCTCCTTGATTCTTATTTGATGTTACAAATGTATTATAACATAGTATTTTATTAGTAGTAAATTTGCGTTTTAAATAGGTCTTATGTATCATAATATACATAGTCTTATTATATAGGGGGAAATTAACTATGAATGCTTATAAAGAATTTTGGACAAAGATGTTTGTGTGGAACGCAACTGCAACAAGAGCGCAATACTGGATTCCTATTATCGTCAACTATTTAATTGGTGGTATTTTAATAAATGTTATTGAAAAAATACAAGGACATTCACTTGAGGATATTTACAATTTTAGCGATTTATCAACAAACACAGTGGCTAAATTAATCGCTTTACTCGTATGGATTGCGACATTGACTGTGAAAGCAAGACGTTTGCATGATACAAACCGTAGTGCTGGTTGGATACTTATTTCTGCAATTCCATTAATTGGTAATATCTGGTTCTTCATTTTGATGATACTTCCTACAACTTCTGAATCACGCTGGACATTGAATCAGAGCAATTTTAATCATTAATAAATACAAAAAAGGCACTAGCTCGCATAAATGCAAGTTAGTGCCTTTTTAAGTTTATTCAATTATTTCACATCTTGAGCCAATGCCCAACTAATCACACCTTCAAGTAATACCGCTTGATTACTATTTGACTGATTAACTGCCTTAACACTCTTAATTTTGTATTGTTTGTTTTTAGCAAAATTCTTGATTGGCTGTCCAGTCTGCCAATGACTTGCTGATGACTTCAAAGTCACAACTTGGCCAACCTTGAAACCTCCAACTTTCTTAGCCGGTTGAGATGGTCGCTTAATCAAATCTTGTTCTAACACGTTCCATATACGACCACTAAAGTCGATACCGTATGAGTATTGTGACTTAGATTGTGCAGCTCTATCAACCTTTCTAACCGTACCCCAAGATGTTTTAACAGCATTGTTAAACTTAGTTCCCCAACGCGTTGCATAAGCTTCTTTAGTAAGCACAATTTGGTCGCCAACCTTAAACTTAGCAGCCGGAACTGGCGCTTCGTCAAAGCCATTAATCAAATCATTCTTGAGTTGTTGATAAGAAATTCCCCATTTAGCAAGAAATGCAATAGGGTCAGTATGATCTGAACCGTGTCCAGTTCGACTGGCAAAGTTATGGGTCTTGATACCAACTAAATCATTGTCATCTAGATCATAGTTTGCACCACATTCATCTGCCAATTTCCGAGCCAACCAGATGTAAGCGCGATATGACTTATTGAAATCCGCTTGATTTTTAATGTTCTCCGAGAATTCGATTGCAGCATATGTTTCCCAGTTCCAATCGCCTCCAACGTCAAATGCACCACCGTTTGTTTCAGCGACTTGAATAATACGACCGCCACCACCAACTAAATGTGTATAATATCCGTTTGGCCAATTCCGGCTTAAATAAGAAACTTCACCGTCCATTGTTGCATTTTCATTAGCTGTGGAGTGTAAATGGGTTTGTCCAAACGGTCCAACAGCAAGGCCGTTGTCCAATGCTGGACGACCTGGCACTACGATATTGCGTTCAATTATATATCCCATACTAATTCTCCTTTTTACTAACCGCTCCTGGCTCTGTTTCAATTTTTCGTAATTTAACGTGATACTCGTCTTCCACCCATTTAATGGCCCATTTTGGAATATCCATGCCAGCTAGTTGCATATTGGCGTAAACTGATTTCAGCATGTAGTTGCCAATTATTAACGTTACCGCGAATGAAATAACATCAAAAATGAGTGGTTGAAACGTAAAATCACGTCCACCTAAATGGGTTGGTACGTAAGAAATCAAAATTGTAAACGCCCATATAACAACAGGCATCAATGCCAATGGTATTGATGTAATTAACCCGCCCAACCCACCTCCTGAAGTTCTGGCAACACCTTGACGTTTTCGCCACAGCGATCCTAAAAACGTGTCAAAAAAAACCAAAATAAAAAGGACTGCCGTTTCGGTAGCCCCATTCAGGTTGGCAAATAAATATTGTAGTAGTTGATCCATGTTTACTTTTGTACCTTCCATTTTTTTATCATGACGTGACCCAAGTAGCTGAGAATGTCAACGTTATTCCCTTTAGTATTGTGCCATTCATGACATCAGAACCACCAATGGTAACATCATCTATTGAGATGTTACCACTAGCTCCATATGATACGTCTCCTCTTACCTTGTTTCCTCCATTAGAAGAATTATGTGAAATTTGTGACTTAACTTCTCGCAATGGCCGATATCCAACTGGTGTTAGATTTTCTCCGTTGTAACTAGCTAGTCCCGTTATATCTTTTGCAGCATCTAAAGTACCGTACACTGTAACAACATTCCCATATTTAACGAAAGTTAAATATGTTGATGCATCAAATAATGTACCTAATCCGTATACTAAAACACTAGCAGACTTTGGAACATTGCTTGTCCACTCACTGAAAACACCGTTGACTTTCCAACCTCTAGTCCATGTAACGCCAGTATCGCTGTCAATTAAAGTTTGTGTCCCGTTATTTTGTCCGATTGTTACTACGGTTAGAGAAAAATATTATAACACTGGACTATTAGTTATGCTTCCAGATTGAAACGTGTAAAATCCATCAGTCTTTATATTGTTAAGGTTAGTATTTACTGGTATGCCATTAGATTTAGGCGATGAGGCTCCTAATGCGATTCCATCTAAATCAGCACCTATAATCATTTTTACACCATTATCTGTTTTAAAATTCTACTTACCACCGTTTTCAGTTAAAAGATTATTAGTTGGTGTTCTTAATGAACGGTTATTTTTAAACTCCCAAAACAAAGTGTCATCAGGCGTTCCAAGCTATCAACCTGTCTTCTGTTCACTTGCATGTGATTGTAATATGAGTCACATGTCTACGTATTGTTTTTAGTGTTCCTGCCCTAATTTTCTCCAAACAAAAGATCCAATCTGCGTATCGGTTTCAGATTCGCAAATTGGACCGTGTATTTTTTACTTTTTCAAGTATAGTTATAATTCATTTTAAATAATCTTTTTTCAACATTGCCTATTAATTTAATATTGGCATTAACAGAAAAACAAACTGCACTATATAAAATATTTGAAAAACTTTTTTTACAAATTTTCTTTCAAGTGATTGTTTGAAAAATATACTATTTCTCACTACTCTAACATAAGCTACTAATTCAAGTAAAAACAAAATCAATATCGTAAAAAGCTGAAGTAAATATATATTACCTTTATCTATATGAATATTACTGAAGTATATTAAAAAAATAAAAATAAATTGTGAACTATATATTGACGTAAAAAGCCATTTATATATGTTTTTTTGATAAACCTGCTGCATTACTTTTCTTGGAATAATTTTATTTTTCCTAAGCTTAACTACTAACAAAGAAAACGTTATTGCACTGTATAAAATTATACCTTCTAGAAACAATGACGCTAGTGTATGAGTCAACATTCATTTCTCATTTCATAAAATAATTATTTATCTATACGATAATGGTAACAACAAACACTGAAACAATCAACAACACAGTGGAAGCTGATAACACTGCAGTGGTTCCAGAAATATTTCCATCACTAACTTGCAGAGATTCTACACCATTTTGAATCATTCCAACAGTAGACATTAACATTTGAGCAACCTCTGCTTCTGACCACACAGCAGCATTCCATATTTTTTGCATTACATTTTGTGATTGAGATAATTCTTGTTCTGAAACTTGTAATTGGACTAACGGATCTCCAGTAAAATAAAAGTTGATTCTAATTGTAATATTAGTTTGAGCCTGCTGAACCGTATCATCTTTTTCAACCCTCTTGGAGTAACTTGATTTAGTTACAATACTAGTGCCGTATCTGCCAGCAGATTGTAGTATTGCCGGTGCTAATCCAACATAAATTTCATTTTTATGTTCCTCACTATATGAGCCAATCGTTTTACCAGCCATTCCAAAGTTGTGACCGTTAAACTCCGCCATGGACCACACAATATAACCCAATGACATGACAACAGTTTTACCAGCACGAACCGAACCATCAGCAATAATGGCTTCTTTATCCCGATAAAGTGGATTTGTCCACCATGCCATTACTTGCATTTGCCTTGTTGAGAAAGGTTTGAAATCAAATTTGGCATTAATTTTACGTTTCGATGCCATCGTTTTCTCCAAATACTTGACTCTGCTTAATTGCGTTGATTAAGCCATCTTCTGCCTCATCATTCTTAACATAATCACCCATCATTTCCAGTAATTTGTCACGTGCTCTATTGCGATCGTGCAACTCAATTACTGGACCATCTTTACCCATTCGTATAGACTTAATTGCTTTACTATCAACAAATTCCTGATTTTTGAATTGTGCCCAGGATTTGTGTAACTTAATGGGATTGCCTTCATCATCCAACACTGGTTTATTTTTATCAGGCTTACCATCTTTATATTCATACAACGTTTCATCATACGCACCAAATTTAACATAGTCGCCAATATCAGCCCGTGCTTCAACCACTATGTCTTCCATTAAATCAAAAACGCCCACACTAAGCTCTTGTAATTTAGCTTGGTGTAGACGCTTTATTTCGTTTTGAATGTTATCATTTGTCAACATACGAGAACCACTAACCCTAGCAGTTCTGTATGGCACATCGTAAATATTTATGTACGCTTGTATGGCATTAGAAATACGAATATACTACAGTACGAAGGCTTTTTGCTTGTCTGTTAGCTCGCTGTTACTTAACTCTTCAATAGCTTTTTTAGTTGGTTTTTTCTGTGTAACCTTTGTAACTTTTTTTGTAACCTTTTTATCTGTGGTTACATTATCAGATTTCCAATATCTACGTTTCCACTGTTTAACAGTTGAAAGAGATACATCGTATTTATCGGCAATATCTTGATACTTAGAGCCTGCTAAATAATCTTGCTCGGCTTCTTCATACTTTTTCATGTCATTTAAAGTACCTCCTTTCAATGATTTAGCTCAAAATAAAAAGCGCTTATGCGCTTAATCACTTTATAAACTTTTCCAGTAATACACTTCCAACAACGACAGCGACAACTGATATGAATATGGACTTACCTAAATCCAATCCTAAATGTTCTGTTACCAAAAAAGCTACGGCTGCTATTATCCCTGTGTAGATAGCAATTATACGTTTTCGTTTCATATCCAACCTCCAATAGCAACAATCATACCATCAGATGGCCGAACCGTTATTTAAGATTTTATTATCATCGCCTCAACCACTTCATGTGCCTACGATAATCTATCACACGATTGTCCACAACTTCTGTCTTAATTTGTTGCTTGGAACGTTTATGCCGTTCAAACGTCGCGCGTTTCAAATTATCAGCATGTTGCTTATTCACTTGTGTGGCTATTTTAATGTGCTTTGCACGTCTGCGTATTGTTTTTAACGTTTCTTCCATAATTTTCTCCAAACAAAAACCGCCGTTAGATTTAACTAACTAGCGGTTTCATATACTGATTAATTTTTCAAAGTAAAATATTGAATCAACTTGAAAATACCAACAATTAATAATGACGCTCCAAAAAATGTCCAGACAATCAGTCCGCCAAATACCGGACTGAGCAGAAGGCTTAATCCTCCCAATATACTAACTAACGCAGAAACAATCGACCAAGTCTTATTCGTGCTAATTCGATTAACAATCGTAAATTGAACTAAACCTTCAATCAACCATGTCATACCTGTTAATATACCTACAACCAGAATTAGTGAAATAGCTGCTGATTGCATATCGATAAAAATGAAAATACCGGCAACAAGATATATGATTGAAACAATCAAGTTTCCTAATCTAGCCATTCCATTTTCCAAATCACGTTTAAATACTGATAGTAATTTGAATAATCCAACAGCGATTAAAGCAGCTCCTATCATTCCAGCTGCTGCTCGAGCGCTACGATTGGGTAAAAACACTATCAAAGCGCCTATTACAGTTGAAATCAGCCCATCAAACCCTATTGTACGACGTAACTTGTTAAAAAACTCATCTGACATCTAATATCTCCCTCTAATTTTTATACAAACTATTTTACACCTTCTGTTGAATAATTTGCAAAAATACGTTTGTTTTCAACAAAATATACCGTAAACAAAATAAGAACCGGTTAGGGTTCTTATTTCATCATCAATATTCCAATTGATGTATTTTGTGGAGTTGTTCCCTTATAGGGAGATATCATGAAGATTATGGATGTTTCCATCCACAGTTACATAGTACACCTTTTTTGTCTAAATGTTAAACGTTGTTCAATATTTTTAATTAAACAAACACATTAACTGTAATGCTGATTTACGAATCTTTCAATAATACTAATATACACGATTTCATCACACTCTGCCGCCACTCAATATACACCGAATCTACACTAAAACTGTAAGTTTGAGATTTTCTTCCGTCCAAAGGGCAAACTTGTAATATGCCGTATCCAACAATTTACGGACGTTGCTAGGTGAATAGCCAATCGCCTCAGCTATACTTTCAATGTTCATCCCCTTAAAGTGGCGCAAGAATATCACGTGGCTAAATCTGTGCTCCATGTTGCGCAAAGCCATTGCGATTTTGTTGACTTCTGACTTTGCAACATCTCCACCAAACAGATAGTTAATTGTTGACTCTTCCATATGATTACCAAATGAGCTATTCATAGGCATGTCGGATATAGTTGGAGAACGATATAATGAATCAACGTTAGTGATGTGGGCCAAATCAAGCAAATCTTTAAAATCAGATGGCTTATTCACAGCATTTGGATCACCAAAAAATTCAGATACTCTTTTTATTGTTTTATCGCGATCATAAGCCAAATTACTATCTCTCCTTAACTGTATGTACAGCAGGCACACCTGCCATCTTGACTAAAATTTATGAATAGTCATATTAGATAGAGCTTGTTGTGTTATTGTTCTATCTTCCTTATCGTGTGCGCGACATCATCAATCGCATAAATTTCACCGCCAATCAATTGTTGAACTGCCACAGCAAGATGATATGACATCCTCCCAAGTGTCTCTTTATGTGGCACCTTGTCCTCACTGACGATATATTTAATCATAGCGACCTCATATTCAATTTGTGTATCTTCGCAATGTCTTCATCTATCTTGATGCCTGTGAGATGATATCGTGCTAAAAATGTATCAACGCCAATTTGTCCAGCCATTTGATGATGCTCTCGACATAATTGCACTGCACGTAATCTGAGATGATTCATCTGGCCACGATTACCGCCATTTGCGCCAACTGTATCTAGATGGTGTAAATCACTTGGATGTTTACCACAAATCACACAACGTTTGTGAATAAGACATTGGTATTCAAATGCAGCAACATCATCTGGCGCAAGCATTTCTAGTGGTGCGTAGTTTACTAATGCCACACCATGTTTTAATGCAAAAGTAATCAGCATACTAATAAATGCACTAGCTTGCTCCATTGACATTCTGCTTGTTTTGATTTCGTCTAATTCAAATGCATTTGCAAAGGCCCATTTAAACCACATTTTAATTTCCTCTGGATCCTCTCCTTGCCAGTTCGCAATATCACTGATAATGGCATGCATGTGTTTATTCTGTAATAATGAGCGTCGTTGCTGATCATCAAATACTAATTCAACTTTTGGGGCATCGCCTTTGTTGTATCGTAATAACTTTTGCCAATCAATTTCAATGTGGCCAACATTAATTACTAAGTTCTCACCGTCATATGAAACTGCCTTACCAGAATATTCACGTGGCATACTTACCCTTCCATTCTGACACGATCCTTATGCATGTTAATTTTTTCAAGTATTTTCTTAACCGTCATTTCTGCAGTTTGAGAACCTGTCCAATAATCACGCGTGACACCATTAATTAAATTGATGGTGTAGCTCGCATCTGCTTCTTCAAAACTTTCATCTCCTGTATACACGCTTTCTACCACCCTTGATCTGTATTAGTTGACTGATGACTTGGTCGCCAATCAGTCATGAGGTTGTGCTTTTTATCAAATGACAATGGCACAGTTCCGCGTTTACCATTTCTATTCTTGGCCACAATGAATTCTACTTGTGAAATTTCATCATCACTCTTTTCTTCTTCACCTTCATTGCGATAATAATCGTCACGATACAAGAACGCCACATTGTCGGCATCCTGTTCAATAGAGCCGCTATCTCGCAAATCAGACAGCAATGGTCGTTTATCTGTTCGCTGTTCAACACCACGATTAAGCTGTGCTAAAGCAACCACAGGCGCTTTAATTTCTTTACTCAATACTTTCAAACCACGACTAATTTTTGCTACTTCGTTAACTCTGCTACTATTTTTTTTATTACCAGTTTCAACCAAGCCAAGATAATCAATCAGCACCATGCCTATTTCACCTTGTTGACGTTTTAATTTAAGCACACGACTACGAATATCTGTGAAACTTTGAATTGGTGTGTCGTCAAACCAGATAGGTAATTGACTTAGTTTTTCCGCATTGTAGCTCAAGTCATTGAATTCTTGATCAGTTAGTTTGCTATCACGTATTTTTTCAGCATCTACTAAACTACGTGTTGACAACATGCGTTTCACCAACATGTCGTTACTCATTTCAAGTGAAATAACTAAGACAGGTTTATTGGCCAAACGTGCAGCACCCTCGGCCATGTTCAATGCGAATGCTGTTTTTCCCATGGCCGGTCTTGCACCAATAATTGTCAGTGAAGACGGTAACAAGCCACCAATCTCTTTGTCAATCATCTTAAATCCTGTTGTGATACCTGGCACGCCTTCCTGCTCACGTTGTTCTGCAATACTTTCAAGTGTCGGTGCCACTGCCTCACTAATATGTTTTGTTGTCTCTAACTTGTCATGTCGACCATCTGATAAATACTCAATCAGATTCATCTTAACCAAATCAACATCTTCCCCATTTGCTAAATAGCTCATAACTTGTTGCGCTGTCATGTATAAATTACGTGTCTCTGATTGCTTGGCCACTTTATCAGCTAAACTAACCGCAATGTGTGATGAGACACCCAATACTGAAATATCAGCAATAAAATCTAGTGGCACATTTTTGGTGGCCAAAGTAATTGGATTGATTTCGTGGCCATCATCCACCAGTTCTAAAATACGACTGAACATTTCTTTTGCCGGTTGATCATAAAAGTCTTCCGGTACAACGTGTCCATTTATATCAGCCACCGTGCCACTAATATCACTTGATACCATCAAAGCACCTAATAACTGATGTTCCATCTGTATTTCATACATAAAATTTAATCCTCTGCTTCAACAATTTCGTGGAGATGCGCCAAAGTTTTTTCATCGCCACTAACTAATTTTTCCCAAGCTGACAAGTTATCAAATGCTGGCATATGCAATGACGGCAATGGCATTTTTTCACGGCCATATTTTTCAATATACAAACGTTTAATAATTGGATACCGTTCATTGGCCAAACTTTGCAAGTCATGTTCACGTGCTCGCTTGCCCTGTTCATTCTCAACTGCTGCTTGTTTATCAACGACTGATTTTGAGTTAATGAATCCAGCTGACCGTGCTTCATTTTCTCGCGCATCCCATTTTGACATATTTACCAGATAAGCAATAACGGGCTTGGTGGCTATAAATTCTGGTGTCCACTTGGTTGCTAAATAGTTTGTCACATCGATAAAGCTCTGAAAATCAATATTACGATTCACAATGCCAGAGAACATGCCCTTGGTTGTATCTGGTACTTCAATTTCTGATTTACCAAAAGCAAGACGAGCATAACGCAACATCTTCAAATTCAAATCAATGCTTTCTTCTTTCGCTTCGCGGGTTGCTAAAAGTGTCGCTTCGCTCCCCTTTGTTTCGTTGTGCAATTCTGAATCGATTTGGTTTTGATTTGAAAAATCATTCTCACCCATTTCATCCCCTTTGGGGGTAGGGGGTATTGATATACTCATTGATTTACTAAATGATTTACTATCTGTGGACTTTAATCCACTACCCCTGTGATTTGTTTCCACTAGGGTAGTGGATTTTAATCCACCACCTTTATGATTTAAATCACGTGGTTGATTTAAAGTTAAATACCTTTTTTCAACCTCACTTGTACCATTTTTATATTTGACTTTACTTGTGACATAACCTTTTTTGTAAAGATCACTCAGCGCTTTTTGAACTGAATTTTCTTTCTTACGATATTTCTTGGCAAGAAAACCGTTCGATGGAAATGCCGAGCCAACTGTATTTTCCAATGTATAAATAAAACCAAGTAAACGCACTTGAAAGTCGGACACGTCTTCAAGTTCATCAACCCATGCTGGTATCTGTGTGAAATATTTAATGTCTGCCATGCGTTCCTCCATTGGGCCTCTCACCCTCTCGTGTGGTTACGCCACATCACTTGTCAGTATTTTTAGAATGGTAGATTATTAAGATCAACATTCACAATTTGCCCTGCAAATGGATCTGGTGCTGCCTGTGGCGCTTTAGACCCTTGGCCAAACATTTGGTTAGGTTCAAATTCACCTTGTTGTGGTTGAGGCGTCGGTGCTCCCGATCCAAAACCTGCAAAGCCTGTATTTTGTTTAGCAGCTGGGGATGCTTGTGTGCCTGGTGTGCCAAAGGTTGATGTATTTGCCTGTGAGTTGCCAAATGATGTACCTGTACTCGTGTTTGGTAACATAGCACCTTCTGGTCGTTTAACGCCACTCGGCTTGCTTCCTGTTGTGTCAAATTTGTTATGAGATTTAACGACCAAGTTGTATTGCCCTTTGTTATTCATTTCCCACTCAGTTGACACATTCAGTTGCTTGCCAACTAAGCCATTCACAAATTGAATCATATCAGTTAACTGTGTGCCATCTGGTACGCCAATAGCGACTAATATCGTGTTGAAACTTTTCTTTGAACGTTCAATAGCTTCAGATGATGTTTCATCCCAAACCACGTTATCGTATCGAATTTTGCCCCCTGCGTAGTCGCCATCAATAACTTCAAAATCTAGCACAGCCATTTGCTTATTTGTCTTAGACATTGTCACTGCTGACGTGTCTGAAACACGTACATTGTACTTACCACTCTCTTCTACCATTTGCCCCAAAACATTGTTACTATCTACTACGAATCCAAATGCCATTTACTTTTCCTCTTTCTTAATTTCAATGAGTTCATCTGCCTTAATCAACAGACGATCATCAATTCTGTTCTTGGCGTGATTGCCTTTTTCTGTATCTAAATCAATCAGACGTTGGCCATTTTCTTTGTATATGCGTCCAACAACATCAAACGGTGCACTAAATGCGTTGAAGGTCTTAGCGTTCATATCCGCCCCATAGCGACGGCCACCCACCAAACCAGTTGACCCATTATCTATTTGATGTGCTGTGGCCATGACTGTTAATCCTGATGCTCTCAGATACATACCTAAGTCCCTGAACCATAGCTGCAATTTTTGATAATTTTGACGATTATCCTTGCTCGCATTATCAATATTTTCAAGTACCCAGTTTTGTAATGCTGTCATGTTGTCTAGGATAATCACTCGATATATACCGCTCATAACCGCCTCATTAAGATGACTACTCACTTGATTCTGCAATGTTGCTGCATCCGTATGATCATATGCAAAGACTCGAATATCATTGGTCCCAACTAATGCATTTGTTGAACCATCAAAACTCAATAATAATTTGTTGCCTACTAATTGTTTGGCCAAAGTGGTTTTACCTGTCCCACCTTCACCGTAAATAAAATACATATTACCCATTGGTTTAATTTGACCTGGCTCATACACTCTCATGACTCACCTCTGAACGCAATGCCGTTAGCATTTAGAAAGGTCGCCACTGACTGCATATCTTTAATAGTTCCAGTAACATACAACAATCTTGTAAATATTTGATTTTCCGGAGAAATAGTTTCTTGTGTAGCTGTCGGTTGTATTACTGGTTGGTTAAAATCAACAGGTTCTTGTTGGGTCTCACTAACAATCTCGCCAGTGCTTTTGTCAATAATCTTATTAGCTACTGTCACTTCATCAACGTGCTGTTCACGCGCTTGGTTTGCTTCCATCTCAGCAACCGCTGCTGCAGCTTCTTCACGTTTCTCTCGTTTAATCACATCACCGTCAATGTCACCCATAATTTCAGCAAGACTTTTAAAATCTAAGCTGTGAATATAACCTTCAGGGTCAAACGACTTGCTTTCCGCATAGTTTCGAATAGCGATAGTGTCCGCTGCACGCTGTGCCTTGGCTTGTACTAAACGTTCAAGTTCTGGTTCAATATGATCATCAACAAACGCCTGCTTTGGAACTGTGCCATTAAAGTTCCCTTTAATGAACCATTTTTCATTAATTGTAATATCCGGATTAACATCCAACTCTGCTGCCCGTTCAGCAATCCACTTGGTTAATCCGTCACGACGCTTCTGCCTTTCCACTTCTTCAAACACTTTAATATCTTTATCAATATCGTCAGCAGCGGCTTTCACTTGTTTCTCATAGGCTATAGCTATTTCAGAAACATCATCAAATGGTTTCAATAATTCAGTTTTAACTTTGCTTCGCCATGATGCTGACTCTTTAGCCGCATTACGCAACTCTGCTCGAGCGTTGGCTGAACCTTTGAGTGTTTCTTCAGTGACTATAAAGTGACTATTTCGCTGGATAACTTGTTCAAAATCTGTTTTAAATTCATCAACATTTTTAAAATGAATTTGACCATTGTCAATACCAATACTAGGTTTAGTGAGTTCGTTCATTTGACTGCCTCTCTCTTTCTTGTTAGAATTGAAAGCATAAATGTCGTGTCAAAACAACATTTCATATCTACGTCTAACAGTTCTTAACAGTTGGGCGTTTTTTATTTTTATCGACCTTGCTTGTACACACGATTTGCTTTGTCAATTGATCTTGTATCATCTACCGCCTGATTAATCGACCATGCAACATATGCTGGGTCTTCGCCCATTGCAACACGGCTCTTATAATCACTCTCTGCGTCTTCACGATTCATCTTGTCTTCCGCATACATGAAGTAGACGACACCAATGATGATTGCTACTGTGCCTATTATCATGCGCTACCTCCCTGACTTCTTGTCAATAAAATACTGAAGCGCTGTACCATCCCATTTTTTTCGATTACCGCTTACAAAGAACGGCTTTGGAAAATTTTTTTCGCGCTTGATATATTTGTAAAATGTCATCAAGTGCATGTCGAGATGATTTTTATCCACAATTTCTTTTTGCAGGTAACTCCTGCTTTCAAACATTGGCATAGGTGCCTCCTTTTCTAATGTTTTAATGTGGTGCTAGTGATATCCTTAAGTTACTAGCTCATTTGCCTAGTAAGAGAAAGGAAAAAATAACCATGAAATTAAATAACGATTGTGTTCGTTCGACACTACTGTTCATTGAAGACAAATCCACTATCAATGAAAATTTAACGAAGAACGATTTTATGAACGGTAAAGAACTAGTCAGTTATAATCCTGATGACATCATATATACTTTGCAAAAATTAGATGAAGCGGGATATATTAATATTAAATTTATATATGTTAACGACACCTTGGTATTGATTGATTGTTACGCAATAACTTGGGACGGACATAAATTCTTAGACACTGTTAGAGATAGTAAAGTTTGGTCAGAAACTAAAAATATCACTAGTAAATTTGCTTCGGTTCCTCTAAATATGGTCTCTGATATCGCATCTAAGGTGTTAACGTCACTGATAGAAAAACAAATGGGTTTTTAAATTTTGAAAACTAACTCATCAACCATCAAGTAGGTTCCTAAATTCAGCTTAGGAACTTTTTTCTTTATGCTCAGGGAATCTGTTCCAAACAGCGAATCAACTGCTAGGGCACCGTTCGCAGAGGCGATGCAAATATATTTGTTTTGTCCGAACAAATTCTTGTAGAAATATATCCCTACCTTTTCTTTCATGTTTTCCTCCTATACTTACCTATCCGCTAGTTGTTCATCAAGATACTTACGAATCTTTGCTCGTAAAGTAATAAAATACGTACCAGAATGACCATTCATTGCCTTGCCTACATCAGATTGGTCACGTCTAATTCCTTTTGCCACATCTGACTTTTTAAAATTTAAACGTGCCGCATCAGCTCGAATATCTTCCGCAATTTTATTGTTCATCGCTTTCTCCTTTCTACCTAACTTCTGGGTTTTGATTTAAAAAAAATACTGCCTCACGGCATGATTTTTGTATTTCATTTGTAAGTTCCTATTTACAAGTTGGATATATTCAACTATAATGACATAGTAAACACAACCAAATAACTATCGTTATAACCTATCCCTCCGCCAAGATTGATAATGTTTTAACTGTTTTTTGTCTGTGTAATTAACTTACAAGAATAAGTATAGTTGGTTATTACCAACAAGTCAATAGTTTTGTTGGTTTTATTCAACTTTTATTTTATTCAAAATAAAGGACATTTGAAATGACAACAATTTACGAAAGAATTAAAGAAGTATCTGAAAAGAGAAAAATGTCTATTGATTACATCAATGACACAGCTGGGCTTAGTAATAAAGCAATTTACGGATGGAAAAAATCAACTCCTAAAGCTGATAACTTGCAAAAAGTAGCAGACGTTCTAAATGTATCAACTGATTACCTATTAGGACGAACAGATGAAATGAACCCTACTTCCTCAAATGATCTAACTGCTGCACAAAAAGAAATTGCTTACTTCATAGACCCTTCTGCTACAAAAGAAGATATTGAACAAATTAAGCAACTCGTTGAGATTGCTAAGCTATCAAAACGCCGATTGTGAGGTTTGCCATGTATGACAGAAATCGAGATGTATATTAATAAATTTCCTGAATATAAATTCTACGGTGTTGAAGTCGAGCACCCTTTATATTATGGAGAAGTTAACAAAATCAACGGAAAAGTAATCATATATGTCAACACTTTACAACCTGAATGGCGACAATTAAATACTATTGTTCATGAGGCAGGTCACGCTGAATTTAATATGTACGGTGATGACAATCGTTGGTCAATCAACACCATGCTTGCTGAAAAGCAAGCTGAATATGTTGCAAAACATTTTGTTATTTGAGAATATGAACGGAGTTTTTATATGAACATTATTTCTACACTAATGGATTGGTTTGGAAAAAATACTGATCAATATGTCAAAATTACATCTGAATCAATTCCAGATGGCTCATGGACAAGTGCAGACTTTGAAATTTATAATGAATTACAATACCAAAAAATAAAATCTGAAACAGATGAATTCGTTCAAGGGCGCCATAATATTTTTTCTGATAACGAACTAAATGACATAGAAACGATATTTTTTAAAAAAGTATTGAGCATGTTTTCAGATGCAGGAATAAACACCAGTTTATTACGGTTAAACAGATTAAGTGATAAAACTTTAAATGTAAGATATGTAAGCTATCAAATTGGAAGAATAAAACTCAATGGAAGAAAAACAAAAATCCAAGTTTTAACTGGTGACAGTGTTGAATGGTATCAGGATAAGTCACTAGAAGAATATATTAATATTTCAAAAAAATGGATTACGTATCTAAGAAAAATAGAAGAAGATGATTATTAACTAATCAATTAAAACTATGTGCTGAGCACCCACATTAAAAGGTTTTGGGAGAGATTGAGAATGAATAAAAAATTACTAGCCGTAATCAGCGTTCTGGGCTTACTGATTTTCGCTATGGGTGGTTACATTATTGGAACTAAATCACAGAATAATCAGGTCAAAACAGCACAGACAAAGTCTTCCAGTAGTGAATCTAAGAAAGAAGTTTCTTCATCATCATCGGCACCCTCAGCATCTAGTTCATCTTCAACTGAAGTTATAATATCAACATCTGATGCTGAATCTCAATTAAATAGCGGTCAAAGTATTGACGGAAAAATTGTTGATGTCGATGTCTTCAATGTTGAAAACGCAACAGAATTAGGACAAAACTTGCAGGCTGGCGAGCACTTAAATTTTTATCCAGCGACACAGCAATATGGTTTAAAAAATGGTGATCATATTAAATTCAAGGTTAGCGAATCAAAGTCAACTTTGGGTTCATGGTTAATTACTGGTGACGTTGTTAAATAATGTATATTGATAAATTATAATTAAAACTATTTACAAGATAAACCTAGCATGATATATTGATTACATCTAATCAACGCACAGCGTTGCACAAAGTCCGTACTCAATTGGGTACGGACTTTTGCGTTGGAGAACATATGACTAAAAAATATACAACTATTAAAGGACAACTAGGATTAATTCAATAACACAGGCCCTCTCGGACATACAAAGGAGTAATATAATGGCACACTTTTTGAATTACACCCTATTTCATTTGAAGTATTTATATATCGTGCTCTACGCAGTTTCGGGTATCATAATCGCAGCCGCATTACTATTTTTTTTGTACCTGCATCACAAATAAAAAAGCACACCTTGTCGGGCAGACAGCAGGTGTGCTAAAGACTAAAACGCACGGGGCGTTCACTTATATTATATCAGATGTAAGCCCCTTTTTTAAAGGAGGCTTTTTATTTCGTCCATAAAGTCATGACTCTAAACTGCCCTATTTATCATATCTGTATGCCTATTATACCTTCACAAACGAAAGGATAATTCAGTATGATAAAAAAAGTTACTACTGGCAGATTTGCCGGAAAATATGTTGTAAGAACATCAACTCGTGACCAATTAGGAAAACGCCATTTTTCGCCTAGAAAATATGTTGATTCCTATCAAGAAGCAAAAGAGATAGAAAGCGAAGATAGAATTGCATTTGCAAGTGGTTATATAGCAGCCAACGGTTCTATGGTTTTGTGGCGATATTTTGAACAATGGTATCTATCTAACGTTGAACCTTATCTTGAAACAAACAGTAAGAATAACTACAATACGTTAATCAAGAGATTACGAATTGATTTACCGGGAAAACCACTAAAATTTTTCGATGGTAACAAAACAGCTATTCAACTATATTTCAATTCATTGGGAAAACGATATGCTACCAGTACCGTCAATAAGTATCGTTCGTTTCTTTCTAAGGCATTTTCTGACGCTGAATATGACGGTTTAATCAGGAAAACACCAATGCCATCAGAAAATCGCATCAAAACTACTGGTGTGGATAAAGGAATATTTAAACCAGTTGCGAGTTTAAGTATGGAAGACGCTAGTATACTGCGCCACTATTTCTATGAACACACTAATTTGATTCATCAAGAGTATTTAACACTTTTGATAATGTTGGAATGTGGGTTACGACCTAGTGAAGCTAAGGCGTTGCAGTTTGATGATTTGAATGTTTCAAAGCACCTATTGCATGTTCACAATACTTACGTTGAGCAAGACAATACTATCAAACCGTATACTAAAACTCGTTCTGAACGTAATGTGCCAGTCTCTCCACAATTAGAGGAATTGATCATTTCATTTAGTGAAGACAAACAAAAAAGGCTCGCCACTTATAATATAAGCAACGAGCATAATTTAATGTTTAGAAATGATTATCCGCCAACCTCTAGAGGTGATAGACTGTTATCTTCTGCATCTAACACTAGTAAAGTTCTTCGTCACGTTCTGTCAAAACTTGATATTTCTTTAAAAACTCATGATGGTTTGAGCATAACACCAAAAACTTTGAGAGCTACCCACGATACTATCCTAATCCAAAAAGGTATTTCGCTTGATTACATTGCGAGAATATCGGGGCACACGATAGAAATAATTCACAAACACTATCATGCCCTGCTTGATGAAGTTTCTAATACAGAAGCGGATAAAGTTAAGGGAATATGGGACTAGCAGCGATTAGGTTAAGAAAAATCAAGCATGGCTCCAATTTGGCTCCACAAGAGATGTTTTCTCACGTTGATTTACGTTTAGTAAAACAAAAAAACGTTGATTTAACAACGTTTTTGTACATATGTCTACATGCGAACATATGTTCGAAAGGAGATAGCGGGATTTGAACCCGCACACCGCTATAAGCGGCTCGACGGATTTCGAGTCCGTTGCAGTACCGGATTGTGCCATATCTCCATAATAGAAAACCTAACAAGATTTTCTACTTATATATTAATTTGTTGATGCCTTACGACGTTTAGCTGCTTTTTCACGTTCTGCTGTGTTCAAGATAGCTTTACGGATACGAACGTTTTCAGGAGTAACTTCAACATATTCATCATCATTCAAGAATTCCAAAGATGCTTCCAAATTCATAAGACGAGGTGTCTTAATAGATGAAGTTTGGTCTTTGTTTGATGAACGAACGTTTGATTGTGGCTTCAATTTTGTAACATTGACAGAAATGTCATTGTCACGCGCATTCATTCCAACAATCATACCTTCATAGACATCAACACCAGCGCCAACGAACATTTGTCCACGATCTTCAACACCCATGATTGCATAGTTAGTTGTTGTTCCTTGGTTGATTGAAACCAAAGCACCGTTACGTCGTCCTGGTTCCCAGTTACGGACGACTGGACGGTATTCTGCATAGGTATGGTTAAAGATACCATAACCGCGAGTTGCAGACATAAATTCAGTTGAATAACCAATCAAACCACGAGAAGGTGCCATATAAGTCAAACGAGTTTGACCGTTTCCAACAGCTTCCATGTTAACCATTTCACCCTTACGTTGATTCAAAGAATCAATAACAGTTGATGAATATTCATCAGGTGTATCAATTTGAACAGATTCATAAGGTTCTGATTGCACACCATCTATTTCACGATAGATAACTTGTGGACGAGACGCTTGTATTTCAAATCCTTCACGACGCATTGTTTCTATCAAAATTGATAGATGCAATTCACCACGACCTGATACTAACCAAGCACCCGCTTGTCCGATATCTTCAACACGCAAAGATACGTCTGTATGCAATTCACGACGTAAACGGTCTTCTATCTGACGTGCAGTAACAAACTTACCTTCTTTACCGGCAAATGGGCTATCATTTTGACGGAAAGTCATTTGCAAAGTTGGTTCATCAATACGCAAAATTGGTAATGCTTCTGGATGGGCTGGGTCAGCAACTGTTTCACCAACAGAAATATCTTCCATACCTGAAACAGCGATCAAATCACCGGCCTTAGCTTCTGTTATATCAACTTGATCCAAGCCAATAAATCCTGCTAGTTTTGTCACACGGAAGCTTTGTGTTGTACCATCAAGCTTCAACACCTCAACATTGTCACCAATTTTGATTGTTCCACGCTTAACTCGTCCAATACCAATTCGTCCAACGAAATCATTATAATCTAGCATTGCAACTTGGAATTGCAATGGTTCATCTGAATTATCAATTGGTGATGGTATTGTATCAAAAACGGCATCAAATATTGGTTTCATTGTGTGTTCTTGATCTGCAACAACAGGAGATAATGAAGATGTACCATTCATTGCTGAAGCAAAAATAACTGGGAAATCAAGACCTTCATCATCAGCACCTAATTCAATGAACAAATCCAAAACTTCATCAACAACTTCTTCAGGGCGTGCACCTGGACGATCAACCTTGTTAACAATAACAATTGGTGTCAAATGTTGTTCGAAGGCCTTTTTTAATACGAAACGTGTTTGAGGCATTGTACCTTCAAAGGCATCAACAACCAATAACACACCATCAACCATGCCCATGATACGTTCAACTTCACCACCGAAGTCCGCGTGTCCAGGTGTATCCAAGATGTTAATTTGCTTGTCACCAACCTTAACGGCTGTGTTCTTTGATAAGATAGTGATACCACGTTCTTTTTCAATATCGTTTGTATCCATTGCACGATCACCCAATTCCTTGCGTGAGTCCAATGTATCTGATTGTTTCAAAAGTTCATTAACCAACGTCGTCTTTCCGTGATCGACGTGGGCGATGATAGCGATGTTACGAATATCTTCGCGATTTGCCAATTTCCTAGTGCTCCTTTAATTTAATGCCACTTATCTCATAGTAAAAGCTAGGGTCTGTTGTGCCCTAGCTTTTATGCAACGTTAAAATATCACGATGCGCGCGATTTGTAGCCACTAATACTATGTTAGATGATAACATATCTAACGGCCGTCCGTCAATGTCTGAAACAGATAAACCTAATGTTTTTGCCAAAACTTGCCCAGCTGCAAAATCCCATGGCATCATTTTTGACGAATAACCAACTGCATGTCCTGAGATCACGCGCAAAAATGATGGTCCCGCTGCGCCAATAACGCGATAACCTAACGCGGCTTTAGCAATTTTATCATACCCAAACATACCATACAGTAATCTTGCACCACTTAATAGTACTATGCCATCACTTAATGCGTCATCACTTGGTGGATCCAAACGTAATTGATTCGACAAAACACCGATTTGTGGTCCACCATGATAAACAACGTTATTAACAACATCTAAAATCCAACCCAAAATTGGTTGGTCATCAATATACAAAGCAATCATGACTGCAAAGTTATCTTTTTCCTTAACAAAATTCATTGTGCCATCAATAGGATCCACAAACCATACATTTCCCTGCATATCACGCTGATGATCACCGAAGCCTTCTTCACTAACAATAGTAGCGTTTGAATCAAAATTACGAATTTTAGTATTAATAAACTGTTCATTGCCTCTATCAACATTTGTTACTAAATCTCGAACATCATGTTTTGTATCAACATCTAGTTGCTGTTGCATTGCAATTAAAGTCTGTTTTCTGACTTCCTCTAGCCATAATAAAACAGTCTGATCAATATCTTGAATTTCAAACTGACTTAACGTCATTCTCGTACCCTATCTCCTGTTATTCTTTGTGCCAGTTTTATCGTTTTATAAATGCTATGTCCAGTTTGCCGTTCAAGATCCTTATCAAAACGCTTTTGTTCGCTCAAAGCAGGCAAAACTTCACGGAATTCGTTGTAACGCAGCAATAATTCTGATTTAGAAACACCAGTTTCATAAACGTTTAAAACACTATCAACAAAATTTGATACTTTAACAATATCTTTTACTGTCCAATTGCCATCAATTGGTAATATATAATTTTCACTCATACACCTATTTTAACATGTTGTACAGTTTGATATACTAATAAAGAGGTAAAAAAAACATGACAATTCGATTTACAATGGACAAAATTACACGAGATGGTGATCCTGTTTTGCGCCAAACTGCTAAAAATGTTCCTTTCCCCTTAAGTGATGAACATGCACAACTGGCCAAAGATATGATGACCTATCTTGTAATTTCACAAGACGAAACAAAAAATGAACAGTATGGCCTACGCCCAGGTGTTGGCTTAGCAGCACCACAAGTTGGCTATTCTCTTAGCATGGCTGCAATTCTTGTCCCTTCAATTGATCCACATGAATCAGAGGATAAGCCATTTTTCAAAGGCACAATATTTAATCCTATTATTATTTCTGAGTCAGTGAAACGCGGTGCTTTAGACGTTGGAGAAGGTTGCTTATCGGTTGACGAAGATGTCCCTGGTTTTGTACCACGTGCTAATCGTATCACAGTCCGCTATCAAGATGAAAATGGCGATAAAAAGGTGATTAAATTACGTGACTACCCCGCGATAGTTTTTCAACATGAAATTGATCACTTACATGGTCACCTATACTATGATCATATTGATTTAAAAGCCCCTTGGCAAGTTGATAATGAAACCAAATACATTGATTAATAATACATATCAAGAAAAAGCACATAAAGATTAGCTTTATGTGCTTTTTCTAATAAAAATTATTTTTACCACTTAATTATAATGACGATTCATTATAATTTATCAAAGAAACTTTTTTTCTTTGTACCATCAGATGCCTCTTGGAACGCTTCTAGTGCCTTTTTTTGATCTCTATTCAGCTTTGTTGGTACATCTACTTTGACAATAACATACTGATCACCATTACCTGTTCCACGTAAACGTGGTGCACCTTTTCCACGCAAGCGGAATCGTGTACCAGTTTGTGTTCCAGCTGGAATCTTCAAATTAACGTCACCATGAACAGATTTCACTTGTAACTCAGCGCCCAAAGCAGCATTAACAAAGTTAATCTTTTGCTCAAGATAAATATCTGCACCATCTCGTTCAAAACCATCTTTTGAAGGAGCAACTTGGAATACAACAAAGAGATCACCTCTTGGTCCGCCGTTAGCACCCTCTTCACCCTGCTCTGCCAAACGCATCTGTTGCCCAGTCTCAACACCAGCAGGAACAGTTACTTTAATTTCATGAGAACCATCACCACGATTAAACTTTATGGTTTCTTCTTTACCAAAAATGGCCTCTTCAAAACTCAATCGCATACGATATTGTAAATCTTGACCTTTTCGCGGACGATTAGGATCAAACCCACCACCAAACATTTGACTAAAAATATCCCCTAAATCGGAAAAGTCGCCAAATCCACCTTGTTGTTGGTAACCATTGAAACCACCTTGACCACCAAAGCCACCATTTGCGCCCGCTGGACCAAATTGATCATATTGTGCGCGTTTTTGTTCATCACCTAGTGTTTCAAAGGCCTCTTGAACTTCTTTATACTTTTCTTCAGCACCAGCCTCATGATTTAAATCTGGATGGTATTTTTTTGCTAATTTACGGTACGCTTTTTTTATATCGTCTTGGCTAGCATTTTTGTCTACACCAAGACGGTCGTAGTATTCTGTATTATTCACTTACCCGCTCCTTTTGGTATTATGTACACAAACCGCATTCAAGAGAATGCGGTTCGCTTTAAGAATTATTTGTTAAAAACAATGATATTAATCTTTCTTCTTGTCAGGGTCAACTTCTTCAAAATCACCATCTACAGTGTTATCATCTGCTGAATTAGCTTCACCTTCAGCACCTTCTTGTGGTGCTGCTTGTTGATAAAGTTTCATGGCCAACTCTTGCGCAGCTTTAGCCAAATCTTCAGATTTAGTCTTCAAATCTGTCAAATCAGCATCATCTGCAACTGCGTCTTCTTTGGCCTTTTTCAAAGCCTCCAAAGCTTCTTGCGTTGCTTTCTTATCGTCATCCCCCAACTTGTCTCCGACTTCTTCTAAAGTCTTTTCTGTTGAGAAAATTAATTGATCAGCTTCGTTACGCGTGTCAACAGCTTCTTTCTTTTTTGCATCAGCCTCTTCATTGGCCTTTGCATCGTTCATCATTTGCTCAATTTCATCATCTGACAAACCACCAGCAGCCTGAATTGTAATCTTCTGCTCTTTTTGTGTACCTAAATCTTTAGCAGAAACTGATACAATACCGTTACGATCAATATCGAATGTCACTTCAATTTGTGGTACACCACGTTGTGCTGCAGGAATATCTGATAATTGGAAACGACCCAACGTCTTGTTATCTGCAGCCATTGAACGTTCACCTTGCAAAACATGAATATCTACGGCTGGTTGGTTATCAGCAGCTGTTGAGAACACTTGTGACTTTGATGTTGGAATAGTTGTGTTGCGATCAATCAGCTTTGTGAACACACCACCCATAGTTTCGATACCAAGTGATAATGGTGTGACATCCAACAAAACAACATCCTTAACATCACCACTAATAACACCACCTTGAACGGCAGCACCCAAAGCAACAGCTTCATCTGGATTGATTGAATGGTTTGGTTCTTTACCAGTCAACTTCTTAACAGAATCTTGCACAGCTGGAATACGTGTTGATCCACCATTCAAGATAACTTCATCGATATCTGAAAATGACAAACCAGCATCCTTCAAAGCATTCAAAACGGGTTGTTCTGCCTTCTTGATTAAGTTAGCAGTAATCTCATTAAACTTTGCACGAGACAATGATGTTTGCAAATGCAAAGGACCTTGATCACCTGAGGCGATAAATGGCAAATCAATTTGTGCTTCAGTTGCTGAAGATAGTGTCTTCTTAGCTGATTCAGCAGCATCCTTTAAACGTTGTAATGCAAGCTTATCTGCTTTCAAATCAACACCATTATCAGTCTTGAATTGTGCTGCTAGATAATCGATCACCGCATTATCAAAATCATCACCACCAAGATGTGTGTCACCATTAGTTGACAACACTTCAAAGACACCATCACCTAATTCAAGAATAGACACATCAAATGTACCACCACCCAAATCATAAACCAAGATTTTTTCGTTTTTATCCAACTTATCCAAACCATAAGCTAGGGCTGCGGCTGTTGGTTCGTTGATGATACGTTCAACTTCCAAACCAGCAATTTTACCTGCATCTTTGGTAGCTTGACGTTGTGCATCGTTGAAATATGCAGGAACTGTGATAACAGCTTTATCAACCTTTTCACCTAAATAGTCTTCCGCATAACCTTTGATATATTGCAAAACCATTGCTGAAATTTCTTGTGGTGTATAGTCCTTACCATCAGCAGTAACTTTATATCCAGCTTCACCCATATGTGACTTAATTGAAATAATTGTGTCAGGATTTGTAATCGCTTGGCGCTTAGCAACGTCACCAACTTGGCTTTCACCATTTTTAAATGACACAACTGATGGTGTTGTACGACCACCATCAGGATTTGTGATGATCTTTGGTTCGCCACCCTCAAGGACAGCAACTGCAGAATTTGTTGTTCCTAAATCAATACCGATTATTTTAGACATGAATATATTCTTCCTTTACTTTTGAATTCGTTTTTGTCTTTTTAAGGTGTAGTGCTATATGCTGAATCACCATACATAACAATTAAGTTAATAAAAATTATTTTGCTACGGCAACCATTGCTGGACGTAACACTCGGTCTTGCAAAATGTATCCTTTTTGTAGAACAGTTGCAATTTGATCTGATTCTACTTCATCAGAATCAACACTTTGAATAGCTTGATGTTTTGTTGGGTCAAATACTTCACCAACTTCACCAGTGGCAGAGATACCATTGTCTGTCAATGCTTGTGATAAAGTCTTTAGTGTCATTTCAACACCTGTCTTAATTTGCTGTGCAACAGCATCATCTGTTTCAACAAGCAACGCTCGTTCTAAGTTATCAACGGCCGGTAGTACAGCACTTGCTAACTTTTGCCCATCATATTTACGTACATTTTGTACTTCACGTGCATGACGTTGCTGGATATTTTGAATCTCAGCTTGTGCACGCAACAGTTGATCTTCCAGATTTGATATCTTCTCAAGCGCCTCATCAAGTTTAACTTGTTGTGGATCCACTTCATTTTGTTCTGGCTCGTCTGCTTTTTCTATAACGTCAGTTGCTACGTTATCATCAGTCTCTTCTGCTACTTTTTCATTTTTTATTTCTTCTTTAGCTTCATCTGCCACGCTTGTGACCTCCTGTTTATGTATACTCAATCATTTTCTGACTTAATGCTTCACCAAAAGCATCCATTAACAATACGTTACGTGAATACGCCATACGAATCGGACCTAACAAGGCAATCACACCTTCACCTTGACCCGGTACCGTAAAAGCTCTTGTAATTAAGCTAAATGGTCTCAGCAGTGGTTCATCTATTTCCTTAGCAATTTTAACTGTAACATGGTAGCCTTCTGTCGTAGCTACACGACGAATATCAGATGCTGATGTTAAAAATTCTAACAATTGTTTAACTTCCCTAGTATCGATATCGTCTTCACTAAAGTCTAACACATTCAACCGCCCACCAATATGGACCGTATCACCAATTGACCGTGCCAACACATCCCCAAATAATTGTAAAAAGGCAGCGGGTGTTTTGATTATGCGACTCATTTGCGTAGGCAATTCATCAGACTGCATCATTTTCAAGACTTCTAGCACTGGTCGGCCATTCATCTGTTCATTAATGTATTTAATCATACTATCTAACGAAGAAACAGCTAACTCTCGTGGTAATTTAAATGTCTGACTCGTTACCTTGCCATCATTAGTCACTAACACAGCAATTAATTGCTGATTTTCTAACGGTACTAGCCGAAAACCGGAAACAGTAATGTTCACTCGTTTTGGTTTTAAGATTAGCGCAGTTGCACCTGTTAACTGTGACAAAGTATGAGCTGACTCATCCAACAAATCATCCATTTCATGAAAATTACCACGAAAAGATTGTATAACCAAAGCAATGTCTTGTTGCGTTGCTGCTCGTGCTACCATTAAGTTATCAAGATAATATCTATAACCAGCACGTGATGGAATTCGTCCAGCAGACGTATGTAATTTTTTAATCAATGCCGCTGCCTCTAAGGCAGCCATTTCATTGCGAATTGTCGCAGAACTAACTTTAATATCAAGCTGTTCTTGTAAACTCTTCGAACCTACCGCGTGCGCTGTTTGCGTATATTCGTAAATGATGGCATTTAAAATTAGTTTTTGTCGCTCAGTCAGCATTCCATCACCTCCGTTTTAGCACTCAACAATACTAACTGCTAACAACTATAATAATACACTATTCAAAAAAAATTGCAACCTTTTTAGCACTCTTTTTAAGGAGTGCTAAAATAAAAATACACTCAACCTTAGCCAAGTGTATTAAAATACTGTCGTGTCGCGATTTCATCTTGCTTTAACTGTGATATTAAGTCAATTACATTTGCAAACTTTATCTCACCACGGAGGTAACTGTGCCAATTTATTGTAACATTTTCGCCATAGACTTCTTGATTAAAGTCTAATAAATTAATTTCAACGGTAATCGGACGTGCATCACCAAATGTAACATTTCTGCCAATACTTGCCATACCTAAGTGCCAATCACTACCAATCATTACCTCGACAATATAGATACCAATAGCAGGCAAGTGTTCCAACTCCGGTGTTTTAATATTAATCGTTGGGAAACCAAGTTCCCTGCCACGCGCTTCTCCATGAACAACAAGACCTGTTGTTTGATGAATATGACCAAGTTGTCGATTAACAATTGCCATCTCTCCATTGTCTAATGCCAGTCGAATTGAAGAAGACCCAATTTTATGTTCACCATCATCAAGTTCTGATACGGATATAACATCAAATCGTTTTTGTGCATACTTTGGTAAATGTATCATGTCAGCTATTTTCGGGTCACCACCATATACATGGTCAAATCCACCAACTACGGTCACAGGATTTAACTGCATAACAACATCATCTACAAATTTTTGTGGTGGTAATGTCGATAGCAAAGACGTAAATTGCATGACATATACAATATCAACACCCAGATCAGCTAATAATTCTGATTTTTTACCAATTGGCGTGATATAACGCAAAGGTTCTGTAAGTGCTTTAAAAACAACAATTGGATGTGGGTCATAAGTTAATACTGCTAGAGGTACATTCCGCCGCTCTGCTTCTATCTTAGCTCGCTTAATAACTTTTTGATGACCAAGATGCACACCATCAAAAAAGCCCATTGCAACAACTTGCTGAGCTGAATTGATTGTTTTTAAAATAGGATAATGTAATCTAATTATTTCAACCATGATCATTCATTAGCAAACACGTAACGTGATTGCCATATGCCATCCTCTTTGTTATAAGCATATACTGCCTTAATTTCGTCACGATATATCAATTGTAGGTATTTATCACTCGCTGGCCAAGTTGTTATTTTTTGACCATTTTTGACAGCAAACCATTCGTCATCTGTAAGTATTTTGCTTGGCCATGTCAATAAATTTTTTATAGGTATAATTAATTCAAGTAACGCAGTTCTCTCTAATGTCATGATATCACTTAGTTCGCTAGCTTGATCGAGTGTCATGCCACTACCTATCGTTCGCGTTAAACTAGTCATTGTCGCTGGAATACCTAAATGTGTACCTGTATCAATAGCTAATGTACGAATATAAGTTCCCTTTGATACCGTAGCTTCAAAATCAAACTTCTGTTGTTGATTTTGGTAGATAACATCGGATGTGCGCTTAAAATCATAAATCATCGCATCTCGAACTGGCCGCTCGACTACTTCTCCAGCTCGTGCATACTCGTAAAGGCGCTTACCATTAACTTTAACAGCAGAAAACATTGGTGGTACTTGCTTGATTTCACCATTTAAATGCAAGATTGCTTGATCAATATCACTATCGGAAAATGGCTTTTGAATAGGAATTTCCGAAATTACAGTACCATCCAGATCTTCTGTTTCAGTTGCAAATCCAAGTGTAATCGTGCCAACATATTGCTTGCGACGTTTTTGCAATTCATCAATCAATTTAGTTGCCTTACCTAGTGCCACAACGAGAACACCATCAACATTTGGATCTAGTGTACCAGCATGCCCTACTCTTTTCTGCCCAACTGCACGACGCACTTTAGCAACAACATCAAAGGAAGTCATACCCCGTGGCTTATTAACAACAATGATACCGTCAATATTTTTATTCTGTTGCATTTGTTCCCTCGTGGTAATGCCAAATATTTTGCCCAGCATATACTGCACCATAACTGATGTGTGGATTTACATTGTCCTCAAAGGTCACATAGACACCTATATTATGATCTGTGTCATGTGTTGTTCCAATCAGATCACCAGCATGTAATTGCTGTCCAACACCATATGTTGCTAGATGAGCATCGATAGGTTCGTTACCATGGCCTTGTAAGTGTACTGTTACTTTTTCATGATGAATACTCTGGATTGTAACCTTATGGGTATCAGACGCCACAACAATGCCAGAGACTGGTGACATAATACTATTACCATCTGGTAAAATCATAAAACCATTGCCACTATTAAGTTGTTCAATCTCATCATCAATTTTCCGCAATTGACCAGTTACAGGTGCAACAACAACTGGGAATTCAGAATTGCGTGCAACATTAACCGCGTTAATTTGGCCTGTTGTTTTAATTCTATGATGTCTACTTTTTTGATTAAATAGATTTTGCCACCAACTCATAAGTTGCCTGCCTTTTAATTATTTTCCGCGTAATTGATTAACATATGCTACTAGTCTTCGCATCCCCTCATCCAAATCAGCATCCGATGCTGCATACGAAATTCGGATATATGCCCTTGCTGCGTCACTAAAACCTGATCCGGGAATAACGGCTACTTTACCTTCTTGCGCCAACTTTAGAGCGAAAGCATCGCCATCTTCACCTAAATCTACGGGTAACTTTGCAAACAAGTAAAAAGCACCTTCGGGTGAGACAACATCAAATCCCAAATTTTGTAACTGTGGCAAAATGCGGTCACGTCGTGCCTTATAAGCATCGCGCATAACAATAGGTGTATCATTAACATCACGTAAAGCCACTAATGCTGCGTCTTGGATAAACGTTGGAACAGCAAATGTTAACGCGCCATGTACTTTTTGCATTTCAGCTATCACATCAGCTGCTGCCAAGATGAATCCCACACGATAACCAGTCATAGCATGAGATTTTGATAAACCATTAATATAAATTGTTTGCTCAGGAATGATCTCTGAAAAAGAAACATGTTCTTGGTCATAAGTTAGCAATGAGTAGATCTCATCTGAAATTATCCATAACTTATGTTTCTTACACATTTCTGCCAATTCAATAATCTCATCACGTGAATATGTAACCCCCGTTGGATTTGCTGGATAGTTCATCAAAATAGCTCGTACCGGAACTGTTGCACTGCTTACTGCTTCATCAATCATTTGTGGTGTTAGTTTAAAACGATTAGGTGTCGTATCAATTGTGATTTTTGTACCATGAGCCAAATCTAATGATGTAAAATAGGGACCATACGTTGGTTCCGGCATTAAAAGACCTTCATTTTTACCAAGCAATGTGTTCAAGACAACGTTAATTGCTTCACTTACACCAAGTGTTACAATCACATTGTCTTCATCACGATAATTTAGATGATACTTCGCATTAAAATATTTAACTGCTTCAACACGTAGTTCTCGTTCACCCTGACTTTCAGCATAATGTGAGCGATTATTGTTAAGTGCTTCAGTAGCTGCAGTTTTGATACGTTCGTCAACTGAAAACCCAGGCTCGCCCAATGTCAGTTTTAAAATATCTGGTATATCTCGAACAGTTTTTTGAAATGCCAATAATTTATCAGGCGCCATTTCAGTAATTAATGGATTCAAAGGTTGTATGAAGTTAGTCATTTTAAGATTCCTTATTTATCAAATTGTCGTAATTCTATTTTAACACAAAAAAACGTTACTCTTAAAAAGTAACGTTTTTTTGTTCACAATTAATTAATTTTCAGAATTCAACTTGCGAATTAAATCTTCAATATGATTACCATACTGAACTGATTGATCACGAACAAAACGTAGTTCTGGTGTCTTGTAAACTGTCAATCTTGCACCTAATTCTTTACGAATCAAACCACTGGCAGCCTCTAATCCAGATTGTGCTTTCTGCCCAGCGCTTGCTAAATCAGATAAAATTGAATAATAGATGGTTGCAATTTGCAAATCCCCTGATAATTCAACACTGGTTACTGTAACATCTTGCACACGTGGATCGTTAATACGCTTAAGCAATAAATCCGTCACATCACGCTGAACTTCTTGTGCCAGACGGCCTGCACGTTGTGGATTAGCCATAACTTTGTGCCCCTTTTCTAAATAAAGAATGATGTTAATCACACTTAAATTATTTTGGTTTAACTTCTGCCATTACATAAGCTTCTACAACATCACCAACACGGACATCATTATATTTGGCAACGGTAAATCCAAATTCATAGCCCATCTTAACTTCATTAACTGCATCTTTTCCACGTTGTAGTGAAGCAACTTCACCATCATATGCAACAACACCGTCGCGAAGAATACGAACCTTAGATTCCTTAGTAATTTTACCTTCTTCAACCATTGCACCAGCAATGATACCCACCTTAGAAAACTTGAATAATTCTTTAACAGCAACTGTTCCAATAATTTTCTCTTCATAGACAGGTTCAAGCTGACCCTTCATAGCCGCCTCAACATCATCGATAGCATTATATATGACATTATAGAAACGAATATCTACTTTATCAGAATCAGCCTGCGATTTTGCAAGAGGGGTTGGACGTACATTGAATCCAATGATAATTGCACCTGAAGCAGACGCTAAAGTAACATCCGATTCATTAATGGCACCAGCGGCTGTATGAATAATATCTACACGCACACCGTCTACTTCTATCTTCTTTAACGATCCAGACAACGCTTCAACAGAGCCTTGCACATCAGCTTTAACAATAACAGGTACAGTCTTCATCGCTTTTTCAGACATTGTACTAAACAACGTGTCTAACGTGACAACTGAGCCTGAATTACGAATTGCTTCTTGTGCACGCTTGGCACGTTCTTCTCCAGCTGCACGTGCTGTTCTTTCGTCCGCCATGATAATAAAACGATCACCTGCTTGAGGTACATCATTTAAACCTGTAACCTGTACTGGCGTTGCTGGTAATGCTTCTTCTAATTCCACACCACGTTCATTAGTCATGGTACGAACACGTCCGTAGGTATTACCAACAACAATTGGATCACCAACGTGCATCGTGCCTTGTTGGACTAGTACAGTTGCAACTGGTCCACGACCTTTATCCAAACGTGCTTCAACTACTGAGCCACGAGCTGGCATATCCGGATTAGCTTTTAATTCAAGAACTTCTGCTTGTAGTAAAATCATTTCAAGTAATTCATCAACATTTTGTCCAAATTTAGCTGATATTTTGACAAATATTGTATCACCACCATACTCTTCAGGAACTAAGTCATAAGCCATCAACTGGTTCATCACGTCGTCAGGATTTGCACCAGGCTTGTCAATTTTGTTAACTGCAACAATGATTGGCGTTCCGGCAGCTTTGGCATGGTTAATAGCCTCAATGGTTTGTGGCATAACACCATCATCTGCTGCTACTACCAATATCGTCAAATCAGTCACATTAGCACCACGTGCGCGCATCTCTGTAAATGCAGCATGTCCAGGTGTATCCAAGAATGTTATTGTTTTACCATTCAACTGCGTTTGATAAGCACCAATATGTTGAGTAATTCCACCTGCTTCACCCTCAGTAACATGAGAGTTACGTAAGTAATCTAGCAAAGTTGTTTTACCATGATCGACGTGACCCATAATTGTAACAACTGGTGGGCGTGATACTAACTTGCTCTCATCAATGTTTTCATCAGCAAAGAACTTATCAATGTCAGCAACGTCTTCTTCTTCTTTAACTTGTGCTTCAATACCGTAATCTGCTGCTAAAATTTCAATTGTATCAGTATCAAGAGATTGGTTTTGGTTAGTCATAATACCAAGTAAGAACAATTTCTTAATAATTTCAGCTGAATCACGGTGTAATAGTTTAGACAAATCCTGAACATTCATACCAATGCGATATTCTAGAATTTCAGGTAATGGCTGCTTCTTACGCTCTGTTACTGGTGCAACAGGTCCTTTTTTAGCTGCAATACGTCGAGATTTCTTTGATCCGCGTGGCTTATCATTACGGCGCGGTGTTTGTTGACCCGTACCCGTTATATTACGCTTACGTGAATTATTTCGAGCCGAATTATTTCCTGATGCTAATGCACCACCGAACTTGCCTGTACCAGGTGTTGTTGTAGTAGCTGGCTTAGCTGCTTTATCTTCTGTTTTTTTAGTTTCAATTGGTTTTGCCGCTTTAGTTTCAGCCTTTTTTGGTTCTTTAGCAGCAGCTACAGCTTGCTTTCGCTTTTCATTATCGCTTACATATTGCTTTAAGCTATTATCTTTTTGTTTAGAATAATCCACTTGCCCTTCACGAGGCTTTGTTGACCAATTCTTTTTTTCACGAATAGCTGGACGACCTTCTGCAGCTTGAACACGTGATCCTGGACGACCATTGCGATTTTGCCCACCATTATTTGAACGATTTTGACCCGAATTACGGTTTGGTTGCTGCCCTTGACTGTTTCCTGAACGTGTTGGCTTGCTTGAACGTTGTGCTGTATTACTGCCAGGTGTAGCTGCCCCATCAGTTAATTTCGCCGCATGACGGCGCTGTGATGCAGGTAACTCTTTGCGTTCTGGAACTGCCTGTTTTCTTGCAGGACGGTTTGACCCTGAGAATTTCTTTTCTTCTGTCATTTAGTTCCGCTCCTTTTCTAAAATTAATTGTTGAATTTTTCGACTAAATCCACGATCAGCAATTGCAAATATACTGCGGTTCACACCAATTGCATCAGTTAATTGTGTTTTAGTATAATCTTGAATCAGTGTTACATTATAAAAATTTGATTTATCAGCAAATTTTTTTCTTTGACTTTGACCGCCATCACTGGGAAAAAACGCCATTTGAACTTTATTGCCACGAATAGCTGTTAATGTTGAATCTGAACCCAACACGAGCTTACCAGCACGCATTGCTAATCCCAATAAGTTTAAAATTTGTTCGTCTCTACTTATCACCAAATAGCTCCCGACGTGCTTGTTGATGATCAATATATGCAATAAGTTCATCATAGAACTCATCTGGTATTTTCATCTCAAACGCTTTATCAAATATTCGTTTTTTCTTAGCTTCAGCTGCAATATCACGATCTAGGCCAATGTATGCACCACGACCGTTAGCCTTTGACGTTGGATCTAGGCTCACATTTCCTTCTTTATCACGAACAACACGAACAAGTTCTTTTTTAGGAAACATCTCACCTGTAACGATATCTTTTCGCATCGGTATTTTTCTAGGTTTCATCAATATCTAGAGTGTAAGAAGCTATTAAAACTTAATACACGTTTCCTTTCTGTAGTTTATTCGCCGTTCTCACCTGTTGCAGGTGATTGATTTGATAATGTGTTGGCTGCTTCGCTTTCAGATTTAATATCAATTTTAAAACCTGTTAAGCGTGCAGCTAAACGTGCATTTTGTCCTTTTTTACCAATTGCTAATGATAATTGATTATCTGGTACAATAACTGTTACTACACGTTCATTTTCAGGATCAAAGATAACATCTGTCACTTCTGATGGATTTAAAGCATTAGCAATGTATTGTGCCTCATCTTCAACCCATTCAACAATATCCATATTTTCACCGCCAAGCTCGTTAACAACTGACTGTACACGTGCCCCACGCTGACCAACCATCGCTCCAACAGGATCTAAATCTGTATCATGTGTGTACACTGCAATCTTTGAACGATCACCTGCTTCACGTGATATATTCATAATTTCAACAGTACCATCATAAACTTCAGGTACTTCTTGTTCAAACAACCGTTTAACTAAATCTGGTGCAGTACGTGATACAAATATTTGTGGCCCTTTAGCATTATTTTCAACCTTGTTAACCAATACTTTAATTCGATCACCCATACGGTAGTGTTCGTTTGGCATTTGGTCATTAGGTGCCATAGCGGCTTCTTGATTACCAGGTAAAGTCATATACAAAAATCGTGCATCTTGCCGGTCAACTTCACCAGTGATGATTTCATCTTGGTAATCAGCAAATTTATTATAAATTGCTTCACGACCGGCTTCACGCATTTTTTGAACAATAACTTGTTTTGCAGCTTGGGCCGCCATGCGTCCAAAATCCTTTGGTGTAACGTCAAAACGAATTTCATCACCAGGCTCATACGCCCGATTAATCGCTAATGCGTCGTGTAAAGAGATTTCTGTGTTTTCATCTTCAAAGTCTTCGTCCAATACCACATTTTTAACCTGCTTAATTGAAACGTTTCCTTTTTTTGTATCAAATATTGCCTCAACATTCTGTTCAGCACTATTGTATTGCTTCTTATAAGCTGCTCTTAAAGCATCTTCAAGTGCTTCTACAACAACTGCGCGTTCAATACCGCGCTCGGCTTCAAGGGCATCGAGCGCATCGACTAGTTCTTTACTCATTCGCCTATCCTCATTCAATTTTAGTAGAGTCTATAATCATAATATCTAATCATTGTTTGAATTATTAAGTGTTATCTAGATTTATCACTATAGATGTTTATGTTAAAACTGGATATCTAACACTGCTTTTGCAATTTCATCAAATTTGAGCGTAATACTTCCTTGGTCCGTCAATAAAACTACACCATCATCTTGTAATGATTGAATTTTCCCTTGCCATTTTTTTTGACCCTCTTTTGCAACAAAGAGTGATACTAAAATGTTTTCATTACTATCTTTTGCCCATTGAAAATGCCAAGGTTGTTTTAATGGCCGATCAGCCCCTGGTGATGAAATGTCTAACATATATGCTTCTGGGATGGGGTCGGGATCAGAATTATCTAAAAACTCATTAACTTCGTGAGTAAAATCTGTCAATTCATCCATTGTAATAAATTGATGATCTGGTTTATCCAGTAAGATTCGTAAAACTTTTTGTCCACCTTCTTTGGTGTATGTTAAATCCCATAACAATTCATTTCGTTGTTCAACAATTGGTGCAATGAGCGCTTCAATCTTCTGCTCAACTTTGTTCGCCATTTATTTACCCTCCCTTGATGAATTTGTAGCATATTGCAAGCAAGTGCCAATCCCATAAAAAATGAGCCGGCCGCATTAGATGTGACCCGCTCATTTACAATATCTATGTAAATTAACAATTTTAATTATATCGTGTTTTTTAGCAAATTGCAAATATATCACCAAATCTCCAACAAAAAAATCACATCACTGTGATTTTTGCTAGTTTGTGAACCTTTATGACCCCATTCGCTTTGCTCATTGAGGCAGTCACTGTATTTAGCTGATGCTATAATAATTGACTTTTAACGTGCCCACGTAACGCTTAAGGTGTAAGTTACGCTATTTGCGAAAACTTAACTTTACCAAGAAGCTTTACGAACACCAGGAATTTGACCCTTGTGTGCCAATTGGCGGAAGTTCAAACGTGACATACCAAATTCACGCATATAAGCATGAGGACGGCCATCAATCCAATCGCGGTTGTGTACACGTACAGGAGATGAATCCTTTGGCAAAGCAGCCAAACCGATAAAATCACCTGCTGCCTTCAACGCAGCGCGCTTGTCAGCATACTTTGCAACCAATGCTTCGCGCTTTTGCGCCTTAGCAATCTTTGACTTTTTTGCCATTTTACTTAATCTCCTTAAATGTTACAACTTTACGAAGTTTTGGTGAGTACTTCTTCAACTCAAGACGATCTGGTGTATTACGACGATTTTTAGACGTCAAGTAAATACGTTCGCCTGTTTCATCATTTCCTAGAACAACGTGAATACGCATATCCTTACTCCTTAGTGTGGTTTGTTAAAATTATTTGCTTGTCAATACAAATAATTATTATACATGAACATGAAAGCAGTGTAAAGCAATTTTATAAATATCGACGAAAATTTGTTCGCACAAAAGCAATACATTCAGTTAACAATTTAATATTTATTTAAAATTTTGTCTAAAATTGCTTTTCCAAAGGTGGTACAACTTGCTTTTTACGTGAAACAACACCTGGTAAATCAAGTACATTGTTAGCTAATTTACTACCAAATGCACTTTCAATAGTTTCAGCTGCATCACCAAGATATACTGCTTTTGAGTTAGAATTCAAAATATCTGTAATTACAAACAAGAAATCTTCATAGCCTTCTGATAACATAGCTGCTTCAATACCTGATTGACGTGACAATACATCATCAATATCAACTGTATTAACCTGTCCAATTCGGAATTGGTGTCCACCTATTTCAAAGGACTTTGCATCCCCATCAATCAAATCTTTATCAGTACGCGATGACAAATCTGTGCCGGCTTTTAAAAGTGCTAGACCATATTTTTCATAATCTTCAATACCAGCAATCTTGGCTAACTCTTCTAATGCTGGTTTATCATATGTTGTTGTAGTAGGACTTTTTAACAATAAGGTATCTGAAATAATTGCTGAAGCCATTAAACCAGCAATTTTTGAAGGAATCTCAACATCAGCTTGCTTAAACTCATAATATAGAATTGTTGCCACAGAACCCCATGGTTTGGCAGTAATGTACAGTGGTGTACTATTTGTAAACGCAAACTTATGATGGTCATAGATACCAGTAACAGTAACATCTGCCAAATTATCAACTGACTGTGCTGCCTCATTATGATCAACCAATACAACAGTATCAGTATCAGCGGACGAAACAACGCGCGGTGCAGCAGTCGCAAAGTAATCTAATGCAAATTGCGTTTCGGCATTTGGTGTCCCTTGCGCAACTGCTTCAGTATCATTACCAGTTTCATTTAATAAATAGCTCGCAGCAATTGCTGAAGCGATTGTGTCAGTGTCTGGGTTCTTATGCCCGAAAACTAAAGTCTTAGCCATTAGTTCACATCTCCTAAAAGTTTATACGTCTATTCTATCAAAAAAAACTCATTTTGTCGCAATAATTGACAACGGCTTAATAAGCCATGGTGTACCATTTTTCTTAACATCTACTACATATTGTCCATTACCAACCCGCTGTGATGGATGATAGTCACTCAACTGCAAATCCTGAACTTGCCAACGTGTTGTTAAAATTTCTAATGCTGTTTGTGTAACATCAAAAATTGTCGCTGCAGCAACATGATAAGCAACTGTTTTCTTTTGTGTGAAAATTAATAAGCCTTTGTTTGCACGTTTTGATCGGTTAATCTCTGAAATTGGCATATACTTGAAAGCACCGTTATCAGCTACAATAGCAACTTGCTGGTTCTCATCACTAATAAACAATGCTGACATGATAGTATCCTCATTGCGGAGATCCATCGCTTTCACACCTGCAGTACGTGGGCCGATTTCTGGTACGTCGGTCAGTTTAAAACGTAGACCTACGCCGTTATGAGAAAGTAACAAAGTTTCCTGATCTTTGGCTTGTTTGAAATACTCTACATTAACGACATAACTATCATCTGTTTTAAGCTTGATTGCCATCGCTGTTTTCTTTTTATAAGCTTTTGGTAACATATCATTTAATGTTGTTTGTTTAATAAAGCCATCATTTGTAACAACAGTAAATGCACCACCCTGATCTAAATTATCAACGGCAATAGTTTTAATAACAAACTCATCTGCATGCCAGTTTGACAATTGTTGTGAAAAATGTTCACCCGTATCTTTCCATTTGGAATCCGGTAATTCATGCACTGGTCGGTAAATCATATTACCTTTATTAGTAAACATAAATAGATGTTGGGTTGTATTAAGTTGACCCTCATATATAGCTAAGTCGCCATCAGCAAGCCCGTTTTCCGAATCAGACGCCTTGTAAGAACGTATTGATGCACGCTTATAATAGCCATTACGTGAAACTAATACCTGTACATCTTCTTCGGCAATTGTGACAGCGGTATCAATCACTAAGTTTTCTACTTCAGCTTCAATTTCTGATCGGCGTGGTGAACGATATGTTTTAGTTATTTCTGTAATCTCGTCACGTAGTACATCATTTAATGCAGCTTTTTCACTAATGATTAAAGTCAAGCGGGCAATTTTTTCTGCTAATGTCGCAAATTCTTCCTCAAGCTGAGTCACATCTGTATTGGTCAATCGATACAATTGCAAAGTCACAATTGCTTCTGCTTGTGGTTGTGTAAATTGAAAACTATCTATCAAATTTTGCGTAGCATCTTTGCGGTTTTTAGACGCACGAATAGTTGCCACAACTTCATCTAAAATAGACAACATCCGAATCAATCCTTCAACAATATGTTGACGCGCCTGAGCTTTAGATAATTCGTACGCTGAACGCTTCAAAACAACTTCTTTTCTGAAGTTTAAAAAAGCTTCCAAACCTTGTTTTAGACTAACATGAACTGGTCGTTGATCATGAATTGCAACCATATTGAAGTTATAAGAAATTTGCAAATCCGTTTTCTTAAACAAATATGTCAAAATACCTTCTGCATTGACATCTTTATTTAGTTCAATAACAATCGACATGCCTTCACGATCAGATTCGTCTCGCACCTCAGAGATACCAGCGACATCTTTATTCAATCGAATACCGTCAATCTTTGACACCAAATTTGACTTCACAACCTCATAAGGTAATTCCGTGATTTCAATTTTTTTCTTGCCACCTTTAAGCTCTGAAATAGCTGTTTTGGCACGTACAATAATTTTACCACGCCCAGTTTTATAAGCCTTTTTTATACCGTCTATTCCCTGAATAATGCCACCAGTTGGAAAGTCAGGTCCTTTGACATATCGCATTAACGCAGACAATGGTGCTTCTGGATGATCGAGCAAATAAACTAGCGCAGCATTTATTTCTTTCAAGTTATGTGGTGGAATTTCCGTAGCATATCCAGCGGATATACCAGTTGCGCCATTAATGAACAAGCTTGGTATACGCGAAGGCAAGACTGTCGGCTCATAAGTTGTGTCATCAAAATTCAACACCATATCGACAGTTTCTTGACCAAGATCTGTCATCATTTCACCAGCAATTTTTGATAATCGCGCCTCTGTATAACGCATCGCCGCTGCTGGATCATTATCAATAGAACCGTTGTTTCCGTTCATATCAATTAAAGGTTCGCGTACTTTCCAATCTTGTGATAAACGAACCATCGCCTCATAGATTGATGAATCACCATGAGGATGAAAATTACCCATCACATTCCCAACAGATTTTGCTGATTTACGATATGGATGGTCGAATGAGTTTCCATCTTGATCCATTGCAAACAGAATACGCCTCTGCACTGGTTTTAAACCATCACGGATATCTGGCAACGCACGTTCTTGAATAATATATTTTGAATAGCGCCCAAAGCGCTCGCCCATCACCGTTTCAAGTGAGAGCTCAGTTATACGATCTGCCATATATGAAATTGCCTATCAAATAGGCATATGTCCTTTCAAATAAAATTACTATATAAATACCGTGCACAACTGTACACGGTATTTCGACGTTTAGTCAAAATATCTTCTCACTAAATCAACGTGATTGGCTATGTTACGATGATTGACCATCGCTATTTTGCCATGTTGTAATCACTGGTTCACTCGTTACTGTATGTTTGACTGATTCATGTTTCCGTATTTTTTCAAAGACATCGTTTGATGTCGAATCATTACCGTCAACTGTATCTAATATTGAACCAGCTTCATCCAAAGTAAAATGAACATTTGCTTCAATCCATTCACGACGTGGTTCAACTTTATCACCCATCAATGTTGTCACACGCTTTTCAGCGAGAATGGCATCATCAATTTTTACTCGAATAAGCGTACGTGACTCAGGATCCATGGTGGTTTCCCATAGCAATGGTGCATTCATTTCACCAAGTCCCTTAAATCGTGTTAACTCATAGCGCGCATCGTTTTGGTTGGTGATTGATTCAAGTTCATCATTTGTCCACGCAAACTTATCATCAATCTTTTTTGATGCATATTTAACACGATATAATGGTGGTAAGGCAATATATACACGTCCAGCTTCAATTAATGGTCGCATGTACTTATAGAAGAAGGTTAACAGTAATGTCTGTATGTGAGCGCCATCATCATCGGCATCAGTCATAATAATAACTTTACTAAAAGCTGTGTCAGCTACTTTAAAGTCTGTGCCCACACCGCCGCCTATGGCATAAATCAATGTTGAAATTTCTTCATTTTTTAGAATGTCTGCCAATTTGGCCTTTTCAGTGTTTAAAACCTTACCACGTAGTGGCAAAATAGCCTGAAATTTGCGATCACGACCCTGTTTAGCGGAACCACCAGCTGAATCTCCTTCAACTAAGAACAGCTCGTTACGTTCAGCATTTTTGGACTGGGCAGGCGCTAGTTTACCTGAAAGTAAACGATCTCTTTGCCCTTTGGTCTTACCCGTTCGGCTCTCATCTCGTGCTTTACGTGCAGCTTCTCGTGCTTCTCGTGCGCGAATGGCTTTTCGAATCAAATTTTGACCAAAATCACCATTCTCCATCAAGAAACGACCTAACGTTTCATTGACAACTGAATCCACAATACCACGTGCCTCTGGTGTACCTAATTTATCTTTTGTTTGTCCTTCAAATTGTAAAAATTGCTCTGGTACACGTAAAGAGATCACTGCAGCAAGGCCTTCACGAACATCTGTACCTTCAAGATTTTTATCTTTTTCTTTTAATAGGTTAACTTTTCTAGCATATTCATTGAAAGCCTTAGTCCAAGCTGTGCGGAATCCCACTTCATGTGTCCCACCATCTTGTGTCCTAACGTTATTAACAAAAGATAACAACGTTTCCGAGTAGCCATCATTATATTGCGCAGCAACTTCAACAGCAATGTCGTTTTGTTGACCTTCAAAGGTCATAACAGGCCCGATTGTTTCTTTCTCTTCATTCAAAAAACCAACAAAGGCTTCTAATCCCTTTTCGTAATGATACGTTTCAACACGTTTAGGTGCGACGCGTTCATCCGCCAGTGTAAATTTCACACCAGACATCAAAAAAGCTGATTCCCGCAACCGCTCAGACAAAGTTTCATACTTATAAACCGTTGCACTAAATATTGTAGGATCAGGTTTAAATGTAACAGTAGTGCCACTACTTTCTTTAGTTACACCAAGGTCACGCAATGTTCCAACTGGTTGTCCACCGTTGATAAAATCTTCTTGCCATTTGTGACCATCACGCACAATCGTTACTTGTAAGCTTTCCGATAAAGCATTAACAACTGATGAACCAACACCGTGTAAACCACCCGACGTAGCATAGCCACCTTGACCAAACTTACCACCAGCATGAAGCACAGTCAAAATAACTTCCGGTGTTGGTTTACCAGATTCGTGCATACCTACTGGCATACCGCGACCAAAGTCTTGTACAGTTATTGCATTATTTTTATGTATAGTTACACGAATATCGTGACCATAGCCACCCAAAGCTTCATCAACTGCATTATCAACAATTTCATAAACTAAATGATGCAAACCACGACCATCAGTTGACCCGATATACATTCCAGGACGCTTACGAACAGCCTCAAGACCTTCTAAAATTTTTATAGAATCTGAATCATAGTGATTTTTTTCTGCCATGAATACTCATATCTTTCTTAATTTCAATACTAATATAGACGAACGACTAATTCACTCATCATGCGTCAATCTATATTATCATAGATGAAAAAATGCATTCTGACAAGTATAAATATTTTATTTTGATTAAGTTACCCCCTCTACTATCTTTTTTTATGCTAAAATTAAATTTGTGTTAATACACAATTATGAGGAGTCTAAACTATGTTTTTAACTATATTAATGTTCATCCTGTCTTACCTTCTGGGATCATTAATGCCCGGTTTTTGGATTGGTAAACTATTTTACCATAAGGATATACGTGACGAAGGATCTGGTAATATTGGCACAACCAATTCATTCCGTGTTCTTGGTACAGTTGCAGGCATTATCACGTTGTCACTTGACCTATTAAAAGGTACAGCAGCAGGCATGTTACCCCTATTATTCCATAGCAATATTAATCCAATGATAGTTGGTATTGCCGCTATCATTGGTCACACCTTTTCAATTTGGATCAAATTTAAAGGTGGTAAGGCTGTTGCGACATCAGCTGGTGTTCTATTAGCCTATAATCCCCATTTTTTCTTTCTAGCTATCTTTGTGTTTATCGTATTATTGTTAATAACATCTATGGTTTCAGTTAGTTCGATGGTAAGTTTTAGTTTTGCAGTCATCGCGTCATTGTTTTATCATGATATCATATTAACAATTGTCGCTACTTGCTTAACTATTTTTGTATTTTATCGACACCGATCAAATATTAAGCGAATTAAAGATGGGACAGAAAGCACTGTGCCATTTGGTATTTATTATAGTATACGTAAAAAACAAAACAAGTAAAAAAGCATTTGCATAAGCAAATGCTTTTTTACTTGTTTTGTTGTGTATCAAAAATGATTGTTACTGGTCCATCATTGATTAAAGAAACTTGCATATTAGCACCAAATTCACCGGTTACAACTGGCAAACCAACCAGTCGTAAACTATCATTAAATTGATTATAGAGTAACGATGCAAATTCTGGCTTGCCTGCAGTTGTGAAACTAGGCCTGTTACCTTTTTTTGTGTTAGCAAAAAGTGTAAATTGAGATATCGAAAGTATGCTACCATTAACATCCTGAATACTTAAATTCAGTCGTTCATCGTTATCTTCAAAGACGCGTAAGTTACTAATCTTGCGAACAAGATAATCAATATCTTTTGATGTATCTTGATCAGAGACACCCACAAGTAACACAAAACCTTGATTTATCTCGCCAACTTTATGCTCATTAATTGAGACACTTGCACTTTTAACACGTTGTAGTACAATTTTCATACTTTATTTAAACTCCGTTGTTCAGTCTACCACTTTTAATGAAATGCACGTTCAACATCATAAACAGCAGGTAAGGTGTTTAACGAATCCATGATGCTGTTTAATTGCACACTATTTTTAACGCCAATTGACAAAGATACTTGTGCCGTACCATTTTTGGTCACATGGCCATTGACTGAATTAACAAATCTCGTTCGGCCATTGACTGAGCGCAACACATCATTTAATAACCCGTTTCGGTTTTCACCGTGCACAGTCAAATCAGCATCATAATTGGGTTTCAAGCCGTTTTCATCTTCCCACTGCACATCAACTAATCGTTGCCCTTGTATTTGCGCTGCTCGAATATTTGGACAACCAATTCGGTGAACAGATATGCCACGCCCCTTGGTAATATAACCCTTAACTTCATCACCAGGAACTGGCGTACAACATCTGCCTAGCCGTACCAATAAATTATCCACACCAGCAATTACTATATCATCTGCTGTCACTTTTTGACGTTGAGTTAGTGCGGTTTCATCACGCTTGATTTCATGTCCTTCTTCAAGCAATTCACGCTGTAACTCATCTGTTTCAGCTACTTGTTGCGCTTCACGAATACCTTCGGTTAATTTATTAGCCACACCTGGTGCAGCTACATCACCATAACCAATTGCTGCCAACATATCATCATATGCATGATAATGTAATGTCTCAGCTGTTTTAATTAAGTTTTCAGTTGATAACAGTTCCGTTGAATCAAAACCAGTATCTCTTAAATTACGTATCAGTAATTCTCGACCGGCTTCAACGTTATCATCACGATCTAACTGTTTAAAGTATTGCTTTATTTTATTACGTGCTCGACGAGTCGACACCAAATCCAACCAATCTCGACTTGGTTTGGCAGTTGAGCTTGTAATAATTTCAATAATATCTCCAGTTTTAATTTTATAGTCTAGGGGTACAATTCGACCATTAATCTTTGCACCAACTGTTTTAATTCCGACATTTGTATGAATTGAAAAAGCCATATCCAGTGGTCCTGCGCCTTTTGCTAATTCAAAAACGTCCCCTTTCGGTGTAAAGGCATACACACGATCGCTAAACAAATCACCTTGCACGCCATCCATAAAATCTTCAGCATTTTTAGCATCTTCTTGAAGTTCTAAAATACCTTGGATCACATTTAAAGTTTGTTGCGTTTGATCCTCTGTTCGAACTTCTTTGCCTGAACCCTTATTTTTTTTATAGGCCCAATGAGCAGCTACACCAAATTCAGCTACTTCATGCATAGTATGCGTTCGAATTTGAACTTCTAGTGGCCGACCACCTGGTCCGATTACGGTAGTATGTAAACTTTGATAACCATTCGCTTTAGGTAAAGCAATATAATCTTTAAACCGGCCAGGTAATGGCATCCATTTTGAATGAATAGCACCGAGCACTGCATATGTATCTGGAATTGTATTTGTTAGTACACGTACAGCTGATAAATCATAAATTTCTTCGAAGGCTTTATGTTTATCAGCCATTTTCCGATAAATTGAATAAATGTGCTTTGGTCGTCCATAGACATCAACATTTTGTAGCTCAAGTTCACGAACAACAGATTCAATTTCAGAGACTGCAGTTTGTACATAACGAATACGTTCCTCACGCTTCATGTTCATTCGTGAGGCTATACTATGATATTTTTCTGGGTTTAGATAACTCAAAGACAAATCTTCAAGCTCCCACTTAATCGTGCTAATTCCTAATCGGTCTGCTAACGGTGCATAAATATCCAAAGTTTCACTAGCAATTCGACGTTGTTTATCTTCACGTAAAGCACCTAATGTTCGCATATTATGCAAACGGTCTGCTAATTTAACGATGATTACTCGAATATCTTTTGACATAGCTAAGAGTAACTTACGATGATTTTCTGCAAGCTGTTCTTGTGAATTTTTATATCTAATTTTACTTATTTTTGTAACGCCATCAATAATGTCAGCAATTGTTTTACCAAATTTCGCTTCGACATCTTCTAGTGTCGCAGGTGTGTCCTCAACAACATCATGTAAATATCCTGAAATCACCGTAGCTGTGTCCATTTTTATTTCTGCTAGTATTCCGGCTACTTGGATTGGATGAATAATGTATGGCTCTCCTGATTTACGCAATTGCTCTTTATGCAAATCAGACGCCCAATTATAGGCTTCCCTCACTTTTTCAGTGTCCGACTCTGACATATACTTTCCCACTAGGTTAAGTACTTCATCACCTGTATATTTCTTTGTTTTTGCCATAATTTTTTGCATACAAATAAGCACACTATCTATGTACCAATTAAGTATATTTCCCTTCATATATTCCGGAAGACACATCACTATTTTAAAAACCGCGATATACCTTTTGACGTTTTTATACGTTATTTAATTATAATAAAATTTTAATATTTTCACAAGGCTAGTCTTATAACGTGCATATTTTTATAAACAGGCATACACTAATAATATGATTTTTAAGAAAGGAACGTACCTATCGATGTCTGAATATGAAAAAGATACACCTCAAAAACTTGAAACACTTTGGCAACGTAATGTTTTTGTTCTATGGTTTGGCGTGTTCATGACAGGTATTGCACTAAGTGAAGTCATGCCTTTTTTGGCTTTATATATTGATACACTCGGAACATTTAGTAAAAATCAGCTAAGCTTCTATTCTGGTGCTGTATTTGCCATCTCATTTCTTGCCACAGCTATCGTATCACCTTTTTGGGGTAAATTAGCTGATATAAAAGGACGTAAATTAATGTTGCTACGTTCGGCATTGGGAATGTCTGTTGTGTTATTTTTAATGGGTAACGTTGCTCATGTTTGGGAATTATTCTTTCTTCGCGCATTACAGGGTATTATGGGCGGATTTGTATCAAATGCTAATGCCCTTGTTGCAACACAAACACCAAAACAACATGCCGGTAAAGCATTGGGTATTTTAGTCACCGGAATGACCGCCGGTAATTTAATTGGCCCGCTATTCGGTGGTATTTTAGCCACTTTTTTTGGTTACCGCACGTCATTTCATATTACCGGTATTATTTTGTTACTTGTGTTTTTTCTGACATTATTTTTAGTGAAAGAATCACCACAAGTTAGCACAACACATACTGCAACTATTTCAACTAAAACCTTGTGGGCCAATGTACCTGATAAACGTTTAATTATTGGTTTATTTGTCACAACCATGTTAGTTCAAACTGTCAATACGTCGATTAATCCAATTATTAGTTTATTTGTTCGTGAATTGATGCATAGTGCTTCAAATGCGACATTCATTGCTGGTATTGTTGCAGCCATGCCGGGTATTGCAACTGTCATTGCGGCACCGCCATTTGGACGTATCGGTGATCATATTGGTACTGATCGGATGATTAAAATTGGTTTCATGATTGCTGTTATTGCTTTTTTACCAACAGCTTTTGTAACCAGTATTGGCTTTCTAATGTTTTTCCGCTTCTTAGTTGGCATTAGCGACGCAACGATGTTACCTGCCATTCAAACTTTATTATCAAAAAGCTCACCAACAGACATGACAAGCCGTATATTTAGCTATAATCAAAGTTTTCAATCCCTAGGTTCTGTTATGGGTCCCATGTTTGGCGCACTTATTGCCAGTATTTTTGATTATCGTGGTATTTTTATTTTCAGTACAATAATCATTATAATCAATGCAACCTTGTTTAACGCGACAACACGCCATTTAAATACTCCAGCGCTATAAAAAAATGCAAGAAGAAGTCTGCAAATTTCTTCTTGCATTTTTTTATGTGTGTTAGTTAAATCAGTAAAATTGATTTACAACCACAGCTCTAATAATTCAGTATTTATTTTTTCAGTTGTCCAGCGTTGCAAGGGCGAATAATTATGACGTTGACTAAAAGGCAATTTCTCGATACTAAGTGCAGCTATTGGTTGATTTTTTTCAGTTAAAAATATTTGTCCAATTCCTGTAAACTGGCCCTTTGTGTGTTTACCTGTTCGCCAATAATTAGGTTTTGCATGCGGTTTTGGTTGATAATGACCAGAGGCATCCTGTTCAACCATGATGCCTGTGTACAGATAAGTATTATATTTTTTACTATCGCTCATAATAATTTACACCAACACCAATTTCAAATCGCGTACCATCAATGACATTACTAGGTTGTAGATGTAATTGATAATTAACATCTGCAGCCACCATACTTAATTGATGTACAATGGGTAATTGATTAACTGTTGTTAACATTTCAATATCTTGCTTGGATAATTCATTTAGTGCTGCTCGTACAGTTAATCTTATCCATGGTATTTGCATGACTTTTGTCATGTAAGCAATTTGCCCAAAAGGCATTGGCCTTAACCAAGAGTTATGTCCAATATCTGATGAATCAACATTTTTTAGCCAATGAATTGTATCTTGATACCAAATAATTTGATAAACCCCAGGATTATCAATACGAGATTGAGATATGCTATGCAACAACTCGGCAACTTGAGGCACAATGCGAATTTCACCAGCCATATGTTGTGTCAAATTGATTGGATAAATTTTCTGACCATCGTAAAATATATTTAAAGCAAATTCAGACTGATTCTCATTGGGTCCATTAGGTGTATGCTTTTCTTTTGGCAATACCATCACTTGTTGTCCTAAATCTCTTAATGCTTTAATTAATTTACGCCGATTACCAGGAATCACAATGATTTTTGGATTTTCTAACTCTACTACACGCATAACATCGGAAATCTCAAGTGGCTCCAAATACTGTTTATCAGCCAAATGTGGTAATAGCGTTGCATCACTTGGATTATTATTCATAATAATCGTCGGATACTGCAATCGACGCAGCTCAGACATTGCAATTGCTGTTGCATATGATCCAGATGCTGCATCCCCCATTCGAAATGCACCAGAACCAATAACAAGTACTGAAGCCTCATTAATTTGAATTGATTCGTTTTCTGATTCATACGTTGCATAATATTGACGCGCATTTTCAGGAAACTCACCGGCTGAGGGCTCGACTGCTTTATAGGTGACGTTAATATCATTTTCTTTGGCTAGTGTACGAATGATGTTAAAATCAGTATGCCAAAAACGTGCAAGCAAACCATCGGACAATCCGTATTTTTTACCCCGACGCAGTGAACGGATACTATCAATATCTGATTCGATTTCCTCTTCTAGTTTATGTAAATGCTGTAATTGATGAAAATAAAACTCATCGATAGCCGTTAACTCAGCGAGTTCATCTATTTCATATCCTCGTTTAATTGCTTCAATTAATAATAATACACGATTATCTTGTGGGTGAATTAACTGTTGAATTAATTCATCATCATTAATATGTGCCATGTTTGTTGGCGAAAAACTAGCGTTATTAAAATGAGCAGATCTAATTGCTTTTTCCAAAGCTTCGATAAATGTACGACCAAATCCAAGCGTTGTCCCAATTGATTTTTGAACACTGTTAAGTTGTCGATTAACCTGAACACCTGCCTCAGCTAATTCACCAAACGGAAAAACTGGTAATTTAACCACAACATGATCCATCATAGGTTCCATCATTGCAGTATTATTTCCAAAATTATGTGGCAAAACAATGTCCTCCAATGCTACGCCCATCGCTAAATTAATTGCAACTAGCATCGTTGGGTAACCCGTGGCGAGTGACATACGTGTTGCCATCTGGTCAATATACGGAGATACTTTGATAATATATATTTTATGCGTGTCATCATCAACGGCAAACTGTACATGCATCACACCTTGTAATTGTAACAAGTCTGCTATTCTAAAGGCGTAATCTCGCATTTGACTAATCAATTGATCCTGAATCGTTAAGATTGGTGACACACTTAACGAATCTGCGGTATGAATGCCTATAGGATCCATATCTTCACTTGCGCCAATTTGCATTTTATTACCACGAAAATCACGCAATACTTCTAAACTAACCTCTTTTAACCCATTAATTGCACGAGAAATGATGACTTCTTGGGTAATAGATTGTAATTTTGCTAAGTGAATAGCATCTTCAAAATCATCTAACCGATCCACAACATGTCGTGTATTCGTTTGATTAGGATGTAATGCCCTCACCATTAACGGTAACTGTAATTCTCTTAATAATTCGTTAGCTTCATCCTGCGCTTTGAGCACATAATTATTGATCACAGGCAAGCCATTATCTGACATAAGTGAGGTTAATGCTGGAATATTATTTACTTTTAATAACATGTCAATAGTCAAGCCTAGTGTGTTTGGTACCGGACCATCACCATGTACCCAACTTTGTACAACTTCAGCCCACAAACGCAATGATGATTTTCCACCGAACAGTGGTGCAACAGTGTCAATATTGTTGTCATGAACGACTTTTTTTAAGTTTTCTACTGTTAATGGTTGCCAAAAAACCGTTGCTGCCAAACTTTCGAGTGACAAAGCATATGGGTTTTCATCTATCAAAAATACTTCGACACCATGTCCGCGGAGTTCTGGCATGACTTGGTAGATAGCCGCATCGTGTTCTGCTTCACGCCCAAAATCATTTGATCCTGCACCGATGAATAGGACGCGTTTTATCTTATTATTGGTTGTAATGTTCAACATAATCTTCTACCGTTTCAAAAAAGTCTGCAAATACAGTTGTTGCCTCCAACGGACCAGGTGCAGCATCTGGGAAAAACTGTACACTAAACGCTGGAAACTCTCGGTGACGCAATCCTTGAACTGCACCGTCAACCAAATCACGGTAAGTCACAAACAATTTTTTGCGGTTAATTGAGTTAGCATCTACCGCATACCCTTGTCCCTGCATCGCGTAAAATATCTGACGTGAAATAATTTCCTGTATAGGATGATTCATACCATGATGTTCCGAAGAAAGCGGCATCAACTCAGCATCATTTGCTAAAGCAAACAACTCATGTCCCAAACCAATTCCTAACATAGGCACTTTGGACTGCAAGACCCGAATTAGCGTGAGGACACTTTCTGGTAAAGTTCTAGGATCACCAGGACCAGTAGACAAAATAATACCATCTGGATCCAAAGTTAAGACTTCTTCAACCGTTGTAGTATAAGGTAACACAGATACATTGGCATCGTAGTCACCTAACATACGTAAAATCCCATGTTTTAAACCAAAATCGATAACAACAATATGTCGTCCACGCCCTGGATTAGCATAGGGTTTTGGTGTGGCAGTATTTTGTACTTGTTTATTTGTCAAAACAGTTGCAACTAATTGGTCAATGGCATGCTCATCAGCGTAATCAACGATGCTTGCTTTCTGCGGTCCAGTTTCACGTAAATGACGTATCAGTTGACGCGTATCAACTTGATATAACCCAGGAATATTATGCTGTTTTAAAAAACGATCTAAATTCATACGGCGTTGACGATTAACTGAGACCTCAGCTAAATCATGAACAATCATACCACTAATTGTGGGCTTAACTGATTCATAAGCTTCTGCGTGAATTCCCGCAGCACCAATTACAGGCATCGCAAAAACAATCATTTGTCCATCGTAAATAGGATCAGTAATGATTTCTTGATAACCAGTCATAGCTGTATGAAAAATAATCTCTCCAAAAGTAGTTGCTGGTGCACCAAAGCCAAGGCCCTGAAACACTGTGCCATCTTCAAGAATTAAGTGACGTTGCATCATATTCTGCACCTATAAGCTCTGCTTAGTTAATCACCAAATTAAACAAAGCTTATACCTCCTAAATTAGTGTACAATTTCAACTGCATCGCGGCCGTCAATTTCTTGTACAAAGACTTTGATTTTTTCATTTTGTGCTGTTGGAATATTTTTTCCAACAAAATCTGCACGGATTGGTAACTCACGGTGACCGCGATCAACTAGGACAGCCAACGCAATAGTGTTTGGTCGACCAATATGAATTAAAGCGTCTAACGCTGCACGGATTGTACGACCCGTAAATAAGACATCGTCAATCAAGACAATGTTTTTATTAGCTATGTTAGTCTTTTCTTCATCATTTAACCCCAAGCTGTCTTCTCGGTTCAAGACATCATCACGAAAATTGGTGATGTCAATTGCCATAACTGGAATTTTAACGCCTTCTAATTGTTCCAAACGACTGGCAATTCGATGTGCCAGAAATTCACCCCGCGTTTTGATTCCTACAAGCACCAAATCTTGTCCGCCTTTATTGCGTTCAATAATTTCATAAGTAATTCGCGTTAATGCACGTTGTAGTGAGGCATTATCAAGTACTTCTTTATTTGGCATAACTATAGCGTAAGCTAATTCTTCAGCTTACTGCTCCTTTCAAATTTAATTAATTGTCACTTTTAATAATTGGTGTTAATGTCGCCAAAGCTGCTTCAAAATAATCTGGTAAATTGCTATCAAACACTAATTTTTCTCCAGTGGTTGGCTGCGTTAATGATAATGTTTTGGCATGTAACATTTGTCCCACTAAATCAACACCAGGTAATTTTTGAGCAGAACCATAAACCGGATCGCCAACAATTGGGTGTCCGATGTATGTCATATGAACACGAATTTGATGTGTCCGTCCTGTCTCCAAACTCACTTTCAATAATGTATAACCCACATATCGCTTAATCACTTCAAAATGAGTTACCGCATTTCGACCGCCTTCTTGCACAGCTTGCTTCTTTCTGTCGACCTTGTGTCGTCCAATAGGTGCATCAATCGTTCCTGAATCTTCAACAAATTCTCCACGAACTAAAGCATAGTAAATGCGATCGTTTTTATGCTCTTTGAGTTGTGCGGATAGTATTTGATGCGCCTGATCATTTTTAGCTACCATGAGTAGTCCACTGGTATCACGATCAATACGATGAACTATTCCCGGTCGGAATTCCCCATTAATCGTTGACAAGGGTGCATGAAATATTAAAGCATTAACTAGTGTTCCTGAAGCATGTCCTGCTGCTGGATGAACAACCATTCCTTGTGGCTTATTGACGACCAGAACATCATTGTCTTCATAAACTATATCAAGTGGTATATCTTCTGCCACAATTTCAGTGGTTACCAACTCGGGAGGTATAATGCTAATTTGATCACCAGTAGTTACTTTATAAGCTCGTTTAACCTTATTACCATTGACTAAAACATGCCCTGTTTGTAACCAATTACTTAATATGGTGCGCGAATATGGTAACTTTTCTTTTGCCAAAATTGCATCTACGCGACCAGATTGGTCGGTTATATTAATAATTATTTGTTCCGTCATGAGTATTCATATATTCCTTAATTTGATTTGCAACGTTTTGACTCAGCCAATACTTTCGATACCGTCCAGCACGCATGAATGATAACACATGTCCATCCAAACGCCAATTATCCATCGTCATAAGGGAAATTTTTTCATAATCCGATACAAATAAGCGTCCTAAAAATAATTTGGATCCTGCGACGTAAATGCGACGACGTGATATAATAAACACACCAAGAACCAATATGACTAGAATATAAGCGATCGGTATCAATTCAATTTTGAAAGCCACTTCACTCCATAATATCACGCCGACCATAAGCAATATCAGCCACCATAGCCAACCAATTTGTCCTGTAATATCTAAAGGTTGGAAAAATCCTCTTTTGGGTATCATTTTTTGCCTCTGTTCTGTTTAAATAAAATTTACTTGCTACACAACTCGTGCGTCAACCACTTTCTATTTTACCATGTATTTTGATTGTATTTTAATAACTTTTCTCAGAAAACAACGTATACTTTAATATAGCCTCTTAACTTAAAATGTAAATTACACACCTACTGAGAACTGTAAAAATTAAGGAATCTACTATGATTACAATATATATTGATGCTGCTCGTGATGTCATTACTGGACAAAGTGCTGCTGGTGCTGTCATTATCATTAATAAAAAACAAGCACAACTCAAAACACATATTGTAAACACCAAAGATAATCATGAAGCCGAATTTCGCGCTACGATATGGGCACTACAGCAATTACCTCCCTCACATGACATCATACAATTATACAGTGATTCACAAATATTGATTGATGCTATGCATAAAAATTACGCTAAACATTATCAAAAATACGTTGACGAAATCATGCAATTATTAAATGGTTTCCCCCTTGTCATGAGTCAATGGTTACCTGAAAAAGAAAATCTTGGCGCACATCACTTGGCACTACAAGCATTAAAAACAGTTCATCAAAAGAAAGACATCAAATAGTTTCCATTATAAAGCGACCTCCAAACATTAGATGTTTGGAGGTCGCTTTATTATTTGGTATCATTTTTGTCTACTGCCTAAAATTCTTTAAAACCATCTATTAGTCATGACATGTAAGCCATCATCAGTATAAGCCTCAATCACATCATTATCAACAACTAAAAGCAAATTATCCAAGTTTCCGGAAAACTGACGTGTCTCGACTTGACCAGAATCCCACTGACGTCGTTCAAATACTAAGACATTGCCACGCCTTTTCAAAATTGCATGTTCACCAAATTTAATTAACCAATCATCACTAGTGGGAATGCGATATTGACCAACATCAACACCATCAAAAACTTCTAAATTAGTCGTTTCGATAACTTCCGTAATTGGTTTTTGAATGAGTTCATTACTTGAATTAACATGTAATTCACGTGGTAAGCTCAACACATGCACCCATTGTTTTTCCTTAATAGTTGGTACTGCTTTTTCACGTTCAGGTGTCATCATACCAGCCCACCCCCACATAATGCGACGACCATCTGGTGCGATCATTGTTTGTGGTGCGTAGAATTCAAAGCCTTGGTCAACTTCTTTAAACTTTGTTTCTACTATAAAGCGTGCGGCTGATTCATCAAAATGACCAATAACATAACCAGTGTTATGAATATTTTCGTATTGATGCTTGAGTGGATCCGCTGATAACCCTTGTGGCGAAAACATCAAAATCTGTTTACCGTCCACTTCAATAAAACCTGGGCATTCCAACATATAACCACGTACATCCGGTAGTTGCTCTCCAAGTAACGAACCGCGGTAATCCCACGTCTTAAAGTCAACTGACTCGTAGACAATAATATCCCCAATTTTATCAGTATGTTGCGCACCTAAAATTAAGAAATAATGGCCATTTTTCCCTTGCCAGACCATCGGATCACGTACGTCTTTTGTAAAACCTTCTGGATGTGGAAATAATTCGCCCAGTTTTTCAAAATGAATGCCGTCATCGCTCACTGCCCACATCTGAGATGACTTAACACTATGTCCATCTTTATCACGCACGTTCCCTGTATAAAAAACATACAGTCGCTCATTACTTACAAAGGCAGCACCTGAATAAATACCCGCACTATCCAAATTATCAAGAGATGGCTTTAATGCTGTTTCAACACGTTGCCATGTTTTTAAATCATCTGAAACGAAATGTCCCCATTCCTTGTACTTGTGATTACAATCATATGGATTCCATTGATAAAATACATGGTATTGCCCTTTAAAGAATACTAAACCATTGGGGTCATTAAGTAATCCTGTTGTTGGATATAAATGATATTTTTCAAAAGCAACCTGATCATTTGTAACTAACATTAATTCTCCTTACGCTTGTGCGACAGTTTCATTTTCAAAACTTGCTTGAGGTACAGCTGTCATAATAACATCATCTGACAATACTGTAGTCCCATATTCTACATCTAAAGCAACATCCTCATAACTATTTGTATTCGTAACAACCACCATGGTTGTTACAGGATAGCCAGCTTCTGCAATAACTTTTTTATCAAAACTTCCTAGTAAATCACCTTTTTTAACTTGTTGGCCTTGGGTAACAAAACTTTCAAACCCTTTACCATCCAAATTAACTGTATCAATACCGACATGAATCAATACTTCCACACCATCGTTTGTTTGCAAACCATATGCATGTTTTGTAGCATAGGCAACCGTAATTTCACCATCTGCTGGTGCAAAAATTTGGTTCCCAGTCGGTTCAATAGCAACGCCTTTCCCCATCATACCACCGGAAAATACAGGGTCATTCACTGTTGCAATATCAATTAACTGCCCTTCAACTGGTGCACTGATACCAAATCCGTCAGCGTGTGGTGTCACAACATCTTTGCTGTTATCGACGTTAACATTATTTTCAGTTACTGGCATATGTGAACGACCATATACTAGTGTACCAATAAATGCTAAGGCAAAACTAATGGCAATGGCAACAAAGAATCCAAACCACTTATTTGCTGGAATGGCAATGAAACCAATTAATCCAGCAGGTCCAAGTGAAGAAGACATGACATGGAACAATCCCATTACCAAACTAGCGATACCTGATGAACCCAAGGCAATAAAGAAGGGGAACTTATATTTCAAATTGACTCCGAATAGCGCTGGTTCGGTAATACCAAGCATTGCAGAAGCACCAGCTGATGAAGCCAATGCACGTAACTTAGTGTTGCCTTTTGCCAAAAAGTATATTGCAAGAGTAGCAGCACCTTGTGCTACGTTTGCAGCGGCAGCGATTGGGAAAATAAAGTCACCGCCTGTTTTAGCAATATTGGCTAACAATTGCGTCTCAATAGCGGGGAAACTCTGATGTAATCCAGTGATAACAATTGCTGAATAGAATGAACCAAAGACACCATAACCAACAAAACCTAGTGTTGTAACTAACCATGTCAAACCATCAGTCATGCCGTTTGAAACAATACGTAGAGCTGGTCCAACGACGATGAAAGTGACAAAACCTGTGAGCAACATTGCTAACATAGGTGTGAATGTGAAATCAATGGCACCTTTCAAATGCTTATGAAAGAACTTTTCCAGTGTTGCCAAGATAAATGCCACACCAATAACTGGCAAAACTTGACCTTGATAACCTGCTTGCGCAACAGATAGTCCGAACAAATCCCATGTTGGCATTTTACCAGTAGCCACTGCTTCTGAAACGGCATAACCATTGATCAAATTTGGCATGACTAACATCATACCAGCGGCAGCACCCAAAATTTCACTACCACCAAAACGACGTGTTGCTGTAAATCCAATCAAGATTGGGAGAAAGGCAAATGGTGCAGATGCCATTAGATTAATCATCTGTGACAAGCCAGTAATCTGAGGGAACATTTGTACAAGAGACTGTGAGTTTGTACCAAACATCCCCTCACCTGTCAAAATGTTATTCAATGCCATCAAAAGACCACCGGCAACTAAAGCAGGAATTAATGGCACGAATATATCTGAAAGCACCTTAATCAAATCCATCACAGGATTTTTTTTGCCTGATTCCGCTGCGATTTTCTTCAAATCATCTGTTGATGCTTGTTTTGCGCCTGTTAACTTAACAAATTCATCATACACGCCATCAACATCACCAGGCCCAACAATAATTTGATATTGGCCATTGGCATTAAATGTTCCTTTAATATCTGGATCATCATCTAATGCAGCTTGGTTAATTTTTTTGACGTCTTTAACAACCAAACGTAAGCGCGTGGCACAATGGGCTGCAGCGATAATGTTTTCTTTACCAACCGCATCATTAACTCGTCTTGCTACTTCATTATACTTCATTGTCTTTTCCTACTCTTCCTAATAAACGAGAGAGACTATCTAATTTTTCAATAGATTGTCGTTATTGTGGAACCGGTTCTTTATTAACACTCTTATTGTAACCGCTTACAATATTAATTGCAAGCGTTTTTTGAAAACATATAACAACTTCTTTTGACATTTTCTGTTATTATTAAAAGTATGAATAAAAAAGTTACAATTGATGACATAGCTAGAATTGCTAATGTCGCCAAAAGCACGGTCTCTCGTTACCTTAATGGTGGCTCAGTTAGCGTGCATACACGTCAAAAAATTGATGCCATTGTTGATGAATACAATTACACCCCCAATATATTTGCACAAAGTTTAAAACAACAAACTAATCATACAATTGGTGTCATCGTGCCAAGACTTGATTCAATTGCACAATCTGATATGCTACGAGGACTTGATGAAGCAAATCAAGACGATACTTTCCTAATTATAAATGTCTATCAAGATGCACAACGTGAATTAGCTGCGATTGAAAAATTACAATCACAAAATGTCAGCGGCCTTATTATACTCACTGCTAACTTGACAGATGAAATTCGATCAGTACTCGCTGATTCTAAATTACCAATTGTTATTCAAGGACAAGATGAACCAGGATTCAACCGTGTCATTATGAATGATCTTGAGGCTGGCTACACAGTTGGCAACTACATTCACGAATTAACACCCAAAAACGTTTTACTACTGACAATTGATTCTACGTTAGATTATGCTGTTGGACATGATCGCTTTGTTGGCATTCGTTCAGCTTTAAAAAACATACCACACAAAGAGATTATCACTGGTTTCAAAATGGACGTTGCTAAACAAGCGACACGTGAAATTATGACTAATGAAAATTTTGACTTGATTATCGGGGCAACGGATCGCGTTGTCGTTGGTGCGATGCAATCTGCTTTCAGTTTACACCAACATCCAAGATATATTGGGTTTGGACAATCGTTTTTTAGCGAGACAGTTTCACCAAACCTGACTAGCTTTGAATTTAGTTATTTTGAAACTGGCAAACAACTTTATCACTTATTTCAAAAAATTCGCCAGAAAAATACAGGAAAAGTTGAACGCATCGTCATTGATGGTAAATTAGTCGTTCGTGATTCAACACCATTACTCTAAAAAAGGCACCAACCTCTGTTTTATAACAGAAGTTAGTGCCTTTTTTATACGTCTATTAATTACTATTACTTATCACTGTTTAAAACACCACCAACTGCGTAGTGATCCTTTGGCATCTCACGCAATATTACGTGGACAGCGTCACGTGATGCACCTGCATCTGTCACAATGACATCAGTGATATCCTTGACCAGTTTAGCAAGTTGTTCGTGTGTTCGACCTTCTAATAATTCGACTTGTACAATAGGCATTTTTACTTTCTCTCTTCCTGACTACTTAGTGTGTCATCATCTTCTAACTTATCAAGCTGTGATTCTAATTGCTTTTCAGCTTCAATTTGTGCTTCAATTGTTTCAAGTTTTGGCACTGCAACAGCATGTCTCATTTGTAATTGTCGATCTGCATCGAAAAATTCTCCTGAGACGCTTACCGTACTTAATAGGTTGATAAATGCTTTTGGATCTGTTCGATGAACAATTTCTTGCATTTCAACCAATTCATAGCGTGATAATACCATCATTAGTGTACTTGAATCGCGTTTTGTATACGCACCCTTTGACGGTAAAATTGTAATACCTCTGATTAAATCTCTATGTAACGCCTCCACGACGTCATCACCATTTGATGTAACAATCAAAGCTGTAAGCTTTTGATAGCCTGTATAAAGTGCATCAATCGCACGACCCGTAGCATAAATACCAATCAACGTAAATAACGCATTTTGCCAACCAATAAATGTACCGGCAATAATTACAACTATGAAATTAATACCATTCATCAGGGCACCGATTGATCTTCCGGTACGCTTTTGGACAACCATAGCAACAATATCCATACCACCGGTTGAAAAACCATAACGTAACGCTAAGCCGATTGAAACACCCAACAACAAACCACCAAATAAGGATGCTAATAACGGTTCTGTCGTTAATGCCTGTGTGGGCGCTACAATTTGAACAATTGATACGGTAATGGCATTCAAAAAGCTCAAAATAGTAAATCGACCACCAATGAGTTTCCAACCAATAATTCCAATAGGAATATTGAAAATCATCAGAAACATTCCAGGCTGCAAGCCAATGTGGAATACATTTTCAAACAATATAGATAATAGCTGAGCTATACCATTAAAGCCACTGGAAAAAACTTTATTAGGAATTAAAAATGCATTCAATGCTAACACTTGAATCACAGTGCTTGCAAGAAATACGGCGGCAATTAATAAAACCTTACGCCAATTAATTGTAATTTTTTTCATATCAACAATACTCCTAAAGCAAATAAAATACTCCCCTTATCATAACAAAAAAGCTACAAAATGTCGTGGCTTTTAGTGAACTATCATATTTGATTAATTAGTGTTGTTGATTTAGTGATTAATAGTTTTCAAAATATGCATCTGTTTCCCATTTTGAAACAAACTGACGATATGATGTATACTCAATTTTTTTGGCTTCAATAAATTTATCAACAATGTGATTCCCAATTGCTGACGTAATTGTATCATCAATGGCTAACTCGCGAACCGCATCAAGTAGCGTATCAGGCAAATCAGTAATACCAGCTTTTGTGCGTTCAGTTTCATCCATGAGATAAATGTTTTTGTCAACTGATGCTAACGGCTCAAGCTCATTTTTAATACCATCCAAGCCAGAGGCCAAAATCGCAGCTAAAGTTGTATATGGGTTAGCTGTTGGGTCAACTGATCGTAATTCTAAACGTGTTGACTTACCCCGAGAAGCTGGGACACGAACCATTGGTGAGCGATTTGATGCAGACCATGCAACATAAACCGGTGCCTCAAATCCAGGAGTCAATCGCTTATACGAATTAACTGTTGGGTTTGCTAATGCTGTAAATGCTGTTGCATGTGACAATAGACCACCCAAAAAATTATAAGCTGTCTTTGACAATCCCATTTCATCAGATGTATCTTCAAAAGCATTTTCCGAATCACGGAACAAAGACATATTTGTATGCATACCTGAACCATTAATACCAGCTACTGGTTTTGGCATAAACGTTGCATAATAACCATTTTTACGTGCGATCGTTTTAACGACCAACTTAAAAGTCTGAATATTATCGGCAGCTTCCAAGGCAGATGCATACTTGAAATCAACTTCATGTTGCCCTTCGGCAACCTCATGGTGAGCGGCTTCAATTTCGAATCCCATTTTTTCTAATGTTAGAACAATTTCACGACGAACGTTTTCACCTTTATCGTGAGGTGCCAAATCAAAATAGCCACCCTTGTCATTCAACTCAGTTGTTGGATTACCATTGGCATCTAACTTGAAAAGGAAGAATTCAGGTTCTGTACCTACATTAAATGCTGAAAATCCAGCTTCTTTAGCTTGATCCAAAACTTGACGTAATGCATGACGCGGATCACCAGCAAATGGCTCACGATCTGATGTATATACGTCAGCAATTAACCGGGCAACTTTTCCGCCATGCGCATCTGTTGCCCATGGGAAAATCATAAACGTTGATAAGTCAGGATACAAATACATATCTGATTCATTGATACGAACAAATCCTTCAATAGATGAGCCGTCAAACATCAAATTATTATTTAGTAGTTTATCCAACTGTGACGTTGGTACTTCCACATTCTTAATTGCACCAAGAACATCTGTGAATGTCACGCGAATAAATTCGACATTTTCATCCACAACAATTTGGTTGATTTCTTCTTTAGTATATGACTTTCGTGCCATGAGTTCCCCTTCTTTTTATAAAACCTGTAAGACATCCACTACTTTGATCAACGACTGAAACGACCAATTTGAGCAAATTCTTTCTGTAATGATCGTCGTAGTGCTGAATCCGAATCCTGTTTTCCAACTGCTTTACGATGTTGTTTTGCGAAAATTTCCTGAATATCTTTTATCGAATCCCCTGCATCTAAAAAGTCTTTAATTTCAAGTAAACGATCAATATCATTTAATGAAAAGCGGCGTTGTCCGCCATTACCACGCGCAGGATTGACCAGTTGATGTTGCTCATAATAACGAATCTGACGATCCGTTAATAATGTAAGCTCACGAACTGTGCCAATGGGTAAGATCGCTAAATTTCTTCTCAGTTCACGTTCGCTCATTTCACAACCTCCGCTAACATACTTTTATTTTAATTGATATTTAACAGTTTTGCGAATATGTGTTAGGTTTTATGACATGGAGGTGATATGCACTTGATTATTTTAAAAATAACATTTATTTAGCATCATACCATGTATTACCGTAATGACTTTCAACACGCATAGGTACATCCAAAACCACAGCTGAGTCCATTACAGTAGTCACTAATTCAGTCAGTTCCTCAATCTCGTCAATTGGTGCTTCAAATATTAATTCATCGTGAACTTGTAGTAACATACGTGCTTTCATATTGTTATTTTTTATAGCATCAGCTACTTTAATCATGGCTATTTTTATAATATCTGCTGCTGATCCTTGAATTGGTGAATTCATTGCAGTCCGTTCTGCAAAGCTACGCAAATTAAAATTTTTTGAGCCTATATCTGGTAGATAGCGGCGACGCTTAGCAATTGTTTCAACATATCCTTTTTCGTGCGCTGTTTCTTTAATTTTTGACATCCACTCATGAATTTGAGGAAATTCCTTAAAATATGTTTCAATAAAACGCTTTGCTTCAGCCCTTGAAATACCTAAATTGTTTGCTAATCCAAAGTCAGAAATACCGTAGACAATACCAAAATTAACAGCTTTTGCAGTACGACGCATTAATGGATCAACGACACCATCATTATCCAATCCAAAAACTGCACGAGCAGTTTCTGCATGAATATCTTCACCATTCAAAAATGCCCTTTGCATATTTGCGTCACCAGTCATGTGAGCTAAAACTCGAAGTTCAATTTGCGAATAATCCGCTCCAAATATTTGCCAATTGGGTTGACTTGGTACAAAAGCTGTACGAATTTGTCGACCTGCTTCGGTACGCATTGGAATATTTTGTAAATTTGGATCAACAGAAGATAGTCTGCCAGTTTGCGTTAAAGTTTGTAAATAACGTGTGTGAATTTTACTATCTTTTTCGTGAACCACTGCTAATAAACCTTCAATATAGGTTGATTTTAATTTAGCTAATTGCCGATACTGCAAAATATAATCAACTATTGGTGCCTGCGATGCCAGTTTCTCTAAAACATCAACAGCCGTAGAATAACCTGTCTTTGTTCGCTTAATCACTGGTAATCCCATTTTTTCAAAAAGAAGGACACCCAATTGTTTTGGAGAATTAATATTAAACTGCTCCCCAGCCTCAGTGTAGATAGCAGCCTCTAGAGTATGAATTTTCTCCTCTAAATCATCCCCGATATCACGTAACCGCTGCTGATTAATTTTGATACCTCTAAATTCCATTTCAGCGAGTACTTTTGCTAAAGGAAACTCTATTTCTGTATATAAGTGTGTCTGTTCATGTGCTTGTAGTGCATCAAAAGCAGGTTCTTCAAGTTGCATTAAAAGATCAGCCTTGTGTGCCAAATGTACCAACACACGTGCAGTATCTTCAGGTATTGCAAACTTTGCACCTTTACCGTAAACTTCTTCATCAGGTAGTAAGTAAAAGTCAAAACGTTGTGCCAATGTTGACAACTCGTTATCATTATCAGTTGTATCAAGCAAATAGGCAGCTAACAAAAAATCAAACTTTGTACCCTTTAAATCTAACCCAAGACGTTTAAACAAAATAATTTGAGCCTTTAAGTTAAACACATTTTTAGTAATTGATTCATTCTCAATCACTGCTTTTAATTCTGGTTTTTGTAACAAAGTTAAGTCACGACTGCCATAATAGCCTGTTGTTTGGTTACCAATAACAAAACCGATCATGGCATCATTATGATAATTTGGACCAGCAACCTCAATATGAATTGCGATTTTGCCACTCAACATAGAGACTGCCTGCAAATTTTCTTCCTGAAGCGTAACCACATTAATAGACTTTTCATCTGTATTCTGGTTACCAGCAATTTGTCCTGACTTTTGCAGTGCCTTAATTTTAGCAAGTTGCTGCTTAAAATCTAATTCTTCATAAAACGTCACTAGTTTATCAAAATCAATACCACGAAATTCTATTTCTTCAAGTGGTAAATCTAACGTAGCCTCAGTTAAAATGGTCGCTAATTGTTTCGCACGAAAAGCTGATTGACGGTCATTTATCAAATTATCTTTCATTTTCGATTGTTTCATATCTGCAATATTTTCATACAAATTATGAATATCATGATACTCTGCTAGCAATTTTAAAGCGGTTTTTTCACCAACTTTAGTAACTCCTGGGTAGTTGTCTGAGGTATCCCCAGTCAACGCCTTTTTTTCAATAATTTGCAAAGGTGTGATCCCAAACTTTTCCATAATATACTCTGGCGTGTAACGTTCGATTTCTGTAACACCTTTTTTTGTAACATTTACCGTGATATTTTCCGTGGCTAACTGTGTTAAATCTTGATCCCCTGTTACAATTATGACGTTATATCCCGCTTGTTCACCAAGCCGAGAAAATGTGCCAATAATATCATCTGCTTCCAGACCTGCCTGCTCATAATTTCGTAAACCGTGTAACGCCACCATTTCACGTAAATATGGGAATTGCTCTACAAACTCAGCCGGTGCTTTTGATCGACCATCTTTGTATTCAGGATACAAATTACCACGAAATGTATCTTTTCCAGAGGCTGCATCCCAAGCTACTAAAGCTAAATCAGGTTGCATTGGCTCAACAATTTTGTCCAAAAAATTATTGAACGCGACCAACGCGTTTGTGTGCAATCCTTTATGTGAAATCATACGGTCAAGCTGATTATACATCGCATAAAAAGCCCGAAACGCAAGTGAATTACCATCAATTAAAAGTAGTTTTTTTGTCATTTTATAGTCCTTTATCTATCTTCTAGTGTAACAAAAAAACAGCCCTGAGGCTGTTAAATTTAACTATATTCAAAACTTAATCTCTTGTTCCACCGGTAACACCAAAAATTCTGATAAGAGCAAAGAACAAGTTGATGAAATCAAGATACAAACGCAAGGCACCGTTTACTGCTAATCCTGTCGTATCTGCTTGACCTGCAAATTGACTGTACATTAGCTTCAAATTTTGATTATCATAAGCTGTATATAATGAGAATACAAACACACTTGCAACTGAAACTAACAAGGAAACAATCCCATTATAGAATATCAAATTCACAATCATTGCAACCAACAAACCAATTAGCAATCCAAAAAGTATTGATCCCAAACCAGTCAAATCACGCTTCGTAAATGTGCCATATGCTGCCATTGCACCGAAAACAGCGGCAGCTGATACAAACGCCATTGCGACTGAAGCACCAGTATAAATTGCTAAGAGTAACCCAAGAGTTAACCCTTCAACAACTGCAAAAGCCATCAACAATCCAAATGCCCTTGCTGGGTTTTTAAATGTTGCACGACTAATCATTGTTATAATTAGAAGTTGAATACCAATGAGGGCCAGTGCGCCAATAAAATTACCGGCAATTAAACTAACAATTTGTGGCAAGAAAAACTGTTTTACAATAAATCCTGTTATTGCCGTCACCAATACAGCAATTCCCATAAAACTATATGTTTGCTTGAAAAAGGCACGCATGCCTTCATCCATACCCGTCACATCACGACGCGTATTAATATTAAAATTATCCATTTGAGTCTCCTCGCATTACATTTATTCCCCAGTTGTTTCTTCGAGTATGTTACAACATCACTCCAGTTACCATCTCTGGTTATAGTTAATTATACCAGAGAGTACATTAAAAATATATTAAAACAATGTTGTTAATATAACACTTAAAAAATATAATTACTGTAAATCAGTTCGCAATTGTCCCAGCAATTTTTCATAAGCAAATTCATACTTTTCAATATCACCGGCTCCCATAAACACCATCACGGCATTTTCATATGGCATTAACAAACTCATGTTATCTTCTTCGATAATACCACCAAATTTACTAATCTCATCACCAATTTCGGCAGAAGTAACTGCACCAGCCTTCTCGCGAGCAGAACCAAAAATATTTGCTAAATAAACTTTATCTGCTGCTTCTAAGCTTTTAGCAAATTCATCCTTGTACGCAATAACACGTGAATAGGTATGTGGTTGGAATATTGCGATGATTTGCTTGTTTGGATATTTTTGACGAGCAGCATCAAGCGTCGCATCAATTTCTGTTGGATGATGAGCATAATCATCAATTACTGTAATATCAGCAATTTGCTTTTCACTAAAGCGTCGTTTAACGCCCTGATAAGTCATTAGATACTCACGAATTAAGTCTAAATCCACTTTTTCTATATAAGCCACTGCAATAACAGCTAACGCATTTAAAATACTATGTTGTCCAAATAGTGGGACCGAAAATTCTCCTAGCGTTTCGCCACGGAAAACTACATTAAAATGTGATCCTTGAGTTGACTTGCGAATATTTGTTGCAACAAAATCATCTTTTTCAGGATTAGTACCATAATAATAAACATCTGCTTGAGGTTTTAAGGCACGTAAATGAACGTCGTCTCCCCAAGCAAAAATAGCTTTTTTTACATGATTAGCAAAATCAGAAAATGCATTTGTTACATCTTCAATGCCTTTATAATAATCAGGATGATCAAAATCAATATTGGTTAAAATAGCGTAATCTGGTGCATAATCCTTAAAATGACGGCGATATTCATCAGCTTCAACAACAAAAAACTGCGAGTTAGGTACGCCACGGCCTGTACCATCCCCAATTAAATAAGAAGTTGGGGCAATGTTTTTTAATACATGCGCTAGCAGTCCTGTAGTAGAAGTTTTACCATGAGCTCCGGCAACAGCAATTGAAGTTGTTTGCATAATTTGTTCTTGAACCGCATCAGGATAAGAAATCATTGTAACCTGCAACTTTAACGCACGAGCAACCTCAACTTGATCATCAGAAAATGCATTCCCACGCACAAAAATAGCATCGCGATAATCATCAACATTTTTTTCAGAAAAAGGTAGTATTTTAATGCCAGCCGCTTCTAGTGGCGCCTGCGTATAAGTATAATTATCAATATCTGAACCAAGCACAGTATTTCCTTGGTCGTGTAAAATTTGAGCCAATGGCCCCATGCCAGTTCCTTTAATACCAATAAAATAATATGTTTTAGACATTATTTCCCCTCATTTATAAAAGTAAAGTATTGTAACTCACCTTTACGTAACTCAAAAATCAAATTTTTGTATTTCGTATTCTCATCATTTAACATACGATAAATACGTGGTTTATTTTTCAATTTATCTTGTACTAACATTTTAATAATTAATATCTACTAGTCCCTTGACGTATAAATCTTGCGCCTTTTGAAAATCAAATGGCTGTCCAATTTCACCAAAATCTTCTGGTAAGACCAGTGCACCAGGTTTTTCAGGTGCCTGCGGTAAGCCCAATTCACGTCCTGAAACGATCATGCCACTCGAAGCAACACCGCGTAATGCACCATCCCAAATTATCGCGCCTGACGGCATCATTGTCCCAGGTTGTGCAACAACAACTTTAATGTTTTCTCTCATATTTGGCGAACCAGAAACAATTTGTAATAGTTTACCATCATTTACTTCAGTTTGTGTAACAAACAAATGGTCGGAATCAGGGTGCCCAACCATATTTTTAACACGCCCAACCACTAATTTTGATGGTTGTTCAGTCAAAACGTCGTCAAATTGGGCAGCATTAATAACATTATTAATTATATTAATCTGGCTACTATTTAAATAAACTTGTCCATTTTGCGCACTCAGGTCTAGGTCTTTACCAACGCCAGAAATATTAAATCCTGTAGTTTCGTTTGTGTCAGCATTTTGAATGCGTGTTACTTGGCCGACTGTTGTAACGTTTTGTTTGTCTGCATTAGGTGCTAAAACAATCATCAGAATGTCACCAAACGCTTTTAAATTATATATTGCGATCATTATTTAATCCTTAACTAAATTCTGTTATTTTGCCAACTGAAACGATACAAAAAAGCCGCAATTGCGGCCCGCATTATGACTTACTATCCAGATATGATAGAAGCAACTTAGCTGAAGCTTTTCCAGCTGCAACCACATACTCATCGAAGTCAACATCAGAATCACCATCTGCTAAGTCTGATACGCCACGTAAAACAATGAATGGTGTATTGAATTGGTACGCTACTTGCGCAACTGCCGCTGCTTCCATTTCAGCAAGTAATGCATCAGGAAAATGCAATAAGATTGCTTTTTTGGCATCAGCTTGGACAAATTGATCGCCTGAAACAATCAATCCTTCTCGTACTTTTGTTAGCTGTTTAAAATCTTCTATTACCTGCTTATCAGCTTCATAATATAAGGGTCTATTAGGTAGTTGACCAAACTCATAACCAAAAGCGGTAACGTCAACATCAGAATAAGCAACACGTGTTCCAATTACCTCATCCCCAATTTTTAAATCAGGATCTAGTGCACCTGCAGAACCAGTATTAACAACTAAATCAGGTGTGAAGTTATCAATCATAACTGTTGTTGCTGCCGCAGCAGCAACTTTACCAATACCTGATTCAGTTAAAATAACTTCGTGCCCCTTGTATTGACCAGTTGTAATTTCAGTGCCGCCATGTTGCTTTGTAACTGTGTTCTCCAAAGCAGCAATTAAAGCAACTTTTTCTTCCGCCATTGGCGTAATAATTCCAATTTTCATAATGTAATTGCTAACAAATTTTTATCATCTTATTTAGAAAACGATTGTCTGTCACATTTGAACAAAACTAGCGTATCTAATAACTAAAATTCACTAACATATCTCCTTTCAATTTAGCACTGCTGATATTTCTTCACGTTTGCAAAACTAATTAACAACGAAAAAAAATACGTAAGTCGCCACAATCAGTAATAATAGCATCCCAATTAATAAATTATAACGATGGGTAAGCCGCTTTGACTTACCTACTGCTGTTAATTTGCCATCCGATCCAAGCTCGTAACGCCCCTTACGTGTCAATCGCATTTCTTCACGTGTTTCTGGTGCCACGATGGTTACTTGTTGTGGATGTAACTTCGCATAATTTTTTTCAACACGATTACGTTCTTTTTCGCGCTCTTTTTGAGCTTTTTTTGCTGCGCGACGTGATAATTCCTCAGACATACTAACCTCTCAAATATGACCAATACAAAAAAGCTAGAACTGTTTTTTGATCGTTAAGCTTACCTTCGTCGAATAAAGACTTCATTTCATCAAATGATACTGTTATGAGATCTAATGATTCACCCAAATCACGTGGTAACTGTTCTTCTACCTCTACTGGTTTAAGATTTTTCGCAATGAAGATGTGCATATAAGCATCAGAAAACCCAACTGTCTCAAAAAAACCAACCACTCGTTTAATTGACCCAGCAGTCATACGTAATTCTTCATTGAGCTCACGCTCAACTGCATGTTCAGGTCGATCAAAATCTCGATCATCGAGTTTACCAGCTGGTATTTCCAGAATAAAATCCCCAATGGTTGCGCGATATTGTTTTTCTAAAATGATGTGATTGTCATCGACAAAAGGCAAAATTGCAATCGCTGGAACATGTCTAACAACGTCGCGCTTGGATTGGCGACCATTATATAAAACAACGTCCTGTGTTTCCACACTAAAAATTGGTCCTTCGTAGACAATTTTTGAACTGATAATTTTTTCCCGTTCAGCCATTACACATCAGCCGCTTTTTTCATAATTGGATGTACTTGCGCGGCTTGATAATTCTTAAAACCTTGAACAAGCACATAGTTTACCTTCTCACCTTGATTGAGCGACTTAAAGCCGTCCATATCAATGCCATTAAAGTGAACAAATACATCATCGCCACCTTCATCAGGAGTTATGTAGCCATAGCCACGTTCTTTTTGCCAAATTTTTACTGTTCCTATTTTCATATTCCCATTATATCAAAAAAAATGCCGATAATGTAGATTTCTATCAGAGCATCTACTCGACATCACGTGTTAAAGGTATTCAATAGGCGGATTAAACTTAAACCCATTTACTGTTCCCTTGATAATGAGAGACAGCTTTTGTCGTCGATACTGCACACTGGGTAAAATCAGTGTTTTTAAAAAATCAAGTACGGTATGCCCTAATGTTTTAATGTATTTGATGACCGACTGCCGCCGTCGAGCTGTCAATAGTCGATTACGGTACTCATACAAATATCGCGGTAAACGCGATTGTGTTTTTTCACTAACTATATCACCGGGATTAGCATTATATTTGCTAGCATGAACGACAATTGAGCGTCGAACGAGATAACCAGACATCTCACGTGATGCCCGTTCAGTGTATTCAATATCATCTCCCCAAATAAAATACTCTTTTTGAGGCAAACCTATTTTTTCGACTAGTTCACGTTTAAAAATAGTTGACACGAATGTGGCATGTTTAATTGCAAGTATGTTTTCTCCACCATCAAAGATACGCTTTTTATCACCATCTATTGGACCAGGAACATTCATTTTTGCCCATTGTTTGTCAGTCCACACAACCTTACTCGCACACCAACCAATCATAGGATCCGCAAAGATTGGCTCTAACAATTTCTCTAACGCATCTTCTTCAGGCATAGAATCATCATCCATAACCCAAACAAAATCATCAGTTGTTTTCTCATAAAACTGCCGTATTCCTGCATTAAATCCGCCTGCGCCACCAAGATTTTTTGATAAATAGACTGTACTTATTCTATCATCCACCAACGTCTTTAAGTATGCCTGTGTCCCATCAGTACTAGCGCCATCTACAATGATAAGATGTTTCAAGGCTTCAGTATTCTGATTCAAAATTTTTTGAATTGATTGTTTGAGTAAATTAATACGATTATAAGTTACTAGAACGGCAGACACTGTTACTTTTTTCATTGTATTCCTCTTTATGAGTCTATAGGACGTTAAATATTGATAGTCTTTGTTAATTTGTTCGAACAAAAAAAGACTTTTTTGTTCACTGTAATGTTTAACGTGATAAATTAATAGCCTTTAGATTGATGATCTGTTGTTAAATCTTTTGTGTTCAGATCTTTTTTAATTTGTGTCGTAGAAATTTCAGGTGTACGTGCCAAATAGATAACATTTGCATCAGTTTCTTCTTGAACAAAATCAAATTGTCCTGCCCAGTCATCTCCCATAACAAACGTATCAACTTTATATAGCGCTACATCGGATTTTTTTTGATCCCATGATTCTTCTGGAATAACTAAATCAACATAGCGAATCGCTTCTAATAATTGTTTTCGCTTTTCATATGAAAAATAAGTCTTTTTTTGTTTTGAATGCCAATTAAACTCATCTGTTGATAGCGCAACAATGAGATAATCACCCATTTCTTTTGCTCGCTTTAATAAATTGATATGGCCATAATGTAGCATATCAAACGTGCCGTACGTAATCACTCGTTTCATCATTAATCATCCTTTAAAATTATTTTTCTTCTCTCGTAATATAAATAGGTCGATGTTTCGTTTCTAAAAAAATTGCCGCAATGTAGCGACCAATGACACCCAAACTAAGAAGCTGTATACCACCAATAAATAAGATAATCGTTACCATCGATGGCCAACCAGCAACACTATTATTATTTACCATAGCCCTAATAATAATAAAAGCCGCACTGAGCAATGATAAACCAAAGGATGTAAAACCGAGGCCTGTTATAACCGTAAGTGGTACAGTTGAAAAAGAAACGACCCCTTCAACGGCATATTTCAACAATGACCAAAATGACCAAGATGTATTTCCAGCGACACGTTCACGATTTTCAAATGGAATATACTTAGTTTTAAAACCAACCCAACTAAAAATTCCTTTACTAAATCTTTGATTCTCAGTCATGGATAAAATCGCATCTACCATTTGTCGTGTCATCACACGATAATCACGTGCACCGTCAACTAATTGTGTATCACTAATTTTATTTATCCAAACATAGAACTGCTCTGAAAACCACGAACGTAATTTAGCCTCACCTTTGCGATTCGCACGTCTTGTGCCGACGGCGTCATATTCACCACTCTGAACATCTTGTAACATTTGTGGTAATAATTCAGGCGGATCTTGCAAATCAACATCCATCACAGCAACATACTGACCATCAGCTTGTTGTAAACCCGCATAAAGTCCTGATTCCTTACCAAAGTTACGAGAAAAACTAACATAGTGAACATTCTCGTCACTTTCAGACAGACGGCGCAATATACTCAATGTATTATCTGTGGAACCATCATCTATGAAGTGATAATGAATGGTAGCAGTCAATTGCTTTTTTATATTTGAGAGTGCATCATAAAAAATCTGAATTGTTTCTTCTTCATTATGCACAGGTACAACAATTGACAATATATTTGATTGTTGCAGTTGATTATTTGATGTTTTTTTTATCATATTCAGATCCTAATCTTTTATGTACGCCCAAATGGGCATTATTATTGAATATTGTCGTGTGCAAAATTAAAATTCGCATCAATATCAAATTCTTGACGAACTGTATTAAACGCATCATTGAATACTTGATCCATATCAAAGTAACGATACTTACCTAGTCGACCACCAAAAATAATATTCGTTTGCTTTTGACGCGCCTCTTGGGCATATTGTTTGTAAATTTTGGTATTTTTATCGTCATTGACAGGATAGTAGGCTTCTTTTGAACGATCCCATTCTTGTGGGTATTCTTTTGTAATAATCGTCTTACCTTCATCCGCCAAACCATCTAAATGTTTCCACTCCATTACACGCGTATATGGTGTTTCAGCATCCGTATAATTGATAACAGCATTACCTTGATAGTTATTTGACGCTATCACTTCGTGCTCAAAACGTAATGACCGATATTCTAATTCACCAAACTTGTAATCAAAGAACTGATCAATCATACCTGTATACAAAATGCGTGGGAATTCGGCTAACAAGTCTTCTTTGTGATCAAAAAAGTCTGTATCTGTTAACACATCAACTAAACCGTTTGATTCAGCCAACATACGCTCAAATATTTGTGTATAACCACCAACCGGAATACCTTGATAACGATGATTGAAATAATTATTGTCATAAATAAAACGCACGGGTAAGCGCTTTATTATAAAAGCAGGTAGTTCTGTTGCCTTACGGCCCCATTGCTTTTCCGTGTAACCTTTGATTAGTTTTTCATAGATATCCGTACCAATTAGAGAAATAGCTTGTTCCTCTAAGTTACGTGGTTGACGATCACCCAAATCTTTCAGAGCTAATTTCTTTTGCTCATCAATTTTTGCTTGCGCCTCATCGGGTGTTTTGGTACCCCACATCTGGTAAAACGTGTTCATATTAAATGGTAAATTGTATAATGTGCCCTTATAGTTCGCCACAACTTGATTCTGATAACCATTAAAATTAGCAAATTGGCGAATATAATCCCAGACTTCTTTATTATCAGTATGAAAAATATGCGCCCCAAAATCATGCACTGTAATACCATGTTCTACGTGCGTGTGTGTATTACCAGCGATGTATGGTCTTTTTTCAACAATTAATGATTTTTTACCGCGTTTTGCTGCCTCATGAGCAAAAATCATACCGAAAGGTCCTGCACCAACCACTAAGTAATCATAATTTTTGGTGTTAAATTTATTTACCATGATGTCTCCATTATATCTAACATATTTTAATTTTACGTGCACAAGTATCAAATTAATGTTTTGTTGCTATTGAGATGTTATTCTACCGAATAAAAGGGCACTAATTAAAGTACCCAATCTATTATATCATATCTACTTTTTCATTTTTCAACCCGAGATTTTGGAGTGGATTATAAAATGGTAGGTTAATTGTTTTTATGCAATAAAATAAAAAATTCACTATTACTATTTTTCGTAATCGCTTTAATTTTGTAGTTTTCAAGTAATGGCTGCCTTAAATGTTGATCAACTGCATCACTAATTTGTTGATATGCTAACTTTTGTTTGTTTGCTGGTTTGTAATTTAATTTTACAATAACATAATCAACTTTTTTACCACGCATATCATTCTCAAATGATTGATACATTTGAGGAAGTTGTTGATAGGACATATTTAACCTATGCCAATAAATTGTTTTTGGCAGTGTTTGTGATGCTAAGAAAAATCCCTTATCTAAACTGTTAATCATCAATATCGAGGGTTTTCCCTTTCCATTCGATTTTTCCCTCATAATTTTGGCAAATAATGGCTGCGCTCGATATTGCTCTCCACTAATCGCTTGTGACTCACCATTAATAATTAACCGATTCAAGTCTTGATTATTGACAAAAGGGAGTACTATAATGGCCGTTGTTATAATAAAACTAACTGCTATGTCACTTCTGCCATCATCAATTAATCGAGAGCTTTCAAACGACAGAATACGTATCAGCGCAATAGCAAAAAAAGGCATCCAAATCAAATTGTAATAATTAATTACCCAATGTTGTAAAGCAACAAAAATGATTGTTCCTAAAAAAATAAATATTTCTAGAACGATGTTTTCTTTTTTATCATAAAGTGATTTGAACCATCCAACCACTATGACTAGTACTACAAGATAGTGTCCACGTATCTCCTTAGCAACCAATGCAAATATTTTCCATATTTGCATCAAAGTGGATTGATCAGTCTTACCATATGATGTCATGTTTTGCACAAAGTAGACCTGGATCATCTCTTGAATAGCATGATGATAGAAAAAATACCCTAATACTAAACATGAAAAACTGAAAAAGCCAACTAAAGAAATAAGTGTGACTTTTAGCAACCTAATAAATTTCTTTTGGTAAATAAACGTGCCCGCTACCCAAATAAAAAAAAAGCAGAAAGCACCAACCATTGAATATTTGTTCCAAAAAATCAAACTAAGATTTAATCCCAAAAAAAAGAAAGTTTTTAAATCAATTATCACTATATTGTGATGATTGTGATTAACAACATATAGTAAGTAAAGTACTGAGGTAAAAGCAAATTCTTCAGGTGAACCGCTTAAACTAAATGAACTTGTAGCCAGCAGTGCAAAAGGTCCAAATAATGCTAACCATCGTGTAACTGCAACAATACCTGTTAAATCCTTTACAATTTTATATGATAAATGATAAATAATTAACACATTGATGACCTGTAGAACAAATACACCAGTGAAACTTGTTTGATTAATGAACGCCCCAATCGTAAATATTGCGTATAAAAATGGACCTCTCTGGTCAATAATATCTTGATAAGGGACCATACCATGTAGAACTGATCTTCCCATTGTCAACATTGCGTTACTATCATCCCAGGGGTTAGTTACAAACAAGGGTGATGAACTAATTGTCAGTACACAGACAATGCATAATATTAATACAGGCAACGAAGGTATTTTTAACCATAAACTATTGCGCTTCATGTTGATCACCTGACAACAAATTGTCTTGAATAATAAACCGTGGTCGTGATTTCGTTTCACTAAATATTTTCCCGATATACTCTCCAATGACTGATATTCCAATTAGTTGTACGCCACCAAGAAACCAAATGGATACCATCAATGAAGACCATCCTTGAATAGTTTGTCCAGCTAAATACTGCCATCCTGTATACAATAGTATACATAATGATATAAATGTGGTTATAACACCCATCGCCAACACAGCATGCATTGGCGCGATCGAAAATGAAGTAATACCATCCCAAGCAAAACTGATCATCTTTCTAAAAGGGTATTTTGTCTTTCCTGATTCTCTTTCTTTGCGGGCGTAATAGACAACGGTGCTCGGAAATCCTATCTTTGGAACAATACCACGTAAAAACAAATTTTGTTCCTTAAACGTTAGTAGGTGATCTACTACACGTCGTGATGTTAAACGATAATCCGCAGAATTTGGTATCATTTCCACACCAATCTTTTCCATCACACGATAAAATGTCTCCGCAGTCCATCTTTTAAATCGCGTATCTGTTTCCCTGTCATTCCTGGCACCGTATACAACATCATAACCTTTATCATAGGCGTCCACCATCTTAACCATAACATCGACATCATCTTGTAGGTCAGCATCAATTGTGATAAAAATATCCCCATAATTTTGGGCTGCCGTCAATCCCCCAAGAATAGCATTTTGGTGGCCAAAATTACGGCTAAAATTAATACCTGAAATATATGGTGTGTTGCTTGCAAATTTTTCTACAATAGGCCATGTAGCATCATTTGACCCATCATTAACAACAACTATTTGGCTTTCTTTTGAAATACGTTGCTGTTCAATCATTCTTTTTAAAGCATTTTGTAACGTCATCAAAGATTTGGATAATGTCTCCTCTTCATTATACGCCGGAACAATAATTATTAAACGTTTCATCAATTCCCCCCATTAACAAAAAACTATACACGACCAAACCCAATTTTACGTGCCAAAAACTTCGTGCCTTTACGTACCCAATGCTGATTTTCCATAAATACAATCGGTACTTCAGTATATTTCACATGATTTTTTTCTAACCACACGTCTAGCAGACGTTCACTCAAAAAACCATAGACTCTTTTTTCATAGATGTCCCAATGCTCAACTTCATTTTGCAATTGCTTTTCAACTGCGAATAAAATATCAAATAGCCAATCAATATACGCATCGTATTCTGCACGTTTCATGATAAACATATTAAACATATGTGCCCAAGTACGTGCCATATTTTGGTCATAAATCTCTAAATACGCTGGCTGCCGTGTTGCAATCACTTCTCGTAATACATCAAGTGACTTACCGTGATGTGCATGTCGATAATGGGATTGACTACTTTCAATCCAATATCGTCTCTTTTTTGGTACAATGACATCTGCCTTGGTTAACAATTGGTGAATTTGAGATTCAGTCAAAATTGTATCTAAGTTTTTCTTCTTATTAAATGAAAAAAATCGACGATAATGTACCAAGCCGATAACATCTGAATTAAGATTATATCTTGCCCAATATAAAGCTGTTAATTCATTGAAGTACGGATTTTTGACAGAAATATTTTTACCAGTATCATCAGGTGTAAAATTATCGATTTTTTTTTCTGACAATGTCGCGCCTACCTGTACAGGTAAATAAATATTTCTCATTTCTGGCATTGGTGCCGCTTTATGAGCAGCAACTAAAATTTTAATTTTATCAACCATAACTTATACCAAAGACCATAATTAATAAGCTCCTTTAGATTTAAAAATGGCGATAACATTTCTAAAAACAATACTAATATCATAAAAAAATCCAGCATTTGCAACATATTCTAACTCTATTTGCGTACGTTCTGGATATTCAATCAGTGATCTACCACTAGCTTGCCAAAGACCTAAGGCACCTGGTCGTACTGACAAGAAAATATCTTTTTGATCACCATACTCTTTTAACTCTTCAGCGACAATTGGTCGTGGCCCTACTAAACTCATATCTCCAATTAACATATTCCAAAACTGAGGTAATTCATCAATTGTTGATCGACGTAAAAATACACCTAATTTTGTAATACGCGGATCTTCTTGAGTTGGTAATTTATAACCACTAGCAACATATTTTTCATACAATGCCGTATTTGACTTTAGCATTTCTTCAGCATTTGGTACCATTGATCGAAATTTATATATATTGAACGGTACACCGTTTCTACCAATCCGTTGTTGCTCAAAAAATGCCGGTGATTTTGGACTATCTATTTTTAAGATCACAAATACAATCAAAAATATTGGTGATAGTACAATTAATCCAAGTAACGCAAAAACCACATCAATGAGTCGTTTAGTAATTAAATATGATTTGTGTTTTGGCTTAATTTTCAAATTCCTAACCCACTTTTACAAATATTTTGCGTCAAATTCTGGATCTTGACTTGTTAATATTTTTGGTCCATCTTTTGTAATGGCCAGTGTATGTTCATATTGCGCTGACCATGATCCGTCACTTGTTCGAACCGTCCAACCGTCCTCATCTGTGTCGTCTGTGTCAACTTCCCAACCACCAATGTTAATCATCGGTTCAATCGTAATGACCATACCTTCACGTAGGCGAATACCATGATTTGGTTTCCCATAATGAGGTACTTGTGGTTCTTCATGCATTGTTGGACCCACGCCATGACCGATATATTGTCGCACATCACCATAATTGTGTTCGACTTCTGTGTATTCTTGGATCGCATGGCCAATATCACCGATACGATTTCCGATAATTGCTTGATCAATCCCTAAATACATTGACTTCTTAGTGACATCCATCAATTTTTGAATTTCCGGTGTCACTTCACCAACCGCATATGACCAAGCAGAATCAGACACAGCACCTTTAAGGCCAACTACTGTGTCCACTTTAACCAAATCACCATTCTTTAAGTGTAATCCTTTACGTGGCAAACCATGTGCCACTTCGCTGTTAACACTAATAGTCGTAGCATATTTGAATCCTTCAAAGCCAACTTGTAAAGGTACACCGCCGTGACTTTCAATATATTCACGTGACTTTGTTTCAATTTCCCAGGTATCAATCCCTGGCTTAATCAAATCACGTAACATGTGATGCATACCAGCAATAATTGCACCAGACTGGCGCATTGCTTCAATTTCTCTTGGTGATTTTAAAGTAATCATTTTGTTTCTTCTTTCCGTAAAAAGGTGGATTTCATTATATATTTTAAATAGCAATTACTATACATTATACCTTTTTTTGGTATACAAAGTGTTATTTGTTAAAAAGTATGTAAAAAAAACAACCACTAGGTTGTTTTTAATATATATTTTACTTATTTAATGTTTCAATGCGAGCCAATGATGCTGCGCCAATAACACCAGCATCATTACCTAATTCAGCTAATTTTACACGCGTTGATTCTCTTACAGTTGGAAATGCAAATGTAAGCCAATTCTTTTCTACACGTGCGCGGAGAAATTCGCCAGCAGCTGCAACACCACCACCAATAACTATGGCTGACGGATTTAAAATATTTGACATTGCTGCAGTTGCATAACCCAAATAGTAGGCAACCTTATCAATCACCTTGTTTGCCAAAAAGTCACCATCTTTTGCTAAATCAAAAACAATTTTAGACGTCACTTCGTCACCATTTGATATCATTTGCTTTAACTTAGATCTTCCAACATATTCTTCAGAAAAATCTTGCGCCAAGTGTACAACACCTGTGGCAGAAGTATATTGCTCCAAGCAACCTCTATTACCACATGTGCATAAGTAACCATTTGGTTCGACAATAACATGTCCAACTTCGCCACCAGCACCAGCTGTACCATGAATCAACTGACCATTTGATACTAAGCCACCACCAACACCTGTGCCAAGTGTAATAAAGGAAACTTCACCATCGTTGTTTCCCGCACCCTTCCAAGCTTCACCTAACGCAGCAGCGTTAGCATCATTATCAAGTGTCAGAGGGAATCCAGTTCCCGCTTCAATATCAGCCTTGACATTTTGTTCTGTTTTCCAATTTAAGTTAAATGCACCAGCCACAGTTCCAGCAGTACGATCTACGGTACCCGGTGTACCCATGCCAATGCCGATCACACGTGCTGGATCCAATTGATACAAGTCAAGATGATGATTAATTGAGGCAATAATATCAGGTACAATATGTGTTCCTTCATCAAAAACATTCGTTTTAATTGACCACTTTTGTTGAATTTCACCTGTTTCAGTTAAAATAGCAAACTTAATTGTTGTCCCACCAAGGTCAACCCCGATTAATTTATCTTTATCCATTATATTAAAGTGTCAAGCATTGAGAGCAATTAACAAATTTAAAGTCAATCACGCCGTGCAACACACGTATCCTCCTGAGTAATTTATTACTCACTCATTCTAACAGAAAACGCCTGCAATTTGCAAGCGTTTTCATAGTTTTCAGTAAACAATTTTATAACAGAATCAATCACTTGGATTTTCTTCTTCCAAACGATGTTCATGTGCTAATATTACTTTCATCGTTGCATATTTTTTATTGTCAATAATACCAGCTTTTTGTAAGTTATCTACCTCTAATGCTGCCATTTCAATATCCCACAAACGTTTTCCAAGATGAATATAAATGCCAAATGCTTTTAAATATGTTAATATATCATAAAAATTTTTCACAATAAACCTCCACTAGCATTTAACGTCAAAATGATAATAAGCGCAGTTAAAACAACCATTGTTAGCCGTACTGGTAATGGATATCTTCCTGAACGACCATAAAACCCAAACATAACCGTAAAAATCATACCACCAATTAAGCCCCCAATATGCCCCCACATATCAATTCCTGTACTAGAAAAGCCTGATACTAGGTTTAAGATTACAAACAAAATCATCATAGTACCTTGAGAACGAATTTGAGGATCTTGTTTGAATTGTATCCCATAAAGAATTAAGCCACCAAACATACCAAAAAGTGCAGAAGATGCACCAACAGAAACTGTTAAAGGTGCAAAAAGATAGGACATGATATTCCCTACAATACCACCAAACAGGTAAAGACCTAGGAATTTACGACTGCCAAAAGCATTCTCAGCAATGGGTCCAAGAAACCATAACGTCAACATGTTTGTTAAAATATGCATAAATCCAGCATGCAAAAATATTGGCGTTAGTAATCGCCAATATTGATCATGTGTTTTAATGTATGGTCCCCATTTAGCACCAAGTGCAACTAATAAACTACCGTTATCTGTACGCCCACCACCAATAAGGAATTCAGCAATAAAGGCAGCTATTGTTAGGAGTAAAATGCTAGTCGTAACTGGCGCTTTTTTAAATTGTTGTTTAAGTGTTTCTACCATGGTTCCTATTTTACACTATTGTGACTAAGAAAGATAAACACACAAGAGAGATTTATTCAGATTATTGGCTGATATTCGTTGTTTTGATACTAATCACTTGACCAACACTTAACGCGACAATCTGTGGATCATAAAAGGTATACGTTGGAAATTCCTGTTGTAAAGCTTGTTGATACAAACTTAATTGTCCTTGATAACGCTTAACTATTTTTTGTAGATCCTCTGCCATATGATTATGTCTAATAAAATCGGTTTTGTAATCAAAAATAGTAATGGATTGCGTAGCTTCATCTACAAAGTAGCCATCAATAATACCATGAACCAATACTGGTTCATCATCAGTCACTGTTTGGTAAATATGACTAGCTGGCATAATCATGGCAAATGTGGCTTCTTTTTTTAAGGTATCGGCATGCTGCATCAGTCGCTGTGCAAATGGTGTTGTCAAGAAAGTCATTAATTGATCAATATTAATCAAATCTGCAACCACCGGTAATAACCGCTTTTTTTCCACCAATTGATCACGTAGTGTTTCCAACATTTGTCGCGTTGGTGTTTGATGAAAATCAATAAGTTGTAATAATAAATGCGTTGCAGTACCTACTGCAGCACTAGAAGGTCTTTTTGATCCATCAGTCATAAATTCTGGCAGGACCAACTCTTTGCTCACGAGCTCATTAGCCGGTTGGAATTCACCAGATTCAGTAATGTCTAATGCTTTTAAGCTCCCGCGATCAGGATCTTCAAAAAGTCGTTTCATTTCGCTAACGGACTGATAAGCAGCAGTATTACTAGCCACCTTATTGGGATAATCATATGCTAATATATGTTTCATTTTTTGAAAATCTATTTCATCATATACATCCTGTGTCGTGTCTGCATGACTTGCTTTCAAATCTTCTTTTTGCATAATATTAATATTATTTTCAGGTGTTATATGAACATTTAGCTGGGCATCTAACAATGTTTCTGAGCCAACTAAACGTGGCATTGTGCCATCACCAAGCCATTGCTCCAATAAATTATTATTGGCACGTGCTAAGCTAATAATTAACCAATCTAAGTATGACTTTGCGGATAATCGTAAATCTTCTGCTAAAAATTGTCCAGATGTATCTTTTGCACGCTGCCACAATTCAGACAAGTGCACATTTTGACCAGCTTCATCCACTTTAGCTGATCCTATAATATAAATTTGTTGCTCCGCACGCGTCAATGCGACATACAAAAGACGCATTTCTTCTGACCAGCTTTGACGTTTAATTGCTTGCTGAACAGTTAATTTCTGTAGTGTTGGTATTGCAACTAAAGCATCTGGTTGTACATATTCTATACCGATTCCCACATCTTTTTGAATTAAAACCTTACCAGTCAAGTCTTTAGTGTTAAACGCCTTATCAAATTCTGGTAGAAATACAATTGGAAATTCTAATCCCTTTGAAGCGTGAATTGTCATGACACGCACAGCCTGAACATCTGATTCTTGTGGTGCCTCACCTAGTTGACCGTCATTTTCTTGTAGCTGCTTGATATAGCGCACAAATCGAAATAATCCGGCATTGGTATTATTTTGATATGTTCTAGCATATTCATACAAAGCGTGTAAGTTAGCCTGCCGTTGCATTCCACCAGGCATACCAGTAACATAATCCAGCCAATCTGTATCTTCAAATATTGTCCAAATCAGACTCACCAGATCATTTTGAGTTGCTAACTGATGCCATTTTTCAAATAATGCCCTGATTTTTTTACCACGTGCATTATTTTCAGAAAATTTTTGGAAGGCTGTCCAATAATCATGTACCTGGTCTGCTAAGCGCACCTCAGCTAAATCATTCTCTGTCAAATTAAACATGGGTGAACGTAGTACTGCAACTAACGGCACATCTTGATGTGGGTTATCAACGACACTTAAGACATCCAACATGAGGTAAATTTCCATTGTTTGAAAATAGTTACCAACAGAGTCGACTTGAACTGGAATACCTGCCTGACGCAATATGGTGACAAGATCAATATAGCCTGCTTTGGAACGCGTTAAAATAGCAATATCAGCATATTCAACAGGCCGCATGCCTGCTGGTTGCATTTTCCGATCGAATATTGATGTCTCACGTAGTTTTAATATTTTATCAGCTAGTCTTGCATATTGTGCCTGTCTTTTTTCAAAAATTTGTTCGCTGTCATCTGCATCCTCTGTTTGATCTACAGTCGTTTTTGTAATAATATCAATGTCAAAAACTGCTGGAACATCGACGGGATAAGTTGCCTTTGGTACCAATTTTGCCTCACCTAAGTAAGCAATATCTCCCAATTTTTCATCCATTATTTGTGTAAATATCAAATTAGTTGTGCGAGTAACGTTGTTTTGTGAGCGAAAGTTATCAGCAAGCTCAATCCGGCTGTCGTTGTTTTCTGCAGTTGCAAAGCGTTTATATTTATTGGTAAATAATGTCGGTTCTGCTTGTCGGAAACCATAGATACTTTGTTTTACGTCACCGACCATATACATGTTATGTCCGTTGGATACTTGAGTGAGCAGTGTTTCTTGTAATTGATTTATATCTTGATATTCATCAACTAATATTTCAAAAAATTGGCTACTCACTGTTTTTTGCGTTGCTTCATCAGCCAAAATTTGAAGTGCTAATGCCCCTAAATCTGGAAAATCAACTAATTTTGCATCACGTTTCGCTTGCGTAAAAGCTTGACGAAAAGTTTGCGTGAGTTCGATGAGCGTGCTAACTAAGCTTTCACTAGCATGTTGTATTTTTTGCCAGTCTGTTTGGTCAAACCTAAAAAATGATGCTATGATCTGCTTAAAATCAGATTTCGAACCCACAATTTTATTTTTAACGGTAGTTGCTTGGGTTAAAATTGCCAACAATTCTGGTTCATCTTTTATAACTTTACTAGCCTTAGTCTCCAAACTCACCTTTGGCATGTTAAGTAACTTTTCTCTCAGTAAATCCCAATCCTCGGCGACTAACAGCGATGTTACTTCTTGTAAATAATCAATTATACTAGCAAATCCAACTTGTGTTTTTTTGAATTCTGGCACACCTTCAACTAAGGATTGAATGACACCAGCTGAATCCATTAATTGTTTAACCATGTCAGACACTATTGGAAAGATTTGGGTACGATACATAACCGATTGCGCAATATTTGTATGAGATGAAATATCCTCATCACTTAATTGTTGCAACCACTCATCGCCATCTGGTCGCGCCTCGGCAAAATCAGCCAATTTCAAAACAATATTTTGCAACTCTGAATCATCATTTGGGTTGCCAAAATTATTAACCAAGGATAAAAAATTATCATGCATATCATGAGATTCGTCGTAAAAGGACGCAAACACATCACTTAAAATATCTTGTCGTAACATATCTCTTTCTGCAGTGTCGGAAAGCAAACGAAATTGTGGATCTAAACCAATTATATGATAATAGCTTTCGATCAAACGTAGCGCATAGGCATCAATTGTTGAAATATTAGCAGCAGGCAATAGTAATAATTGTTCTTGCAAAAAACGTTTCATTTTTGAATCTGCTGATACCATACGTTTTTCAATGGCAGTTTCCAAACGTTCTCTCATTTCTTGAGCCGCTGCATTAGTAAAAGTAACGATTAGAAAATTTTCAACACTTGTTCCAGCCAATATTTTTTGAATTAGCCGTTCAATTAGAACAGTTGTTTTACCAGAACCAGCTGATGCGGCAACTAAAATATTATGTCCAGTTTCTTCGATTGCACGTTGTTGATTACTTGTAAATTGTGTTGCCATCATTGTCTCCTTCTTTTAATATTTTTAAAATATTAGCTTTCCCTTTTGGTGCCTCAGGACGATAATTATCACCCAGCGAACGATCAAATCTCAAAATATCGATATATGGTGTATAGCGTAAACTACCTATCGTAGGCTCTAAAGGAAACAAGCCCGCTAAAATATTCACCCCAGCATGTTCAATATTAGTGATATTACGATTTAAAAGTAATTCAAAATCCTGTGCATCTATATAATCACTGTTGGCATAAAGATCCCCATTATTTTTCTTTTTTAGTTGATAAAATTGTGAAGCATTATTATCATCCAAGTCATCTAAACTATTCACATAATCGGCTTCAGAAATGAATAGTCCGCGGTATTTAAATGTGTCTGGTGTCAATTGACCAGATAATAAATCAGCGACGTTGCCTTTAAAGTCGACAATCTTTGTTTTTTTTGGGCTAATTTGTGCAAAGAATGCGCCACCAATTGATTCAACTCCCAGTACTTCCGCACTCATTTGCGCTGCTTGCCAATAGGTTAACAACTGCATTTGTAGACCATCAAATGCTTGTTCCCAATTAAATTGTTTGCCGTTTGATTTATAATCAATGATTGTTCCAAACACTTGTTCACTATCTTGAATATCAAATCGGTCAATTTTACCTCGAACTTGAATGTTGATTTTACCTTGTGAAAATTCCAACGGTGGTAAGGCTGTTTTGTCAGGAAATCCAAAAAGTTTCTCAACTGCTCTGGGTTGCGCAACATTAACTCTAGCAGCATGTTGCAAATTACCTAACAGCGTTAAGCTCACCTGCTGTAAATAATCACGTATGGCACGCATTTTACCAGTTTCTTGTAACAAATTATACGCCGGTAATAATAACTGCTCTGCCATTTTTTGATTTAAAATTTCCGATAGTTCATCCCATGTTACATCTCTAAAACTTTTGTTTTGTTGAATTAAATTTTGTAAAACGCCTTCTAATACGGCATGATACAATGTACCAGTTTGAGCGACGTTTAATTCATTAGTTGCACGTTCTTTCAATTTTAAACCATATTGTAGAAAGTATCCCAGTGGGTTATTATAGTAACTTTCTAATTGTGAGATAGAAACATTTAATTTTTCTCCAAACAAAGCACGTACAAATTCGGGTTTTAATACTTGTGTCGTGTTCCGATAATTTGGCGCGTTTAAAACGTGCTCAAGACGTGATTTTTGTTGTTGACTAATAACATTTTGAATTGCTTTGAAAGCACTTGTCGTGTGTTGCGTGGATAAAATTTTTACTAATTCGGAAAGTGTTGTTCTTGGCGTACCAATATAGTTTTTTAATAAATCAACACTATTTCGAGGTACGTTTGCAACCTTTAACACAGGCACTGTAAAAGCGTTTGTTAGTCGCTTAAAAAAAGGTGATATTTCAGATATTTTTCCACTTGCATCCAGCGCTGGATATGAAAATGTTATACCGTCTGATGCAGTAGCCAAAGCACCATAAAATAATAAGTTTTCTTCTGCCATCTGTTGTTGCGCTGTATTTTGTAGGTATTTTGTTGTGCCAGATTCATGTAACGCTGGTTGCACAATCAGTCGCTCAGCATCGTTAATGAGTGCAGTTGTTTTAGCCTGTGCCGGTAAGTTTGTTCGTGTACCACCAATAAAGAAAAGATATTTATAATGATTGTTTTGAACAATTCCGGCTTCAGATATCGTTAATTGATCTAAATTATTGGGAATACCTGAAAATTTTGCCCCTGAAAATCCGGCAGACAATACCTCTTTAAACACTGCTAAATCAAATTGTGATTCACCATCAATAGCTACAATATCATCTAACGTTTGAATAAATAATTGCCAAACTTCTTCTCCTTGGCGTGAGCGTGTTAGTTCACCAGCAGCTAATAAATTATCTCGTTGTTCTAAAATAGCATCGACAACATGATATCTACGCAACCATGTGACTAAGCTTGTTGCCGCTTCTCGCATGGTTTTTGTTTGATCGAGTTGTAATTGTAAATCATCAAATGCTGTTAATACAAATCGACGTAAAGTCTCAATACGTTGATTAACAACAGCGTCATCTACACCCAAAGTAGCATCATCGTCATCAATTTGGTTCACAACTGTAAATAGTTCAAACGGCTTATCTAAGTTACGCCAAGTTGTTTCATAAGGCCGATTAGCATATAGATAATTATCAAAATAGCTTACAATATCAAAAAAATCTTTTTCTGGTACCAAATGCTCATTAATATAAGGACGTAATAAATTCGTCTTCAAAATTGTCATCACATTTTGATACTGAAACTTATCTTTTTTGGGTACTAACAAATTCAAAATAAACTCAATCAATGGATGGTTCGCCATTTTTTGATCCGTATCCAAAAAATAAGGCAACTCAAATTGTGACATGACTTCTGGGATATGAGCCGTATATGGCGTTAAGTCACGTGCTAAAATCAAAAAGTCACGTAAACGCAACTCTGGATCATCCACTAACAAACGCCGAATACGACGTGCAATCTCTTGCATTTCAACAATTGTATTTTCTGCAGTAAAGGCTTGTAACCCAACGTTATTTTTGTCTCCATTAAACTGTCGATACTCGCCTAAACTTTCCCAAGCCAATAATACTTGTTTGGTTGTTTGGCTCAAATTTCTAACATTTTGTGGTGATTTAATTTCTACTTGTTGATTATATTGCTTAGCCGTACTAATAAGCTGCTGCGCGGTATTCATTGGTTTATTAAATACATCACCGTCTTGTTGCTTACCTAATTGCGTTGCATCACCTAAAAATGCTATTGAAACAGAATAATTAGCAATCAATTGCGTGATTACCTGCATTTCAGCACTCGTAAAGCCATTAAAGCCATCAAAATAAAATAAAACATGATTTAAAGATGATGACGCCAATTGTGTTGCAAAAAAAGGTAATATTTCTCGTGATGTTATGTACTCATACCCAATTTTACGTTCTAACGCATCGGCTACTATCGCTAAATCACGTAATTTACTGGCTAATGTTTGTTTCAAAAAAGTTTCATCATCAGTATCATCATTTAATATTTGTAATAAATCTTGTGGTGTAATATGACTTTCACGTAATTCTTCCAGTTGAGTTACCAAAGCCGAAACAAAACCACTTTTAGACTGCATACGTGCAAAAACTGGTAATTGTGCTGCATAATCACGTAATATATTTGACACCATAATAAACAAACCCGTACTTTGTATCACATTTGGTTGTGTTTCTGGCATATCTTTCATCAAAGCCCAAGCTAAACGTGATAATGAATAGACTTGCAATCGACTCTGTGCATACAGTTGTTCTTTTGGATTTTGACCATTTAATATTGCAAATTGCTTTAAAACATCCACTTCACTGTCAAACTTTACGTGGTTGGGTACGATATAATAAACTGTTAACTGACGGTCTTTTTGTAATTGTCGTTTAATGTCTTGCAATAAAGCATGACGCAAATCAATGTGTGCGCGATTCATATAAATTGTCAGTGCCATTTGATCTCCTTCATATTTTGTTACTGATTGACTAAAAAATATAATTTTTCAGTCATGCTCTACTTAATTTTAGCATACAAAAAAGCACACAAATACTTGTGCGCTTTCTTTATCACCGACGATCTTTAAGACGCTGTTGCATCAAATATTGGTATCTTGGATACCAAACATCAATATACCCCTGTGAAAAAGGCCCTTTGTTTTCATTAATCCAACTCACTAGAATTTTGACATGTGCTTTCAAAATCTTATCGATTTCTGGTGGATAATGCCACTTCTTACTGTGAGCAGCATATTCATCCGCATCAAGTAAATGCTTTTCGCCATCTGGAAAAACTTTAACATCCAAATCGTAATCTATATATTTTAGCGCCTCTTTGTCTAAGACATATGGTGATGCTAAATTACAGTAATACGATACACCATTATCACGTATCATTGCAATAATATTAAACCAGTACTTCTTATGAAAATAGACAATTGCCGGTTCTCTGGTTACCCAGCGACGTCCATCGTCTTCAATGACTAAAGTATGATCATTTAATCCAATAATAGCGTTTTCACTGGTTTTCAAAACCATGGTATCACGCCAAGTTCGATGCAACGAGCCGTCATGCTTGTAACTTTTGATCGTGATGAAATCACCCTCGCGTGGTCCACGATTCGACTTATCAAAACTCATGATCGCACCTACTCTTCTGACACCGAATTTCTATATTATTGTACCAAATTTCACGAATAAATGATAGACTTCACGTTATTACGCTCTAAAAGTGATGGTTATTATTTTATATAAAAATAACCGTCTCCAATAAGGCTTCTAATCTGCCAAATAAATCACTCAGGCTCATCAGCAATCATCAACATCACACGATCAATCATTTCACTACTAAAACCTTTTCCATATAATTGCGTTTTAGTTTTATATTGCCGCTGACTAAGCGCCATATTACGATGACGGTGCCAAAGTTTTTCCGCTTGACGCTTGACGTTTTCTAACTCAACTTCCTGATCATTACTCAGATCTAATTCAGTAATAATAGTTTGCCCAATCTCAAATGAAAATCCTTTATTTGCCAATGCTTGAATGATCTTTTGTTGCTTAACACGTGTTGATTCTCGTTTATACGTATTAGCAAATTTAGTAGCCATTTTCTTTGCAATGTCAAGTTGTTCATCGTATGTAAAAGTTTCTAGAGCCGCATTAATATCTGTATCTAGCACCCCAGCTTGTTTTAAATCCATTCGAATAACCTGAGGGCCTTTTGGGTTAATCAGCTTTTTTGTTGCCACATAATGTCTGGCATAGTTAGCGTCATCTAAATAGCCTAAAGATTTTAATTGTGCAATTGCTTGCTCCTGTATATCCTCTGCTATATCTTTTTCAACTAATTTTTGTTTTACCTGTTTGATTGTTCGTAAAGCATGACCCAAGTAATTTATCGCCGTGTTAAACGCTTTTGCAACTTGATCATCTCGTTTTATCTGATCAATGAGTGTCTCATCTAATTCTCGGCCCTTAGCGAGACCATATTTAATCAGTACACTTTCAGCTACACCAAAAGCAAATTTATTATCCAAATCAACGCTGTAACGTCCAGCTTGTTTTTGTGTTGAAATTTTCGTGATTTTTTTCATACTTCTATTGTACGCAAAAAAATATGAAAGTGCTAAATGATTGTTACAATCAAAATAACTAGACATATGATACATATGTCTAGTTATTTTAAAAAATCAATGTAATCTAGTTTGTATGTTTACAAAATACTATCAAGACCAATTTCAAGTTTATTTATTTTTTGAACGCCTTCTAAAGCACGCAATACGCCCGGTACAAAAGCTGCACGGCTCGTTGTACTTTGTGTCAACGTTAGTTGTTCATCGACACCACCAAAATAAACGCTTTGTTGTGCAATATAACCTGGTAAACGTACGGCATGGACCGGTATGTCTGCTACACGCTGTCCTCGTGCCGGTCCATCATTAGTTTTCTGTGCTGTATCTAGACGTGCTTCTGCAACCAATTTGGCAGTTTGCACAGCAGTACCAGATGGTGAATCAACCTTTTTAGGATTGTGCGCTTCAATGATTTCAACATCAGGGAAATATCGAGCAGCCAACTGAGAAAATTGCATTAACAGTACTGCTGACAAACTGAAATTTGGCACAATTAAGATACCATGATTCGCTCGATCACGCAAAATGGCAATTTGTTCATCAGTCAATCCAGTGGCGCCAATGATAACTGCCATGTCATGTTTTATTGCCCACATCGTATTATCAAAAACAGTAGCTGGTGTACTAACATCTAAGAAAATATCAGCTTCTTGATCAATTTCGTCAAGTGTTGTCCAAACGAGATACTCACTTTCGTGTGAATGTCCACTTAAAATACCAGCAATTTCAAAGTTTGTCCCTACTAGGCCTTGCTGAATAGCCAATCCTAATTTACCAAAACCACCAGCAATAATTATTTTTGTCATGATTTAATCCCCAATAAGATATCAAGCTCTTTTTGCTCACTAGCTGTCAATGGTAATATTGGTAATCTCGCAATATTTTCAACCATATTTATTTGACTTAACTTTGCTTTAACAGGTGCTGGTGATGGAAAAGCAAACAAAGCATTCATACGCGGTGTTAGAAAACGTTGTAATCGACCAGCCTCACGCCAATTATCAGCATTCATTGCTGCAAATAACGCTGTCATTTCGTCACCAAATAAGTGCGCAGCAACAGAAATCGTGCCTGCGCCACCTTGCGCATATGCTGCCAATGTTTGAGCATCCTCACCAGTATATACATGAAAATTCACATTTTGCGTTTGTTCAACTTCGGCACCAATAAATTCTGCTGAGGTCGTTTCTTTCACCGCATTGATATTTGGATGTTGTGCTAACGCAACAACACTAGCAACTGTTAATCCAACTGCCGAACGACCAGGAATATTATATATCATGACTGGTTTTGTGGCTGCTTCAGCGATTGCAGTAAAATGAGCAATCATACCTGATTGACTTGGCTTATTATAATAAGGTGTTACAGCTAAAATGCCATCAATATGTTTAATCGCACTCAACTCACGCGCATTGACAATAGATTCAGCTGTATTGTTCGTCCCAGCATTAGCAATTAGTAATGCCTTATCGCCCACATAATCGGCAATATAACGTGTTAATGCTATTTTCTCTTTATGACTTAATGTCGGTGATTCACCTGTCGTTCCGGCAATAACAAGGCCTTGCGTGCCATGTGCCAATAAATGGTCAATAACCCTTGTTAAGGCTGGATAGTCAATTTCATTTACCTCATTAAAGGGCGTGATAATTGCCGTAATTAAATTAATATTTTCATACATTGTTCTTCCCCTGAACCACACACAGTAGTCACTACATTTAATAACTCATCATACTTAATTATTCATACGCCATTCAATAAAATCTTTTAACGCTGTGAATCCTGGCAACAACGCACTTTCATCTATACTCAACTTTGGACTGTGTAACGCGTGATCATCATTAACACCCAACCACAACATGACACCTGGAATCTGTTGTAATAAGTAACCAAAGTCTTCTCCTGTCATTGCTGGTCTTGCAATTTGAAATGAAATATCATCGCGAGACTGCATGAAATCAATAACCTGATTTGCTAATTCTGGATTGTTTTCAACGGGTAGATAGCTGCCAGTTTCCAACGAAACATCGATCACTATGTCGTTAGCTAATGCGATACCAGCCGCAATTTGGCGAATACGCTTAATCATATTTTCTAAACCGATACGCGTCATGCTACGAACTGTACCTTCAAAATGCACATTGTCTGGAATCACATTATTTGCTTGGCCACCATTAATAACGCCGATACTAACAACACCACCGGCAATAGGATCAACTGATCGTGACACGACCGTTTGCAATTGCACAATTAATTCAGAAGCAGCTACGATTGGATCTTTTACCAAATGTGGATAAGCAGCATGTCCACCTTGACCATGCACGTCAACAACTAACTCAGCAGTGCCAGCAAATAATGTGCCTGCCAGTGTACTTAATGTACCTGCCGGCAAATCTGGTTGATCATGGATGCCGTAAAACTCATCTGGTCGCCATTCACCTTCAAATAGTCCTAAATCATAGGCTAATTTACCCCCACTTTTTGACTCTTCAGCAGGTTGAAAAAAGATAACCAAGTTATCCATTGGTTGATGTTGACTATAATATTGAATTAATCCCAACGCCAACGTCATGTGCACATCATGTCCACAGGCATGCATGACGCCAGCATGTGTTGACTGAAAAGATAAACCTGTTTGTTCTACAATTGGGAGCGCATCAATATCTGAACGATACCCAATCGTACGTTTCGGATTACGCCCTTGAAAACGAACTAGAATAGCGGTTGGTAAGGCATCAACTGTTCGAACAGTCATTGTCTCATTTTGCCAACTTTTTATTTTTTGCAGTAAATACGCATGCGTCTTAAATTCTGCTAACGCTAACTCAGGAATCAAATGTAAATCCCGACGATATTGTTGTAAGTTTTCAAAAGTTATTTCAGTCATTATAGCTCCCGTAAGGCATCAATTAAAGCTGTCTTTTGTTGTGTTTGTGAATCGATTTTCTTAATTATTTTGGCTGGTACACCTGCTACAACTGTATTTTCAGGCACATCTTTTGTGACAATTGCACCAGCAGCAACAACAGCCCCGTCTCCAACTTGAACACCTTCTATCACAACTGCATTAGCGCCAACCAAAACATTATTGCCAATACGAACTGGTTGTGCAGATGCCGGTTCAATGACACCAGCCAAAACAGCCCCTGCGCCAATGTGTGAATTATCACCAACAATTGCTCGGCCACCAAGAACGGCACCCATGTCAATCATTGTTCCAGCACCAATTTCTGCACCAATATTAATTACTGCACCAAGCATGATGACAGCATTATCACCAATCTCTACTTGCTCACGAATAATTGCACCTGGTTCAATACGCGCGTTAATTGCTTTTTTATCAAGTAATGGTACAGCAGAATTGCGAGCATCATTTTCAATATAGACACTTTCAGTAGGTAAATTAACAATAAGTGGTTGAATTTCAGACCAGTCACCGATCAACTGACCAAATGATACACCACCAAACTGTTGAACTGTATCTGGAATTTCACCGTTTAAAACGCCTTTATAAGTTACTTTTACTGGTGTTACCTTTTTAGCATTAGCGATAAAATCAATCAGATGTTGTGCCTCATTTTGTGTTTCTGTCATGATGGTTTAATTTCCTTTAATATTATATTTTTTCTTTGTAACTAAAACACTATAATTAACGTATTTTTTATGACGTTGTTTCAAGCGTATAGTCTTTGTCAAGTGCTGTTAAATTCGCATACGTTTCACGCGCAACTACAAGTTGATGCTTGCCTTCTTCAACAAAGACGACTGCTGGTCTGGGGTTACGATTATAATTTGAAGCCATCGCATAACCATAAGCACCTGTAGCTAAAACAGACAAAATATCTCCTGGTTGTGTTTTCGGTAATGCTTGTTGCCACACCAAAACATCCCCCGATTCGCAATACTTACCAGCCACGCGCACAACCTCTTCAGTTGGTGCATTGGGATTATTTGCCAAAACTGCTGAATAATTCGCCTCGTAAAGTGCAGGTCGAATATTGTCTCCCATGCCACCATCAACTGCTAAATAGTGACGCAAATCCGGAATGTCTTTTCTTGAACCAATTGTATAAAGTGTTTGACCTGCTGGTCCAACGATAGAGCGACCAGGTTCAATCCAAATTTCTGGCATTTTCCAATCAAATTCAGCAGCCTTCCCTTTCAAAGTACGAATAATAGCGTTCGCATATTCACTTTCAGGCAAAGGTTCATCTTCTGAAGTGTATTGGATACCAAAACCACCACCAACATTGATTACAGCCGGTTGCCAACCCCAACTCTGTGCTGTTTCAGCTAACAGAGCAGCATTTTTTTCAAAACCAGTTACATCAAAAATTTGCGATCCAATATGCGCATGAAGTCCTCGTAAATTGAAATTTTCATCCTTTTGAGCAATATCATAGGCTTTTTTAGCTTGTCCAGTTAACAAATCAAATCCAAATTTTGAATCTTGTTGCCCTGTACTAATAAATTCATGTGTATGTGCTGATATGCCTGGTGATATGCGCAATAAAATATCTTGCTTGACATTTTGTTGCGCAGCTATTTCTGATAATATCTGTAATTCTAAGAAATTATCAACAATAATTGTTCCAACACCTTTTTCGACTGCAACAGTTAGCTCATCCCAACTTTTATTATTACCATTAAAACTTAAGTGCTTAGGGTCAAATCCTGCTTTTAGTGCAGTATATAATTCACCACCCGAAACAATATCAGCGTGAATACCTTCTTGTTGCGCAACTTGATATATGGCTTTTGTGGCAAATGCCTTAGAAGCATAGCTAACAACGTATGGTACATTTTCTTTTTCAAAAATTGCTTTGAATGCCCGCATTGTGTGACGTATTTTACTAACATCATAAACATATAACGGTGTACCATAAGACTGGGCCAAATCAATAGCGTCAACATGACCAATAGTTAAATGTTGTGACGTGTTTGTTGAATATTTCATTTGCTCTCCTAATATGGCATTTAGGTACCCTCGCCTGTACATAAAATAGCCCATTTTCCCATCAAATTCACATAAAAAGCCCTTTGCTCGAGACTAGGTCACGGACAAAAGGCTTTATGTTTAGCAGTTTTGACTGATCCCATAGCTCACCGTCATTTCTGACGACAGTCCAATAGCTATTAACTATTGGCCCAACAATCCTATCTCTGTAATGATTAATCGTTTCGGCGATATCCCCTTTTACTTATTTTCAAAACTGCTACAGCAGTTCAAATAAGTGACTTTTGTCAATCGCGACCTCTATGTGAAATTAAATTTTTATGTTGTCATAATCATAACTTAATGCTTAAAAAATGTCAATCTTATAATTTAATATGCTGTATCAATGAATTTTAATCCGAGTTCTCGGCCATATTGTTGGATCGTTGATTCAGCTAAATTCATTTCAAAAGCCAAATCGATATAACTCGTCATACCTTGATTAAATAATGCCGCAACCTGGGCCTTACGCTCGTCTTTACCAATTGCCGATTCTGTCCCAAGTGCCTGCACACCATGACCAATCAAAATATTTTCGGGTTCACTCGTTATTTTTTTATCCCGTTTTTCACGTTCTCGGTATGCTTGGGCGGCTAGCTTTTCGTCAAGCATGCTTACTTTAACCTCATCCGTTGATTCAGATTGCTTTTTAAATTGGTAGTTCATATTACACCTCACCAAATGCGCGCTCAATAATGGTCTTGCCACTAGCAAATGCCATTGCCCCATTCTCATAAACAGTCTCTAACAAATCTTGTCCAGGTTCACTTTGAGAAACGGTCACAAGTCGATTGTCTTTCAAAATAACTTTCAGCAATCCAGGTTTTGATGTTTTTGTCGTATCAGTTTTAGGCTTTTTTTGGATATTTATTGTTTTTCCATCAGCAGTTTCAGCATACGAAGCCTTGATAGCAAAACGCTCTGTGTCACGTGTAAATCCTTCTTGCAACAAACCACCACCCGATCCAACTACTAAATTATCTGCAGACCAGCCAGCATGAATCAGTGCTTCGTATAGCGCAACAATTGTATCAGCTCGCATACCATCACCTTGAATCACAACAACATTATGTTTCAACAGTTTATACCCTTTGTCATTAACTATCGTGCCAAAAATTTCTGCCAATAAATCAAGTACCTGTAAATCAATTGCTTGCGGATTACCTGAGTCTGGTCTCAAAACGATGCGTCCTGAACGCTTAATAATACGGGTACTGATTTCTGGAGAACCAATGACGTGCTTAATGAAGTTTAAGGCATCATATGAATCAATAACAATTGAAAGAATGGCATCATCTGGTGCACGATCAAGCTGTGCATTCACATAATCAAACTCACCTTGACCTGAACCATAAGCCGTCGCAACTGAATGTTCTGTCGCCCAAACAGATAATGCACGCCCAGCAACACCGTAAACATCTTCAAAATATTTAGATGCTGCCATATTATCAGACCCTCTAAAATGCAATAAATGTGCTGATCCGCCACGCTTACCAGATTCAAGTGATGTTGCGCCACGCAAGCCAAAATCATTGACAGCCAAGCTAAGGCCCGCTAATGTTCCAGTTTTTTTAAATAGAGGCACCAACTGTTTTTTAATATACAAAGAGTTCGTAGCAATTGTCGTCGGATACCAGACATGCATCAAAGTAACCTCGAGTGCATTCAAACTCGTTGCAAACCAATCAGCAGTAGATTCAATAGTAAATAAAGCATTACCAGTAGGTACCTCAAGTCCTTCAGGTAACGCTTTAATTTTGACTGGAAAGTAACCTAATTCACGTACTTTTTCCCAAACCAAACGATTAAAATAGGCTTTTGTTCCAAATGTTAATTCAGAAATTTTTTCAGCCTCATCAATCATTTCAGTTGTAATCGATTGACGAAAATAATCATGCAAAATCATACCAAAACCAAACCAACTTACCGTATCAAAACGACCACCTACGCGTGCTTCACCATAAGAGTATAGTTTCGTAATGTTTGTTGGGTATTGTAAGTGGTGTGTTAGTTTATAGGCATCTGTTGCTAGAATTAAATTGTCTGTCATAACATAATCTCCGGCAAGTGAGTTGTGATTAGGCTTTGAGTAACATCCTTAAATTGATCACCAGATACACGCAATAGTCGCCAGTCATATTCTTTATCATCATCAAATTCATCAATATAAGGTTCAAATTCACCCTCAGTTTGCAAAATCAAGTAACCTGCAAATGCTTCTACGAAGGCATTATTGGATTCAACTGTTCTGACTAATTTTCCTTGATCAAAGAATCCAACGGCTAACTTATCACCATGCCATTGCCCTTCAAATGCCCATTTCAACGTTATCCAGTCAGACGTTGTCAAACCAATATTCATCAAATAATCTAACGATAAACGAATATGTATTGGATGTTGTTTTGACTGTTGTTCGATGCCTTGTGCATCAAGCTGACTAGAAAAGATGCCAACCAGTGCTTCAAACTCAGCGACAGTGGGCATTTCTTCATCATTTTGCCAAGATAACACCAAAGATAAGTCAACATCTAATGCATCACTGATTTCCTCAGCTGTAATTCCTGTTAATTGTTGTAATTTTTCTAAATTATTCATAAGTTCATTATACTAAAAAAACCACCCTAAGGCAGTTTTAATTTTTTGACTTTGTTATTTTTTTGGCGCGACGGCTAACAACGATAGACCGGATAATACCACTAATAGTTGGTAATAATGTGACTAAGGCAATACCCAAAATAATAACAGAAAAATGTGCGCTGACAAAAGGAATATTACCAAACATATAGCCTGCTCCGGTGGCAATTAAACTCCACGAAAAGGCAGCTATGACATTGTTTCTGAGAAAGACACCATAAGAAAATTGACTAATTCCTGCAACAAAAGGAATGAACGTACGAACAATTGGCATATAACGCCCTATAATAATTGCTGCTGCACCACGTTTTTCGAAAAAGCCTTCTGCTTCACGAATATGTTCCTCTTTAATAAAACGCCCGATTAGTGGATGTCTTATGAGCTTATAACCACCTGTGCGACCAATCCAAAAATTGAGTGAATCACCTGCCACTGCAGCAATAAAAAACAAAATCATAAACACCCAATGATTTAAACCAGCTGCAATTCCTGCTGGGGTTGCGGCAACAGCGCCAGCTGCAAATAATAATGAATCACCAGGTAGAAAAGGCATAACGACTATACCTGTCTCTATAAAAATGATGGCAAATAAAATCAAATATGTCCATGATCCAAACTGTGTCACTAGGGTGGCAATGTGTACGTCAATATGGAGGATGAAATCTATTAAAAACATGTGAATAGTATGTATCATCAAACCGATAATAAAGGTTTGCGTGACACACGTTCCCCTAACTTAAATTTTTCGAATATGAATAGTGTAACACATATTTTATATCGCACATAATAAAAACTCACATCACATATTTTTGAAGTACGTGATAAAATTAATTTTGGACAAAATTTGTCCATTAACAAACTTTACAACATATCCAAAATAATCTGTTGTAAAGTAATATTATGTTAAAAATCATAAGGAGATAACACATGAATGAAACAAAGCTTATTGCCGATCTTGAAGATATCAACCGTTCTGTTGATCAAACTAAAAAGTTGCCTGGTGCGAAAAACGTCTATCTAGCAGCCGGTTGGTTTTCAGATACACAAGAATCATTATTAAAGGACGCGTTTATCCAACTAAGCGCCAATCCTAGCATTGCACATATTCATGTGCCTTTGTTACATCAATATGGTGGTATAGCATTAGGTGATTCAAATAATGAACCAGACTTTGAATGGGGTGCTATGACCTACAAAGCAGATATTAAAGCAATAGACAACTCTGATATTACTGTGGCTGTTTTTGAAGCTGAAGATGCAGATAGTGGCACAGCTATGGAATTGGGATATTCCGTTGCATCAAACACACCAGTTGTTTCCGTGTTTGCTGGTAATTTAGACAAGCACCCAGTTAATTTGATGCTATCATTTGGTACGGATGCACATGTAACGTCAACTGCCGAATTAGCAGACTATGACTTCTTCGATATCACACCCAATAAATATCTAGGTAAACTGATTTAATGTCAACAATAATCTAAAATACGAAAGGTGCCAAGCCGCTCTCTCAAAGCACTGCTTTTAAAGCAGAAACCACACAGAGTGCCTTAATCTTGGTAAAATAATACACATGACAAATTCTTCATCCACACAAATTTCCCATTGGCAACTATTAAATCCACTTTGGTATGCTGAACAATTCAAGGGTTGGACACGCCTGTCTTATACCCTACTGTCTGTTGGTCTATTAATCATTGCTTACACTAGTTTTGGCATGGGAGCACCTATTAACAGTATGACCTTTGCAACATTTTTTGCAGCAGCGTTTGGTTGGACTACTGTCCTTGGTTTAAAAGAAGCAAAACCGATGAACGGTTTATTCGGATTACTATCAGCAGCTATCTATATTTATGTCGCTTGGTTACACAAAAATCCCGCCGATGCTGTTTTACAGTTAACATACGTCATTTTACTAGACATTCCAGTTTTAATTATGCCATCGTGGGTTAAAGACACCGATAAACACGTGCGCTTTATTCATGAAACTGATATCAGAGGCGAAAAGCATGGCAAAGTATTCTGGTATAGTGTTGTCGCATTAGTTGCTATTGTAGCCTTTGTAGCTGCCTACCTATTTGAGACACAAGTATTACACACACCACGACCTATTTCTGATTCATTGGTTCTAGGTACGGGATTAGTTGGTGCCGTCTTAACAACTTTTCGATTTTCAGAAAGCTGGTTTGCTTGGCTATTACAAGGTCTTATGCAAATTGCGCTATGGGGCTTAACTGTCGCTGCTGGTGGCGCACTTGGTGCTTCGGCTCTCGTAATTTTAGTCACTTACCTGATGTATTTCGCAAATGATGTCTTAGCCATTGCACAATCATCATGGTTTCATCACAAAGAAATCACGGCACAACTGGCACAAAACAATGTCAAGTAAAATGCCTTGACATTGTTTTTCAAAAACCTATTGACAAAAGCCTTAAATTTCGGTAAACTTGACTAGTTGATAAATTGAAACGAAAGGAGGTGCCATTATGGCTACCCCATCAAACAAGAATTCAAAGTCTCACAAGCGTAACCGCCGCGGACACATTGGTTTGAATGTTCCTAACATCGTGTTGGATCAAACAACTGGTGAATACCGCGTAGCTCACCGTGTCTCACCTTCTGGTGTTTACAACGGCAAGCAAGTTACAGAAAAGAAGTAATTACACATTATAACCTGTACCATTACGGCACAGGTTTTTTGTTTGCAATTTTATGGTAAAATGGTAACATGACAATTACAATTAAAGAAGCAGCGGTTGATTCTGTAGAAGCTGCCAAACAAATGCGCCGCAAAGGCGCTAATCGGATTGAACTAAATAGTCGTTTAGATTTAGGTGGCTTAACACCTGACTCACGCACCATTATTGATACGTTAATCAATATTGATGATATTCCTGTTGTCATCATGGTACGTCCTCGTGGTGGTGATTTTGCCTATACTGACATTGAACTGCAACAAATGCAAGATACTTTACAACAAATTGCTGATCTTGGCGGACAGTTTGTCACATTTGGCGTTGTACGGAATCATCTACTGGATAAAGACGCGATGTTGATGTTGCTGACACTTGCAGATGAATTAGATTTAAAAGTCGTGATGCATATGGCGTTTGATGATATTGACGTTGATCAGCAAGAAAATGCGATGTACTGGTTATCCGATCATGGCGTCACACGTATTTTGACACATGGCGGAAAACTTTCCACACCCATTATGACATTATTGCCCCACTTACAAAGACTCGTGAATATAGCACCTGCTGATTTAACAATTTTACCCGGTGGTGGCATTACTGCTGAAAATTCACAGATTATCGCTGATACACTTGGTGTCAGTGAAGTGCATGGATCTCACATTATTTAGTTACAAATTGGTCACTTTAACAAAACAGTTAAGGGACTTTTTTTATAAAAATGATTGCTTGTCAGTTGTTACACTGATATTGTCTATACAATAAAATAACAAACGAGGTAGATTACTTATGCCCTTAGATGGCCTATTTACGCATGCTTTGGTGCATGAATTTAATGAATTAATTGTTGGTGGTAGAATTACCAAAGTCCACCAACCGTATCCTAACGAAATTGTATTAGTCGTTCGAAATAACAGTGTAAACTATCCCCTGCTTCTAAGTGCTCACCCGACTTATGCCCGTGCACAAATTACACATATTCCTTACGAAAACCCACAGACTGCACCTAATTTCGTGATGTTCTTACGCCGTTATTTAGAAGGCGCAAAACTTCAAAAAATTGAACAAGTTGAAAATGATCGTATTATTAATTTTTATGTCAATGCGCGCAATGAATTAGGTGATATTCAAGAAATCCGTTTAACACTTGAAATGATGGGTCGCCATTCCAATTTATTTTTAGTACGTGAAAACGACTCACGTATTTTAGAGCTTATCAAACATGTACCAGCAGATCAAAATCGTGTGCGTTCATTAATGCCCGGCGCAACATATATTCTCCCGCCTGCTCAGAACCTTACCAATCCATTCACAGCTGGACTAGATGGTTTAGCACCTATGATTTTAGACACGCCGTTTGATGATTGGGCCACTTTTATTCAGTCAACCTACCAAGGTTTTGGTCGTGATTCAGCGACAGTATTGGCCCGCACAATTAATCAGGATGGCGATCATTTAGCACATGCAAACAACTGGTTAGCACGTTTTAATGACTTAGAACCCACCCTGTTTACTTCTAATAATGGTGCTTTGAGCTATTCGGCCTTTAATTGGTTGCAAGATTCCGTAACAAGTGAGAATTTCCAAACATTAGGTGATATGTTAGACGCCTATTACATCGGAAAAGCAGAACGTGAGCGTGTTAATCAACAGGCTGGTTCATTGATTCGTGTTGTTAAAAATGAACTCAAAAAAAATAATTCAAAACGAAAAAAATTACTAGCCACATTAGATGATGCGGAAAATGCAGATGACCTCAAAGTTAAGGGTGATTTACTAATTACATATCCCCACCTTGTTAAAAAGGGCATGACATCAGTTGCAATTGAAAACTATTATGACGACAATAATTTACTTAATATCCCACTAGATCCTAAACGTGATGGCTTAAAAAATGCCGAACGATATTTCACAAAATATCGCAAGTTGCGGACAGCTATCGCCTATGTTAACGAACAAATGACATTAACTGATGCCGAAATTGAATATTTTAATAATATTGTTGCACAACTCGAAGTGGCATCGCCTAAAGATGTTGAAGATATTCGTTTAGAACTCACGAATGGCGGATATATTCGAGCAAATAAGAAAAACAAACAAAAACCTAAAGTTTCCAAACCGGATAAATTTAAAAGTTCAGATGGCACCTTAATTGAAGTTGGTAAAAACAACTTACAAAATGAACGGTTATCACTTAAACAAGCTGATCGACGAGACATCTGGTTACACGTCCAAAAAATTCCTGGTTCTCATGTTATTATTCATTCACCTAATCCATCCGATGTAACATTAATCGAAGCAGCAAAGCTTGCTGCCTACTACAGTAAGGCACGTAATTCTGCAAATGTTCCTGTTGATTACCTACCAGCAGGAAAACTACGTAAACCAAATGGTTCAAAACCGGGATTTGTTATTTTTGAAGGGCACCAAACACTGTTTGTGACACCAGAAGCAAGTCTTGTCTCTCAACTAAAAATCAAATAATTATCTTGCAATTAAATATTGCATTTGACAAACAAGGCCGATTTCTGTTAAATTAGTCTATGTTGTTTCGTACAGATAGCACAGATTTATATGTGCCGAAAAAAGAGGCGTGACATTATCATTTTTTGATAATGTCACACCTCTTTTTATTTTTTAAGGAGAAATCATGCAAAAAAATAATTGGAAAGTTATTCCTGCTGTCATTGCAACTGGTATTTTAAGTTTTAGTGGTGTTTTGATAGAAACATCAATGAATGTCACATTTCCTAAACTAATGACTGAATTTAATACAGATACAAACGGTGTACAATGGGTAACTACAGGCTATCTTTTAGCAATTGCCATCATCGTACCAATATCAGCATTTTTAATTCGAAATTTTTCAACACGAACACTATTCATCCTGTCAAATAGCGTTTTTCTACTTGGTATTCTTTTGGATTGTGTGTCTCCTACATTACCATTGCTACTGGCCGGTAGAGTCTTACAAGGTGTTGGTACTGGTATTGCGTTACCTTTGATGTTTCACATTATACTCACCAAATCACCAATAAATCGTCGTGGTATGATGATGGGAATTGGTAGTATGATTACATCTCTTGCGCCAGCCATCGGACCCACTTATGGCGGCGTTTTACTAAATACCATGGGCTGGCGAGCAATATTTTGGTTCTTAATTATTTTAATTCTTGTTTCCCTAATCATGGGGCTTGTCAGTATACCAACTGAGCAAGTCCGTCGAACAGAAAAGTTCCCCGCGAGTACATTTGTCTTTTTAGCAATTGGCTTAGGCCTTCTTTTATTAGCCATTGAAAAAGTTTCATTCAGTATGGCAAGTATTGGTACTCTATCACTTGTTATTTTTTATTTCATGAACAAAAAGCAAAAATTATTACGTTTGAGTCTTTTTAAAAACGCGCGGTTTGATTTGTATATGTATGGTTTTTTAGCTTACCAGGCTACGCTATTAGGTCTATCCTTTATTCTACCTAATTATTTACAATTACACTTGAATGTTAGCGCAGCTGCAGCAGGCGCATTTATGTTCCCAGGTGCCCTTATTAGTGCTTCTCTAGCACCTTTATCAGGTTCTTTACTGGATAAATTTGGGCAATATCGACCTATTTTATTTGGACTGATTGTATCGACTCTTGCGCTTAGTGTGATGTTTTTTTACTTTCAGTCACTAAATTTTTGGACACTCATGTTAACTCATATGTTACTTATGGTGGGTATTGGCTTTTCATATGCTAACTTCATGACTATAACGTTAGCAGCGCTTCCGGTTGGTGAAACGACAGATGGCAATGGTATTTTAAATACTGCGCAACAATTTATTGGCGCAACATCTACTGCTATTGTTGCCCAAGTTATCACCACAGCTATGAATAAAAATCCAAATAACGGCATAATTACTGGCTCACAACATGGTATTGGTGGCATCGCTTTTGCTATTTTTATTTCTCTCATCATATTTGTGATATTAAACCACAGACCAAAAAAGTTGACTACTGAGTAGTCAACTTTTTTAGATTTCAGGAATAAACATATGACCTAAAGTTGCGGCCATCACTGCTTTAATCGTATGTAACCGATTTTCTGCTTGTTCAAACTGGTGAGCATAGGGCGCATGAAACACATCATCAGTAATTTCCATTTCTTGAATGCCAAATTGCTGATATATTTCTTGTGCCATTGTCGTTTTTAGATCATGAAAAGCTGGTAAATCATGCAAAACAATGACTTGGTCGTTATGTGTTGAAGCAACAAGCGCCGCATTAATTTGATATGGTGTTAATAATTTAATTCGTTCTTCAAATGTTTCTTCCTCACCCATGGAGGCCCAAACGTCAGTATATAAGACATCAACACCTGCAACACCCTGAGCAACATTATCGGTAATGAGCAACTCAGCGCCAGACTCGTCTGCTTTTTTCTGAGCTAAAGCTTGAATTTCTGAAGTCGGTTGTAAACTTTTAGGCGCTACAATATGGATATTAACACCCAAAATAGCGCCAGTAACCAATAAAGAGTTGGCAACGTTGTTACGACCATCCCCCAGATAGGCTAGTGTGATGCCTTCTAGATGATTAAACTGTTCCTTAATAGTCAGAAAATCTGCTAACATTTGAGTCGGATGCCAGTCATCGGTTAACCCATTCCATACAGGTACACCTGAATATTTTGCTAGTCCTTCCACTGTTTCTTGTGAAAAGCCACGATACTCAATGCCATCATACATACGACCAAACACCTTAGCCGTATCTTCCAATGATTCTTTTTTTCCAAACTGAATATCGTTTTTACCTAGAAACTCTGCATGTGCACCTAAGTCGTTAGCAGCCACAGTGAAACTTGATCGTGTACGAGTAGATGTTTTTTCAAAAAGTAAGGCAATATTTTTCCCTTGCAAATATTGGTGCGGTATATTTTTCTGCTTTAAATATTTGAAATGGGCTGCTAAATCAATTAATGTTTCTAATTCTTTTTTACTAAAATCGATTTCTTTTAAAAAAGATTTTCCTTGAAAATGTGAACTCATTGACGTGCCTCCAATTTTATTTGATGCCGAGCAATCTCTTTTTTTACATTAGCCACTGCTGTACCACCAATTGAGGTACGACGATTCACTGCTGTTTCAGATTTTAACACATTAAAAATGTCATCTTCGATTTGTGGTGCCGCAGACTGCAATATCGCTAGAGACATTTTTTGTAATGGTGTATGTGTTTGTAATCCTTGCAATACAAGTTGTCCAACAATAGCATGAGCCTCACGGAATGGGACACCTTTTGTTGCTAAATAATCGGCTAGTTCTGTCGCGTTAGAGAAATCATCTTGTGTGCTAGCCAACATACGTTCCTCGTGAACTTTCAAGCCACTCAACATACCAGTAAAGATTTTTACTGAGGCAATAACAGTATCCATGACATCAAATACTTGTTCCTTATCCTCTTGCATATCTTTATTATAGGCTAGTGGTAAAGATTTCATAGTTGTTAACAATGCCATCAGCGCACCATATGTCCGCCCTGTTTTACCACGAACAAGCTCAGCAAAATCAGCATTCTTTTTTTGTGGCATGATTGATGATCCAGTTGAAAAATCGTCTGATAGTTCAATATAGTTGAATTCATATGTTGACCATAAAATGAGTTCTTCCGCCATACGTGACAAGTGCATCATCATCATAGCTGAATTTGACAAAAATTCAAGTGCAAAATCCCGGTCGGATACGGCATCAAGTGAATTATGATAAATGTCATTAAAACCCAGTTGATTTGCTACAAATTCTCGATCAATTGGAAATGTTGTTCCGGCTAATGCCGCTGCACCTAATGGTAAAATATCTGTGTGCAACTGATTAAATTCAAAACGCTCATAATCGCGTTGGAACATATCAAAATAAGCTAATAAATAGTGACCGTAAGTAATTGGCTGAGCGTGTTGTAAATGTGTGTAACCTGACATGATAGTCCCAGCATGCGTTGTGGCTAGCTTTAGTAATTCTTGTTGTAGCTCAGTAATAGCTTCTAAAACATGTGGTAATCGATGTTTAACCCATAAATGAAAATCAGTTGCTACCTGATCATTACGTGAGCGTGCCGTATGCAGCTTTCCTGCAACAGCACCAATTTTTTGAGTCAGCAGTGATTCCATGTTCATATGGATATCTTCATTTTTAACATCAAAAACCAACGTGCCATCTGCCAAGTCTTTTTGCAATACTTTTAAGCCCTCAACAATTTGTGTTGACTCATCAACAGTAATAATACCCTGCTTGCCAAGCATTGTTGCATGCGCAATTGAACCCTCAAGGTCTTCAGCAGCCATTTGTTGATCAAAATGAATTGATGCACCAAATTCATCTACCCACTCCGCTGCTTTAGCAGTAAAACGACCACCCCATAGTTTTGTTGTTGCCATAAACCTTCTCCCTTATGTACGGCGTAAACGCCTTTAAACTACTTAATTTTATTCTTCTTATCAGTTGAATGGACATGGTTAACTTGTTCGTAAACTGTGTTACTCAAAGTCCATAATTTGATAAATCCAACTGCTGCTTCCTGATCAAATGACGAAGCACTTGTATATGTTGCCAAATCCTCATCGTATAGTGAGTTATGTTCTGATTGACGTGCAACCGCAATCGCATTACCTTTAAACATCTTCATTTTAACAACACCATTCACATTTTTTTGTGTTTCATCAATAAATGACATTAGTGCATCAAACAAAGGTGACACCCATTTTGCTTCATAAACTAAGTTAGCTAATTGTTGTTCAACTATTGGCTTGAAATGTGCAACATCACGTTCTAATGTTAAATCTTCCAAATCTTTATGTGCTGTCATCAATACCGCTGCAGCAGGCGCTTCATAAATCTCACGTGACTTGATACCAACTAAACGATTTTCGATATGGTCAATTCTGCCAATACCGTGCGCGCCAGCCAGTACGTTTAATTTAATAATTAAATCAGCTAATGGCATTGCTACACCATCTAGTGCAACTGGCACACCTTCAGCAAATGTGACATCAATAAACTCAGCTTCATCAGGCGTTTTTTCAATTGGTGCTGTTAATGCATATGCACCTTCTGGTGCTTGGTTCCAAGGATTTTCTAAAATACCAGCTTCATTCGCACGTCCCCAAAGGTTCTCATCAATAGAATAAGGTGATTCCAAACCAACTGGTACTGGTACATTATGTTCGGCTGCATATGCAATCTCTTCTTCACGTGACCACTGGAACTCACGAATTGGTGCTTCGATTTTCATGTCAGGATCCAAAGCATGAATTGCTGCTTCAAAACGTACTTGATCATTTCCATGACCTGTTGATCCGTGGGCAATAGCAACTGCATCATTTTCATGCGCAATGTCAACAAGTTTTTTAATGATCAATGGCCGTGATAAGGCGGACACCATTGGATATTCACCTTCATATAGCATGTTAGCTTTGATTACGGGTGCGACATATTCATTAGCAAATTCAGCTTGTGCATCAATTACAATTGATTGAACAGCGCCGACTTTTAATGCTTTCTCTTGAATCATGTTCATATCTTTACCGTGTTGTCCAACATTCAAAACAACAGCAATAATGTCATAACCCTTTTCCTTCAACCAAGGAATTGCTACTGATGTGTCCAAGCCACCTGAATATGCCAATACTAATTTTTCTGTCATGTTTTTGTCCTCCGTATTTATCTATGAATTTATATTACCGCAAATTGTTTATTTATTCAATAGTATACTGACTATATACATTATAATATTGTATATTGGTTATTTATATGTATATTTTTGCAAAAAAAAACAAGTATCGCGACTTGTTTTACCTTACTTATTCTGCCATTTGTTCCAAAATGCTTGAGTGAACGCGATCAATTTCTGTTTGACTCATGACTTCAACAGATCCCAAACCACCCATGCTTTGTGTTGTGCCGCGTAGTTGATCCTGTTTTATATTTCCAAATGCTGAACGATAGCTCAATGCTAGATTCTTCATAGATGTTGTTGAGACATCAGTTTGAACATTGTTTGATAGTGTGTTCAATAATGAATCATTAAACAGTGTACCAACACTTGCTGAATTTTTTAATATACCTCTGATAATCAATTGTTGTCTCATCTGACGACCATAGTCCCCGTTAGGGTCAGAATGACGCATCCTTGAGAATGCCAAAGCTTCATTACCATCCATATGATACGTTTGACCAGCTGTAAATGAATATTGATTCTTAGAGTCAGCCTGTGTATCATCCCCTTCAGTGGTAAAGGTTAGTGGTGAAGTCACATCAACACCACCAACAGCATCAACCATTCTAACTAAGCCACCCATATTAATCAAAATATAGCCACCATTAATCTTGATGTTCAACAAATTTTCAACAGCTTCCAAGGCTGAATCAGCTGTTCCATATGCAAATGCAGCGTTAATTTTCATTTGTTGTCCATTAACAGTAACTAATGTATCACGCGCAATCGATGTCATTGTTGTCACGTTTGTTTTCGGATTAACGGTCATGATCATCATTGTATCTGTTCGGCCTTTGTAATCTCTACCCAACTCACCTGTATCTGTTCCCAATAACAGATAAGATACCGGCTTTTTAGCTGACGTGACTTTATCCGCCTTTTTTGTCATCTGTGACGGATTTTGGATTTTGGTAATTGTTTTATTCATCTTATAATAAGCATAGGCACCCGTTCCGACGCCAGTTAAAACAACCAATGCTAGAATTAGCAGAATGGTATTGCGAATTCGGTGCCTTTTTTTAGGTCGATTTTGTTTCCCATTATTACCTAATCTAATTTCTTCTCGTGTTGGCATGTCTACTACTCCTACAATAGTTTCATCATACATTATAGCATGACAAAAGTTAATTTCTGATTAAATACTCAACTTCCGATGAAATGGGAAATGAATAATTGTGCAACATTGAAATAAATTAACACCGATGTTAAATCAGACAGCGTTGTGATAAATGGTCCACTAGCTACAGCTGGATCAAATCCCATTTTGTCAATCAAAACTGGAATTAAATAACCAGCTAAATTAGCCACTATGATAGCCACAGTCATTGCAATGCCAACTGCCAACCCAAGTATACTATTTTGCTTCCAAACTGCTACAATGAGAAAAACAGCTAAACCTGTTGCTACACCAACAATAATGCCAGCAATAATTTCACTAAAAAAGGTTTTAAAGCCACTATTTTCACTACCCACTGCAATACGACGCACCGCCAATGCCAGTGCTTGCGTACCAGCATTTCCAGCCGTCCCAGTGATGAGTGAAATAAATGCAGCTAAAATTGAAGCTTGCCGTACTAAATCATCATATGAACTAATTAGAGTGGCTGTTGCCATACCTAACAGTAATAAGGCAATCAGCCATGGAATACGCTTAATCGCTGAATGCCAAGGTGTATCATTAATCTGACTAACGTTAACGGCAGCCAAACCAGAATAATCTTCTACCGCCTCTTCTCCAATAACATCGACAATATCATCGACAGTAATAACACCCAGCAAACGGTTATTATCATCTGTAACTGGAATCGATAGAAAATTATAATCCGCAACAATTTGGGCAACATCTTCTTGATCATCACCAGCTTTCACACTAATAATGCGATCGTTGGTAATCTCAGAAACAGCAAGATCATCAGGATGTGTCAGCAAATCACGCAATGAAATAACACCGGACAATTGATCTTGAAAATCTAACACATACACGTAACTGATTGCTTCAGCCTCTAGGGCTTGTTTTTTGACCAGGCGCATAACCTCGTCAACGTGAAGATCTTCTTCCACTGCCAAATATTCAGTAGACATCAACGATCCAGCAGTTTGATCATCATAATTTATTAACTTACGTACATCATCAGCCTCAGATTTCGGCATTAAACTCAAGTACGTTGCCACCAGACGGTCAGGCATCTCTTGGAGCAAATCAGCTGCATTATCTGCATACATTCTTTGCAATACAAGCGCACCACGCTGCGGTGGCATCTCTTTTAACAATGTGACAATATCAACTTCATCAACATCTAAATTATCAAAAACACTGGCCAATATATCAATAGACAATAAACGCCATGCCACTGCACGAAGCTGCTCTGGTAGTTCAGCATAGACTTGTGCCATTTCAAAATCATGTAGAGATTCAAAACTTTCTATGAATTCACTATCTTGGCCCGATTGCAGTAAATCAGCTAAAAATTGAATTGTTTGATGTAATTGTTCGGTTTGATCAGCCATATTCCCTCACTATTTGACATTTAGTTACTGTCTAGTTCTTATATGTATATGGTATCAGCCCGCCACACTATTTATACCAAATCACGTAACCCTTTCAAATCTTCTGGTAATTTTGTATTAAATTCTCGATATTCTTCAATAAAGGGATCATAGAATTTCATGTGGTAGGCATGCAACGCCTGACGTTTTAGACCATACCATAGGGGTCCACCATATAAATCATCCCCAACTAGGGGATGTCCAATATTTTTGAAATGTACACGAATTTGATGTGTTCTGCCGGTATGAAGTTGTACCTTAACACGTGTCATGGGCTGCTTACCATCTTCATCGTATCGACGTTCTACCCAATATTCTGTTCGTGATGGTTTGCCATCATCACGAACTTCGCGCTTAATGAAATCACCATCTACTCGTCCAATTGGTGCGTTAATATCATCATGATCCTCAGGTAAAATACCACTCGTATATGCCAAGTAAAATTTTTCAACAGTATGCTCTTGCAATTGTTGATCCATAACCGCATGCGCAAAGCGATGTTTGGCTAGTAAAACAATACCAGAAGTATCACGATCTAGTCTGGTCACAACATGTGGTACCAAATCTTCTGCATTTGTCTCTTCCAAATGTCCTTTTACTTGATTAACAAGTGTGTGTAATCTGTCTGCATGTCCGGGAACAGTTGTGATACCATATGGCTTATCAACGACTAACCAATGTTCATTTTCAAAAATAATATCTAATGGCTTATAATCTGCCACCACGAGGTCATTGCTTTCCTCTGTGGGCATAATAATAGTCACTTGATCACCATCATCTAAATAATCTGACGTGTATACTTGCTTATCATTTTTTAAAATTGCCCCACCATTATGCTTCATTTGACTAAACATGCGGTGTGATACACCATGTGCCTGTAAAAATGTTCGTACTTTACGTTGTTCACTTCCCGAATAGGTCCATGTAAATTGCATTGATTTGTCGTACATACAACAAGTCGCACATGTTGTATGCTTCCCTTCATTAATTAATTAATTGATTGATTTAAAGATTTGTTATGGAGAATCAGAATCTTACTCAACATCACTAATGAACGCACGATGAACGCGCTGCCAAAAGTTTACGTGTCGATACGCTGCAAAATGTACCTGTTGATCTGCAACGCGAAATCGTAATTCTGTAATATTTTTCACTTTTATATCACATTGATCATACATGACCAAGAAATGATTACTTTTTGGTTTCATCACAATTTCTTGTCCTTGTGGTACTACTAAGGGTGATCCTAAAGTTCGAAACACGCGATTGTTTATTGAGGCAATTTCAGACATTTGTATCGCTGGTAAACTAGGATGTAGCACAGCCCCACCATTTGCCTTATTATAAGCTGTCGAACCAGTTGGTGTTGCAACAGCAATACCATCACCACGAAAGCGCTCAAAAAGTTGGTCACCTAAATAGATATCAGCAACTAATGTTCCTGTTGGCTGTTTAATTGCAGCTTCATTTAGTGCCAAAAAATGATACTGTTCGCCACTTTCATAAACAACAGTCATATCTAGTAATGGATAACTCACCTTTTGGCTATTATCATGTACTAAACTATTAACCAATTCATTCAAACCAGAAGCTAACCAATCTGTATAAAAACCTAAATGACCAGTATGTAAACCAACAAACCTGATATGATCAATTTGGTCAACATAATGTTGGAAAGCGCCCAAAAGCGTCCCGTCTCCGCCAACTGAAATAACTATATCAGGTTCATCGTTATCGATTTCAATATTATTTTTTTGTAAGGCTAATGTTAAGTCTTTTGTAATTGCCTGTGAACTTATAACATTGTTATTAAAAATTGCAATTTTCATTCTGCCGCCCGAATTTCACTTACTTTCTGATCCCATTCGAAATTCTCTTCTGCTAATAATGTGAGTTGTTCGGCAATTTCAATTGGTAAATCATCACCATGTTTATAACGTAAATCGTGCTCTATTGTTGCCCAAACATTCATAGCAATTGTTCGTACTTGTATTTCAGCAAGTACCTTACGTTCTCCACTATACATTTGTACTGGATATTCAATGACTATATGATATGAACGATAGCCTGAAGGCTTTGCATTGGTAACATAGTCACGTTCTTCTAATATTTGAAAATCTGTTCTATCACGTAATAACTCGACGACTTTGTAAACATCTTCGACATATTTTGTCATGATACGTACACCAGCAATATCTTGTAAATCTAATGACAATCGTGATTCGTCTAAATGGCGACGTACAATTTTTTCTTCAATTGATTCTTGTGATTTCACACGACCTGTAACGAATTCGATAGGTGAATTTTTACCATCTTTTTCGAACTGATCGCGTAAACCACGTAATTTAATTTTTAATTCTGTTACCGTCTGCTGGTACGGAACGAAAAATCGATTCCAATCCATGCCGACACCTCTTTCTAAATCATTATCATATTGTGTTAAGCATGTCACGACAATATGCAACAAACGCGTTCAATCTAGAACATATTAGCTAAATTACAGCTGGTTATTGTTGAAATGTGTGTGTGATGTTTAACTCATACTCTTCATTTTAACACATATTTTATTTTGTTTTGAATTTAACCAATTGTTTTAGGCATATCAGTCGACAAGACATAATTTTACGCGTACAATTACAATTTGGATATTAAAATATGCTAAAAAACAACAACTACTTGACGGAGAAAGAACCATGATCGATATTTATCATTTTTCAAACCCACTTTCAGCCGATTGTTTGACAACGGCACAATGCTTACAAAGTATAGCGTTGGATATTACTGAAAGTATTCAACTATACTTTGTGCCACTGATTGATATTAATTTCATCACAAAATTAGAAAATAAAGCCATAGATTTAACAGAGCAAGATTCTGGTAGTATCGATAATATAGTAACTGTTTTCAATGTTATCCTTGATTTTAAGGCCGCTCAGCTCGAAGGCAATAAAAAAGCACGCCACTTTTTAATACAATTGCAGCATGAACTTATTGTTAATAAACAACCTTATACACGTCAACTTGTTAAAAAACTGATCACTGGTAATGGTATCAACTACCCTGACTTTTTGACTAATCGTGTAACAGATGAGGCTATTTCTGCTATTATTAAGGACCAAAAATTTGCACAAAAAACAATCCAAAATAGTGCAACTGGTATTGCCGTTGAATTTTCTGAAGAACAAGAGATTAATGTCTTAACTGATTTTTCTGTTAACGATTTAGTGCTCTCCTTTGCACCACACTTCACCCCAAATATTAATGCAGAAATCTTGCTAGAAAATATTAAGCAGATGAATATTAAAACTGAGGCCATCTCATGAAGAAAATATTTGAATTCATTGGTGCCATTTTCACAGCAATTATTGGTTTGCTTATCCTCATACCGATCCTCTTAACTATCATTGGCGTTGCTGTACCTGTTATCTTGTCAATTATTGCAGTCGTACTCTTGGTTCTTTTAGTGATATTTGCTATCGGTGGTGTTGCTACTTTGATTACAATATGGCGCATAAAACGTCATATCAAAAAATCAAATGGTGTTGAATTCGTACACAAAGGCAAAAATTATAATATTTACATGTCACGTTCTACTGAAAAAAATGGGCGACGCGATGTCACAGATGATGATTGATCAATTAGCGTATTATGCGCAGTTATTTGATACTAAACCTTGGATACAACACAAAGTAAACACTGCAATCAATACATTACGTGCGTTAGAAGCGCATCAAATACCTAACCAACCTTTACCACAGCTATTTTTCACTGAAAATCAAATTTTAAATGAACCAAGCCTCATGCCACTAGATGATTTACTATTTGATTTTAGACAAGAATTAATCAGTTCTTTTTGTATTTGGCATTTACCCAATCAAGCTTGGATTGCTGATCTTCATCAGTTCATTCATGGTCGACGTGTACTTGAAGTCATGGCAGGCAATGCTATCATTACATCCAACCTACGTCAACTTGGGGATGATATTGTAGCAACTGATAATTTTTCTTGGCAAGAACAAGGCATTAGATTACCCGCACCTTGGACACAAGTACATAAAATGTCTGCTATAGAAGCGATTCACGCTTTTTCTTTTGACGTTATTATCATGAGTTGGGCACCTGACACCGATCAAAGTGACCTTGAAATTTTACATGCCTTACGCCAGCAGAATTTTACTGGCGATTTTATTGTCATTGGTGAAAAAAACAAGGCAACAAACTCCAAAGGCTTTTGGCAAAATGCTGACTTGTCCACACCAATACTACTCAATCGACACCATATCCCCTTTGACTTCATTCAAGATCAAGTTTATAGCGTAAAATGAGGTGAGAACAAAAGTTCTCACCTCATTTTTTAATAGGTCATTAACGCAAGAAATGGCACATCCCCTGCTTGCATAATTTTCTCACGACCATGTAAATCTTTTAATTCAATAATAAACGCAACACCAGCTACAACGCCACCAAGTTCTTCAATGATCTCGCGTGTCGCATTGATTGTGCCCCCAGTTGCTAAAAGATCATCAACAATCAAGACACGCTGACCTGGTTTAATAGCATCTTTGTGGATTTCAAGAACATTTTCATCACCATATTCTAACGAATATGCCGCACTAACAGCTGCACGCGGTAACTTACCACCTTTTCGTGCGGGGATAAATCCAACATTAAGCGCATAAGCGAGTGGTGAACCCACTATAAAGCCACGTGATTCAGGACCTGCAATGAGGTCTATTGATAAGTCCTTTGCAAAATCAGCAATGGCGTCAATAGTTTGCCTATAAGCAACACCATTACCCATTAAGGGTGATAAATCACGAAAACTCACACCCTTTTCAGGAAAATTTTCTACTGTTGCTACATATTCATGTAAATCTACTGTCATTTTTTTCTCAGAGTATGAACATAAATCAGCTTAAAGTTGTCAATAACATAATATAACTTACCAACATAAAATCCAGCTGGCAATATATTAGTAGTCAGTTATATTTTGACATCAACTGATGTGTTTCTACATTCAGCACTCATGCTTTCTATTTAATATTAATTCACGTTAACGATTTGCTAAGAATTTATGATAAGTTACTGACGTTGTTAATGGCTTTTGTGGTGCGTTGGGGATAATCCGTACAAAACCACCATTTACAACTTGAACAAAGCCTAGTTCAATAAAAACTTGAATCATAATATTTAAATCATCTTTAGTTAGATGGAGTTGTTTTGCTATGCTATCCAAATTTTGTCCAAAGTTGAGGTCTTGGTGCCCATAAATGAATTTATAAACCTGAGCAAAAAATTGTTTATGGCTGTCATTTTCAACAATTTCTGGTATTGATACATCATTCAAAAGTAATTGCAGCCGTTTTTGACCTCGGAAATAATTCAAACCAATCGTTGCAACAAATGATATGTTCACTGGATTAGCAGCAATTGTTGTCCAATCTGGATGATTAAACCCTACTGCTTCAATATGGTTTGCTAATGTTAACTTCAGGTGCTGTCCAGTTGATCCCATTGTTATCGCTTTTTCAATTGTTGGTTTTTGAACACCAAATATTGGTTGGCTATTGCCAGTACCAAAAGGTTCTAACAAAGTGAGTGCATCATATACCGAAGTAGTCATTTGCTTTAAAGGCAACATCATGTTGACATCAATTGTTTTTTTAGGTGTTTCAAATGCCGGTAATCTAGTCAGCTTTTCATGGAGTAACTTCAAATTAGACTCAGATATGGCCAGCCCCAGCGCACTAGCATGACCACCAAATGTCTCGTATAACTCACGATATTGGCTCATTAATTCGTACAAATCAATATCATTATATGTACGCCCAGATCCTTTGTAACTACCCGCCACTAAACTTAAGACGATCACTGGTTTGTGAAGTAACTCAACTAATCGACTGGCAACAATACCTAAAATGCCCTGATGCCAATCTTTTCCAGCAACAACCAACACTTGGTCGTTAGCGTGTTCATCAGACAATGCAATCTGCTTAGCTGCACCAAAAACTTCTTCAACAATTTCTTGACGTTGCGCATTTATCGCTTCGATTTGTGATGCCATATCAGTTGCTTCATTTGAATCTTGGCTTAACAACAAATCAAGTGCAAGTTGGGCATCACCTAAACGGCCAACAGCATTCAAACGTGGTGCAATTTTGAATGAGACAGTTTCTGAAATAATTGGTTGATTGGCTAATTGCCCTGCATTTTTCAACAATGCTAATAACCCTGGACGTGGACTAACGTTTATTTGCTCAAGTCCCCATGAAACTAACGTGCGATTTTCATCTGTTAAAGACACCATATCGGCGATTTCGCCTAAAGCTACCAAATCTAACATTTCAGTTGGCAATTCGCTGCGGTTTGTAATCGCTTGACCGTCTGTTAACAATGCTTGTGCAACTTTAAACGCCACACCAACACCCGACAAATCACCAAATGGATAACCACCGTTCGGATGTCTTGGGTGTACGATAGCGTATGCATCAGGTAACACGTCTGGCATTTCATGATGATCCGTAATAATCACATCAACGCCGTGTGTCATTGCATATGCAACAGCCTCATTACCACTAACGCCATTATCAACCGTAATAATGAGCTGCACGTTTTCATCAATTAAGCGCTTATAGACATCAATGTTTGGTCCATAGCCATCTTTGAAGCGGTTGGGTATATACGCCGTCACGTCTGCTCCCAAAACTTCCAAGGCTTCGACCATAACGGCTGTACTTGTCACACCATCTAAATCATAATCACCATAAACGACAATTTTTTCACCGCCAAATGCAGCCTCTGTTAAGCGTGTGAAGACCTTATCCATATCGTGTAATTGCATTGGATCATGTAATTGATCAACACTAGGCTGCAAGTATTGAAACGCTGTTTCTGGTGTTGTATAGCCCTTTTGTGCCACAATCGTAGCTGTTAATTGATCAATATTTAGTTGTGTTGTCAATTGATGTATCGTCTTTTCAGGTGGTTGTGGCAAGACATGCCAATTATTTTGACTCATTATAACCTTCTTTTAACGTGTAAAATACGACTCACAATTATTTCTTAAATGGAATGTCAATCACATCAAAATCCCTAGCGATGATTGTATTTGGAAAAATATACCGGACATCAGTAATAAGTGATTTAAACATCGGCCCAATATAGCGCGCTGACAAGTGTGTCAGTACCAATTTTTCCACATTCGCTCGTTTAGCAACATTAGCTGCATTGACACTTGTGGAATGTGCATGAGACTTTGCTAGCTTAGCTTCTTCTTCACCTGCGCCGTATGTACTCTCATGAACAAGTACATCTGCGTTATGTGCAAGAATTGCAATATTATCATTCGGTCTTGTATCTAGAATAAATGTGACAATGCGACCTTTTTTGGCGGCTCCGATATAGTCGCGACCATCTAAAATACGACCATCTGGTAACGTGACTTTTTTACCTGCTTTAAGTTGACCAAATATTGGTCCTGAAGGAATAGATTCTTGACGCAATTTATCAACTAACAGCTCACCTTCATGATCTTTTTCTTCGACACGATAACCCCACGTTTCAATACGGTGTCGCATCTTTGCTGCAACGACACGAAATGTTTTGTCGTCAAAAATAACACCTTCAGTCACTTCAACGTACACTAAGGGATAAGATAATCGTGTCTCAGAGACACGTAGAGCAGTTTGAACAAACTCTTTTACCCCTTTTGGACCATAAATCGTTAAGGGTTCATTTTTATCAGCACCTTGGAAAGATCTTGAACTCAAGAATCCAGGTAAACCAAAAATATGATCGCCATGTAAATGCGATATAAATATTTTTTCAACTTTACGTGGTCGTAAAGTTGTTTTTAATATTTGATGTTGGGTTGCTTCTCCAACATCAAATAGCCATACCGCGTTACGCTCATCAAGTAAGCGTAACGCAATACTTGTAACGTTTCTAAATTTTGATGGCTGACCAGAACCAGTGCCTAAGAATTCAAGTTGCATTTTACTTTGATCGTTTTCATTAGACCATAATCATGATCGAACTTAACGCATTCTCCTAAATCAATTAGATGTTCGTATATCATCTATAACTTAACTATTTTACCATATAACACACGGTGATGAAGTCACAATCCGAATACAAAATAAAAAACAGCTTTCGCTGCTTAATTTTTACGCCAGTTTTTTTGTTGAAATGATTGACGTTGCGCTATTTCTAAGGCTTCTCGTGCGGGATCTTTTTTATAAAAATCCTGATGATATTCCTCAGCCTCGTAAAATGGTTTAGCCTCTTCAATTGCTGTTACAATTGGTTTGTCAAATCGTTTTGAAGCAATTAATGCTGCTTTTGATTTTTCAGCAACAGCACGTTGCTGATCATCTGCCACAAAAATAACCGGCCGATAACTGTCACCACGATCTTGAAATTGTCCCATCGCATCAGTCGGATCAGTTTGTTCCCAATAAATACTGACTAATTCGTCGTAAGTCATCTTTTCAGAATCAAACCAAATTTTAACGGCCTCGGTATGACCTGTTGTATGCGAGCACACTTCTTCGTATGTTGGATTAACAGTATTTCCACCCGTATAACCTGAACGTACTTTTTCAATACCTGGTAATGAGTCAAATGGTTGTACCATACACCAAAAACAACCACCTGCAAAAATTGCTGTTTCAATATTTTTTGTCATTTGGATCCTCCACGGCATCACGCGCTTCTAACGAAAAGAGCGCAGCATTTATTCTTTTTATATTACGCTAATGAGATTTAAATTTCAAAAGTTTCCTTTTGCTTGGCAAGTTTGACACGTTCAATATCTTCTTTAGCATGAATGAGATTAGTAATCAACGCATTGAAGGGCGTATCAATGTTTTCTTGTCGTCCTATTTTCGCAAAATAGCCATTCAAAAAATCAATCTCCGTGTACTTACCATTTTGAATATCTTGATACATTGATGGATAATGATTACCAGCATTTTCAGGTGCCAACAAATTTGTCAGGTCACTCATAATACCAGGAATATCAACTTTAATTCCCTGTGAAGCACCGACTTTTTGAATTTCATTAAGAATATGTAACGCCAAATCCATCGCATTACCTGCTGTGCCAAATTCCAATATATTGGCATCAAGTAACACTGATAAGGGATTCAAAACTGAGTTAATTCCAGCCTTATGCCAAATTGCCTTCAAAACGTCATCAGTCACTTCAACATTTAAATTAGCTTGGTTCAATGCTTCAACAATTGGATTTACATCTGCATTCCCAACTGCCTGTAATTTAATTGACCCTGTACCTGTCGTGTGAATTTCACCCGGTTTAACCAACGAAGATGTCCAAAGTGTGACTCCAGCTAAAATTTGATCACGACCAACATGTTTCTCGATTACTTCAATGTTACCCAAACCATTGGACAGAACTAATAATTTTGTTTTTTGTGTAATAATATTGGCTATATCAGAAAGCATGCGATCTAATTGTGGTGTTTTTGTTAGTAAGATAATTAAATCATATTCGCCAGTTACTTCTGTGGGTGTCACAATTGGCACGAAATACTTTTTAGGCGCTTGATCTTCGTGGATAACTGTTAAACCATCTGTATTGATCGCAGCGATATGCGCAGGCCAACCATCAATACCTGTGACCTCATGACCAGCATGTTGTAGCTTAACCCCCAAGCGTGAACCAAGCGCACCAAAACCTGCAATTGCTATTTTCATACTCATTTGTATCGCACTTCGATGTGCGTTTCCTCCAAATACTTTGTTCCGTTTGATTATATAATTAAATTATAAGATAATATTTTCGATATATCTAGCTTACCATACTTTAACATGGATGTTTGGGATAACACTCATAGAAAAAGCCAATAATAAGACATCATGAAACTGTCTCATTATTGGCTACGTTATCATTCAACCAAGTAATTACTATTTTTTTCTATAAAATAATAACCCTGTTGATTATTAATACCAATATCACGTAATTTGTGCAAATGACTTTGATCATCGACACCTTCTACGATTATCAATAAATCATATTTTCCATAATCATCTTGAAATTTTGAAATCATTTCTAAAGCTTTGTTCAAAGGATTTTGTTTAATTAATTGATGCGAAAATTTTATACCATCAACTTCATTGAGTAGCATGTTACAATCATTTGAATTATTATAATTATCTATATCATCTATAAGCACAGTATAACCAAGTTTTCTGGCATAACTTACAAACTTTATTATTCCTATTGAATTCGATGAACTATATTGACGCTCTGTTATTTCTAATATAATATTTGCTGCCTGTGCTTTCATATTATCTAAAAACAGATACGTATCATTGAAATCTATTTGTACAGTCTCTATATTAACAGAATATTTATACTGTTGACCATTTTTAAGTAATTGTTGTATTTTTCTTGCTAGAAAATTTAAAAATACATAATTTCCTAACTCAGTGGCAATAAAATCAAAAAAGTTTGTACCAGGAAATCGTTTTGTGCTAGTTTCTCGCAATAACAATTCATAAAATAATACAGTTGGACATCCCTTATCATCAACATCAACAACAGGTTGCTTTATAAAATAGAACTTGTCTTTCATAATTAAATTGCCTTTTCATCAAATTTTTAGATAGGATTGATCGATTTGGTTTCTTTCTGTTAATCAATATTATGATTTTTAATTTATTTATCCAAAATGATGCAATGAAATAACAAGCTCAACTTAATTGTTTTTCATTTTCTGTATTGTTTGACCCTTTAAACATGCTTCTACTAATACAATAACTAAATTATTAGGATTCATCACAAAAAAATTTTTATATATTCAAATTACACTGACTGACATAGTAATCGTCTACTTATTAAATAAATATGCTGCCCTTGAAATTATAACACAATCAAAAATTATTAATATGTATATTTTAAAGTAAGCCAAACTAAAATAGGGAACTGTTCAAAATTATTATCCTCAATTTATTAAAACAGCTAGTATCCTTCTCTACTTTCAAAACGCGTTTGCTTTTTTCCTGTTTCTTTTGCTAAATATAATAAATGATCGGCCGATTCAAATGTTCTTAAAGCATCATATGCATGATTTTCCAAATAAGCAATCCCAGCAGAAAAACTTAATTTTTCATCCGAATTTTCAATTTCTAATTTTGCAATAAACTCTTGTAATTCTTCAAAAAGATCTACTAAATTATCCACTAGTACTGTTTTTTTGATTGTAACAACAAATTCTTCCCCACCATAACGATACAACTCAAAATTTTCAATTCCTATTTTTCCTTCCAAAAAATAGTTCAATTTTTCAGAGAAAAACACTAAAACATTATTTCCAACTGTATGTCCATACTTATCGTTTATTGATTTAAAATAATCTAAGTCCACCATGATTATGGCCAATGTTTCTTCTTTGAATATTTTAGAACTAAAATTTTGTTGTAAATGATGTAGATTAAAAAATCCTGTTAATTCGTCATTATTTGCTTGACGAATTAACTCATCAATATCCATTTGCCTCTGCGTTAAATACTTATTAAAGTAATGAACAGCTGTTAACACTAAAATTGCAGAAATGACTGACACAACGTTACCGTTAAAATCATGTGCACCATTTTGTGATACATATCCACAAAACAACGTTTCAAATATCAGCATAAATATAACACAGAGCACTACCTTGATTGATTGATTAATTTTTAATAAATTTATCAACATTGTTAACAACCATGTCAATACGCCATTGGCTATAACCAACATAGCAAATGAAAGAGAAAACTGCTGCTGTAAAATGGATAAATAACCCACTATCACGAGGCTACTCAACAAAAAATAAATGTTCCCTACTCGTGAATCGATGTATGTGTAAACAAGTATTGCCAGCATATAATATAAATAAATGTTTCCCAAAACAATATTAGAAACAGAAAGAAAACTATATAAGAGTGGTAAAAAAATCACAATCACAATGAGATAGCTTTCTGCTATGTTACTTTTTTGATGAAAACGCAAAATTGGTAACAAAGAAAAACATAGTCCAATACACATCGCTGAAAGAGTTATTATATTAATAATTATTCCCAGCATAAACACCACCCTAATACTTTTATTCATAATTAATTTGACTTTTCCAAGTATAACATATTACATATTTAAGATGAATTAAAAGCCAGCTTTGAAAAAATTATTTTAATAATAAAAGACTCAAGGTATTGATGCCAATTAAATAACGGCTACAACACCCTGAGTCTTTTTAATTTATTCAACTTGACTTATCACTTGACACAAAAAAAATCTAACAATTAAATATACTTTGATAAAATTTCAGATAACTCTTCAACTTCATTTTTTTCAATTTCACCAAAACGGTTCAAACGTGGTGAATCAATATCAATAATGCCATATATTCTGTCATTCTTGTACACTGGCACCACAAGTTCAGAATTACTATCTGCATCACATGCTATATGTCCTGCAAAGTCATGAACATTTGGCACCACGAGACTTTCATTTTCTGAAAAAGCTGTACCAACCACACCAGATCCAGGTTGGATATGCATACATGCTACTTTGCCCTGAAACGGACCCAAGTCCAATGTATCGGAATTAGAATTGTAAATGTAAAATCCGGCCCAATTGATATCTTCATAATTTTGGAATATTAAGGCGGCAGCATTTGACAAATTTGAAACCACATTTGTTTCGCCTGTCAATAATGCATCTAATTGTTGACTGACCAAACTCAAAACTTTACTCATGGCTATACCTCTTTTAACTAAAGATTATAATATACTTATTATTTATAAGTAATATTACCACAGATCACGTTAAGAGTAAAATGTATTAACTACCTTGACGAGATTACCCCTTAATGCAAATAATGAATTAATATACCGCCAAGAACTAACACAATAGCACCACCCATCCTATTACCCATTTGGGCGAACGCAATCATGCTCATGCGATTCGAAGCTGATAGTACAGCAACATTTCCTGTACCACCCATACTGTTGTCACACATACCAGCAGCAATTGCAGATTCAACTGGATACAGGCCAAATAACTTGCCTATCAACGCACTTGAAATACCCATCACAAGAACGCTTGTTAATGTTAGAACCACAAATTTCCAGGTCAATGATTGTTGTAATACGCCCAAATCTATCAGTGCCAAACCAATACCTGCTAACACAGCATGGGTCAAATTATTCATAATAACTTGGTTAAACATCACAACTGATTCTTCCAAATGCTTTGGTATCAAGTTAAATCCTTTTACAAGAATGACTAAAATAATAATAAAAGCATATGTGTGCACTTTTGGTATAAAACTATTTAAAATTGTGCCAACCAAGAAAAAAGAAAAGGCAATCATCATGCCAATTCCTATCCGCGTGGCATCCAAATTTTTTATAGGTTGCGTTTTTTCGTTTTCAGTAATTGGTAACAATACACCATGTCCATCATACTTTGTATTTGCACCAATTTTCGCAATTAACGCCGCACCAATAACAGCCATTACATTTCCCAGCGTCACTGCTGGTATTAATTGTGAGAACATGGTTCCCGAACTAACTCCTAAACCTTGTGAATAAATATGTGATAATGGTACTGCTCCGGCACCAATACCACCTGCCATCATTGGCATAGAAACAAACATGACTGAATGACCAAACCCAAGCCCTAAAGCCATGCCGACTAATCCAACGGAAAAAAAGCCAATAACCATAGATGCCAATGAAACTGGAATAAATCGAACAGCAGCTTTTAACAATAAATTACGATTCATACCTAAAATTGCACCAACAATTAATGCAGCAATATAGAAATCTAATAATCCTTGCTCATTTAAAAATGTTTTAGTAGCACCCACGATATTTGAGGGAATTACACCAGTTGATGCTAGAGCAGCTGAAGCAAATATTGTAAAAACCGAGCCACCGCCAAGATATGATTTGAAAATAGGTAAAATGTTGCCAATATAATAAAATAGGTGACCAAGTAATACCAACAATAAAGTTAGTCCAAGCATGTTGAGTGGCAATTTATTTAGTGCAATTGTTATCGCTAATATTACAATCATTAGAATGTACAGCGGTAAACTGACGCCACTAATCTTAATTTTTGTCATTTTCCCTAAGCCTCATTAATATTCTGCTGACCATTTAGCATCTTTCACTGCCTGTTTTGAATCAACAATTGGTTCACGATTTAACTTTTGATCGAGAACGCTTTGTGCAGTTATTTCGGCAATTTTTTGTGAAAATTCAGTCAAATTTGACACCGGTGGTAATACAGCAGCACCTGCTTCATCAGCATCTACCAAGCCACCCAAGGCATGAATTGCTGCCGAAATTGTTTCTTGTGTCAATAACTTAGCAGTTGAAGCGACTAAACCAAAACCTAATCCCGGATAAATTAATGCATTGTTTCCTTGCCCAATTTTATAAGTTATGCCTTTATATTCTACGTTAGCAGCTGGGATGCCTGTTGCAATTAAAGCATTCCCATCAGTCCATTTAATCAAGTTTTCAGCTGTTGCTTCTGCCAACTTTGTTGGATTAGACAACGGGAAAATAATTGGACGTTTTGTATGTGCAGCCATTTCTTTAACAATTTCTTCTGTGAATGTTCCTGGCTGTGTTGAAGTACCAATCAACACAGTCGGTTTTACTGCCTTGATTACTGATTCTAAATCAGTTAATTCAGTTGCGTTTTCAAATTCTTCGTGTGAACGTGTGAATGATTTTTGTGCGTCAGTCAATCCAGCAGTGTCGTCAAACAGCAAACCTTGCTTGTCAACAAGGTAAAAATGACTACGTGCTTCTTGATCTGATAGTCCAGCTTGTTTCAACTCTGCAAAAATTTGATTGACGATACCCATACCAGCAGTACCCGCACCAAATGTTACAAATTTTTGATCAACAAGCTTTTCTTTTGAAATATTTAAAGCGCCAAATATACCAGCCAACACAATCATCCCCGTGCCTTGAATATCGTCGTTGAACGTTGCAATACTATCTTTGTACTTATCAAGAATAACTTGTGCATTAGCACGACCAAAATCTTCCCAATGCAACAAAGATTCTGGGAACAATTGTTGTTCAGCTGAAACAAATTGATCGATGAATTTAAGATATTCATTTCCGGCAATACGCGCATGCTTGTTACCCAAATATAGCGAATCATTTAACAAACTTTGATTATTCGTACCGGCATCTATGCTAACTGCAAGTACAGTAGACGGATCAATACCAGCCGCAGCTGTGTAGACCATCAACTTACCAACTGCGATGTCAACACCGTTGACACCCCAATCACCCATACCTAATATGCCTTCGGCATCTGTTACAACTACTAATTTTATATCTCTACCATCAGATGCATTTCGCAAAGTATCTGTGATATCTTCTGGTCGATCAATTGATAAGAATGCAGCATTTTGTGGGTTAGTAAAAATTTCATTATATTGTTCAATTGAATCAGCAACAACCGGATCATAAACAATTGGCATAAATTCTGACACATGTTGATCCATTAAGTGATAAAAGAGTGTTACATTCTCATTAAAAAGATTCATCAAAAATATACGTTTCTCTAGTAACTTGTCTTTTGATAGGAATTGTTGATATGCTTGCTCACTTTGCTCGTCAATTGTTTGTACTTTGCTTGGTAGCGTACCAATTAAACCTAAATTTTCACGTTCTTGCAATGTAAATGCTGTTCCTTTATTTAAAAAAGGGTTTCTTAAAATTGCATAGCCTGCTGTAGTCATCTTTATTTCCTCCAAGAAATTTGTAACATATTTAACAACAGTCTTGACTATACACGTGTGTTTGATTTATAGTCAAACTAGTCGTTTCCTATAAAATATTTTTATAACACATTTTTAAACGTTGATTTAAGGGGATTTATAATGCAACTAGAAGATTTTAAATATTTTAACGAATTATATAATCAAAAAAGTTTTACAAAAGTTGCCAAAAATTATGGTGTGAGTCAACCATCCATTAGTACGGCCATCAAACGCTTAGAAAAATTTTTCGATGTCAAACTAGTTATTCGTGGCAATACACAAGCTGAATTAAAGTTTACACCTGCTGGTGAACAACTTTTTCAACATACATTGTCTATTCTTTCAGAAGTTTCAAGTGCACAACACGAGTTAAATCACTTAAAATCTCATATTACAACAATAGGTTTACCACCGATTTTAAAAAGTGCTTATTTCGCCAAAATTGCTATTGCTACAAAACAATTTGATCGTCAGTTTAATATTACTAACATGAATATTTACGAAGCCGGATCAAATATTTTAAAAAAAGCGCTCATTGCTGGTGACATTGATATTGCTTTACTCGGTTCACTCAGTCAGCCTCATGAAAAAGATTTATTAATTATGCCCTTCGTTCAGTCGCACTTTTGTGTCTATGTTTCAAAGAAAAACACTCTAGCACAACAAAAAGCTGTGTTTTTCTCAGATTTGCAACCACAGCAATTTGTCTCGTTGGATTCAAGCTTTATTCATAACCAAGCCATTAAAGAAATGAGTTCACAAGCTGGATTTCGACCAAAATATTTTATGAGAACAAACGATATTAATTTTCTAATGAATATGGTTGGCGCAAACCTCGGTGTTGCGATACTTACGAATATTGTTAAACCAACATCGCCTGATATTGTTGTTTTGCCACTCAAAGATGACACACAGCCTTCATTTACTGGTAGTGTTGCCTTTAGAAAAAACCACGTACTCACTCAAGAAGAAAATCTGTTGGTACAAACGTTAGCACAACACGCTTAATTTAGTTCACAAAAAAACTCAACAATTAATTGTTGAGTTTTTTATGGTCTATTTATTCAAACATACTATGATTATTTTTTACCAGAATCAGTCTTTTTCTTACGCTGTAATAAAATAACAATAATAAGCAATATAATGACAATAACCAATAACACAAGTGCAATTAAAGGATATACCCAATTAGTGTTATTTGTATTAGCGTTAACATCAACATCAGATTGATTAAGTGCTTTTGCCTTTTTGGCTTCAATTTTGAATTGCTTTGTAAATTGCCAAGTTTTACTTTGATTATTAGACTTTCCTGTCACCTTCATATGGTAAGTGTACTCACCAGGCTTCATTTCAGTGCCATTCAATGATATTGGATATCGAAAAAGGCTGTTCGGTGCTATTTGCATATCATGTTTAATCGACGTGTATACTGGTTTTTTACTGTTTTTAGCATAAACTTTGGCATCTACCTTAACCTCAGATAATAATACCGCTTGATTATTTTTTATTTCTGCATTAATAACATTACGATAATTTTCTTGTCCTGGTTTAACAGATATAAGTGATAAGTTTGGTTTCACCACTTTATCATTTTCTCTCAATAAAATGGCGACTGCATAGGCAAACTCATTTTGAATAGTTGTATTTTTTTTACTATCGCTCTGATTAACTTCACTAGATTTTTGTTGGAATGTCAAGCCACCAAGTAGAATACCATCAAATGATTCCTTTGGCATTGTAATATGAAAAGTAACATTTTTAGAAGAACCAGCAGGAAGAACTAGACTGGATGGCCCCTTAACAACATCACTAATTGGATATGTTAAAGAATTATCATTTTTAATATTTGTTTTTCCATATTCGACTACACCATTCGAGTTAGTTTTAGCAGGATTAACACCTATTTCAACAGTAATGTTCTTTTTTGTATCATTTTTCAATGTAACAATGATATCTTGCTGCTGGTCAGGAACCAGTTTCAGATTGAAGTAAGTTTTTGATTTATCAATTTGATTATCAGGAATAACCGTATTAACTGAAAATGATATTTCGGATGCATACGATGAAATAATCAACAAAGAAAAAAAAGTAGCTACAACTATAAAATGTTGAAAAAAACTTTTTGGTCTAATCTTTTTTCTGTTAGGGCGCATCATTAATAGTCCATGTTAAATCTGCTGTATACTGCCCAGCCTGTTGAATATTTTTGAGATCTGTGATTTGAAATTCATAGTACGGATTATCTTGATGTGCTTTATTCCAAGTCCAATCTTGGAGTGGATACCACATACTTTCTTGGTTCCCACTCCAACGCCAATAGTTAATAATACCCGAACCCTGATTAATATTTTGTGTATGGCTGTTTGAAGGTACTTTCGGATCTGTATAAATTAAATTCCAAATTAATGCTTGTTGTTCAGTAAGGTTATTGCCATTAAACTTTTGGTTAGACACAGACAAATTAATTTTTAAGTTACTATCCTTTTCCCCTCCGACTATCAATTGTCGTTGTTCAGATGATGACCATTCTTTAGTAAGCGAATTAGCCGAGTTAATTGATATTTTGCCAAAATCAATATTTTCAGGAACATCCAAACTAGACTTTGGTTTATTGTCATCCGTTGGCATATCAATATCAGAAAATGGTGTCAATGGCATTTGAGTCGAGTGATTAACTTGATTGGCAACCACACTACCTGTATATCCAAAAGATGTATTAACAGTAGCTGAAGGAGCTAATATTAATCCTAAATTAACATCACTCTGACTTTCTAAACTAATAGTTCTATCAAACTGCTGATTTTGATCCATGTTATAAAAATTGAACATCACTTTTTTGCCAATTAATGATTGGTTTTGAGAGCCTAAACTAAGCATTAAGTCAGTTGTAGCATTCATATTCACTATAATATTTTTTACATCAGCTGGCATATTCGAAGATGTTGAATTATAAAAAGTCTGCAATTCAGTTAAATTTTTAAAATTGATATATAATACACCATTAACAGGATTCAAATTTTTTAAATCAACATTTTGTTTTCCCCAAACACCTGGATCAGTAATTATAGGATTGTTATTTTGAGCAAATTCCGCAATTTTCTTTGAGTTTTCTTTTAAACGATTGAATTCATTATCAAAATTTATTTGATTACTATTTTCACGATACAATCCATTGTTAGATATATTAACATTATTATTACCATCGGTTAGCATGGCTGAGTTTTTGACATAACTAAATATATTCCCCAATACTAACTTACCTGAATTATTATTAACAGTTCCCCATGAAGTTTTGATTTCAGATTGAATATAAGATGTCGTATTCTTTGTCCCTATACTGCTATCACTTAATAAACTTTTTGTGGCAAAATTACCAGTCAATGGCTGATAATTTGTACTTGAAATACGATTAGCAAAGATATTGAAATTGGCAGCAATACCTAATATACCTGTTTGATCGACTGGAAAACTAGTAACCCAGTTCCCAGCGTCAGTTAATCCGGAATTAACAGTGGTACCAGATTCATTAGCCAACTGTTTTATTTTGTTTTGTCGCAATGCTTTTGCTTGTAACTCGTTCATAGCTATTGTAGGTTTGTTAACCCTATAATAAACAACAAATATACCCGAAAATACTATCAGAGAAGTAATCAAAAAAACAATTTTTTTATTATGGATCATAACATACTTCCTTCCCATATAAAATCATGAATCATATATAAATGGGCACACCATTAAGAAGATTTCACAAATATTTTCCATCTTTGTAAATTATTTGTGAAAAAATAAAAAGCAAAATCTCTTTTGCCTTTACCTCTTAATCTACTAAATAACCTGATCCATTGGTGACAAATAAAAACGGTTTACTAAATTATTTAGACCTATTCGCTTTTTTTCTTAAAATAAAAAGAATAAGTAAAATACCAATAACAATTAAAAATATAATACCAATAATAATTAAAATATTCGTATGGTTGTTGGTATTAGCAGAAACATCAACATCTGACTGATTAAGACCAAATGCTTCCTGACGCTTGATCGTAAAATTTTTACTAAAATGCCAAGTTTTGGGTTCTTTATAAGCGGTGCCAGTCACTGCTAACTCTAATCGATACTTTCCTGCTTGCATTGGTGTACCCTGCAATGATACAGGATACTTAAACTGACTGTTTGGTGTAATCTGCATATCAGACTTGATAGCCGTATATACTGGTTTTTTACCTTTTTCAGAGTATATCTTCGCGACAACCTTAACATTTGACATTAACAAAGATTGATCATTTTGTAAATTAACATTAATCACATTATGCCCGTTGTTTTGCCCAGCTTTTATCGACTGCAAATTAATATTAGGGGTCACCTGATCATCTGACTCTTTCAAGATCATAGCTACCGCATAAGCATATTTGTTTCGAATGCTGGCAGCATTACTAGACGATTTTGATTCATTATCATCTACTTGATTGAATGTAATACCACCTAGTAAAATTCCTTTGTAGCTATCTTTTGGCATTGAAATGGTAAATGCAACATCTTGTGCTTTACCTGCTGGTACCGTAATACTCTCTGGATAAGACACAATTTCATTTAGTTTGTATTTCAACGATTTGTCCCAACTAGTCAGTGTTTTAGAATAATCAATTGTTCCATTAATCGATGTTGATGCACTCTGCACATTAATATTAACCGTTGTCGGCTTATCCGTGGTGTTATATACCGTTGCTGTGACAGTTTGCTTTTGACCAGGTACCATTTTCAACTGATAAAAGTCATTATTTTTATCAATTTGATTAATTGGCACATTTGTCTTAACAGTGAAAGATAAACCCGATCCTGTTGTTGATTCATCAGCATGCGCTAAAATTGGAAAAAATGAGCAGGCAAACAACATAATCAACATAGAAGTCATAAACCGATGTTTTTTGATCCATGTACTATTCATTGTGATATTTAATTTCCTGAAGTAGGATCAAGAGATAATTTCCATGTAATATTTGAATCATACTTTGCAGCGGATTGGGTATTTCTAGGAACATACAAACCGACACTGACAGCAGCCGTACCTTGGTCACCGGCAGTGAACAAATGTGTGCCGTTAGCTCCCTTTACCAAAGAATTTGATGATCCATCAGCTTGCATACTAAACGCACTTTCATTTGCAGTAGCATTTGCTGCTGCATTTTGTGCATTGATCAAACTAGCAAAGTTATCTCCAAGTGTTGTAGCACCAGTAAGTGTTGAATTTGTACCGGCAGTCACATTTTGATCATTGACATTTCGAAAAATAAGCGCAGCACCATCTAACTTATCTTTACCAGTTGAATCAGCTTGATTTGTAAATGCACCCACACTAACATCCAGTTTCCAGTTACTACTGTTCTTTGAGCGTAGATCGGATACTTGAACAAAATTAGGACGACCTTCAGCTTGCGTATTAGCAAAAAATACCTTATCACGAATCTGGTTCACTTTGTGCGTATTAAAATTAAAATTAGGGACGTAAGCTAAATAAAGCCCATTATCAATAGAGTTAGTCAGATCGGCTTTTCCATCAGTTGGACCCGGTGTAAACTCCTTTGTATTATCATTTGGATCTAAAATTTTAATACCGTCTGTACTTTGTTCAAAAGTAACAGTTCCATTTGAAACACTATCTGCGGACACTTGGCCTACAGATACTAACGCTGTTGCTGCTACAGATCCTAATAGCAGTGTTGTATATTTTTTATTAATCATGGTTCTCTCCCTATTTCTTTTCCATCTATCCCATACGTTGACTGACGAAATGTGTGCAATAATACCAGTACAATTGTAATGTAAAGAGTAATTAAAAACAAGATATCTACTTCTAATGAAATTCCTGTATTAGGCAACGCATTTCTTTTTTCTTGATAATTATTTACACCAATAAATATGTCACTCGTCGATGCATTATTTTGAGGACCAAGTATATAGTATTCGCTTGTAGTGTGACTATCTACTGGAATACCAGTATCATTTGAAAAACTAATGGTTGCATAACTATCTGAATCAATATCAGTTCCCATTTCTTAATTCTCCCAATAAAGTGACTCATTATAACCTTAATGCTCATTACATCTATAATCTATTAAACCATGATTAGTGACTTGTCACAAGAGAAAAAATAGACACGTTATCTTTCTGAGAAATCAAAAAAACAATATTAATCACTCGTTTAGCAAGTAATTAACATTGTTTTTAATACGTTAGTCATCTAACCGGTTGACAGCAGATTTTGGTTGGTCACCATGTAACACACGTACGATATCTTGTGTTGCATCAACTGCCATTCTGGCTTTTGTCTCAATAGTATTTGAAGCAATATGGGGTGTTAGCAAAACATTTTCTAAACTAACCAATTCATCAGTTACTGGCAAAGGTTCTTCTTCAAAAACATCCAGCGCGGCACCAGCAATGTCACCATTTTTTAAAGCATCAACTAATTCTGATGTCACAATAATGATTCCACGTGCCATATTAATCAAGTAGGCGTCATTTTTCATCATTTTAAACTCCGCAGTACCGATTGAATGTTCTGTTTCAGGTAGTGCAGGTAGATGAACCATGACATAATCTGATGTTTTGAAAATCGTATCACGATCAACAATTTCAACTGTATCGGTTGATTTGGCGAATGGATCATATGCAATTACCTTGACATCAAAACCACTTAACTTTTTAGCAACTTGTTGACCAATGCGACCAAATCCAAGGATTCCGACGGTTTTACCAGCGACATCACGACCAGGATGTGTTTTACGATATTTCCAGTTGTCGTCATAAATCGCCTTAGAATCTTGATATAAGTTCTTACTAATTGCAAGTAATTCTAATACAGCTGTTTCAGCAACTGAATCAGATAAAGCTTTAGGTGTGTTAACCACGTAAATACCGCGTTCTGTCGCTGCTTCAACATCGACTGCATCATAGCCTACACCGTTTCGAGCAATAACTTTTAAATTAGGCATAGCGTCCATAATGTCGGCATCAAATGGCTGTGTGCCAATTAAAACGGCATTTGCATTGCTACCTTCTTTTTTCATCACATCACGATCACGCCCCGACCCAACAATCACATCAAAACCTGCATCTGTTAAAATTTTCTTCCCAACTGCTGGAATATCATCTGGTAAATATACTTGTTGTGTCATAATTTTATCTCGCTTTCTGTTCTGTTAAGTATTTTTCTAACTGTTCAGGTGTCGGATAACCATCGTTGTCGCCAGTTGTTTGCACCTGCAACGCACCAACTGCATTGGCACGTTCAACTGCTGAAAGTGTTGGTAACCCTTCAATTAATCCAGTAATTAACCCTAAAGCAAAACCATCCCCAGCACCAACTGTATCCACCACCTGTTGCACTTTAAATCCTGGGACAGTATAACTATCACCTGACTTATTTTTGACATAAGCACCGGCTGGACCAAGCTTTACTACCACGGTCTGTGTCCGGTCACTGTTTTCTAAGTAAAAATCAGCTATTTTTTCAGGATCACGTGATCCCATCAATATCTCACCTTCATTAATGCCAGGCAAAACAATTTCGCCATATCTAGCTAAATCGTTAATTGTTTTAATCATCACATCTTTTGATTCCCATAGTGCCGGCCGTAAATTAGGGTCAAATGTTGTACGAATCCCACGCGAAATGAGTTGTTCGGCGAAATATCGAAATGCTTCGCGTGCCTGTGCTGAAATGGCTGGAAATATACCCGATAAATGAGCGATTTTAACACCATCAAAATTAATATGATCAATATTTGACTTATCAAAATGTGCTGCGGCTGATCCACGACGAAAATTATAGGTCGCTGGATCGCCTTTGTCAACTAATTCTTTTAGTTGAAATGCTGTCCAATTATTTTCATCTGTAGAAATATAATGATTACCGACATGATGTTTGGCTATTTCATTCACTGCAAATTGTCCTAATGGATCAGCCCCAACTTGAGAAATGTATTCCGTACTGTGACCTAAACGACTAGCCCCAATCATAACGTTTAATTCGGCTCCGCCCAAAAATTTATAATAATTGATACTATCAACTAATCCAGCATTTAAATCTGTTGATGTAAAGGTGACAATTGGTTCACCTAATGTCAAAATTTCACTCATTTTCTCTCCTTCAATATTTCAAGTTAATGTCCAAAAAATGCATAGACAATCAGCTCATTGACAATTGATATGATCCACATAACCGGAATTCCCATTTTCAAAAATTCTTTTGTTTCCAGTTTAGAATATGTTAGCGCCCATGAATTCCACGACTGCGTCAGATCAATTGAAACTGCCATGATGCTTGCCGTGTAAAGTAATGGTAGCAAGAAAATCGGCTGGAATGTACCAGTTGCAGCAAGCACCGCTGCCGTAGCAGCACCAGCACCCCAGACATGCAATGGTCCACGGAATAATGCCAACGGTGCCAAAATACCAACTGCTATTGCTAATACCAACGGACTACTTGGCAAAACAACTGCAATAATGTCTTTGAAATGCGGTACATTCATCGTTGCCGCACCAGCAAACATTACTAATGCCATCAAAAATATAATTAATCCTGAAATATCATTAATTGCTTGAGACACTGTTTTGTTAATAAATTCAACTAATTCCTTGTAAGATTTCATTTGACCAGTTAAAAGTAAGGCAATGATTGTTGCTAACAATAGTGCTGGAATCGCATCCCAGTGAAAAAACATATTTAATGCAACTGGTAACACGGGTACAACGAAAGTAATTGGATGTGTCTGTTTAAAGTCAACTTGACTGTTGGCTGCAATCGTTTCAATTTTGCCATTTTTGATTTGTTTACTATTTATTAAAATAAATATAATTACACCAAGTAATTGGACACTCATGGCAGTTAGACCAAAGGCTAAATATTTGCCGGAAAAACTGACCGATGGAAAAAATGCCTTAATTTGATTAAACAACACGACGTTAATATACATCGGTGCGCCAATTGCCATCGTAAACGCTGGAATGGCTATTTTTTTAGGAACGCCAATTGACAACAAAATTGGAATCAAGATCACACCAATCGCAATGACTGAGCCAACACCGTAGGCTGATGAGAATATCAGTGCAGTAACCAAAACAACTAAAATAGCCGCCAATATAGGTGCCTTACGACCAACCTTTTGAGTCTGTGCGGAGATTGAACCTGCAATACCAGAATCAACCAATACCCGACCAAACCATGATCCAAAAACAATATATATGATTGTCGGCCCATAATTCAATGCTGGCTTTGCAATAACCTCTTGAACGACTTGATCAAAAGGTACAAGGCCAATTATTGACCATAGTAACGCCATCACAAAGAACCCAATGACTAAGTTACCACCTTTGATAATATAAAAGATAAAGCCAATAAATGTTAGTAGTAACAAAATGCTGATAATAATATTAATCATGATCAACCTCAACCCAATGGGATCAGCGCCTGCACGCCATCACGAATTGTCTGTTCATTTGCTGTCGGATATTCAACTGCCACTGGCACATTTTGTGGCAAAATTTTCAGAATTTCTTGCCAGCGAATTTCGCCGTCATTTAGTGGAACAGTTACTAAATTACTCCCTGTTCCTTTATCATCTTTCACATGAATATAACGCACATAAGATGCTAATTCTTGGGCTGCGATTTCTTCATCTTCGCCTACATAACGCCAATTACCCATATCATACACATAACCTATGTCTAATTTTTCAGCATGCGCGGCTACCATGAATTTTTCAATTGCAGCAATTTTACCAGAAGTTTGTGTTTGATCATTTTCAATATTTGTCTGTATACCGGAAACAAGTACACTTTCAAGCATTGTAATATCTTCAGGTACTAATGACTCAAAATCTCCAATGTTGAATTTAATGACTGTGACACCTAGCTGTTTGGCTTCCTCATAATATTGACTCAGCTTTGGATTGACACGATGATTCACAAATAGTTCATCTGGTACTGAATAAAATAGTTTTAACCCCTCTGATTCAGCATAGCTTGCAATTGCTGGTGATTCTGATGCAATGTCATCAAAGTATTCTCGTCGTAATTCTGCTGAATGTATGTCCAACGCAACAACCTTTTTTAACATCTCTAATTGTTGTTCCCCTCTATCACGATCATCCGAGAATACTAAGTGGTTTAATACAATTTGCGATTTATTCATGATGCGCTCCTTAATATTTATTTAAATCAGTCACGTGTGCCAACAAATCATCAAATCCTAAATCTGATAAATTATTTGGTTGTGTGCGATCAAAGTTTTCACCTTCTATTTTATTGAACTTCTCAACAAGGAAATATGCCGATAAGTACGCAGCTAACTCTTTTTTGGCCATCACCTCAAGTTCTTTTGGATTGAACTCAAAATTAAATGATGAAATAAAACGTAAGGCAAATTTTTCTGGATCAATATAAATTTTCTCTTTTTCCATGTTCCTGTCCTTTTTAGTTTACCGTTTTCGGAAACCGGTTTACAAGATATATTGTAAACGGTTACAAAGATTTGTCAACCCCTATTTTTATTTTGTCGTATAATATCTACATGGATAAAAAACTCACAATTAATGATATTGCTGCTCAAGCAAGCGTTTCAAAAACAACAGTATCGCGCTATTTGAATGGTAAATTCGATAATATGTCAGCTGCCACAAAGATTCGCATTGAACAAACCATTGCTGAACTCGATTATCGCCCCAGTCGTCAAGCTCAGGCATTAAAAGCCCGGAACTCGTTTTTAATTGGTGTTTCTGTTGCTGATATTTCTAATATGTATACTTCACGTCTGTTAAAAGGTATTGGTGCCTATTTTCAAAAAACGACTTATCAAGTTCTCATTATGGATGCTGATAATACTGTTGATCGTGAGTTAAACAATCTCGAAAAAATGATATCAGAGCAAGTCGATGGTATTATTTTACAACCACTCGTCCACCAGCCCGATCACTATCAATTTTTAATCGACCAAAAAATTCCTGTTGTTCAGGTTGACCGCTATATTGAACCCTTCACTTGGCCTGCTGTGGTATCTGATAATTTCCAAAAATCTGTTGAACTTGCTCAAATATTTAAAGACAAACATTATGACACGATCATTGTTTTAGCTAATCACATTCAAGGTATATCAAGCCGTATGAATCGACTCAATGGATTAAAGGCTGGTTTAAATGATAGCCCTATCACAGTAGATCTCATTGAAATTGATGATTCGAATTGGCAAGCGGTTCTCAAAGATAAATTACATACCACGAATCGTATAGGCATTTTTGCACTGAATGGCCAGGTTTTATGGTCAGCAGTTCGTTTTTTGAAACAACAGCAGATAAATGTACCCGAAGACGTTGGTTTAATTGGATATGATGATGATCAATTTGCAGATATGCTTTCACCAGCTATTGCATCTGTTGCACAAAACCCACAAGAAATTGGCCGAACAGCTGCCGATAAATTAGCACATAGCATTAAAGACGATGTTATTCTCACAAAAAATACGCGTATTCCCTCAACTATTCAAATGCGTGATTCCCTGTAGCATGATTTCTTCTGAAAAATTCAAGGTAAAAAATAAATGGCTAGTCATCGGTATAATACCGATGACTAGCTATTTATTTTTTAAACTATTTTATTTTTTGAGTGACAATATGCATCAAGCTTTTGATACCTAACACAATATTGATCATTTCTTTCGTATATTTTTATCTGATATACATGTCAAAATTATTCAACTAAAGACAAAAACCAATAACTGATGTAATATCATATATTGGTTTTTATTTTAAAATTTATTTTAATTCAAATGACTGGCTGTATATTAAGCACTATATTGCCCTTGAATCCGTCAATAAATTATTCTTTATTGTTACGCCTTAATTTTATGAGTGAAGTCAAACCAATTGTCAAACCGATGACTAATTCTAAAATGACATTATTTGCTACTTGATTAGTAGTGCCAGTATTAGGTAAAACTGTATCATCACTATTTGATTTGCTTTTTCTCAAAGTTTGATTGGCATTAACATTCGACTTTTGCTTCTTTTCAATTATCAGCGTTGGGTTATTTTGAATATCACTAATAGTTTTGTCATGTTTTGACTTTGAATTGTGAACACTTATTCCAGGTACATGAGTGGCATCGATGTTTATCTTACCCTGATCATAAGCACTATTCACTTCATCTGCGTTTTTAGCGGCATCAATCGCAGTTTGTCCAGTTGTTAATGCTTGATTGGCATCGCTAATCTGCTTTTGCTTTTCTGCTGTTGTCAACGTTGGGTCATTAGCGATATCGTTTACGATTTTGTCGTGTTCGGCTTGCAAGTTTTGCTTTTGTACTGACTTTTGATCTTCAAGACTCGTGCCGGGTACATGACTAGCATCAATGCTTGTCTTGCCTTGGTCATAAGCACTATTGACTTCATCGACATTTTTAGCTGTATCAATTGCAGCTTGTCCAGTTGTCAAGGCTTGATCTGCATCACTTGTTTGCTTTGCTTTTTCAGTCGCAGTTAACGTTGGATCTTTAGCGATATCGTTTACTATCTTGTCGTGTTCAGCTTGCAAGTTTTGCTTTTGCGCTGACTTTTGATCGTCAAGTTTCGTGCCAGGTACATGACTGGCATCAATATTTGTCGTGCCTTGGTCATAAGCTGTGTTAATTTCGTCAGCTGTAGTTGACTTGTCGATATTATCTTGTCCAGTCGTTAACGCTTGATCCGCCTCGTCCGTTTGCTTTTGCTTTTCTGCTGTTGTCAACGTTGGGTCATTAGCAATGTCATTGACTATCTTGTCGTGTTCAGCTTGCAAGTTTTGCTTTTGCAGTGACTTTTGATCGTCAAGATTCATACCAGGTTGATAAGCATTATCAATTGCTATTTTACCTTGATCATAAGCGCTATTGATGTCATCGGCATTTTTAGCCGCGTCAATCGCAGTTTGACCTGCAGTTAATGCTTGATCGGCATTGATTGTTTGATTTTGTTTTTCTGCCGAAGTTAACGTTGGGTCGTTAGCAATGTCGTTTACTATCTTGTCGTGTTCGGCTTGTAAGTTTTGCTTTTGTGCTGACTTTTGATCGTCAAGTTTTGTCCCAGGTACATGACTAGCATCAATATTGGTCTTGCCTTGATCATAAGCACTGTTGATGTCATCTGCTGTAGTTGACTTCTCGACATTATCTTGTCCAATCGTTAACGCTTGATCTGCATCGCTTGTTTGCTTTTGTTTTTCTGCTGAAGTCAACGTTGGGTCGTTAGCGATATCATTGACTATCTTGTCGTGTTCAGCTTGTAAGTTTTGTTTTTGCGCTGACTTTTGATCGTCAAGTTTTGTGCCAAGTACATGACTAGCATCAATATTGTTCTTACCTTGATCATAAGCACTGTTCACTTCATCTGCTGTAGTTGACTTGTCCACATTATCTTGTCCAGTTGTCAACGCTTGATCTGCATCGCTCGTTTGTTTAGCTTTTTCTGCCGCAGTCAACGTTGGATCGTTAGCAATGTCATTGACAATCTTGTCGTGTTCAGCTTGCAAGTTTTGCTTTTGTGCTGTTTTTTGATCATCGAGACTCGTGCCAGTTTGATAAGTATTATCAATATTTGTCTTACCTTGGTCATAAGCGCTATTGACTTCATCGGCATTTTTAGCGGCATCAATCTCAGTTTGTCCAGTCGTTAATGCTTTATCCGCATCGCTTGTTTGTTTAGCTTTTTCAGCCGCAGTCAACGTTGGATCATTAGCAATCTCGTTGACTATCTTGTCATGTTCGGTTTGCAAGTTTTGCTTTTGTGCTGACTGTTGATCGTCAAGCTTCGTGCCAGGTACATGACTAGCATCAATATTAGTTTTACCTTGGTCATAAGCACTATTGATGTCATCGGCATTGTTAGCAGCATCAATTGAATTTTGTTCGGTCGTTAACGCTTGATCTGCATCGCTGGTTTGTTTTGCTTTTTCAGTCGCAGTCAACGTTGGATCGTTAGCAATATCGTTTACTATCTTGTCATGTTCAGCTTGCAAGTTTTGCTTTTGTGCTGACTGTTGATCTTCAAGTTTCGTACCAGGTACATGACTAGCATCAATATTTGTCTTACCTTGGTCATAAGCGCTATTGACTTCATCGGCATTTTTAGCGGCATCAATCGCAGTTTGTCCAGTCGTTAATGCTTTATCCGCATCGCTTGTTTGTTTAGCTTTTTCAGCCGCAGTCAACGTTGGATCATTAGCAATCTCGTTGACTATCTTGTCATGTTCGGTTTGCAAGTTTTGCTTTTGTGTTGACTGTTGATCGTCAAGCTTCGTGCCAGGTACATGACTAGCATCAATATTTGTTTTACCTTGGTCATAAGCCGTATTAATTTCGTCAGCTGTAGTTGACTTGTCCACACTATCTTGTCCAGCTGTCAACGCTTGATCCGCATCGCTCGTTTGTTTAGCTTTTTCTGCCGAAGTTAACGTTGGATCGTTAGTAATATCGTTTACTATCTTGTCATGTTCAACTTGCAGGTTCTGCTTTTGTGTTGACTTTTGATCGTCAAGATTCGTGCCAGGTACATGACTAGCATCAATGTTTGTCTTACCTTGATTATAAGCACTACCAATTTGATCAGCAGTTGTTCCCTTGTCAATTTCAGCTTGTCCGTTAGTTAATGCTTGATCTGCATTGCTTGTTTGCTTTTGCTTTTCTGCCGAAGTCAACGTTGAATCTTTAGCAATGTCGTTGACTATCTTGTCGTGTTCAGCTTGCAAGTTTTGCTTTTGCAGTGACTTTTGATCGTCAAGATTCATACCAGGTTGATAAGCATTATCAATTGCTGTTTTACCTTGATCATAAGCACTATTCACTTCATCTGCCATAGTTGACTTGTCGATATTATCTTGTCCAGTTGCTAATGCTTGATCCGCATCACTCGTTTGCTTTTGCTTTTCTGCTGTTGTCAACGTTGGATCTTTATCAATGTCATTGACTATCTTGTCGTGTTCAGCTTGCAAATTTTGCTTTTGCAGTGACTTTTGATCGTCAAGATTCATACCAGGTTGATAAGCATTATCAATTGCTGTTTTACCTTGATCATAAGCACTATTCACTTCATCTGCCGTAGTTGACTTGTCGATATTATCTTGTCCAGTTGCTAATGCTTGATCGGCATCACTCGTTTGCTTTTGCTTTTCTGCTGTTGTCAACGTTGGATCTTTATCAATGTCATTGACTATCTTGTCGTGTTCAGCTTGCAAATTTTGCTTTTGCAGTGACTTTTGATCGTCAAGATTCATACCAGGTTGATAAGCATTATCAATTGCTGTTTTACCTTGATCATAAGCACTATTCACTTCATCTGCCGTAGTTGACTTGTCGATATTATCTTGTCCAGTTGCTAATGCTTGATCCGCATCACTCGTTTGCTTTTGCTTTTCTGCTGTTGTCAACGTTGGATCTTTATCAATGTCATTGACAATCTTGTCGTGTTCAGCTTGCAAATTTTGCTTTTGTGTTGACTTTTGATCTTCAAGCTTCGTACCAGGTACATGACTGGCATCAATGTTTGTCTTCCCTTGATCATAAGCACTATTCACTTCATCGGCGTTTTTAGCCACATCAATCGCAGTTTGTTCTGCAGTTAATGCTTGATCTGCATCGCTGGTTTGCTTTTGCTTTTCGGCCGAAGTTAACGTTGGATCGTTAGCGATATCATTGACAATTTTGTCGTGTTCAGCTTGTAAGTTTTGCTTTTGTGCTGACTTTTGATCGTCAAGTTTTGTCCCAGGTACATGACTAGCATCAATATTGGTCTTGCCTTGATCATAAGCACTATTAATGTCATCGGCATTTTTAGCGGCATCAATTGCATTTTGTCCAGTTGTCAAGGCTTGATCTGCATCGCTGGTTTGCGTTTGCTTTTCGGCCGAAGTTAACGTTGGATCGTTAGCGATATCATTGACAATCTTGTCGTGTTCGGCTTGCAAATTTTGCTTTTGTGCTGTTTTTTGATCGTCAAGACTCGTGCCAGGTACATGACTGGCATCAATGTTTGTCTTCCCTTGATCATAAGCACTATTCACTTCATCTGCCGTAGTTGACTTGTCGATATTATCTTGTCCAGTTGCTAATGCTTGATCGGCATCAGTCGTTTGCTTTTGCTTTTCTGCTGTTATCAACGTTGGATCGTTAGCAATGTCATTGACAATCTTGTCGTGTTCAGCTTGCAAATTTTGCTTTTGTGCTGTTTTTTGATCGTCAAGACTCGTGCCAAGTATATGACTAGCATCAATATTATTCTTACCTTGGTCATAAGCACTGTTCACTTCATCTGCTGTAGTGGACTTCTCGACGTTATCTTGTCCAGTTGTTAGCGCTTGATCCGCATCGCTTGTTTGTTTAGCTTTTTCTGCCGAAGTTAACGTTGGATCATTAGTAATATCGTTTACAATTTTGTCGTGTTCAGCTTGCAAATTTTGCTTTTGTGCTGACTTTTGATCTTCAAGTTTTGTTCCAGGTACATGACTGGCATCAATATTTGTCTTGCCTTGATCATAAGCGCTATTGATTTCATCAGCTGTAGTGGACTTGTCCACATTATCTTGTCCAGCTGTCAACGCTTGATCCGCATCGCTCGTTTGTTTAGCTTTTTCTGCCGAAGTTAACGTTGGATCGTTAGTAATATCGTTTACTATCTTGTCATGTTCAACTTGCAGGTTCTGCTTTTGTGCTGACTTTTGATCTTCAAGACTCGTGCCAGGTACATGACTAGCATCAATGTTTGTCTTACCTTGATTATAAGCACTATCAATTTGATCAGCAGTTGTTCCCTTGTCAATTTCAGCTTGTCCGTTAGTCAATGCTTGTCCAGCATCCCCAGTCTGTTTAGCTTTTTCTTCTGTCGTTAATGTTGAATCATTAGCGATATCATTTACAATTTTGTCATGCTCATCTTGAAGGTTTTGTTTATATGTTTGTTGGTGTATAGCTGGATTATATTGAACAATGCTATTTGAAGCGGCGCTTTTTTGCCCTGAACTATTATTAGTAACTATGGCCGTATATTGTTGATTTAATACAGCAGAATTATCTAAAGGTAAACTCCAATTGTTATTTTCATCTACTACAGTTCTACCTACTAATATATTTTGTCCTTGATCGTTTGTTTGGTAAACATTAACAGTGTCGCCTTTTAAAATTGTTCTGCCACCAGTGCTTGTGTCACTTTGTGAAACTTTACCTGAAATAGCATTTTGACCTTCACTTATAGCATTAATACTTGGAATACCTGCTGGGGTGACATCTATAAAATTAATACCGTTAAAGTTTAAAGAACCACTGCTTTGAGTATAAGTACGAAATTCTATTAAATAATTGCTATCTGATGTACTTGTAAAGTCCATAGTGTGATTACCATCACTTGGTGCCATCCAAGAGCTCTTATACGAGACATCTTTTCCGTCTATAGTAGCTGTTAATCCTGGAACAGTTGAATTTGTAAAGTCACTTGGTTTTACAATTCTAAACTTCATCAATAATTCTTTTGAATTTGTGGGGTATTTTGTACTGAATGATAATTGATATCTATCACCTGATATCAAATTATCTGTCTGTGTCGCAATACTAGCAGCTTGACCACCATTGTTAGTCTGCTTAACAGTCATACTACTATTACCGTTAGGCTTATACCTTGCTACATCCATATCTTTAGTTTGATAATAACCATCAGTTCCTGGCGTGTCTGATAACGCTCTTTGTGTATAAACATCTCCCCGTTTTGTTGCCGCAATCCAACCATCAAAATTATTTAAATCACCATGTGGTAATATTGATGGATTAATATCATCATCACTAGTGGTTGCCAGTAAATTAGTTGCCGCTAGTCGTTGCATTAATAAATTAGTACTTTTTTGATTGTTATCAGTATCTGCTATGTCTGTTTGCGCCAAGTTATTAACTGGCACTGTAATTTTTGTATCTTCAGAATTCTGACTATCATTCATTGATGTTACAGGCTTTGTCACATTTTTGTTTTGATTATCATTTACTGGTGGCGTTGAACTTGCAATATCTTGATTTTGGCTATCATTTGCTGGTGTTGTTGAATCTGCAACGTCTTTGTCTTGGCTATCACTCGTTGGCGTTACAGCTGTTTTTAAATCTTTGTTTTGATTATCGTTTGCTGGTGACGTTGAACTTGCAATATCTTGATTTTGGCTATCATTTGCTGATGTAGATGAATTTGCGACGTCTTTAGTTTGATTAGTACTCGTTGGCGTTGTGACCTGATTTACCTTTTGTTCCTTAGCAGCCGGAGTAGTATTGTCGCTTTCTGCTTGATTTTGATTATCATCAGTTGCATTTTCGTCTAAATTCTGACTATCGTCACTAGTACCAGGAACGTATTGATTATCAATATTAGTAATACTAGCAGATTGTATATTATTAATATCATCTGGTGTAGTAGATTGGTCAACATTATTTTTAGCCTTCGTAGCAACGTCAGCTACGTTTTGACCCTGTTTAGTTTTATCATCTGAAGACAGTTTGGCGTCATTATTAATATTAGCAGTGATTTTGGTAGATTCGTTATCAATAGTTTCTTTTGCAGCTTGCTTTTGAGCATCGGTTGCTACATCAGTAGGCTTTGCCGTTGCTGTTACTGTGGGATTGTTTTGATTTGCTGTTGTGACATCCGCACTCACAGAAGTGAAAGTTGATACCATACTAAATGTGATACCAGCCAAAGCTGTTACCCAAAACTTACCATCTTTGTAAAGCTTATAATGCTTATTTTCATTCTTCTTTAATAACTTATTATTATTTTTATCAAGCATAATTACTCTTCTCCCCAATCCTTATTTCTCACGCCTCTAATTTATTATTTACTCTTATAAACTAGTAAACAATTTGTAATACATATGTTTCTTGTGCATAATTAGTTTTCCTTTCATGTTAAAATGATTCTAAACTGAGTCTATCACATCATTTTTTTCAACATTTATCACAAAATAACTTTTTTATATCAAAAAACAACTGATTTAACTGTTTTTCATAAAAGATACAAATTTTATTGCTATAATGAAAAAATCAACGTACTAAATTTTAGAGCTGTTGATTTAGTATGATCTGTTCGGGGGAGGGGGAACATTATGGATAACTTAATACTATTAGCTAAATTATTTGATGGGTCTGTTTTATTACTTGATCCACCACACAATCAAACTTATTACAGTGACAGCATTAATTCGCAACAAAAAGTAGATATTGACAAACTCACTCGAAAAATTAATCTTGTGAAAGTAAAAAATATATATGAGATATTCATTTTTACAAGTGGTTTTGTATTACGAATAAAAATATCAAAAAACACAACAATTTTTTTTGTTGTGTTTCAGCAAGAAAATTTAAATTTTTTCAGTCTTGAAACTAACCTAATACGCATCATGAGTGATAAAAAAATTTTGTGTCAAGCACTCTATGCCGCTTATACAAAAAAGCAAACACCAAGAAAACAAATACTTTTTCGAAAATTAGACACTGATTTTTCAACTAATTATGATTTACTTCTTAACGACCACAGATTAGGGGACATATCAATTATAAGCACTAACTTAATGATGGCGATTAATGATTCAGATGAAAAATCATTTAAAATTTTTTTAAATCAGTTTATTAATTTGCCCATTAATGGTAAACGTTTATCATATGGCGACTTAACACGTGGTGAAAAAAACGTATTAATTAGCTATGTTTCAATTATTCATCGTAATATTATTACACACGGTTATCCCACTAACCTCTCTCTTAAATTACAAAGTGTGATTGTCAATAAAATTGAATTATCATCACATTTTACAAACCTAAAAAAAATACTGATAGACTTAGGATGGTTATACTTTAGAGAGATGAAAAAATTTAATCAAAAGCACGGCTTACCTACTGCAGATATAATTAAAAATTATATTGACGCACATACAAATCAAAAGTTGACGTTAAACGATATTGCCTTCACACTGACTATACCAATTAATAATTTAAATCCTATATTTAAAGAAAAATATCATGAATCAATTAAATCCTATATTATTCATAGAAAAATAGAAGAAGCAGCCCAGCTATTGATCAATACCGATTTATCTATTAGTGATATTGCAGAAAATTTAGCATTTGCAAGTGTCAGCCATTTCACATCTTCATTCAAACACGCCAAAAATATCACCCCAAAAAAATATAGAAATAGGCTTGGTATTTCTTAATTATAAAAGCGTTTGCATTGTCTTTTGACAATGCAAACGCTTTCTACTTACAATAAATATAATTCAATTTTCGTCAGTCATTCGTATCGTTCAAACTCAAACCCGTCAAAAATCCCCGCAAAGCTTCACGCCAATTTATAATCTCAAAACCCGTAGCTTTGGCTTTATCCAAACTCATCACGGAATGTCTTGGTCGGTAAGCCTTTTGTGGAAATTCCGCACTCGTTACTGGTGCCACCTCAACTGTTGTATCTTTTAAGATCTCCCGAGCAAAATCAAACCAAGTCGTCGTGCCCTCATTTGACAAATGATAAATACCATAATTTGCTTTCACATCAACGAGATGAACCATGAACTCTGCCAATGTACGGGTCCAAGTTGGTCGGCCTAACTGATCATTAACAACTGTTAACTTGGGGTGTGTTGCAGCTAATCGTTGCATCGTGAACACAAAGTTATTGCCGAACTCACCAAATACCCAACTTGTACGGACAATATACGCTGCTACACCACTTTCAATCACGGCCAATTCACCAGCTAATTTAGCGCGACCATAGGCGTTTTGCGGATTAACAGCATCTGTCTCATGGTATTCATCATTACTCGTGCCTTCAAACACGTAGTCCGTTGAAACAGCAACCAACTTTGCGCCAATTGCTTTGGTCGCATCCGCAACATTTTTAGTACCGTCAACGTTGACTTGCCAATTTAGCGCACGCCCATCATCTTCAGCTAAATCAACTTTAGTGTAAGCAGCAGCGTGTAAGACAACATCTGGTTTTTCTTGTTCAAAAACGGATAAAACGTTCTCGCGATTCGTGATATCAAGTTGCTTTGAGTCAAAAGCCACAAAATCTAATTGCCGTTCACGCAATAACTTTTGTAATTCTTGCCCTAATTGACCATTCGCACCTGTGATTAAAAATTTCATTTACATTCTCCCTGATAGACAAAAAACTCACATGTTGTGAGTTTTAATTTATTGATTATTTTGTGCGTACTTAGCTTCAACGTCATCTTTTTCAGCTTGCCACCATGATTGATGTTCGTCATACCACTTAATTGTATCAGCTAAGCCAGCTTCAAAATTAGTGTACTTTGGTGTCCAACCCAATTCTTCACGAATTTTTGTGGCATCAATCGCATAACGCAAATCATGTCCGGAACGATCTTGAACAAAGTCAAAATCATCCTCGGCCTTGCCCATGTCTTTCAAAATAGCACGCAATACTGTGATATTATCTTTTTCACCATCGGCACCAACTAAATAAGTTTCACCAATTTTACCCTGTGTCAAAATTGCCCAAACTGCGGTCGCATGGTCATATGTATGAATCCAATCACGGACATTCTTACCATTACCGTATAACTTTGGCTTAATGCCACTGAGAATATTTGTGACTTGTCTGGGGATAAACTTCTCAATGTGTTGATATGGGCCATAGTTATTTGACGTGTTAGAAATAGTTGCTTGTAAGTTAAATGAACGGACCCAAGCGCGAACTAATAAATCAGAACCGGCCTTAGTTGATGAATAAGGACTCGATGGTCGATACTGTGACTCTGGGGTAAACTTTTCGCCAACGCCCTCACCATGTTCTGGTAAATCTTCACGCAATGGTAAATCACCATAAACTTCATCAGTTGATACATGGTGGAATCGTTTATTGTACTTGCGCGCTGCTTCAATTAAAGTGTATGTGCCAATAATGTTAGTTTGCAAGAATGGCGATGGATCTTTCAATGAATTATCATTATGGCTTTCGGCAGCATAATGGATAACCGCATCCGTTTCAGATACTAACTGGTCGACCAGTGGTGCATCGGCAATATCACCAACAACGAGTTTCACACGGTTTTCTGGCAAACCAGCCAAGTTGGCTTTGTTACCAGCATAAGTTAATTTATCTAAAACAGTGACAAAAACATCGGGATGTTCCTCAACCAAGTAACGGACAAAGTTGGCACCAATAAAACCAGCACCACCAGTTACTAAAATATTCTTATATTCAGTCATGCATATTCTCCTATTTACAGTTGTTCACTTTTTAACGGTACGACATCTTTTAACAACGGATGGTTTTTATCTGCATCGCTCACTTCAGCGTGTTCAACATCATCCCATGTAATACCCAAAGCAGGATCCGCATAGTTAACAAAAGCGTACTTCGGCTTAAGGTCTAGTGCCCAATAATCATTAACCAAGTATGAATAAGATACTGTTTCACTCAAGACTTGAAAGCCATTGGCAACCCCACGTGGGACATAAATACCTTTGCTGGCATCAATGACAGTCTGATAAACATGACCAAATGAATCACCTTCACGTAAATCAACCCAAGATCCTAAAACACGACCGTTATCAGCCACTGAGATATATTTATCCCATGGTTCTGCATGTAATCCACGTAACACACCTTGACGTGATAACGACACGTTGTTTTGTAGCTTATCATCTTTAAAGAATGCTTCAGGAAAGCCTAAAGGTAACATTTTTTCTTTTTGAAAATTCTCTTTAAACCAACCACGATTATCGCCGTGAACAGGAATATCAAATTCAATCATTCCTGGAATGGCAGTGATTGGACGCCCTGCTAATTCTTTTTCGAAAAAAATCTCAGTCATAAAACCCTCCTTTTATTCTCTATTCATCAGCAATGTTTAACAAAAATAACTCTTAATTATTTTTAATTGTACTAACTCAGTCTACTTAACTTATACAATAGGCTATTTCTAGAATAGAAGCAACTTTAAAGTTTGCTTGTTTTTAAATTATATGACAATCAATTTAAATTTATAACCTTGATAAATCATTTAAAAATCGACAAACTCTACCGAAAATAAACAATCCAGTAATTAACTATGTGCAATTAAAAAGCCAATAGCAGATATATTTATCTGTTATTGGCTAATTTTAATTGTTAACTATTCAATTACTTTTTAAATATTATTCGAAGAATCGCACGGAACATTAAACGTCTCTTATCACGATTTATTGCTCTTAAATCAATATTTTTAACAACTTCATGAATGCGTTGACTAGCATTTTGATCCTCAAAAGCAAAATATCGTTTCTTGTTTTTTAATTCTTCTTCACTTAATTGGTACTGTCTACTGATTACAGTTTCCAAGCTGTCTATTAGATTCTTTATGACCTTATTACCAAATGGTACTTGATTTAAATCAATATAACTGCCCACTTCTTTTTCATATCTTTGTTGATCAAACATATCAAAAATAACAGGTATCTCTCGATAATAGGCTTCCCATGATAACGATGAGTAGTCTGTGATTAGTACCGCAACAGACGACATGAGCTCATTTAGTGGCCCATCTTCATCTGTCCAAAGCTTAATATTTAATATTTCATTATCGTTCAATGCTGCATGCATTTTAGGATGCATCATAACTACAATTTGCTTATCAAGATTCATTTCTTTAAGTGAACGAATGGCTACTTTAATTGACAAAAAGTATTCCGATTGCACAAATGTTGCATCATCAACATCATCCAACCAAGGTCTCCAAGTGTAGAATAATAATACTTTATCTCTTAAATTGGTCCGTTCTTGTTTTAAATCAATTAAATCCCAACGCGCCAATCCAGTAATCGGTGCCCGCTCAACATCGTATTCAAGCTGTTGAGTCACAATGTCTTGTTCGAACTGAGATGACGTTATTAAACGAACTGGAGCAGTGAGTCTATCACCATAAAACAAGTTGTCAAGCTGTTTAAAACCTAATACACCATGTTGTAAGAAAACATATGGTTTTGTTCTTACAACATTAGCCGTGAGACCCATGTTTTCTCGCCAAAAGTACGCGTGCCCAGGTGTTTCCGAGCTAATAAACAAATTTGATCTTATTAATAAATAAAAGTGTTTGAGACTACCATGTATAACAACATTAGATAAACCTTCCAGTTTTGTATAATCTGGCGATTCCTTTTTTATAATGAAATAATTTTTTTCGTTTTTATAGAATCTATTCACATAGTTAAAATATGAAAACGCAGACTCTTGTGCTCTAAAACTCAATTTTTCAAAAATTAAGTTTGGACGCCTGAAAGGAAAACATATATTTACTATACTGGCTAATACCGTACCAAAGAACTGCTTATATCGCATTTTTTTTGTAAAACCGTTATCTGATCTATAAGAAAAAGATAGGTATCCTTTTTTTGTAGCAAACGGATACCAAATCATACCATTTTCTAATTTGGTTTGATATTTATAAGAGAAAAAAAATAATAAGAAAAAATAACTAAATGATAAACGGTATCGCTTATATTCTCCATTTTCTAACCTATATGCATCAGAATATACAGGTCGCCATGCTAATTGTCGTTGCAATTTTTGACGATTATTTTTTCTCAAAGAAAAGTCATTATTAACCCTAGTAATATCTGTGGTATGCCTACTTTTAATATAAAAACTATTTTTTTTCGTAAAAATCATCTATTAATTGCTTTCTTATTAACAATAATTTTGCTATATGTGCGTCCAATATTAGTAATCGAACTATTGTATTTCCAAAATTTTCAGCCATCGTTCTAGAAATATTTTATCTGAATATTCATTGGCCCTCGATACTATATCTTCTAATAACTTCGGCTTTTCAACCGCCTCAATCATACATTGAGCAAGTGACTCTGGTGTTCTTTGTTGTGAAATAAATCCTGCAGAGTTTCCTAAAATTTCCTTCGGACCAAAATTAACATCATAGCTTACTACCTGTGTTCCATTAGCTATACTTTCTAAAACATTTAAAGCAAATGCTTCATAGTTACTAGAAACAATAGAAAAGTCTGCTCCCTGGTATGCGTGATTAGGATTATCAGTATAACCGTGGAAAATAACACTATTTCCCAAATTTAGAGTGTTGGTCAGTTGCTCGAGATTTTCCAAATTATCGCCGTTTCCATAAATATCAAGAACATAGTCTGAATATATCTTTTGAAACATACTGAAGGCAATAATTCCCTCTTCAATATTTTTTTCTTTAACTAATCTAGAAACAATAACCGCATGATGTGTATTTCCAACTTTTATAGGTTTCTTATTCGAAATTGAATGTGGAATAACGTATAATTTATCTTCCTTATGAGGTACTTCGCCAAGTATAACCCTTTTCTGTTCATTGGTTAACACAATAATATTTATATTTTCATCAGAGTTGAGTAATGATTTATATGATTTTTTAATACCAGAATGATAATCTGCTGGATCTTGAAGATGGGTACTGTGTATTTGAAAAAACTTATCAACACTTTGATTTGTATCCAACAGTGGTTTATCAAGTAAACGTGCATCATTAATGACTTTTTCATTAGGAAGAAATATTTCATCAAAAAAGAATTTAAAAAACTGTTTTTCGTTTTTAAAAATTAATTGCTTTTTTAAAAAAAGAACAACTTCTGATTTTTTATTATTAACAAATTTAAAGCTAACAATAGTTTCAAAATCATTTTTTAAAATATCATCACATATGATGTTCCATGTACCCTCAACATAGGTTCTTTTTTTACTAACCTGGCCTTGGTCGCTCACATAATATCTGTATTTTGGTCGTTTTTGACTTATGAATTCATCAATAAGAATTATCTTATAATCGTTATAGCGAAGCGAAAAAATACGTTTACTCGTATTTTTATCATAATAATCCATATTTTCATCACGTTTAACGACATCGTAGTGATCAATATTCCCAAATTTTTGTTGAATAAATAAATCAACATTATTTTCTTGGATATCGGTTCCTTTGAAATAATCAAAGATATTTAAAAAAGATACATTCTTACTAACATAATTACGTTCAACTAGTGAATTAATTATACGTGAATAATTTTGATTGAAATTCGTAGTAATTATGCGAACATTAATGCCAAATTCATCAAATAATCGTGCGCGCTTTAATAGTGATTGTGTTCTTCCACCAAAATATTCTGGGACTGTGGAAGTTAGTATACTAACTTCTTTCTCATTCATTTTTCCCTCTCCTAAATAACAACTGATTATTCTACCTTTGATACGTGCTCAGTTGCAAGGCTTTTTTTATTTAAATCTTTTTTAATTTGTGTCGTTGAAATTTCTGGTGTTCGCTCTAAATAAACAACCTCTGCATCTGTATCTTCTTGAATGAAGTCGAATTGTCCTTTCCAGTCATCACCCATTACGAACGTATCAACTTGATACAAATTAACATCTGTAACTTTTTGATCCCATGCCTCTTCTGGAATTACCAAGTCAACATATCGTATTGCCTCTAGTAGTTGCTTTCTCTTTTCATAAGAAAAATATGTTTTCTTCTGTTTTGAGTTCCAATTAAATTCATCTGTTGACAAAACAACAATCAAATAGTCTCCCATTTCTTTTGCGCGTTTCAACAGGTTAATATGTCCATAATGCAACATGTCAAACGTTCCGTATGTTATTATTCTTTTCATGATTTTTCTCCTTTGAAAAACTTTACGCTATCACTTATACATATAACAGGAAAAATTAACCATATCTAATGCAATAAGTGTTAAAATTCAGCAACTATTAATTATCAAACTTATAACTCAATCCATTTCTCCAATTTTTATAAAAAAGCATATTTTTTGGAATAACACACTTGTTTACCATTAACATTTTTTTAATCACTACATTTCTATACTCATATTCAACATACACATCTGTTAATTGATTAGTAGTCGCTAATTGTGTTCGCACTTTTTTCATATCCATCATTAATCGATTTTCATGAAAAAGATATTTCACAAAATTTGAGTCATCATAACGATTCTGAAAAATTATAAATGTTTTCCCAAAATGTTCGTTACTTTCAAAAGTTACTACATTTGAGTTTTCTATTTTAAATTCAACAAAATTGTTTTTTGAAAACTCTTTATTAACATGATCAATATATAAAATTTCTCTTAAATTTGATGAAAAAGGCTGAGTTGAATAAAACGATGTCCATTTATTAATATTTTTTTCTGCGAATGACGAAATACTAATTAAATCTTCTATATCATAATTTTTAAGTAAGGTTTCTACTGTGACACGAATATCTCTAGATGGAATAACTTTTAACCAAGAATCAACATTATATTTAAACAATATTTTCCTATACTCGGATAGATACATTCCCTGTTTAGCCTTATCATCCCAAATTATTTTAAACGGATTTGACTGACTCTTATAGTTAAACAGCCTCTCAAATGCTAATGCTTTTAATCTTGAAGAGTGGCTAGAAACAGCCGATAGAACAGATTCTAAGCCACGTAAACGTTCTGGTAAATCAATTGTTCTGTTCGTCAAATTGTCCATTTCTTCATCATTATTTCGCAAAATATAATGTGGCGTTTCAGCAACACTAATGCTATTTTTATTTGAGTATCCTAAATACTCAAATAAAAACGTTGCATCCTCATACATCATAAGTTTTTCAGGAAATCTAATATTATGTTGAGTGATTATATCATGGACGAATAACTTACCCCAAGGTCCAACAGTGCTCAACAAACTATTTTTTTCAATATCAGCATCTACGACATCCCCATTTTTAGCAAAATATTTGGCATAGTTTCTCTTCAGGGCCACATACTGTCCTAAAATAAAATCACTATTCCAATGTTTTGCCTTAGAAATTAAAATTTTAAGTGAATTTTCACCTATTAAGTCATCAGCATCTAAGAAAAATATATATTTCCCAAGTGCTTCATCTAACCCTGCATTCCTTGCTCCACCTGGTCCTCTGTTTTCAGATAGAGCAATTAACCTAATTTCTCTATTTTTATCGTTCGTTTTTATATATTCTGATAGATATTTTAGAGATTCATCCGAACTTGCATCATCGATAATAATCAACTCTTTACCATCAATTTTTTGGTTTAAAAAAGATTGAATTGTGGAATTAACTGATGGAATACCATTAATTGTTTTTTTTGTAACATTATGCGTAGGCATAATTACAGAAACTATTTTGTCAACGTTAACCATAATGAGCTCTCCTACTTTACTTTTTCATAAAATAAATTCATCGCCTTCTGGTTATGCGCATAAGGATCAAATTTTGTATACTCTTGATTTACAACGTTTCGCAATCCTATTAGAATATCTTCACTAGTTGTCCCATTAGTTATATACCCTAATTTACCATTTTCCAACAATTCAACAGACTGTGGAATATTTGAGCTTAAAATGTACTTCACTTCCAAAGTCATTGCTTCCATCATAGACATTGGTTGCCCCTCATATAGAGATGGTAGGACAAATACATCAGAATTTTTAATATAAGGCATAGGATTAGAAATTCTACCCATCATAAAAATATTACTTTCAGACTTAGTGTCTTTGATAATTTTTTGCAAGTCTTGCCTTAACGGACCATCTCCTAAGATAAATAATCTATTTTCCGGATTTTTCTTACTAAATTCGGCAAACGCTTTTACAAGATTCAATTGATTTTTTTCAGGAGATAATCGCGCTGCAGTAATATAGGTGGTGAAGTTTGGATTAATAAATTCAATCTTTTTTCCGTCAATTGTTTTAACACCATCCCAATCAATTTGTTCGTTAGAACGTTCAATTATAGATTCAATTGCTAACGGATTGTCAACAGTCGTCATACGTGACACATCTACAAAACCTTGTAATTTGTCTCTATTAACAACTTCAGAGGCTTTTGATACGTTAACAAATTTATCAAAATATTTATAAGCGGTAAAAAGAACAGATAAATTATGGTAATGCGGGAATTCCCCATTAATTGATCGTCTTGCATCAGAATACAGATCATTATGCATATAAATTAGTCTATTATCAGCATTTGCACCAAGTATATACCGTGCAAAATAGTACGAATACCCACTAAAATCAATTGCAGTATTAATGTTAACATTGGGCAGAATACGTTTCACCTCCCTACCATAAAGTTTTGTTGCCAAAATACTCTCAGATTTTGGAATACCAAAAGTTTGATATTCATAATCTACTATATTGGTTTCTACATCAAATATATTTCTGCCAAAAATAAAAATTGGTACAATTTTCTCATCAAGAGAAAGATAATTATTAAATTGATCTTCTTCATTGATATTTGCGGAATTCATTATGATGAACACATTATATTCATCGTGGTTTATCTTGGAAGTTAGATTTAAGGCAACACTCGTAATACCATTAGTTGCCATTCCACCTGGGTAGATTAAAATATTTTTTTTGTTATTTTTAACTATAAAGACATTTTCATAAACTATTTTATCAAATACTGTCTCAACCAACTTTTGAGTCGCTTTTCCATCATCAAACTTTAGATAATAATCAATAGATTTTTGGCGCTTATCAACATAATATTCCTCTTCATTATGTTTAAGAGATTCACGAAGTTCTGATAGATTATTGATTACCTCGCCTGGCCAATTATCTACACTGTCGTAAACACCTCTTTCCTCAACATACTGTTCAAAGTTAGGGACGAAGAATATAATTCGTTTGTTTTTTCCAAGAAAATCAACAAATATTGATGAAAAATCTGTGATTAATATATCTGCAAATTTTAATACATAATTAGTATCCAAATAATCTGGAATAAGTGCCCCTTTCAACCATTCATTGTCCTTAACTAAATCATAAACAAAAGGGTGGACCTTAATAAGAACATTGTAATCTTGTGCAAAGTAGGACCGTAACCGTACCAAATCGTCAACTACATGTAATACACCATCACCCGGATTAGACTGATTTTGTCCATTGTGAGTTGGTGCATATAAAATAGTAGGTAGTTTTTTATTAATTTTTATACCAAATTCCAATAGTTCTTCAGAATCATACACTTTATCATTAATCAAAGAATCCATGCGTGGATAACCAAATTTTGTTATACGGCCAGAGTAAATACCGTTCATACGATATGATTTTGTATACATATCATACATTCGATCATTTTGTGCGACAACATAATCTGTCATCAGAAGATTACGTAAAACATTCTGTGATGCGTTAGCTGGGTATGGCATCTCCATTCCCATAAGTTTCAATGGTGTACCATGCCAAGTATTAACATAGATTTGTTCATCTCGCTTTAAAAAATAACTTGGAAATGTTGAATTATTAATTAAATATTTTGCAGTCAATAGATATTTAGCATATTGCTCTGTATCTCGTTCAACTAATATTAATTTATCTCCATACTTTTTTTTGTTATATTTTGCTGCTTGACCATCTAAATCATCCAATACTACAATATGTCTTAAATCTTTATACTGTTCGTGGCTTAACAAATATTTAAAAATGTATAGTGGAGAGTCCACGAAAGATTTACCATCACGAGTTTCATACAAAACAATATTGTTATCTATTGGTAGATTGTCATAGTTTTCCGCATAATACAAATTTTTGATTTGCACAGAAAGATTATGTGCACCATTGAGATAATTTTGTACTGATATATTGTTTTCTTGTTCTGGCCTATAAGGCTTAAATTTTCGAAGTGGTTTCGCTATTGAATCAAAATTAAGAGCCTTCAAATAACTTGTGTGCACAGTACCTTTATCATCAATCCAAGTTAATAAATAATCAGCAAAATAGTTAAACAACTGTTTTGTTTGGCTTTCTACAAGTGTATTTATATTAAAAATATTAAGATCATTATTTTCATTATCAAATTCAAAGTCTAAAATATCAAGAAAATTGGTCCCCTTACGAGGTAAAATACTAACTTCAGTTACACTAACAACTTTATCGGGTAAATTGATTGCAAGATAGTTATCGTTTGATTTTATCTCATTAACAACTAAATCATCAGTTCTATATTTATATAGTTGTCTATTTTCTTGATCTATCTCATCTTTACGTAAAGCTAGAGTACCACCCAAAGTAGAATAAACACTCAATCGAAAATCATTTATCTCTATTTCTTGATAGCGCTTTTTTACAGGTATAGTTAAAGCATCTAAATTTTTAAAAGTATATTTTTTATTATCTATTACAACATAAATATCAAAAATTTCATTTTGAGCATGTTCATTAATCGCATCAATATCAACCAGATAATTTTGTCCTACCTGTTCAGCTGATAAGAGAGTTACCTTTTTTGATGTTCTTGATTGGGCAACAATTTGAGGAATAACTTGGAACACAAAACTTTCAGGAGAAATTAAAATTTGATGTTCATTAATAAATTTGGCGTTGGACAAAATCATGTTTTTCTTAGTATAAAAAAACTGTCTATCGTTGAATGTCAAAAATAATAATTCTTTTTCTAAAGAAACGTCAATTGTATAATCTTTCGTAGCTAACTGCTTATATTTCTGGTGACTGACTTTAACAAGAGAATTAAATATTTCTTGATTTCGATTAACAAACTTCAGTGAAATTAAATACTTAATTTTATCATTAACCACAATATTACTAAGATCAAATGTTATTTCTTTGCTGGACTTATTTATTGGATTTATTGTAAATACATGCTGGTCATCACGCATTTCCAAGAAATAGGAACCCTCAGATAGATCGCTCACCATATGAACAGACAAGTTATTAGAAAACAAATCAAAATTAAAAGATTCAACACCAACTGAATCGGTGTAATTATACCATTTAAATTTTGATTGTTTAGATTTTAAAAATGCTAAGCGACCATTAACTGAAAAATAAAGAAATTTTTGAGTCGATTCTAAATTAGGGGTTAAGACTGAGTAGCCTTTTTTTAATTCGAAGTAACGCTGTTCTACATCATGCTTCAGGATTTCAGAATAGCGAATTCTAATGTTTTTATCAGCAATTCTTAAAAATATAAAATAGCGATCGATATCGCTATCAAGTAATACAGAAAAATCAATCTTAGTTATACCATCAACTCTAGTAAATGGTACTGAATACATTTTTTCATTTTTTTGAGAGGCAACTAATACTTCATTAAATTTTGGAATTTCAGATAAAGTTGCAATGTTATTATCAATACTAAAATTATCTATCATAATATCATGCGATTCATAATTGAAATTAGCATAACTACGTTCGATAACTCTTAAGTAAGACGATCCACTAAGATAAGCAAAGTTCAAATATCCGTTTATGGTTAGATAGACAAAAGCGCCTGAGGTTCCATCAACATTGAAATAGCGGTCTGCTTCTAATATTTTTTCAAAATCAAAACTTCTCAAACGTACAAGTTCTGTTCCAACTTTTGCAAATATTTGAAATCGTCCAAACTCAAAATCATCAAGTGTTAAATCAGTAAAATCTAACTTGTATGATTTATCATTTATTCTTGATAAATTTAGTATTTTATCATTCAAATACAATTCTTTTATGTCAACATCTGAACTAAATACTATTGCATTGTTATTATATGAAATTTGTGATATTAAGTAATTCATATTTTCACTTCTTTCTATTACAGTGTTTTATAACTACATTTAATAATTATTTTTTCCACCCTTTGATCGCATGATAAATGCGTTCACTATTATTGTTATCCATATATGAGAAATATTTATTTCTCATACTTTTATATTGATCTTTTTCTAAAAAGTCTCTCTTAATGTATTCTTCTATAATTTCGATTGTTTCTTTAAAATCAAAAGTTTCATCACCAAAAAGTTCCGTCTCATAATCCATGTAACTTTTCTCTGTTAATAGATACTCAGATCTATCAAATTGATAGAACAGAACCGGTTTTTCTAAATAATACATATCCCATAAAACACTTGAATAATCAGAAATCATCATTGATGACTTTTGAATTTCCTTACCCATATCCACATCTAAATAATCGTGTTGATCTATAATAGTTTTATCTACTTTAAATAGATGAACATAATTTTTGAAATAGGGATGTAAAAAGAAAGCAATTCTTGTATTATTTTTAGTTAATAATTCTTTTAATTTAGGTGAAGATAAAAACTGTTGATACTGTTGGTAAAATGGTGTTTCAACAAACTTTTCGGGAGTCATGCCGTCCATCCATTTTCGCCAAGTTGGCATAACAAATATTTGTTTATATGGTATTGTATCTGTCAAATCCGTGTATTTATCCCAACGTGCTAATCCAGTAGTAGTAACTTGATGTTCATCATAACCCCATTGATCTAAAACCATACGTCTTTCATACTCATCAGGCACAACAATGAAATCTAATAATCCTCTTTTTTTATGAAAAGCAGGAACTTGTTTGAGTCCGTTAACTCCATGTTGCAAATATACTTCTTTAACGCGGGACATGCGTTGACCTAGCCAAGAATCTCTTTGATGTAAATTATAACCATGATACTTCGTATCAGAACTAATAAATAATTCAGAACTAAACATATATATAAAATATTTTAAACTCATAAATTTAAGAACTCTGTTATTCATGTTTGCTAAATTTTTAAATTCCGGTGAATCTTTACGTATCACGTAATAGAATTGATCATGATGTTCATGGTTATACATATATTCGAAGAAAGCAAATGCATTGTCATGTGCCCCCATTGCGTTTTTTTCATAACTAATCCAAATATGTTTATTTTTGAGTTGTTTTCTAAATATTTTTTCGATAACACGTGCCATGTTTTCTTTTAAATAATTAAAACGTGTTTCAAAATCCTGAGTTGCGTGATATACAAATGCAAGATTATTATTAACTGTCACATACGGTGCTAATAATTGACCTGCGCGCCGTATCTGTAAATGCAATGCATTCTTTCTAACAATGTTTCTTACCTTTGCTGCAGCCTTTTCAATTTTAACCAAAGATTGACGTCCGTTCTCATCAACTACTTCGATATAAATATCCCAATAAAACGGTACTAATTTTTTATTATCCAATTTTAAGGTTGCTTGTGCAGCCCACTCTTTTTTAGTATTTTTAATGATACGTGTTGGTAAATCAATTTTGTCGTATGATTGAGTATTACGATTTACAAGTAGTATATTACCAAACTTAATTTCAGATAATAAATCACCCTGTACACTTACTAAAAACTTAAATTTGCCATTTATTTTAAGATTAAGATTTATCAACTCTGCTTTTAAGTTAAAGCGTTCGGCAATTAATTTTGACTCGCTGTTCTTAACTAATGATAGTTGTTTTTTTTCTGTGATATAAAATTGAAATTTTTGATTGTAAGTTGTCTTAACTACACCTTCATTCTCAATCAATGCACCATAATTTAAATGTTTTTGCTTATGTATATCGTCATCAACAACTAAGCGATTCACAACTTTTTTATCATCAAGGTATGATATTATATATAAGTCCCATCGGCGACCAGCTAAAATTGCTGTATTTTCGTCGAAAAAAAGTGACATGTTAAATGACATAGCATTACTTGTGAAATCAAATTTACCATTAAATCGCTTAAATATATTTTTTCCTCTTCGCCTTAGAATCAACTCCACTTGATTCATTAGATGAGAAAATTTTAAACTCAATGTACCATACTCAGTTTGTATAATAGAGACAGACACATTACCAGCCATATCAAATGCTTTTACTGCAGGTAATTTTTGATAGTGTAAATCTCCAAGAAGTCGCAATTTTTTATTTGATATAAGTATTTTTTCTGTTATAAAAATAAAATTTTGTTTTGGAAAAGAAATTTCACCACATAACAATTGTCCACCAGTTAAAATCTGTAACTGCCATCTTCCAGAATCATAAGAAGGTAATTCATCTAATTTTGAAAAATTAAATGTAACCTTACTATCGTCAATTTGCCCGCCTATGACAATATCGTTAACTGAAATAAGCGCATGTTCAATAGATAATGGTAAAGAAAGCTCCACCGTTAATTTATTTTGTTCAACAACATATTTGTCAACAACAAAATTAATTTGAGTTTCTATATCTATATTTTTTCTAGACTGAGTTATTCTTTTAAAATAGTTGTTTCCATCGACCGTATGAATCAAATAACCAAAGTCACCAAATGGATTGTTTTTATAAAGAGACCATCGTTCCAAATCATTAAAAATAATGGTTCTATTAACTAATTTCAAAACCGGTAGTTGAAAAACTATTTCTTGATTACTATCCAAAATATCTTGAGATAATAGCTGTAGATCCAAACGATCAGTTTTATTCAGATAGATTAAACCATTGTTAGTAGTAGCTAGACTTACTACTGAATTTGGTAAAATTTGAGTATGATTACTTAAAAAATTAATTATTTGATTGACTTCAGTAAATCGAATAATTTGTTTCAAACCAAATGGTACTTTATTCAAAGAAAAAAACAAAACATTATTTTCAACTAAATTGGGTTTAATTTTAATGACTTCATCATCATGTTTAATTAAAATATTTGGTATTTTGGACATGTCATAATCATTACTTAAGGTGACCACAAGTTCACCATTGATAATTGTAATATTAACTATTTGTGCTTTTTCCATTAGTCTCCTCATTATAGTTATGCACGATTAAATAGAACCATATATATTAAATTATAAATATTCCATAAAATCTTTTTTAAATTTCAAATGTAAGAACGATCCTAACATTAAAAATAGCACAACAGTACTCCAAAAAATAATGGTTCCAGTTTGAAAGTGACTTTCAAACATGTAATCTGATTTTAACCAAGCATCCCGAATACCATCCACAACATAGTAAAACGGACTCAATCTCAAAACATCCCCAACAACATTATCCACACTGTCAATTCTAAAGATGACCCCAGCCAACCACATACCCATTGACATTACTAATCTTAAGATGCTTATATAATCTGGGATCAGTATCACAATGGTTGAATTAAGTAATGCAAAACTATAACTTAAACAAACTGCTGCAAAAAAGTAATAGAATACCCATGGCCAATGAGAGTTAATTGTGGATCCACCAACATAAATAAATATCGTTGAAATTGTTCCAAGAGCAATAAACGTCCAAATTGCAGAAGCAATGGATATTGATGGTAAAATCGAGAGTGGAAATTTCATTTTTGAAACCATCCCAATTTGTTTCTTAATAGATTGTGAGCCGTTCATTATGGCTTCATTCATAAAACGCCACATAGCCATACCAAGCATCATCCAAGACGCATATGTCCAAGGGTCACCACCCTGATTCATATTTCGCAAGCCCAATCCAAAAATAACAAAATAAACACTGACTTGAAGAATAGGATTAATAATTTTCCAAGCTTGTCCTAAGAAGAAGTTTTGATACGTACTTTGATCCCCATACTTAACCATTCTAATAATTAGTGGAAAATATAGAATCTGATTCCACACAATCTTCATCGCATTCATCATGGTGTTACCCCATTTCCATCGTTTCCACTACTTGTTCCATCAGAAGACACACTATTACTACTATCAGAAGGTGCTGTAGTGGTACTGGTACCATTGTTTTCCGACACTGTCGAGTCACTTGGCGCAGCAGGGGTCTGCGGTACGACCGGAGCAGGCGCTACAGGTTCAGTGTAAGGCACAACTGGTACTGCCGGCGCAGGTACGACACTGCTATCCGCCACAGTTGTATCAGTTTCTTGATCATCAGGTATGCCATTACCATTAACATCAAGAGGAGGCGTGGGTTCTTGCTGAACTGCTTCGCTATTTTCTACTACTGACGAACTACTTTGTACGCTTTGTTCTGAGGACTTCTTCTGCGTGTCAGACGTAGATGGTTTTTTTTGTATTGCCTTTTGTTTGTCGTCTCGTTTATTTTTTAGTTTAATTGCTTTTTCATCTCTTTTGTTTTGAGAATCAGCTAAAGCATGCGTGCTAGTCGAAGCTATTAAACCAACTAGTACTAGAATTACAAGCCAGTTCAAGATACCAAACTTAGTATTTTGAATCTGTTTTTGTGTTTGTTTCGTAGCTTTTTTAATTAGCTTATCTTTTTGAGATTCTAATTCTTTACGTTGTTCGCGTGCAACACGTGAACTATCATTAGCTTCTGGAATTGTAAGATTTAACTGTTGAACGGCAATATCTGTCGCTGAAAATTTTTTCTGAGCAGCTTTCATATCGACAATATATTGTTCTCGTTCTTTTTTAGGCTTTTTGTTAAAGTCCTTTTGCCATTGCTCATAATGAGGCATGACTTCAGCAGTTTCACCAATCTCACGCATTTCACCAAAATGCATCCAAATGACCCGATCAGCTATTTGCTTCACTTGACCTGCAGAGTGACTCACAAAGAAAATTGTTTTCCCCTGCGCTTTAAATTCTCTAATTTTTTCAAAACTTTTATTGGCAAAAGTTGAATCACCAACAGAAAGTGCTTCGTCAATAATCATAATATCAGGATCAGTATGTGCCATGATTGAAAAACCAAGCTTAGCTTTCATACCTGACGAATAACTTTTAACTGGTTGATCAATAAAATCACCTAACTCTGAAAACGCTATAATCGTTGGTGCTACGGCTTTAATCTGTTTCTTTGTTAATCCAGACATCAACAATTTTAATTGGATGTTATCTCTACCAGTCAAAGCTGGTTTCAAGCCAGCGCCTATACTAATAATCGAAGTATTCCCATTAATCGTTAATTCTCCGGTGGTTTGTGGATAAATTTCACTCACAATATTTAATAGCGTTGATTTGCCTGATCCGTTCAAACCGACGACACCGATTGCTTCACCAGCGAATACATCAAAAGAAACGCCTTTCAACGCCCAAAAAGCCCGGTCTTTCTTTTCAGAAAAACTGAGCATGTTCAATATTTTTTCTGAACGTGTCTTCATTAATTCAAAACGCTTGGTAATATTTTTAACGCTAATTTTTATTTTTTCTTCACTCATAGCTCATTTCTCAAATGTTGATTTTTTATATTTATCTTCAAAAACTAGCTTTAACTGACGAACTGTTTTATCAAATTGCTCATCGTCCATTTGACGATCAGAGATTGTCATTAACTTAACATGTTTATTAAATCGTTCTCCTAAATACTGTAACCTACCCACGCTTTTATGCATGGGTACAAAATTTCCTTGAACTAACCTCAGATATCTCACCAACCAATGACTAATATCTGTTATTTCGCGAAAACGATGATGACCAGTTTTGTTTTGCTGTGTTACATACAAATTCATAACTGTTCGATACTGAGACTTTTGATAGGCATAAGGAATATGACTGTCAAAAAATCGCGTAAAGGTCGGAAATGGCAATAAATATAAATTGACCAAGTTAATGATGCCATACCGCCAATTAAAAACTTTGAAAAAGTGTTTTTTAACAACTGAATGCTTATTGTACGCTGCATTCACAAGACTCAAATTATTAATAAATATGTGGGCAAACTCATCAACCGGGTTAATCACATTAAACCCCAATATATCTTTAGGGATGCCTTTACTATTGAAAAAAATATTTTCCTTTATTGGTTTGACAATAAACATATCATCATCAAACAGTACAAAATGTTCTGATAAGCCTTTAATGTTATGAATATACATCTGAATGGCATTTGAATTAAATGTTGGCAATACATCATGTGGCATAAAATCTTCATGATTTACAATGTGTATTTTGGGATGGTTGGCATTCAACCATGATGGTACTTGATGATCGGTCACCAAATAAATTTTATTAACCCAAGGCGCATTTTCTTCAACCATACGGAACCAATATTTCAATGTGCCATAATCCCGATAACGCTCTTTGTTATTCAGTTCTTGACTAGCAATTTGATATTGATTTTTTTTTAATTGCCATTTAGGGTCTTGATCATCCACCCAAAGTATTACAAAATCAATTGGCATTTTCTATCCCTATTTTTTTATACACAGCTCGCATTTGTCGATCGATGTTTTTTCGATCAAAAATCATCAGGTTGTCAATACTTTGTTGATTGAGCTTATGACGCGGTTCATCAATTGTTTGTATTAATAGTTTGGCTAATGCCTCACTATCATGTGGATCGAATGTTTTGCCTACGTCATCATTGACAATATAGTCCTTAATGCCACGAATATCAGAACCTAGTAGATAAGCACCATCACGTATGGCTTCCAATCCAGCGCGTGATAGTCCCTCACGCAAAGATGGTAAAATCGCAACATCTGCTGCCAAATTTAATCTTCTAATCGCCGTTGTATAATTGATAAAATGCACTTGTGATTCTATGTCAAGTTCTCCTGCAAGTGACTTCAAGTACGATAATAAATGACCCTTACCAGCAATGACATAATGTACATCAGTTCTTTCTATCTTCTTGAGTGCTTCAATAACGATACGATGATTTTTTCGAGCAGATAACTCACCAACCGAAACAATGATACGCACGTCATCAGGTAGATTAAATTTATCTCTTAATGCTTTGTTAGCTTCAATATGTTCAGCCAATGTTGTCGTTTTGACTAGATTAAAGTTAATGCCAACACCAGCCTGATAATCAATAGATTTAGCATGTAGATGTCGTATCGCAAACAAATAGTCTTCTTGATTAATAACAATCAGCTGTCGGGTGATATAAGACAAAGACCATTCTATCGGGAAAATTAACCAATTAACTTTAGCGCTTGTTTTTGAAAAATGAAAACCATGTGCAGTGTATATAACTGGCACACGATTTTTGAAAGCCATAACTCTGCCTAGCACAGATGCTATGGGTGTATGTACATGAACAAACGAGAATTGTTCTTGTTTCATCAATTTATTTATTTTCAATAGTGCATTCAAATTATCTAATAAATTACCAAGACCACGCCTAATACTGACATCATGAACAACCACACCTTTTTTATATAACCAATCAATAAATTTCTGATTACTTTTTCCAGAAAGTGTCCCATAATGTGTGAAGTTTGCCGCAACGTGAACTTCATAATTCATATTTTGCAAAATTTCAATATTACGATGATTAAATTGCGCTAAAAACGATGCTGTGGAAGTTAGTATTAATACCTTTTTTTGAAAAATTTTCTCACACCATCTCTTTCAATAATAATTGGTAATGTGCGTAAAATAATAGCCACATCACCCAAAAAAGTTAAGCGTTCTGCATATTTCGCATCAAAATCAGCTTTCTGCATATTTCCTAAATGTTTACGCCCGTTAACTTGAGCCAACCCAGTCAGTCCAGGTTTTACACTCAGTGCACCCGATGCTTCTCGTAAGTCTGTCAGCTCAGCTTCTTGTGGCACAACAGGGCGTGGACCAATTAAACTCATATCACCCTTAACAACATTAATCAGCTGCGGTAATTCATCAATTGATGTACTTCTTAAAAATCTTGCAAACTTTGAAACACGGTTTCTAATCTTAACGCGCTGTTTACCAACCAAAATTGGTGTGTTTTTAGGCAGTGTTCTGAATTTGTAAATTTGAAACGTTTTTCCGTACTGTCCAACGCGTTCTTGTTGATAAAAAGCACTATCTTTTGTTGTGAGACGTAACACGACAAAAACTATTAAGAATATGGGTGACAATAAAATAAGAAGCAATAATGCCGAAAAAAGATCTATTGGTCGCTTAATATAATTTCTGTAAACTGAATGTCCCGACGCCGTAATATTCATACACACTCCCATCCAAGCCAAGTATTCAAAATTTTTGATAAAAAGTATTATTATCTGATTTTAACGAAAATTCCATCTCTAACTATAAAAATTGCGCCATAACTACTCATACTGTATGAATATCATATTATTTTCACATTAATATGTATTCTTTTAGTATACATATTAAATGAAAACTAACCTATTACGTTGTCTTTACAAAAATGTTACACTTGCTTATTTATATCTCTTTTTTTACTCATATTTTTTGCTTAACGTTAATCATTTAGGGGTTTTAAAACATACTAAAAAGTGATAAAAATCACTAATAGTCTATTTTTATAACACTTTCATGCACTAAATATTGCTTTTTGTATCACAAAAGTATCCATTTTTCCTGAATATATACTGTTTCTATTTGGATCACCAATCAAAAAAACAATCGTATTTTGTTGCTTAAAATATTTCGTCAACATATTCACATGTTTCACTGATAATTTTTCTGCCTCATCAATAACAATATAGTCAAAATACTGCATACGGTCACTTTTAACTTTTTTTAAAAACTGACGTTCAGGTAAAATATCCCAACCAGCATGTTTTTTTAGCTCATTATGTGCCTTATTCAATTGCCCAATATGTACTGTTAATACTGTTGCATCAGGCTTCAGACTTTTAACTGTGTCATATACCATTAATGTTTTGTCGACCCCTGTTGTTACTTTAACTACGTAAACGCCTGGAGTCTGAATGGTTAGCATTTTATCCTGCACTTGTTTTTGCGCGTAAGTAAGTTGATAATTACCAGCTAAAAATTCTGCCGTATCTTTGAATGGCGACAAGCCATAGACTCTTGGATAAAGTAATTGGTCAATATCACCAAGTGATATACTCTTAAAATTCATGATTGATTGGTAAAAATGAGATTGTCTGAAACGATTATGATCACTCAAACTCATTTTTTCTAAAGTGTTCATCTCAGTTAAAGTATAAATCACATCCATGTCGGAATTGTAAGTAAACAATTGCACATGGCTCACAACCTGATCAAGATAATGCTTATTACTGACAAGTTGTTTCCTAACTTTTTCTTCGTCATAGTAAAGATCACTTTTAAGTTCAATGTTAATGACATGGTGTTGTTTATCAATTATTAATAGATCAAATTCTTTACTCAACTGTGGTATAGCATAACCAATATAGACATGCTGAAAAGCTGACACATCTTCAGTAAAGTGTGTCATTAGTCTAGCAATACCTACAAGTTCTCTATCTCGAATAGTATGATTTCCCAATGTTCGTAAGTATTCATGTGCCGTCCCATATTGTATCTGTGAGACAGTTGTTTTCAAGTTAGCTGGTTTTAGTTTGTCTTTTGTCATTGTTATCGTGACCTATCATTAATTATTTCACATAAATACCGAGTAATAAAAAGTCACTCAGACGCTAATTGTCTCAGTGACAGCTTGAATTTAAAACTCATGTAACGTTGTTAACTTTCTTCATCTACAAGTCGTAACAAATATTGCCCATAATCGTTCTTTTTAAGTGGCTGTGCCAATGCTTCTAATTGTGCAAGATCAATATATCCCATACGATAAGCAATTTCTTCAATTGAAGCGACTTTCAAATTTTGTTGTTTTTGAATCGTAGCGATAAACGACGAAGCCTCAAGTAGCGAATCATGTGTTCCCGTATCAAGCCATGCATAACCACGTCCCATAACCTGAACATCTAGGTCGCCACGATCTAAATATGCTTGATTAACATCAGAAATTTCAATTTCACCACGTGCTGAAGGCTTAACGCTAGTAGCAATATCGACCACATCATTATCATAAAAATAAAGTCCAGTCACTGCATAATTTGATTCTGGTTTTTCCGGTTTTTCAACGATTGATACGGCTTTCCCCTGTTTGTCAAAAGCGACAACGCCAAAACGTTCTGGATCTTTGACTTGATAACCAAAAACTGTGGCACCAGATGATTTTTGAGCCGCTTCTTGCAGTTTTTCAGATAACCCAGCCCCGTAAAATATATTGTCACCTAGAACTAGTGCTACTGTGTCCTGACCAATAAAATCAGCACCAACAATAAAGGCATCTGCTAACCCACGCGGTTGGTCTTGAATAGCATATGTGATGTTGAGCCCGATATCATGGCCATCACCAAACAGCTCCTCAAACTGACTAACATACTCTGGTGTGGAAATCAGTAAAATTTCTTTAATACCTGCCAACATCAAAACAGATAGTGGATAATAAATCATTGGTTTATCATAAATTGGAACAAGTTGCTTACTTGTCGATCGCGTAATCGGATACAATCGCGATCCGGAACCACCAGCTAAAATAATACCTTTCATTTTTTTCTCCTTAAATGTACAACATCACAACAGATTATTATCCGCTGTTAACAGACATCAATTGGCGCACTATCTTCTAAAAAATCAATTGGCACGGGATAAAATTGACCTTTAATATTCATATCCCTCACATGCTTACCATTGAGAAAGTACGTGTGTTCTACTAATAAACGACTAGGTAAAAAGAGCTCTGTTTTGAGATTTAGTAATTCATCATAGTTCATCCCCTCCTTAATTCCCAGAACAAGCCACTGACTCGCTTGTGGTACATCCCAAAGACTTGGATAAGCCATACGCTTGTTAATGATTTCTCTCAGACCGGCAATTAATATGCCTCTTTGTTGCTCATTTTTTTGAATCTTAATAATTTCAAGAACATCAGTATACGCACTATTGAATAAGCGACCAATATACATCGCTTTAAGCCGTGACTTTAATTCTGTGGTCCATTTGGGTGATGATTCGACAATAGTAAAAACTTCTGATAAAATATTTAAAAATTTCCATGGTTCATCATAGGTATAAGTTGAACTTTTGCCAAGATTACCAAAATCATCTCGTTGATTCCAAAAATAATAGTTTTTATCTGCTAAAATCGAAATATTTCTAGCTACCGAATAAGCCTTGATGTTGAACACTTGATCTTCTTCGACTGGAATATAGCCACTGTCATAGAAACGAACATGATGCGCATTTAACATCGATCTACGGTACATCTTATGTGGCGCTAGTGTACTTAAAATGTGATTTTTTACCATATCAGCATTTTTAATATTATGTCTAATTTTAAATGGCACCTGTGTACCATTAAATTTTTTACCTGCTGCATATTTACCAATGATGACATCCGAATCATCACCAGCAAATGTCACAAAGGCCTGTAACGTATCGTCAGCTAGATTATCATCTTGATCCATCAACATCACGAAAGTTCCTCGTGCGTTATCAATGCCATGATTTCTAGGAATACTAGGATAGCCATGATTTTTTTCTTCAATAATTACTTTTAAATGTGATATTTTATCACGATACGCTTGAATAATATCCAACGGTTGCGTACTTTTGTCATCAACAATGATGATTTCAAAATCTTCTTGCGGCATTGTTTGCCGAACTAGAGAGTCTAACGCTTTACGAATGTACTCTCCAGCATTGTAATGTGCTATAACAACTGATACTTTAAATTCATCTTGATTCATTTTTAGTATCCTCACTTCTCATCAACTGTGTCGATAAAATAGCCAATAGACAGCCTGATTGCCAGTTTCATCTTGCTTGATAAGATTGTGAGCTTTAAGTATTAAGTTTTTCCCTTTTTTAAAGACACAACAATCTTTGACTGATGAATTGGCTTTTAAGGACTAGCTACAATTTTATTAGGAACGTGTTTACCATCATGAGATTAGAATTTTTATCACATCAACGAAACGTCAATATTTTAATCTATCTTTAATGTTTATACCTCAAGTATACCGATTAGTAGACAACTATGCCATTACGTTAATATTACAAAAAAGCAAAGCACATATTTTGTGCTTTGCTTTTTCTTTGTATCATTGAGATAAGTCACGGTTGCGAGCTAAAGCTCGGACTCGTGCTTTACCACCATTCCATTGAGATAAGTCACGGTTGCGAGCTAAAGCTCGGACTCGTGCTTTACATCATCTAGTAGGTCGCGTTCTTTTTTTGTTAGGGGGCGGTTTGCTAGTAGATCTGGTCGTCGTTGCCATGTGCGTCTTAATGACTCTTTGAGACGCCAATCAGCAATTTTTGCATGATTACCACTCATTAGCACATCTGGTACTTTCCGCCCACGAAATTCAGCAGGTCGTGTATATTGTGGAAATTCTAGTAGGTTATCTTGAAATGAATCTTCCGCAGCACTGACATTATTCCCCAAGACATCAGGTAAAAATCGTGCTGTTGCGTCAATAATAACCATGGCACCAAGTTCTCCGCCAGTTAGAACATAATCACCTAACGATATTTCATCATCAACTAATTCACGAATACGTTCATCATAACCTTCATAGTGGCCGGCAATAAAGGTTAAGTGCTCCTTTTGTGCTAATTCTTCCGCAACATGATGGTCAAATTTACGACCAGCTGGGTCGAGTAGTACAACATGTCCCTTACTGCCAGCTTGCTTTTCAACAGCAGACATCGCATCAAAAATAGGTTGCGCCATCAATAACATCCCCGCACCACCACCAAATGGATAGTCATCAACGTTATTATGCTTATTGTCGGTATAGTCACGAAAATCTGTGACATGAAAATCTAACGCCCCTTTATCAATTGCTTTGCCTAAAATCGATTGTTTCAAGGGCGTAAACATATCAGGGAACAAACTTAAAACATCAATCCGCATTAATCTATCAACCCTTCCAGCGCGTCAATTGTTACCAACTTATTCTCAACATCTACTTGCTTAACAACATCATCAATCATAGGAATTAAGGCGTCCGACTTGCCATCACGCTGGATAATCCAGACATCATTGGCGCCAGTTTCCATGATTTCAGAGATTGTGCCAATCGCATTGCCAGCAAGATCGACAACACGGCAACCAATGATTTCATCATAATAATACTCATCATCGCCTAATACTGCACGTTCTTCGCCATATACATAGATATCATGTGTTTTATATTTTTCAATCTCATTAATATTTGTGACGCCTTCAAATAAGACTAACCACATGTTTTTGTGCATGCGTGATGCTTGCACTTTCACTGGAACAAACCCTTGATTTGTATCGATTTGTAACTCAGCACCCTTTTTAAAACGATCAGAAGCAAAATCAGTAATTGCCATGATTTTTACTTCTCCACGAATGCCGTGTGTATTCACAATAGTGCCAACTTTAAAATAATTTTCTGTATTTGTCATAATGTTATTATATCAGATTTTTACTGTCACTTTACTAATATCAGCTGTTGATCTAATGCTAATATGGCTTGTTTAATCACTGAACCATAACGAAACTTGCCAATCCCACCACTTTTTGGCAGAATACGATGGCATGGATTGATAATCGTTAATGGATTTCGGCCAACTGCCGAGGCCACTGCTCGAATAGCTGTTGGATGGTTGGCACGGATTGCTAATTCAGAATAAGTCAGTGTCTCAGATAATTTCATATTATTCATGGCTTGCCAGACATCGCGCTGGAATGGCGTTCCCTTGAGATACGCAGTTTTTAGTTGTGCCCAATCAACAAATTGACCAGCAGCATAACTTTGAAAATAACGCATTTCTGGTATTTCATCACGTGTCACGTGTTCGTCAGGATAGAAAGAATGAAAATCCGCACATGCATCATCCGCCAGACTGATGAAAACAAGGGCATCACGACTTTTAAAAAGCGTCAATTGTCGATCCAAAAACGGTGCTGTGTCATAGGTTATCATGATGTCTACCTTTCTAGTCTCTAAGTATGCTAATTATACGTCATTTTTTATATCATTTCTATATAAAAAAACAGTTACCGCAATAACCGTTTTCCATTTATTATTTCAAATCTTTAATTGTGATATCGTCAATCGTTGCGATTTTAGCTTGATCCAAAACATTCGCCTTAAATGATACTTCATCCCCTGATTTTAGGAAAACAACCGTCGGATTACTATCAGCATCTATTTTAAAGACAGTTGGTTGTCCGTCAATCATAAAATTAACAATTGTTGTCTTACCATCATTAACCAGTGCCACACGAGATACTTTACCAGTAAATGTCTTCTGCGTTTTTGGATCTGTTGAACGATTATTTGACCCAGATTCTGCTAAATCTTTTCGATAATCATCTAATGATTCTTGGGCGTTATCACCGTCAATGACAATATCATTATCAATGGCATTGATATAGACATATTTTTTGAAAATTCCCTTTGTATCTAATAATGAAACCACCCATGTTGGCGTGCCATCAATATTATACAAAATTGGCATATGCGCTTGCCACTTCTTTTCGGGGTATATCTTATCTGCGATACTAATAGCACCATCTGAATCCATCAGACCTGAGCGCGTATCACGATAATAAGTTAATTGACCAGTTCGGGCATCAACTAATGAATAACCCAATGCTGAGTCTTGATCGTTGTTACCAGAGGTGAAGTCCGTAAAGTATACCAAATGACCCTTTGAATCGATTAATGGTGTGATTTGTCCACCAGAATAAATGCCGTTATCCGTTGGCACCTTGACATCGCGCTTTGCACCTAATGATGTTTGGTTCCACCAACCCTTTTGGTATCGACCGTAAAATTCATTCATTTGATTGGCTGCAGAACTAGTAATGGGCGCATCAATGAACTTTGGCGCTTTATTGGCATCATAAATTTTAACAACACCGGTTTGTGCATTAAGCACGGCAGTTTTAAACTCATTAAATTTCATACGTCCAGATACACCATATTCTCGATACAAAGTCTGAATATAATAAGGCACACCCTTATCGTCAATTTCTAAATTCATACGACCAGTACTAGCATAGGTTGGGGCTTTAGCATAGATTTTTCTGGCAGCATCATCATTGAGATACGCTGACGTCGTATATTTCAAGCGTTCTTTGACAAATCTAGGTTGCGCATTAACATCTGTTGCACTAATGATGAAATAACCTGGAACGTATTTATTTTTTAGCCACTTGAAGAATCCGTTAAATTCAACCGTTGCAACATACACGTACTCACCATTAACTGTTTGTGCTGTAATACCATCTAATTCATACATGTTTGAATTTGGAATGACACTAAATTTTTGCTGCATTTTACGTTTTGCAGTATCTGGTGCCAGTGCGATTGGCATATCTTTAGCTGAAGTCAATAACTCTGCCGAACGCTTTGTTTGCGTTGGAATAGACTCATAAACATTATCAATACTTGTAATTTTTGTGACAAATGCGGTTGCGCCAACAATAAACCACAACGCAATTGGCACCAAAGCAACAACGATATAACGTCGCAAAAAATGCACTTGTTTATCAGGCACATTAACATTACGCGCATGCTTATGATTGCTTTCTTGTCCCAATTCACGTATTTTATCTACAGCAGACAAGCCGACATTGCCAATAAAATTAATAATAACTGCCCCAATAGCTAGAAACAGATTAATGTTTAACAACGCTGTCATGTTCTTTGGTGGCATTTGAATATATAACACCAGATAAATCACAATGAGTTCGATCAACGTTGTTAGTAAAAAGAACTTAGTTCGTCGACTAATTGCCAAAGCAATCACGTTCATCAATAGTAACCCAATACTAAACACCAGGGTCACATTAATAAAATTTAATAACATAAAAACCTCCAAATAATTTGTCGTCACTAGAGTCAAGTGACTTTAATCCGACATAACTCACTATACCATTATAAAGTAACATCTATCACAAAGATAGTCTACTTACCAACGTTGATTTTCATGCATTAAAAAAAGTCTAATGTGATAATCAACAATTAGACTTTAAACAACACTATGCTTTTTTTAATGTCCCATAAATAATACCAGAAACCACAGCACCTGCTGCTATAAAAATAATATAAAGTATCGGTGAACTCGTCAGAGCTATAACGAAAACACCACCATGCGGTGCAAGTAATTTAATACCAGTCAAACCAACCAGACCACCAGACAAGATCGAACCAAACATGAAACTTGGAATTGCACGAGCTGGATCAGCTGCGGCAAACGGAATTGCACCTTCTGTGATGAAAGAAAGCCCCATCACGATATTTGTCAAGCCAGCTTGTCGATCCTGTTGACTAAACTTATGTTTAAATAATAGTGTCGCAACAAATATTGCCAAAGGCGGTACCATACCACCTGCCATAACGGCGGCCATGATTGTCGAACCACCTGTAGACACTGTCGCAGCTAACGTACCTGTGCCAAAGACATAAGCCGCCTTGTTAATTGGGCCACCCATATCAATTGCCATCATGCCACCTAGAATTGCCCCTAGAAGTACTGCGTTTGTCCCATCTAAGCCAGATAGGAAGCCATTAAGACCAGTATTGATGGCAGACATTGGAATATTAATAAATAACATCGCAAACCCAGTCAATAGGACACCAAATACTGGGTAGAATAGGATCGTTTTAATACCGTCCAATGACTTAGGCAACTTTTGAAGTGCCTTCTTGAGTAGCAGCATCACGCCACCAGCCAAGAAACCACCGACCAAAGCTCCCAAGAAACCTGAAGGAATTGGCGCATGCGCTGGATCTAACCCAACGTTGTAAAAGTTATAGCCATTAGCAGCTAACGCACCAGCCACGAATCCCGCAACTAAGCCTGGCTTTTCAGCGATGGAGTAAGCAATATATCCTGCTAATACAGGTAACATGAAGTTAAAGGCAGCGCCACCAATTTGTTTAAACAATGCAGCTATTGGATGGTAGGAACCTAACTGAGCTAAAGCATTTTGTGGGACACCTAAGCTTTGATCAATCAAGAATGCCATCGCAATGGCAATACCACCACCAATTACAAATGGGAGCATACTTGACACACCACCCATTAAGTGACGGTAGAATGCTTTACCAATTGACTGTGCACCATTGCCACCAGCAACATGATTTTCATGAGGTTCTTGGCTGTGATAAATAGGTGCAGCTGGATCTAGTGCGGACTTTATTAATTCGTCTGGCTTACGAATGCCATCGGCGACTGGCCGATTAATGAGTGGCTTACCATCAAAGCGCGCCATTTCAACTTTTTTATCAGCCGCAATAATCACACCTTGTGAGCGAGCAATTTCTTCATCAGTCAGCCGATTACCCACGCCTCCAGCACCATTTGTTTCAACTTTAATTTGAATGCCTAATTTTTCAGCCTGTTTTTTTAAAGATTCCTCAGCCATATAAGTATGGGCAATACCTGTGGTACATGCTGTCACGGCAACCAAGTACGGTGCGTCAGCAGCGACCTGATGTGTTGGTGCCACTGTCTCTTCTTGTTCTGTAAATAATGCCAAGACGTCAGTCGGTGTTTCAGCTTGTTTCAATTTATCAGTAAAACCATCTTGTAAAAGATACCGCGATAGACTGGCTAAGGCTTCTAAATGCGTATTATTTGCGTCAGCAGGTACGGCAATCATAAATAGCAAATGCACAGGTTCGCCATCCATTGCCTGGTAATCAACACCTTTTTCAGATCTGCCAAACACAATTGTTGGTAATTTAACAGCTTCATTTTTAGCGTGGGGCATTGCAATACCATCACCTAAGCCAGTTGTTGTCTGCGCTTCACGCGCTAAAATACCAGATAAAAATTCTTGTTTATTCGTAATGCGACCCGCTTTTGAAAGTTGGTCAATCATTTCATTGAAAACTGCTTCTTTTGTAGTCGCTTGTAAGTCTAAAACCATGACTTCGGGTATTAATAATTCACTAATTTTCATAATATGCCTCACCTATCTAATGGGATAATATTAACTTGTTGGTAAATATCTAAAATCTTTTGTTTTGTTGCAATATCATCACTAAATGTTGTTGCGGTACCACTTGCTACAGCCATTTTAAAGCTTTCCAAGTCATCTTTAGTTGATAACCAGGTACCAATAAATCCAGCAATCATAGAGTCGCCAGCACCAGCTGAATTTTTGACCTGACCAGATACTGGTTTAGCAAAGTACTGCGCATCAGCAGTAAAGAACAATGCACCATCTCCTGCAAGTGACACAATAGCATACTGCGCGCCATCACTAATTAATTGCCTACCCCATTTGATAAAATCATCTTGCGTTTCTAAGCTCACATGATAAAGCTGTGCCAATTCACCACGATTAGGTTTGACTAGTAAAGGATGACTAGCCAATGCCGACTGCAACTGCTCACCTGTTGTATCAATGACAAAGCGTGCGCCTTGTGCCAAAATTTTTACAAGTAACTGTTGATAAATTGCAGGATTCAAACTACGAGGCACGCTCCCTGATAAAATAACAACATCTTGTTGCGTTAACAGTTCGAAGTTGTCTAAAAAATTGGTAACTTCTTGATCGGTAATTGCCGGACCGGTAGCATTGATCTCAGTTTCAATTGCTGCTTTGATTTTAAGGTTAATGCGTGTTTGTCCAGCAATTGGGGTAAATGCTTGTTTCATATGCGTGTGGGCTAATCTTTGTTGAAGATACTGACCGGTAAAGCCACCTAAAAATCCTAAAGCTGTATTATCAATATCTAAATTTCCTAACAAACGACTCACATTTATTCCCTTACCACCCGGAAAAATTGTTTCAGATTGTGCTCGATTGGTTACACCAAGCGTTAAACTGTCTAATCGTGTCATGTAATCCAGTGATGGATTTAATGTAACTGTATAAATCATAAGGTGCCCTCCGCCTCTAAAACTGTCATTTCATGTTTTAATCGCGCACGTTGTTCTGTTGTTAGTTGTGCCGTCACCAGCACAACTTGTTCTAAATCAACAGCTTTTGCAAAAGATGCCGTGCCAATTTTACTGGCATCTGCTAAAACATAACTGAGTTGTGAACGAGCCACAACAGCGCGTTTAATCGCTGCTTCTTCCAAGTCTGGTGTCGTCAATCCAAAATCTACTGACAACCCATCTGCCCCAACAAAACTGACATCAAATACCATACTATTAATTTGAGCCACTGCAGCTGCACCAATAACAGCATCAGTCGTTTGTTTGACCTGACCGCCAATAATCATCACCGGAATCATGAGGTCAGACAACCTAGCGGCATGATGAACCGAATTGGTTACCACCGTCACCGCAGGCTTCTTATCTGCCAGATAAGAAATCATTTCTCCTGTAGTCGATCCAGCATCTAGAAAAATGATTTCTCCGCCTGCTAACTGTTGTACGGCTCTTTGCGCAATTTTACGCTTATCAGCTTGATAAATCGGTACACGTTGGTTAACTGTTAGGTCAGTTCGGTCTGGCTCGATAAACTCAACGCCACCATGTACACGACGCACATGTCCTGTTGCTGTTAAATTTTCAATGTCTCGTCTAATCGTTGATATTGAAGTTTGCGTTACCGCCTTTAATTCTTGTAATGAAATAAATTTGTTTTTTTGGATCACACTGAGTAATCGTTTCTGTCGTTCCTCTACTATCATGATTCTCTCCGTTAAATGTAAGCGCTTTCTTTACAAAACAATAATAACCCTTTTTAAACATTTTTGCAAGTTATTAACACCAAATTAGTTCATAAAGTTTCAAAAAAATACCGTGCAACCCAATCAAGGCTACACGGTATAAAAAATTATGGATTATTTTTAAACTTTAGAGTATAACATTTCTTTATTGCATCGTTGTAAGTTAAGCTTCCCAAGCTGCTTTTTCAAAGCTGCCATCGCTACTAAAAAGTTGATATCCTGATTGTTGTGCAACTTGCTCTGCACTCTCACGTAGTTTTCCAGAAGTCTGGTACGCTTGACCAACTAGTTTTAAATAAGACACAAGTTCATTTGACCAAATCAGTTTTGGATCATAACCATATTGTAACCATAGACTATCTGTGCTTGCATCCTGCCAATCACTTGCGCCATGATAAGGACGGTCATCAATTAAAATTCCACCTGCGCCATGGGCAAGGCCTTTATCATGGGTTAACGTGACTCGTTTATAAAATGGGCTAGACGCATCATCTCCAAAATATTGTGCCAACCAAGATAATTTATCTTGCCAAGCACTGGCATTTTTCCAGGGTGCAGTCGATAGAATATGCAATTCATACACATCTGACAAAGATTGAACCGCAGCAACTGCACCGGCTACTGGTGGTAAATGGCGAAAAATACCAGGAATTTGATCTGGCTTTTCGACTGTTTGATTTGTCATATCAATACGATTTAAAACGGGTAAAGTATCGACCAAGACGTTATCCATATCTAAAAACAATTTAGGTTTTGTTAACATTATTTTCTCCGTTATTTCCAAAGTTAAAGAAAGCGCTTCCCAATTTGGATAACTTTATTATAGCGGATATGTGAATATTTCGCAAAAAAAGCCAAACACCATGACATGACGTTTGACTCCTTTTATAACAAATTAACTTTTATACCAAAGCTAACAAGTCAGCTTTCTTAGCTGAAGAAGCGTATTCTGTGCCTTGGGCATCCAAATAAGCTTTAATTTCAGCAACTGTATTCTTTTCTGTTGGCTTTGCTACTGAAGTTGTTGCCTTGGCAGAAGCTGGCTTCTTACCTGACTTTGATTCAGCATGCTTTGCCAAAATACCAGATTCGCTCAACAAGTTACGAACAGTTTCTGATGGTTGTGCGCCATTGCTCAACCATGACAAAATCTTTGTTTCGTCCAACTTGATTTCTGCAGGTTGTGAGATTGGGTTATATGTACCAACTGTTTCGATAAAACGGCCATCACGAGGTGAACGTGAATCAGCAATAACAACACGGTAAAATGGACGCTTCTTTGCACCCATACGCTTCAAACGGATCTTAACTGACATATTAATGTCCTCCAAATTTCTTTTGTGCTTTTTGCACTTTAATTTACTTAACTAGTATCGCACTAAATACAGTTGATGTCAAGTGTTTTTACTTGACATCAACTAGCCAATTCGTAATTTTGTCTAGGGCAGCCTGATCAAGGTAGCGCAACGAGACTTGTCGCCTGCCATCACCATCGCGTATAATAACGTTAAAATGTTGTCCATTTTTATTTACCATGAAAATCGTTTGCGTGGTTGAAAAACTCTGAATTTTTTCACGCGGTATGAAATAAATATTCTTGGTAAACCCCATCGCTATTTGTATAATCATATAATTTTCATCAACACTAATAGCTTGCATGGCTATCTTAGCGTATGCAGAAGCTAGCGAATAAACAAGTAGTACAAAAAATACACCACTCATTATTGCGAAGTCATATGGCATCTGAATATGTGTCAATGTTTTAAATAACGTATATACTACTGACACAAAAGCGATTATGGCACAATTTATGAAAAAGACATAGCGTAACTGATAAAATATTGCTTTTTCAACCATTGGCGCTTTTTGAGGTCGACCAAACTGATAATCAGGTAAAAATTGCTTCAATACTGGATCCGTGTCATCTTCCTTTACGACAGGCATAATACTCGTTTGCTTATCTACCTCTTCATTTGACACTGATGAAGCCAATAAAACACTCACTGACATCAGACCAACCAAACGGCGTAACAACGACTGTTCGTAGTGAACCGCTTGTATACGAGACATACGTAATTGTACATTTTGTTTCGTCAACAGACCGCGTGAAAGAAATAACTGAGCAGCAGTACGTTTTATTGTGAATTGAAAATAGCGATTATATAGACGTAAAAAAGCACCAATAAAACCAACAAATACAGCAATAGCAATTAGCATCGCATAACTAGCAACTGTTTGACTATTTATCCAATGGTTAAACTGATTCTGAAAATTATTAGGCAATAAATCATTAATATTTGTTAAGATGGCAACTGCAACACCAATTGTTCCTAAGCTGCCTAATGAGGTTAAAGCGTAAACGCATAACTCTCGATTATTAATTTGATACTGTGCATCTATTTTTGGCTCTTGATCATTAACAACTTGCTCTTCATGCCGTTTTGTTTGCGCTTGTTTGCGTAGCGACTCAATATTCTCAATTTCATTTAAGGCTAGTGCATTAAATAATAACTTATCATCATTTTTACCAGAAGTTTCAATACTAACTTTGAATACATGGAATGGCTGAAAATAGATTGGCTGTGTTCGTGTAATTGTCTGAACACGCTCAAAAGGTATGTGCGCCTGTTTTTTAACAAGAATACCGCGTGTTAATGATATTTCATGGGGTGTAATTTGATACGTGAAGAACCACCAGTTAAGTAAACCAAGTATGACTGATAGCACTAATAGCCCAACAACTATCAACCCTTGTATGTACCAACTATTGCCACCTCGGAAAAAGATGAATATGATGGGCCAAATAATGGTTCGTAAGGCAGAAATCGACTCTGCTAAGATCGCTAACTTCGACTGATGTTTGCGATTATTCATCGGTTTCTACCTCACGCGCTTGCCGTGCAGCCGAAATTAATTGCGTTCTTAAATATTGTGCAACATCTTCGCTAATTCCTTCAATTTTAAATGCATTAGCCGCAGTCACAATGACTATATTGTGTAAATGAAACAATCTGAGAATCGGGCCTTGCCTTGTATCCACATTTTGAATACGATTTAATGGAATCGTTTCTGATTTACGCAAAAAGAACCCTTTGTAAACAGAAATAGCATCTTCATTTAAAATATACTTATAAAAATGATAATTATACGGAATAAGAACGATATCTACAATTGCAATAATTAACAGAATGCCTACTACACCATTCAGGCCAAGTAATATTGGATTCTGCCAGTCAAATTTTAAAAATATATTGATCACTACAGCAACAATTAAAATAACTGCTAGGCCCAAAAGATTAATTAATAACCACATTTTTTTGACAGATTGTGGTAAACTTTGCGCATCTTTTGGTATCATACCTTGGTTTGTTTTAATCATGACGTTTAGCATTAATTTCTTCACTTAGTATAATAAGATTATCTAATGCACGTCGTGCTAATCGTGAGTCGTGTGCACGATTGGCTTCATTAGTGATGCCACCCAGTGTGTGTGGTGTGTTGATATCATTAATAATATCAATTAACTGCTCATGCCATGCAGCCCATTGCTCTTTTTCGTTCATAGTCTTCTCCTTCAACCAATTATTTATATTTTATCATGCCTCGGATTTTATTTCATGAGAATAGGTGTGATTCATAGGATATAGCTGGGGTTACAGTGTGTTTGAAAATGATCTTTTTTACAATTTTACATTAAACAAACAGCAAATTTTTCTGAATATATTGTAATCTTGATGTTTTCGGGTAAAATAATGTTATAGAGAATATTAGAAATGAAAGGAAAGTGCATATAGTTAATAATTTCTTATGCACAACTATTATTATGCTCTCAGAATTCAAAACTTTTATCATGCGTGGCAACGTACTTGATTTGGCAGTTGGTGTGATTATTGGTGGTGCCTTCACTGCTATTGTTAAGTCACTAACAAATAATTTGCTTGGACCAATTATCACATTTGTTACTGGTGGTACTTCAGATTTAGCAAAACTACAACTTGTTATCACTCAGCAACTCACTTTTAAGTATGGTGCATTCTTGAATGACGTCATTAATTTCTTAATTACAGCCTTTGTGGTCTTTCTATTAATTAAAGTCATTAACCGTCTTTTCCGTAAGAATAAAGAGGAAGCAGCTACGGTAAATCCTGAATTAGAAATTTTAACTGAAATTCGCGATTTGTTGGAAGCTGAAAAAAAGGCTTAATATTCGTCTTTTATAGAAAATCCATCCAAAACCTGACCTTGTCATTTGGATGGATTTTTTGTATAGTTATTAAGTTACTAAATTATTGGAGGTCGTCATGGTGATTATTACTGCAGGAATGATTGGCGTTGGAAAAACAACATTAACTGGACTGATTGCTGAGCATTTTGGCACGCAAGCCTTTTATGAACCGGTGGGTGATAATCCCGTACTCCCACTTTATTATTCTGACCCAAAACAGTATGGATTTTTATTACAGATTTATTTTCTTAATCGTCGTTTTGACATGATTAAAAGAGCGTTGGAAGATGATAACAATGTCTTAGATCGCTCAATTTATGAAGATGCTTTATTCACGTCAGAAAATCATAAAGATGGTAACATCACCGATGCTGAAATGAGTGTCTACACAAATTTACTTGACAATATGATGGCTGAATTACAAAAATTACCTAAAAAAGCCCCTGATTTGTTAGTTTATGCAGAAACAGATTTTGAAACGATTTTATACCGCATCAAAAAGCGTGGTCGTGATTATGAACAATTTGACCATAACGATGATTTACGCCAATATTATTTCCGTATGTGGTCGGCATATCGCGATTGGTTTGAAGCATATGATGCCTCTCCAAAAATCAAAATAGACTTACAAACTTTTGATTTAGAGAAAAAAGAGAACCAAAAAATTATCCTACAACAAATCGACGATGCTTTAAAAACAATTCATTAAAAAACGTACCCCTCAAAATACTGGGTACGTTTTTTTAGTGAACTAAAAGCTTCAGTGCTGAACGAATATAACCATCTGTTGTATCATGTTGAGAAGCCAAAGTTTTTTCCAACTTTGCAACCTCTTTAGCACTATATCCTAATGATTCAAGTGCTGCTAACGCGTCAGACAAGTTTTGGTTGATATGTGCAGTTGACGTTTCTGTCGTTGATACACCGGCATCATCAGCCAAATCATCCAATTTACCTTTTAAATCAAGCACAATTTGTTGTGCTGTTTTTTTACCCACACCAGGAAATTGTGTTAAATATGTTGCGTCATCATTTGCAATAGCCTGAATTAATCCAGTAGCATCCCCACTAGCTAAAATTGCTAATGCACTTTTAGGTCCAATACCAGAAACATTTAATAATTTATTGAACAATTTTTTTTCGTTCTCATCGATAAACCCGTACAGCGTCATTTCATTCTCACGAACAACCTGTTCAACATAAACATGAGATTCCACATTTTGTTCAAATCGATAAGGGTTAGCTACAAATAATTTATACCCAACGCCACTACGATCCGCAATAACCAGATAAGCTGGATAAATATTTGTAATTAAACCATTGATATACTCGTACACGTTTCATTCTCCCTTAAACTCAATGTTTTTAGTTTATCATATAAAAAACAAGAATTGTCGCAAAGAATAAAATTAACGTTTAATAAACATGGCGTCACCAAAACTAAAGAAACGATATTTATCATCTACCGCATGCTGATAGGCGTTCAAAATATTCTCACGTCCGGTAAATGCTGCAACTAGCATGACTAATGTTGATTTTGGTAAATGAAAATTCGTAATAAAAGCATCAACTGTTGTCCAATGATAGCCTGGTTTGATAAAAATGTCAGTCCACCCTGAATCTGCTTGTAATTTCCCATCAAACTTAGAACCAATAGTTTCCAGGGTACGGATAGAAGTTGTTCCAGTTGCAATCACACGACCGCCGTGAGCATGCACATCATTCAAAGTATCTGCAGCTTCTTGACTCAACTGATAAAACTCACTGTGCATGTGATGATCTTCAATATTTTCTTCTTCAACTGGTCGGAATGTCCCCAAACCAACATGCAAGGTGAGTTCAACTGTTTTAACACCCTTAGCACGGACTTTATCTAATAGTTCTGGTGTCCAGTGTAAACCAGCTGTTGGTGCGGCTGCAGAGCCCTCAACCTTTGAGTAAACCGTTTGATATCGCTCTTGATCATCTAACTTTTCTTTAATATATGGTGGTAACGGCATTTCCCCTAATTTTTCCAATAGTTCCATAAAAATACCGTTATAATGGAACTCAATATATCGACCACCATGTTCAAGTTCGCCAACGACTGTCGCAGTCATAATAGGATTTTTGATATCATCACCAAAAACGATTGTCGATCCAACGGGTGACTTTTTAGCTGGTTTAACAAGCGTCTCCCAAACGTCCCCATGATCCTGACGTAATAATAATACTTCCGCATGTCCGCCTGTCTCAGGTCGTGCGCCATGTAGCCGCGCTGGCAAAACACGCGAATTATTCATGACAATCGCATCACCAGGCGCCACATAATCTAAAATATCATAAAAATGCTTATCTTCATAAGCACCATTATCAGCATTAAGCACCAATAAACGTGAAGAATCACGTTGTTTCAAGGGTGTTTGAGCAATCAGCTCTTCTGGTAAATTATAATCAAAATCTGATAATTGGTAGTGTGTTTCTTCAGTCATCTTTTTCCTCAATCTTATTATCTTGTGTCTTAGCTGCCTGTTCAAGTTCAAATCCTGTTAGCGCGACCTTTTCTTTTTCTACCTCATTAATGACTTTGTCAACATTTGGTATATTGAATTTTTCCAAAACATCCGCATAGGTTAAATCATGTGTGTTGAGATAATCAACTAGTAAAGCCAACTGATGCCGTTGACTTGCTGTTGGTTTATTAATTGTAATTGTTTCAGAAAAGGCCCGCTCTATCATACGATCATAGCGTTTATTTTCTGATTCAATTTGATATGTTTGTGTAATCATCTCTTTACGAGCAATTAAAGTTGGCGTCAGTTCATCAAAACTAATTGGCGCACCGAAATTTCGAGTTTGCATGTATGCAGAATCTAAGGACAGATTGACCATGCCCGCTGACTTGTACTCAGCTTCGTGAATATGTCCGTGTATAGATAATATTGGATATGGTAGATCAATTGCATAATGACTAAGCCACACTTGGATGCCATTTATTTTGAGCGCTTTGGCTGTTTTAACAAATTCAACGATACCTGTTTCTGGTGTTTTTAAGGCAGCTTTTATTTGATCAGTATGATCATGATTCCCCTTAAAAAATACCTTTTTACCATTTAAACGTATCAATTGTGCAACAAACTCTTGCTTTTTTCCAAACATGCCAAGGTCACCCAAAAAATAAACAGTATCATCATTTGTTACAACATCATTCCATGCCTTTTCAAGATAACTGTCCATATTTTCAATATTTGGTTCGATACCAAGTTTTCTAAGCGATTCTGCACGTGATTGATCAAAAAACAAAATTTTATCGTGATTAAAATGTGTATCCGAAACAATATATTGCATTACAATTCCTTTTGATATGGTATTTTAAGATGCTCATAGGCAGTTTCAGTAACCACACGCCCACGAGGCGTGCGTTGCAAAAAGCCAATTTGTAACAAATAAGGTTCCACCATTGATTCTAAAGTTTCAGCTTCTTCGCCAATGTTGGCCGCAATTGTATTCAATCCGACAGGTCCACCCTTATAATACGTTATCATGGTACCTAAAAACTTGTGATCAGTTTCATCCAAGCCGCGATTATCCACGCGTAACTGATGCAAAGCAACATCAACAATATCTTTATCAATGGCAGCCTTACCCTGAACTTGAGCAAAATCACGAACACGTTTTAATAGGCGATTAGCTATACGTGGTGTGCCACGAGAACGCAAAGCCACCTCATAAGCACCTTCAGTTTTAATTGGTGCCTTGAAAATATCAGAAGAACGGATAACAATTTCTTGTAATTCTTCTGGCGTATAATAAGCCATTGAATTAATAATACCAAACCGATCACGCAATGGCTTTGACAACATACCTGGACGTGTCGTTGCGCCAATTAAGGTAAATGGCGGTAATGGAAAATGTACTGCTCTGGCTGTTGGCCCTTGACCCACCATAATGTCAACGAAATAATCCTCCATTGCAGAGTACATAATTTCTTCAATATTTGTTGGCAAACGATGAATTTCATCAATAAATAATATATCTCCTGGCTCTAGCTCGTTTAGCAAGGCTACTAAATCACCAGGTTTTTCAATTGCTGGACCAGAAGTTGTTTTAATATGCACTGCCATTTCATTAGCAATAATCATTGCCAATGTTGTCTTACCTAATCCAGGTGGTCCAAAAAGAAGCACATGATCTAATGCCTCTTCACGTTGTTTCGCCGCAGAAATATAAACATTGAGTTCATCTTTTAAGGCAGTTTGTCCAATATACTCACGCAAAAATTGCGGACGCAATGATAATTCGTTATGTTGTTCAGCTTCATTTGCCGCCGCATCACGTAATAATTTATCGTCTGTGGTATTTTCGTCATACCATTGGTTAAATTGTGGTTCTTGTTGTGCCACCATAGTTATAATTTTACCACCTTTATAAGTCAACAGTTAAAAAGGCTGGTTGCCAAATCAACGTGACATTTCTACCGTTAAATCTTCTAATAGCTGATGTGAACGATTATAAAACTGTACAATAAATTTATTTTGTTCAACCAGCAATAAGGCGTATGTGCCCCCAATAATAGATCGTGGCCCCTTCGGCAATGTCGTTGAACCGGGATTTATAAATAGCTTATTATTGTAGGCAACTGCACCATCAAGATGTGTATGACCAAATAATACAATTTGCGCACCGTTTTTTTCAGCAGATGTATCTAATTTTTCTAAGTTGGCCCAAGCATTAAATGCGCGTACATCGTAAAGATGGCCATGTGTTTGAAAAAAAGTAACATCTTTTAGTGTGACCGTATTGGATTCGGCAAAGTTGGGGTCGTAATCCATGTTACCAATGACTGTTGATACCCCATCAAAAACGTTATCTTGCGCTGAAAGTTCAGAATCGCCATTGAAAAATAAACCATCTACATGGGGCCGCCACTTATCGATAATTTGTGACAATATGTCACGATCTCCATGAACATCTGATACAATTAAAAATTTTGACATATGAAATTTACATGTAGAGAACAGATGTTGTTCTCTACTCTCCTTTCAACCATTTTGGCAAGTTTTTTCCCAATTCCTGTAAAGCTAAACCACGGTGGCTCACTTGATTCTTTTCCGCTGCTGTTAGCTCTGCAAACGTTTTTTCGAAAGTAGGTACAAAGAAAATTGGATCATAGCCAAAGCCGTTTTCGCCATGCCGCTGGTTCGTAATCGTGCCACCTATTTTACCAGTAGCAACTAATTTAGGTTTATTAGGTCCAATAAGTACCATGACACTACTAAAATATGCAGAACGATCCTTTACGTCTACAAGATTATTTAACACTTTGTCAATATTTGCATCATCATCATGATCACCGGCATATCTTGCAGAATAAATTCCAGGATCACCATTTAAAGCATTGATTGATAAACCTGAATCATCAGCTAAAATATAATCATTTGGTGCAATTTTAGCGATTGCCTGTACTTTTTTTGTCGCGTTTTCTTCAAATGTATGCCCGTCTTCAATTATTTCAGGCACGTTGCCACCTAAATCACGTAACGGTAACACTTCGAGGTTAATATGACTACTTTTTAAAATGGCCTCAATTTCAGAAATTTTATGTGCATTATTGCTAGCTACAATCAATTTAGGCATGGCAATCTCCTCTAAGTGTTGTTGGTTTTGAGAACCTATAATTTGCAGATGACGTACATCAAGTGCAATATCTCGTGTTAACCAATTTGTTGCAATAATTTTAAAAGTATCATCACTATTTGGACTTGTTGTGTAATAAACATCATAGTCATGATTATGCTTAGTTACTGTATTTAGGTTCAATTCATCCAACGTTTGCTTAATTATTTGAACCGTTTCACGACCAGAATCAATTAACTTGACCTTGGACCCCATAGCCGCTTGAATGGCTGATTCAAGTAGCGGAAAATGCGTACACCCTAAGATCAATGTATCAATTCCAGATGCTTGAAGAGGTGCTAAGTGTGTCATTACAAGATCACGAGCCTGTTGATCTTGATATTGATTGGCCTCTACTATTTTCACAAAATCTGGTTCACCTTGGGAGACAATTAGTGTATCAGTATCGTATTGATGTATGATTGTATCATATGCACCAGATTCAACCGTTCCCTCAGTAGCAATCACGCCAATTTTGTTATTTTTTGTTGCTAAATGTGCTGCTTTTCCACCTGGTTCAATGACACCAATAACTGGAATGGACAGTTTCGACTCAAGATATGGTAAAGCACGTGCTGTTGCAGTATTACAGGCAATTACTAGCATCTTGATTTTCTTTTTAGTCACCAAATAATCTGCCATTTGCCAAGTATAATTAATCACTTCTTCAGTCGTTCTTGGGCCATAAGGCATACGCGCTGTATCGCCAATAAAGATAAATTGTTCATTAGGTAGTTGTTTCTGGGCTTCTTTGATGACTGTCAAGCCACCAACACCAGAATCAACCATTCCGATTGGATTATTTTTATTCATATCTATAATTATGAATGAAAAAATTGAGAATGCAAGTTCTAGCCGCCAAAAGTTTGGTATAATAAAAGTCTGAAAGGTTTATATAAACTCATGAACATCAATGATTACGATAAAATTTTACAAACTAACTTCCAAGTCAATAGCTTTGCTTTGACACTCCTACGTGACGGTCTTTTAAAAAACTTATTACAAGAAGACTATCCACACATTCTTTATTGGGCTGGTAAAGAAATTGCACGACAGTTTCCAACTGATGCGCTCTCTTCTGTTGTAGAATTTTTTGATAATGCTGGTTTTGGTAAATTAGAAATTGCATCACAAGATAACAAAAATCAACGTTGGTATTTAACTGGCGATTTAGTCCAGCAACGCTTAAGTCTTAACAAATCTGCTGATTTTAGTTTAGAAGCTGGCTTTTTAGCCCAACAACTTGAAACACAAACTGGTGCAATTGCAGAAGCAACTTTCAAGTTTTTGAAAAAAAATGAAGGTGTTAGCTTTGATGTTGTCACTGATTTAAACGAAACCGTTGATGTGTCTGATATTAAACAACGTGTCGCAGCACGAGAATCTTTTCTAAGACAAACTCATGAGAACATTGAGCATGCTAAAATTATCAATGTCCGTGGCGATGATGACATCTCACGTGAACAATCAATTACTGATTCATTACTAGCCTTCAAGTTCGACGATATTGACTTACCTAAAGATGAACCCCAAAGCCTGAGCGCTATGTCAGGTGACGACAACATTGATCCGTTTAACTTCCCAACAGAGTCACAATCACCTCGTTTATAATCAACAAAAAAACCGCTGTGTATCACCATGAGATAAGCCAAATTTGGTTTATCTCATGGTGATACATTAGCGGTTTTTATTTAAATTGATTCAGATTTTTAGTTGTTGGCATAAGATTTTGCCAGTCACGTGATAGATAATTGTTATTAATATGATAATCAGTTGGCTGATAACCATTTTGCAAAAATGGCTTAATACGTTTATCTGCCGCAACCCAACCTTGCCAACCCATATGAATTGTATCTTGCATGAAGTAGTTTTTACCACCATCATGTGAGAAATCGGCTATATTGTTAAACCCTTGCGAACGTAACTGCTTCTTTACTTTATCAACACTCTGATAATACATATTCTTTCTTAAACCAGTATAATCAGACCAACGCTGATTAACAGGTTGTATGATGAATAAAACGTCAGTATGTTGTTTTGCAAACTCAGCTAATACAGCCTGAAAATCGGCATACTCATCTGACTGACGATAATCAAATTTTTCCTGACTACCTGCCAATTGTTTTAATCGCATTTTGACACGATATTTATAAAACGAATTTTTAACTTGAAATGGATTATTTGTTGTCTCTCGTGCACCAGTTCGTTCTGCTTCCTGTGATAACAAAGAGTAGTTATCCTCAGCTGGCAATTTTTTGGTTGCTGGTTCAACATGCTTCGACCAATTTTCCGATCTTGAAAAATTAGAGAAAAGTTGATCCTCACGTAACAAGACACGGTGACGGAAGCGTAACAAATTGATATCAGTTTTAGATAATGGTTTATTATCACTAATTTTTATAATCATATGATTATAAAATGTACTATCTTTAATCTGTTTTTGTTGCAACAAACGCTGTGCTATGAAACGATCTGTTGGCGTGATTTGTTTAATGTGAGTCAGCCAATCAACTGTTTGCAGTGGTGAATAAAACTCAGGGAAAAATACTTTTGTATTTTTTTTAGTAAACCACTGTTGAGAAACAATGAAAACCGCTTGTTTTTTATGCAAGGCTGGTGTCATTTCCTGCATACCTAAATAATGCGTCAATGATTCTGTACCAGCTTGGCCCAATAAAAATGGCTGATAATTACGCTGATACTTAGCAGCTAACATAGATGGATGCATTGTATCCAAACGCAACAATTCACTTGATCCAAAGAATGGTACATAGCGCTCAGACTTATCATTAAATGCAGCCATTTTTACTGCTTCTCCCTTAAAAATATTTTTGGAAAAAGAAACAGATGAATCACGCGTACTTTTTTGCGTGATATGAATTAGCGAAAACGGTGCTAACAATAATGCCATAACGAGCGCGAAAGCCACAATTACTGGCCCAAAAATCCACCATAACCCCCGTTTTTTCATAGTGAGTTACCCAATCAAAGATTCAACTTTGGCAATCACTTTGTTAGGTGTATTCCATTCATCACGATTAAATTCTGATACTGGTGCTTGAATATCAAACTTACTTTCAAGATCAAGTAACAATTCAACTGTAGCCATCGAGTCAAGCAACCCACTGTCAAAGAAATCATCATCGAGTTGGTCATTGATGTCTTCACCAATAATTGTATTTAAAATTTCAATTACTTCTTCTTTTACTGCCATGTTTATTTCCTTCTTTCTGTTAGATACTACTACTTAAACCATAATTTGTCCAAAAATCCGCTAAATAGCAAGAAACTCACCATAACAACGTTAAATGTAACAAAAATCGCAAATACTTCTGTAAATTTATTATGTGGCACTTTATGCTTCTTTTTGAATCGAAGCCATGCATCATTGATAACTAATCCCACACCATGGAATAAACCATAGGCAATATAGTACCAGTGTAACCCGTGCCAAAATCCCATAATCAACATGTTAATAATATAGGCAATATTTGACGTTGTCAAACGGCTCTTAAACCATTTTTTCTTCATCATCATGAAGACAAGTCGCATAAAAATATAATCACGGAACCAAAATGACAATGTAATATGCCAGCGATTCCAGAAATCCTTCAAGTTTTTTGCCAAGAATGGTTTGTCGAAGTTCATTGGCAATTCGACACCCATGACATAACTTGTGGCAACAGCAAATAATGAATAACCGGCAAAATCAAAGAACAAATCTAACCCATAGGTATACATAACTGGTACCAACCACCATGACCAACCATGATGAACGCTTGCTGATAATATAGCCAAACTTTCAAATCGCGGTAACAATAATGTTCCTAAGATATGAGATAAGACAAATTTATATAAAAAGCCAAGAAAGAAATACCAAACTGCTTTTTCTAACATGCCGAGATACTTTTCTCGATCAGGCACAGTCGTAATATCTTTGACAAATCGACGATAACGATCAATTGGACCTGATGAAATTGACGGCATAAATAACATAAACCGCAAGAACAACCAAGGGTTAAATTCTTTAATTGCACCATCTCGTGTCTCAAGTATCATACCAACTGAACGGAATGTTAAATATGAAATCCCCAGAAAGCCTAGTAATGTTGATACATGTGTCCAATGTGCTACCGGTGCTAATTTGACTAAAAATAACGGCACAATTGCAAGGATTGTTGCAACATAGAATACCACTGTATTATTTGATTTTTTACGATACAACGTGTATGCCCAAACAAGCAACCATTGCCATATCATGAATAAAATAATAGCGTAACCTTCATGATATTTTTTGCCATTAAACATCAAGAAAATAAATACCAGTGACACAATAACTTCATACCAAGATAAACGCTTACCAAAATACAGAGCAATTGCCAGTGGTAATAGTGCCAACAATAATATAATAAAATACATTGGGTCAGTGTATGGCTGCAAATTAACCATGACCGTTCACCTCTGCAATCAAACCCTTCAGATCAATTTTACCATTAGGTGTTAATGGCATTTTATCACGATACATAAAGCGGCTTGGCACCATATATGGCATCATAATATTCTCAAGATTGTTCTTGATAGCAGTAGTTAATAATATTGGTTTCTCAAAGTTGTTATTTTTAGCTACAATAATTGCTAATAATTGTTTCACTTTACCATCTGCATCATATCTTGGTACAGCTACGGCTTGATCAACCCATTGGCTTTGTTGTAATTGTTGCGCAACTTCTTCAAGTTCAATTCGGAAACCATGCAATTTGATTTGAAAATCACTACGTCCCTTATAATGCAACAAACCATTCTTATCACGTAGGGCTAAGTCACCTGTTTTATAAGCGCTAATTCCATTAACTGTCGTGAATGCTTGGCTTGTTTTTTCAGGATTGTTTAGATAACCTTGTGACACAGATGGCCCTACGATAACAATTTCACCCGGTTGACCGTCAGGCACTGCCTGTCCATCGCTATCTTGAATGATGATTTTCGTATCAGATTTAACATAGCCAATTGGCATTTTATCGTTATTTTCAATCGTGTCTTTTGTTATCTTTAATCCGGTGACGGCGACTGTTGCCTCTGTTGGGCCGTAAGTATTATAAATACTTGCCTTTGGAAAACGCGCCAATAACTTTTGCGCTGTTGTTTTTGTCAAAACTTCACCACAAAACATGAAGCCATCTAAATCCGGATGATTTTCCTGTGTGAATTCTGGATCAAGTAAAACTACATCAGCAAAAGAAGGCGTTGATACCCACTTATTTAAATGTAACGTTGGTAATACTTTAAACAAAGTTTTAAAATCATCAGCAGCTGTTTTTGGTAAAGCTTTCAAAGTTCCCTTTGAAACTAATGTTGGTACCCAGTCCATAACAGACAAATCAAATGAATAAGGTGGCTGTGCGAGAACATTACTTTCGGACTGCCAATTGAATTCATCTCCGAGCACCCAATTAGTAAAACTCAGTAAATTATTATGTGAAATTTGCACACCCTTTGGTTTGCCAGTGGTACCTGATGTAAAAATAATGTAAAAATTATCGTTATCATGAACTGGGTGTGTCATTTTAAAATTATTCGGTGTATTAAAGATTTTTGTAAGTTGCGCTTTATTAATCACCGGAATGTCTGGTATTTTTACAGGTAAGTCGTCTACCGCAATTACTACTGCAGGTTTTCCAATTTCAACAATATCAGTCAATCGTTCATCGGCGGAGTTAACATCAACTGGAATATAAGCATGACCAGACTTAACACTACCCAAAAAACTGGCTATCATTTCGAATTGTTGCCCACCATATATCATAATTGGTGCATCATCACTAATTTGTAAAGTTTCTATAAAAGCGGCTAAATGATCTGAATATTGTTTCAGTTGTGCGTATGTTTGCGTTTTTCCTAATTCGTCATAAGCAATCGTCTGCCCTTGTTCTTGTGCAGTTGTGTCGATAGCTTCTATGATATTTTCAGTAATCATATTAATTGTCCTAAGTTAAAATTCATTGTAAATAAAGTGTCCTTCGCCTACGCCTGAGTAACTATAAAGATATACAAGCGCTAAGATAACAACAAAATAAAATAGCGTCCGAATAACAAAATTGATAGTCGGTCGCCTAAAAAAACGTGTAAACATTTCACGTTACCCCCGTATCTGTGATTTAATGTATAATCGACATAGTACTTATTTGATGTACTATAAAAACATTTATAGCAATTATAGCACAAACATTTTAAATATCTACTTTTTTATCGTAATAATTATTTCCCTAAACTTGGAGACGCCATGTTCAATTACTTAATTAATACCGTACAACGTTGGGATGATCGGTTAATTCATCGTCCCGCGTTCCAGTCGATAGCGCTTGCTATACAACAATCCATCCCCATTTTAGCAATCGACATTTATTGCCGATTAGTTTTCAAATTAATCTTATTTCCAGATGCATTATTTGCAAATATATTAAAAAAATATCCCATTTTTCCGGATACAATTGTTGACCATGCCAGATTCATATTATCAAATTTGGATATCGCTGTGGCAATGGTTTTTGTAATTGGCTTAACATATCATTATTTGACGGCAAGAGGTGTTAAAAATACTAGTCTTCCCATTGTCACTAACTTTATAGCAACTTATATCTTGTTATTTCAAAAAGACCAATTACCAACATATATCACAATTCAATATCTATTAATTACGATTTTAACATTGCTAAGTTGCGCCACATATTATTGGCTTCATAAACATTTTTCAGCCACAACATCACCGTTTAATTTAAAATATTTGTTATGGTCTATCATTATTATTTCATTTAACGTGATGCTTCATCCCATTATTCAGTGGCCACGATTACAAACAATGTTTGCTACACTTTTATCTCAAAATTTTTTTACAAGCTTTTTAGGGCTACTACTTATTGCCATTCTAGCACCTTTTTTATTTGTTTTAGGCTTCTCCATACCACCTGAGTTGACAAATAACCAGACAACACTTAATACAGTTATATCGAATTTGGATGCTATGTTAACACACAGTATCTCAACATTACCGTTTCCAGAAAATTTGTATAGTATTTATGGTTCATTTACGCTATTTGGTGGCATTGGCAATACACTAGCTCTAAATCTACTGCTATTATTTGCAGCGTCAAAGAAATACCGACGATTGGCTATTCTAGCTTGGCTTCCAAGCTTGTTTGATAATAACTTTTTACTTTACGCTGGTATACCAATATTTTTGCGACCATTGATGTTAATACCTATGCTCCTGATTAATATTATCGGCACTTTGATTGCTTATCTGGCTGTCTTTTTACATTTCACACAACCAGTTGTTTTTATTACACCTTCTGGTATGCCAAATGTTCTCCTGCCAACACTTGCAAGCAGTACACCTATTCAATCCACCATCATCGCAATTCTCATTTTTTGTCTTTCTCTTCTAATTTATTATCCATTTACTAAACGTCTGATGATAGAGGTACCTAATGAAAAATAGAATAATCTTAGGATTCAGTCTTATACTAATTATTATTTTGGGATTTTACGGTCAATATTGGGTTTCCCAAACTAGCACTAACCAAGCCAAGCTCCAAAACTCTCGTATGACGCCTGTTATTTTCATTCCAGGTTCAAGCGCTACTGTTAATCGATTTGATAATTTACTCACTACGATTAATAGTAACGGGCCAGCACATAGTATTTTAAAAGTTCTGGTTAAAAAAAATGGCGACTTAGTCTATCAAGGTAATATTAACGCTACTGATCGGCAACCATTTATAGTTATCGGATTCGAAAATAATAAAGATGGTTATGATAATATAAAAAAACAAACGCAGTGGCTTACCAGTGCACTAGATTCTTTGCAAGAGCGTTATCATTTTAAGACCTTTGCTGCAGTAGGTCACTCCAATGGCGGCTTAATATGGACTAATTATTTTGAAAATTACTATGATAGTGACTCATTTAATGTACCAACTTTAACTACCCTGGGCACACCCTTTAATTTTTCAGAGTCTTCGTTACAACACCGAACAGAGATGCTTAAAGATTTTGTTCAAGGTGGTAAAAATTTACCATCTAACCTATCCATGTATTCTATCGCTGGGACCGAAGATTACACTGATGACGGTATTGTACCAATTCAAAGCGTTATTGCCGGTAAATACATATACCAAAAACATGTCAAGTCCTACACACAAACAATCCTTTCTGGAGATAACGCACAACATTCAAGCTTGCCGGATAATCCAGAAGTTGTTAAGATACTCCAATCTAAAGTCATTGTCCCACTATCACGCATGACACAGCGATAATAATAAAAAGATGGTGACTTCAAATGAAGTCACCATCTTTTTATTATTTTTCGCCACGTTTCTTATTTTCTTTGCGGACTGCACGCATATCTTCTCGTTTTGAGATACGACGATCCATTTGATCTTTACGTTGAATAGCAGCCTTAATACGACGCTTATATCCAGGTTTAACTATTTTCTTTTTCTTTTTCACCATACCTACCATCGTTGGATCTAACTTTTTGGTTGTTGCGACACGCTGTTTACGCGCACGACGGTCTTTAATATCAACAATCTCATTTTCTTTAATCTGTTTAGCTTTGAAATTAATACCTAACGCTTCTAATTCAGCAACTTCTTGCTCTTCATCCGGTCCATATAATGTAATAGCGACACCTGCTAATCCATTACGGCCAGTTCGTCCAACACGATGTACGAAAAATTCTAATTCATCAGGAATATCGTCATTAATCACATGAGATACACCTTCTATATCAATACCACGAGCCGCTAGATCTGTTGCAACAACATATTGGTATTCTAAGTTTTGAATAGATTTCATTACTCGTCGACGTTCACGAGGTTCAATATCACCATGTATCTCTGCAATTTTCAAGCCGCGTCCACGCAAATTCGAAGCAATTTCTTTTGCGCGTTCTTTAGTATTAGCAAACACTAAAGCCAAGTATGGATTGCCAATTGACAGTACTTGATAAATAACATCATTTCTATCTTTAGACTTAGTGGCAAGTAACCAATTATCAATTGTATCTGCAATGACCGTTGATACAGGAATAGCTTCAAATTGCGGATTGTCTAAATATTTTTTTAAGAACGGCTTTAGCTTTTCAGGCATTGTTGCGCTAAATACCAATGTTTGTAGCTTTTCGGGCATTGCCCCAGCTATGAAATCAACTTCATTCAAAAAGCCCAAGTCAAGCGTCATATCTGCTTCATCAACAACCAATGTCTTAACATCATGTAATTTGAGGGCACCAGATGATGCAAGGTCCTTAATACGGCCAGGTGTGCCAATAACAATTTGTGGTTGATTTTTTTCAAGTTGCTTAATCTGTCGTAATTTGTCCGTTCCACCAACAAATTCCGAAATAGTAATATCTTCTGCCAATTTGTTTGCAAAGTCTTTGGCTGCTTTTGTAATTTGCGCAGCTAATTCACGTGATGGTGTCGTTATCACAGCTTGCACATACTGTTCATCTTTAATCAATTGATTAAAGATTGGAATCAAAAAAGTATGTGTTTTCCCAGAACCTGTCTGAGATTGACCAACAACATCATTTCCTTTTAATATACTAGGAATGAGCTTAGCTTGAACTGGCGTAGGTTGTGTGAATCCTATTGCTGTTAAGGCTGTAATTATTTCTGTTTTTAAATTAAATTGTCCAAATTGGTTTGCAGTTTCTGCCATCAATTTTCTCTACTTTCGATATGTTCAGTTATTTTCTGAACTAATTTTTGCGACCCCATATTGTTTAGTTAAGGCCATATCTACATTTTTTATTAAACGATCAATATCTTGCGTTGTTTGTGCCCAAGCACCTGAAGCCATTGGATGTCCACCACCCTCAAACTGATTAGCAATTTTATTGATCACGATGGTTCGTGATCGCAATCGTACACGATAATTGCCTTCATCCTGCTCTTCGAAAATGGCCCATGCTTTAACTTTATCAATTTTTGATGGTAACGATACAACAAACGCAGTCCCTGATTCTCGCAAATCAAATTCTTTAATCAAAGCCTTTGTTAAGACAACATATGCAAAACCTGAAGGTAAAATATTCAGATTTTGAAGAACATACCCCGAAAGCTTTGCAGCATTTTCAGAAATAGTTTCCATGTGATGGAGAATTGCCTGATAGTCAAAATTATAATTAAATAATTCGGATACAACTCGGAAAGTTTCTTTATCCATACTATACATGAATCGCCCAGTATCACCAACAATACCAATATACAATAATCGTGCAGCTTGATTAGTCATTACCAAGCCTTGCGTCTTAAGCAATTCATAAAATTCGTAAATCATTGTGCTTGTTGCCGAATGACCTTCTTTTACCCATTGCCAATCGCCATAAGGTTCATCGTTTGGATGATGATCAATTTTTATGGTTTCTAACCCTGTAGACCAACGTTGATCATCAATACGAGGTGAATTTGCTGTATCAACCATAATAACCAAAGCATTATTATAAGTTTTATCAGGAATATCATCCATGAACTGATCATCTTCACTCATCCACATTAAGCCTGGTACTGATTTCCCGACAGCATAGATATGTTTTTCTGGAAAACTTGCCTGTAAAATCGCTTTCAATCCTAATTGTGAACCAAATGCATCTGGATCAGGGCGTTGATGCCTATGAATAATAATCGTATCATATCTTTTAATTTGCTGTAATAGTTGTTCTTCAATTGTTGCCATCATTCTATCTTTCTAATTTATCGTGAATACACTTAAATTTGTATGTCTTTATCTAGTATATCACGTTTAAAACAACGTCATTTCCTCAAAAGTACTTGATTGCAAATTACTCATCGACAAGCCCAATAATCGAATTGAAAATGGTAAGGTTATAACATCTTCAAATATATTTTGAGCATTTTTGACAAGCAAATCCTCTGATAATGGCCATGGACTTTCTCTTGTGATTGCACGTGTAATTGTATTAAAAGCGTCATCACGAATTTTCACGTTAAAAGTTCTACCCGCAAGGTGTCGTGATTTCATAACATTTATCATTGCTACCGCTAACTTCCTAAACTCTGATTGCACATCTGCCTCATCATGTAAGAATTGACCAAATGTTTCTTCCTTACCAATAGATTGTTGCTGACGTTGCCATGCAACCTCTCCAAAATGAACACCACGCGCTTGCCAATATAAATTTTCACCCATTTTTCCAAATAACGACCGCAATTCTTCATAAGTTAGTCCACGTAACTGCGCACCATTGGTTATATGTATTTTTTCAAATTTTTCACGCGTTTTTTTACCAACACCACGAAAATCACCAATAGCTAATTCATCAAGAAAGCATAGCATATTCTCTGACGTAATAACGGTTACACCATTTGGTTTATTAAATTTAGAGCCGAGTTTCGCCAATAATTTATTGTGAGACACACCAATAGAGCTCGTCAGACCAGTTTTTCTCAGAATTTCATGACGAATGTAACCAGCTACCTCTGTACTTGATTGTTGTAGCTCTGTAATATCAAGATAGGCTTCATCCAATGCGATTGGCTCAACTTTATTTGTAATTGTATAAAAAATATCATGAATTTGTTTAGAAATAATTCTATATTTATTAAAATTAGGCGAAAGAAATATAGCATTGGGAGCTAATCGTTTTGCTTCCGCTGCACTCATTGCTGAATGCACCCCGAGTTTTCTGGCTATATAATTTGCTGTGGTTACGACACCACGTCCCTTTGTCTCATCTGGGTTACCTGAGATAATGAGTGCTTTATCACGTAATAATGGATTATCACGCATCTCAACTTGTGCATAAAACGCATCGAGATCAACGTGTAAAATTTTACGTCTATCGGTTGTTATAAAAATCTCTGCCATAAGCATATTTTAACACAACGAACATAAGTTCGCCTATCAACACGTTATATATTTAATGGTATTCTTAAAATTAAATGACACATAAAAACCCCCTGACCGAAGAGGGCAATGGTCAGGGGGACGATAACCGAAGCTATCAGTTAATTCAATCAGTAATTGGGGGGCTGATTGAAACATTACTAGGGGAGTAATGAAACTCAAATATCATTCGAGTATGTCTTAATTATATACTATAATTTGCTAATTTATGTATCATATTTTTTTCTGTTTTGTTACGTAAATATTACATGTTTTTATAAGCATATTTCCCTGTTTTAGGATTATTTTGTAAAAAAAAAACACCCAATAGAGTGTTTTCAATAAGGTTATACGTCGCGACGACGTTCCTTAATACGAGCTGCTTTACCTTGCAATGCACGCAAGTAGTACAACTTGGCACGACGTACGGCACCAAAGCGAACCACTTCAATTTTTTCAACACGTGGTGAATGCAATGGGAATGTACGTTCCACACCAACACCAGATGAAATCTTACGAACTGTGTATGTTGCTTGAATGCCAGCACCCTTACGCTTGATGACAACGCCTTCAAACAATTGGATACGTTCACGTGAACCTTCGACGATCTTAGCGTACACCTTAACAGTGTCACCGGCGCGGAAGTCAGGAATATCAGAACGTAATTGTGCTGATGTAATGTTTTCTAAAATACTATTTTGACGCATTGGTCATTCTCCTAGTCGACAATCTTACACTCGCCCGTAGGCTAATCGCGCAGCGGATTATCGTTAATATGGCACTTAAGCCTTTAAGTATTGTATCAAATTACAAACGTTTTGTCCAGAATCACTTTGTATACGTCATTAAATCACTTGTAATGATATCAATTTTTGATTGTGATATCGCTTGTGAACTAGATTCAACACCAATGTAAAACTTTAGTTTTGGCTCTGTGCCTGAAGGGCGCACGGCAACCCAAGAACCATCTTCAAGCCAATACTTTAATACGTTTGCTTTTGGTTGTGGTAACTTCGCTGTCTCGCCATCAGCTGTTGTCTCAGTGGCAGTAGAAAAATCTTGTGTACGTATAACATTCAAATCGCCAATTTTACTTGGTTGATTATCACGGAACTTTGCAATAATAGCAGCCATTTCGTCATTACCATGAATACCAGGGAAATCTAAACTAATCGTCTTTTCTTCAAAGTAACCAAACTTTTCAAATAATTCTTGCAAACCATCTGCAAAAGTTTTCCCTTGAGACTTATAGTACGCAGACACTTCCGCGAACAAAACAAGTGCTTGAATGGCATCCTTATCATGTGAAAAAGGCTTAACAAGGTAACCAAAACTTTCTTCAAAACCAAATAAAAAAGTGTGTTCTTTTGTGGCTTCATATTCATCAATAGTAGCCGCAATATATTTAAATCCTGTTAACACATCAGCGGTAATTACACCAAAGCTATCCGCCACCTTTGACGCAAAACGTGACGATACAACTGAGGTCACAATTGCCCCATTTTTTGGTAGTGTGTTTGTATTTTTCTTAGCAGTTAACAAATAATTAACTAAAACTGCCGCAATTTGATTACCAGTTAACACTTGGAAAGTACCATCTGCTAATTTAACAGCAGCGCCCATACGATCGGCATCTGGATCTGTTGCAACGACAACATCCGCCCCGTTATTTTGTGCATAGTTAATTGCCATTTCTAGGGCAGCAGCATCCTCCGGATTAGGCTTTTTTACGGTTGGAAAGTCACCATCAATCACTGCTTGTTCTTTGACAATGGAATAATTAGTAAAACCTGCTTGTTGTAGTGCTTTTTCACCAATATATTGTCCTGTCCCATGTAAAGGTGTATAAACAAACTTTAATGATTTACCCTCATTAGCCACAAGTTCTTTATCAACTGTTATTGTTGCAATGTTTTCTAAATACTTATCATCTAATTCTTGATCAATAATTTGAATATTTTTGTCGTCTAGATCAAGTGTAATATTAAATATATCTGAAATTTTTTCTAACTCAGTGACAATTGTTTCAACAGCTTCCGGCACCATCTGGCCACCATCTTCACCATAAACCTTGTAGCCATTATATTCTTTTGGATTATGTGAGGCAGTAATCATAATTCCTGCAAAAGCATCCAATTCTCTTACTGTAAAGGACAACTCAGGTGTTGGTCGTAAACTACTAAATAAATATGATTTAATATCGTGCGCTGATAACACGCGCGCTGCATCTTTAGCAAATTCTGGTGAGAAGTGTCTTGAATCAAAACTAATTGCAACACCACGTTTTTTGGCTGTTTCACCCTGTGCATCAATATAGCGAGCTAGCGCCTCTGTTACTTGACGCACTGTGAAAATGTTCATCCGGTTAGTCCCTGCACCTAAAATACCGCGCATACCAGCAGTACCAAAACTCAAATTTTGATAAAATGCATCTTCTTGTTGTTCTGGCGTATATGACGTCAAATTCTCGGCTAAATAGTCAGGTAGCTTTGCTGCTTGCCATTGTGCCAAACTTTCTTGATAGCTCATTATTTTCTCCTATATACTTTATTCTCATTATAACAAAATTTAATTTTTAAATCATCTAACCCTGTTGCACGACATAAAAATCAGCATCCTGATTTTATGTAATCAAAAAAGCGCCTGGGCGCTTTGATTGATAAAATTACTTTGTTGTGAATATTTCTTTACCATTTTCTGATACAGTAAAGTTTTTTGTAGCAAAGTTAGCATCTAATGTGGCTGTTGTCTTACCATCAGCTGATGTACGTGTTACTACTAATTCATTTTCACCGTTGTTAACAACTTCAATTGAACCATCTAAATCAAAGGCTGTACTTGTGTTACGGAAACGCAACAGATCAAACAAGTTAGAAACAACTGGACGCTTTGTTGTTTCAGCAATTTCAGCTAAATCATAATAATGACGGTTAATGTTACGACCTTCTTTTGAGTTTTCCAAAAGTTCAATATCATTTTCACCTGCAAGTAAACCTACATAGTAAATTTGTGGAATACCAGGCGCAAATATTTGCGCTGCACGAGCCAATAAGTAAGCTGCATCATTGTTACCCAAAGCAGAGTAATATGTTGTATTAATTTGATAAATGTCCAAATTGTTATATGCAGCTGAAGAGAATATTTTCTTGACGTTTGCGCCAACCTTGTACATTTCTTCAGTTGTGAAATCAGTTTCTTCTTGTGTCAACAAATCCTTAGCATCAACAACACCAATACCATCATGAGTATCCAATGTTGTAAATTGCTTCATTGGACTTTGACGTAGCCAATCAGCAATACGTTCTGTTTTACCTGAATACAATGAATACAATGTAATTAATGGCAAAGCAAAGTCATATGAATACATGTCATGTTCAGTAATCTTACGTACGATCTTGTAATGTTCATGAATTTCAGGCAAAACTTCTGAACCTTCAGCTGCAAGAATTTCGCGTACTTCATCCAAAATAGCCCAAATTTCAGGTTCAACGAAGAAATCATTTGTATCTAACTTCTTGATTGCATAAGCAAAAGCATCCAGACGAATAACAGAAGCACCATGATGAGCTAAATTAACCAATGAATCCTTAATGAACTTTTTTGTTACTTCCTTAGTAACATCCAAATCCATTTGTTGATCACCAAATGTATTCCATACTTGATCAGTCGTGCCATCAGCAAATGTAACAGGTGAAAATGGTGCCTTATCCTTACGCTTATAGATCAAATCAATATCAGCATCTGTTGGACGATTTTCAGGCCAGAATTCAGAATACTTCAAAAACATATCATAATATTCTGATTCTTCCTTTTTTTCCAAAAAGTCTTGGAAATATTTTGATTGTGGTGAAATATGATTTAACATAAAATCAAACATTAAATAATACTTTTCTGCTAACTTATCAATATCAGACCAGTCACCAAATTGTGGATCTACTGTTTCATACTCTTCAGGCGCAAATCCGCGATCCCCTGTTGATGGGAAAAATGGTAAGACGTGGACACCACCTACAACACCATTAAGCTCATTTGAAAGAACTTGATCGAGTTCTTTCAAGTTTTTGCCAAGTGAGTCAGCGTATGTGATGAGCATCGCTTCATTAGTAAGTTTCTTCATGATTTTTTGTTCTCCTTATATAAAACCAATTTATGGCATTAAAATTAACTTAGGTTACTTGTAATGCGCCACCATTAGGCGCAAATGTTATATTTTTTTACGATTAGTGATAAGTGTCACAAATGCAATTATTAATAGAATCACACCAAACAATGGAATAGTCCTGTATGCTGCTTCAGAAACACTGCTAGTTGGATTTCCCATTATTCTGGCTAATAGCGATAACACAAATGGTTCGACAAAGACGCCGACGTTAAAGCCAATGAGTACAACTGATGTCACAAAAGGTTGCTTCTTTAATGGTGCTAAATTAGGTAATTGGCTAAAAATAAATGGTGAAATCAGTTGCATTGGAAATCCAATGAGTAGTACACCAATTGTTAATACGATAAAATTACCATTTGAGAATGCAACTAAGAAGTTAGACACAAACATCAAGACTAAACCAATTTGCAAGGTAAATCGTCCAAATAGTTTTTGCATACCCCCATACACTAAGCCACCAACCATTGCTGCAACTAACATAAGAGATAAGATTGTAGAGACAATTAACCCTTTAACACCTAAGTTCTGGGCCATAAATGGAAAGCTCAATTGAATAGCCATGTAATCAATCACTAAGAAAGCAGCAAATAATGTCAAAAGCCAAACCAAAGGACTAATTTTTTGAGGTGAATCAATCGATAACTGTTCTTTTGTACTATTCTTTTCTCTTTCTGCCAACATTTCCGACGTATCTGGTACGCGAACATAAAAGAGATATAGAATTGGAAAGGCGAGTAGATAAACTAAAAATGTTGCTTGCCAACCAAAATTTAAAAGCAATCCTGCGATAAAAGTTAAAACTGCCTGTCCAATTTGTTCAACGGCTGCACGCCACCCTAACATAACTGAACGTGTTTGCCCTTGATACATGACAGCGATCATTGATACAGCTAATGAGTTAAAAATACCGAATCCTGCACCAAGGACCATTCTTGATATGAGAATAACGGGATAAGATGTCACAAAGAAAGGCACAATTCCAGCAAAACCAACTAACAGCATGCCTAATATGATTGTTTTTTTATCTCCTAACTTTGCGGCAATAAACGAACTGAGTAATACGAACACTGTGACAACAATAGATGGTGTTGTTGCTAAAGCCTGCACCTCTGTGGCTGAAACATTCAGCGCCTTCGTCATCTGAGGCATTGCCCCATTGATTGCATACGCGCTAGTTAGCATGAATGAAACACCCAAAAACGCAACTTTGGTAATCCACTTATCTTGACTTTGCATTATCTTCTCCTCTAACACATTATAGAACCGGTTCCGTTCTGTAAAACAATTATATTGTGCATCTTAACACAAATAATTGTAACCGCTTGCACCTTAATTGTCAAACGTTTTCCAAAGTGAAATTATTATGCTATTGTTTTCAGAAAATAATCATTTTTTTACACTATTGATTTTATAACCTTAAAAGAGATTTCATGAGATAAATATAAAAAAAAACAAATTTATAAAAATTTGTTTTCAACATTATATAACTTGTTCATTTGTCTCAGCTGCTAAGGCACTAATATAATCATAGACACCCTGTCCTGCTATACTGCCATCACCAACAGCTGTTGTAATTTGGCGTAGCTCTTTAACGCGGACATCTCCCACAGCAAATATACCTGGTATAGCTGTTCTCATATGATCATCAGTAATTATCCAACCATCATCATCTGTGATATTCAGATTTTCAAAACCTTGTGTGTTAGCCTTTAAACCAACATAAACAAACACACCACTCGCATTAATTTGAGAAACTTCTTGTGTTTGATTATTAATTACACTCACACTTGTGACCTTATCATCGTCTCCATTGATTGACACGACTTCTGTATGCCAACGAAATGACATTTTTTCATTTGAAAAAGCACGATTTTGAATGATTTGTTGCGCACGAAGCTTATCACGACGATGTAACACCGTAACAGATTTTGCCAAGTTGGTTAAATATAGTCCTTCTTCAATAGCAGAATCGCCACCACCAACAACGACAACATCCTCATTACGGAAAAATGCGCCATCACAGACTGCACAGTAACTTACACCGCGACCTTGGTAATGTTCCTCACCATCAGTGCCCAAATGTATGTGCTCAGATCCAGTTGCAATAATAATCGCTTTAGTAATATAACGATCCATATCAGTATTAATTATTTTATTTTGGCCATCTATTTCAATGCTTTCTACTGTACCAAAACCATACTCTGCGCCAAAACGTGTTGAAGAAGCATACATTTTTTCTGAAAGATCGGGTCCTAAAATGGAATCAAAACCTGGATAATTTTCAACCTCAGCCGTATTATTCATTTGACCGCCATAAATACCACGATCCAGCATTAAAACAGATAGATTTGCACGTGATGCATAAGTTGCAGCCGTCATTCCTGCAGGTCCTGCACCAATTATTACAACATCATATTGCTTTGTTTCTGCCATCTGTTCGACCTCATTTCACTTACTTTTTGTTAATCTAATTTTACACGCATTTAGGTTATTTGTCGAATTTTAACTTCTTAATCACCATTTGTAATTTAATTATAGTTTTGCTGCAAGCTCTTTTATATAAGCACGTAGCTGATCTTTTGTTTGTGGATGTTTCAATCCAAACTCAATATTAGTTTCTAAAAAGCCAATTTTTGATCCGATATCGTATCGACTGCCCTTGAATTCATGTGCATAGACATGTTGTCGATTGTTTAATGAGTCAATTGCATCTGTCAATTGAATTTCATTTCCTTTACCTGGTTGTGTATTTTCTAACTCTTCAAAAATTTCAGGTGTTAACAAGTAACGACCAATAATTGCCAAGTCTGAAGGGGCATCTTCTGGTTTAGGTTTTTCAACAAACGATTTGACACGGTACAGGCCATCAGACGCTTCCGCTGCTGGATCAATTACACCATACTCAGAAACTTGATCATGAGGAACCTTCATCACGGCCAAAGTTGATTCGCCAGTTTCTTCATAACGTTCAATTAATTGTTTTGTTAAAGGTACCTCGTCCTCCATCAAATCATCACCAAGAAGGACAACAAAGGGCTCATCGCCAATAAAGGCTTTAGCTGTGAGAACAGCATCCCCAAGTCCCTTAGGATGTGATTGACGGATAAAGTACATATTAATGTCGGTTGTTTCTTGTACTATTTTTAATAGTTCATCCTTGCCTTTGTCACGTAAATTATTCTCTAATTCAGGATTTGAATCGAAGTGATCTTCAATTGATCGTTTAGACTTACCATCAACAATCACAATATCCTCAATGCCAGAGGCAATAGCTTCACGCACAATATATTCGATTGTAGGTGTGTCAACAATTGGTAACATCTCTTTTGCCAAAGCTTTAGTAGCTGGTAAAAAGCGTGTGCCAAGTCCGGCTGCTGGAATAACTGCTTTACGTACTGGTTTCATTTTAATAACTCTCTTTCTTATTTGTCTTATAGGACATAGTTTTGATTAATCTTCAGATTTTAATGGTCTAGCCATCAGTTCTTTAATGACATCTCTTAATGGTTTATTTTCATATAAAACTTGATAAACGGCATCCGTAATGGGCATATCGACATGATAGGTTTTCGAAAAATCATAAACTGCTTTGGTCGTGTTCACGCCTTCAATCACCATTCCCATGTCCTCTGTCACTTGCTGCAAACTCTTACCTTCACCCAAACCGAGACCAGCACGATAATTACGTGAATTTGGAGACATGCCAGTGACAATTAGATCACCAATCCCAGCTAGTTCATAAAGTGTTTTTTCTTCCGCGCCCATTGCTAAACCAAGTGCTCGCATTTCAACTAAGCTTCTCGTTAACAATGCAGCTTGAGCATTCACACCGTAGCCTAGACCGACTAAAGCCCCTGATGCAATCGCCACAATATTTTTCAAAGCCGCAAATAGCTCAGAACCAAGTAAGTCATGATTTGTATATGCGCGAAAAGTGTCATTTGACAACACACGTTGCACTAATTGTGCCGCATATTCATCTGAACTACCAATAGAAACGGCAGTTAGATCATGTTTGATGACATCTTCTGCATGAGATGGACCCGAAATAACGACTAAGGCAGATCTATATGTCTCTGGCACCTCTTCGGCTAACATTTCAGAAATTCTTTTATATGTGCCTTGTTCTAACCCTTTAGTTGCATGAGCTAGAATAATTTTATGCGATTGTTCAGTCAAGACAGCTGCTAACTGTTTAGCCACTTCTCGGACCGCTTTGGTGGGTACGACACTTAAAACGATTTCAACTTCTTTAACAGCCGTTGCCATGTCGTCAGTTGCAATAAGAGATGGGACTAATACAGCATTAGGTAGATATTTGTGATTTGTATGACGCTGATTAATTTCTTCAACTTGATCTGAATTATGTGTCCACAAACGGACATCATGTCCATTTTCTGAAGCAGTATTAGCTAATGCAGTTCCCCAAGAACCGGCACCGAGCACAGCTATTTTAGTCATTTTTGCTCTCCAGATCTTTTTTTTCGTTTTTAATCATTTCTTCAGACATACGTTCTTCAAGTGTTTTTAAGGCATCAATACCCATATTAGCCGTACGGAACTTTACAGCAGCAGCATCAATCACACTCGCCGTATTACGTCCTGGAGTTACTGGTACAACCATTCTTTTGATTTTTACACCTAAAATTTCAAGTGTATCATTATCATTACCCAAACGATCAAAATTAGCCTCACCAATTTTACCATTTGATAAATGAATATTCAGAGCAATTGTTGCATGTGAACGAACAGAAACCGCTCCGTATACCTGTTGTACATCAATGATACCGACTCCGCGTATTTCCATCATGTTACGTAAAACGCCATTGGGCTCACCAATTAAACGTTCTTCGTCTTCTTGATAAATGTCTACGCGATCGTCGGCAACTAATCTTGCTTTGTCTTGCTGAATCAACTCCAATGCAGATTCTGTTTTTCCAATACCAGCATCTCCAGTGATCAAAACACCCAAACCATGAACATCAATTAACACACCGTGAACATTTTCACGCGGTGCTAACTGACCGCCTAAGTAATATGTCATGTTAGATAAAATCCGTGACGATGTCAAAGTAGACGTCAAAATTGGAATTTTTGCCTCATCAGCCGCTTGTTTCAATTCATCACTAATTGGTAAACCTGTTGATACAACGAATGCTGGTGTTTTAATATCTGCCATTCGCCGAAAAACCATCAGTAATTCTTCATGACCCATACGTTCTGAAAATGATGTTTCTGTAATACCAAGTAATTGCACACGTTCTGGTGCATAGTAATTGAAATAACCGGTCATTTCTAATCCAGGTCGTGAAATATCTGCTGTGGTGATTAAACGTTCTAGATATTGCTCTCCAGCCACAATATCTAGACGTGTGTTTTCTACTAATTGTCTAACTGTTACAGAATTTTGTGCCATTTTATTTTCTTTCTACGTGTACGCCTAAATCACTTGTTAAGAGTGTGTTTACAATTGACAAAATAATGGCTGTGAACATTGCCCAACCAAAGCTTGCAAATTCAAAACCACCAACAAGATTGGCCGTCATTTCTAGCATAATGGCATTAATAACAATGGTAAATAAACCAAATGTTAGAAACGTTAAGGGTAATGTCAATATAGTTAATATTGGCTTGATAATGGTGTTTAATACCGCCAAAACTAATGCTGCACCTAAAGCAGTTACCCAGTTATCAACACGAAATTCAATTGGGAAAAGTGCTGATATAATTAAAAAGACAAGCATTGTTATCGCTAATCGTGCTAAAAAACGCATATTTCCTCCTAGTGTAACATTTTGTAAGCGCTTAACATATTGTTATCATACGCTTGATGAATAATATACAATACCTTCATTATACCAAAACTTTTCACTATGAGACACAAAAAACGATTAAAATTCAATCTAATCGTTCATTAAAAGACTTATTAATTGCAACATAGTCGCCTACGACAACAAAATTTTACTCAATTAAATAAAGTAATTGTATCCAGGATTTAGCTCGATAATTTTACCAGTCCGCTTATAAACAATCCATTCTGCAATGTCTGTTGTATAATCGCCTATACGCTTCAAATATCCTGCAATTACCAAGTAATCGGCGGCTGAATCAACTAATTCTGCATCTTCCTTCATGCCTTCAACGGAATCAAAGCGTACTTGTGCTGCACGTTTTGATAAGGTTTGGTTTTGCTCAGCAATTGACTCTGCACCTAATGCATCATTTTTAATGTAGTAGTCCATAACAGCAGACACCATTTTAGCTACTTGTTCGCCCATTTCGCCCAGTGCCACTTCAACACCTGAAATGTGCTTAGTTCCTTTGACACGAATCGTTGAATTTGCAATATTGCGCGCTTGATCACCCATTCGTTCTAAGACTGAAACAGCTTTTAAAATAGTCACAATTTCACGCAAATCAGTCGTTACGGGTTGGTATAACGCAATCATTTCAAAAGTTTTTTTCTCAATTGCTGCTTCTCTTTCGTTAATTTGATGATCATTTTCTAAAATGGCTTTTGCCCCTTCACGATCATGATCTACAAAAGATTGCACAGATTTTTGAATTGTTTGGGCAACGAGCATACCCATTTCTGTGAATGAATTATCTAAATCTGCTAGCTCTTCATCAAATAATCGTCGCATAGTGTTTCTCCTTTTCTTAACTGTAGCTTCCATGTGATCACCCAAACCGTCCACTAACATAGTCTTGTGTTTCTTGTTTTTGTGGGTTCAAGAAAATATGTTTCGTGTCGTCCAACTCAATCAAATTACCACTTAAAAAGAAAGCTGTGCGGTCTGAAATACGGGACGCTTGAGACATTGAATGTGTAACAATAATCATCGCATAATCATTACGTAAGTTCAATAGTGTTTCTTCAATATTATGACTAGAAACTGGATCTAAAGCTGACGTTGGTTCATCTAATAATAATAATTCTGGTGATGTTGCCAGAACACGAGCCAAGGAAACTCGTTGCTGTTGTCCACCAGACAAGCCAAGTGCTGACTTATGTAAATCGTCTTTTACCTCATCCCATAGTGAAGCCTGTTTTAAAGATTTTTCTACCGCTTCATCCAACGCTGACTTGTCTTTAATTCCTGCCAATTTCAAACCGAAAATAACATTTTCATAGATTGAGAATGGAAAAGGATTAGGCTGTTGGAACACCATCCCAATGCGTTTACGCAAATCAACCGTATCGGTTGTTGGTGCATAAATGTCAGTACCATTAAAATTAAATGATCCAGTAACAGTTATATTTTCTTCTAAATCATGCATCCGATTGATTGCACGTAGATAAGTTGATTTCCCTGACCCAGAGGGTCCAATTAACGCTGTGATTCCCTTTTGAGGAAAATTTAAATTAATGCCATGCAATGCTTCCTTTTGACCGTACCATAATTTCACATCACGCGTCTCAAGTATGTTTTTTTGTTTACTATCTGTCATCCGAAGTTCCCCGAAATGTAATCATTTGTCAACGCAACTTTAGGCCTAGTAAAAATTTTACGTGTTAAATCATATTCAATGACCTTTCCCATATGGAAGAAAGCTGTATAATCACTAATACGCGCAGCTTGCTGCATGTTGTGTGTCACAATTATAATTGTATATTGATTTTTCAATTCAAGCAATGTATCTTCAACCTGAGCAGAAGAAATCGGATCTAATGCACTGGATGGTTCGTCTAATAGTAAAATATCAGGTTTCAATGCTAGCGCTCGTGCAATAACTAACCGTTGTGCCTGACCACCAGACAATGATAAGGCTGACTTATTCAATTCATCTTTAACTTGGTCCCACAATGCAGCCTGTTTCAAACTTGTTTCAACAATTTCATCAAGTTCCTGCTTCGTGTAGTGTCCACGCTGAGTAAGGGCAAAAGTAATATTATTGTAAATTGATTTAGCAAAAGGATTTGGACGTTGGAATACCATGCCAATATGGCGTCGCATCTCATAAACATCAATTGCTTTTTTGTTAATATCAAGGCCACGATACATGATATTTCCTTTAACAGTGGCAACACTGTCATTCATGCGATTCAAAGAACGTAAAAATGTTGATTTACCTGAACCAGACGCACCAATTAAACTCGTAATTTTGTAACGTTCAAACGCCAGATCGCCTTCACTTAACGCTAAATTATCCCCATAATACACTTGCAGATCTTTTGTTGATATTGCAATTTCATGTTTATCGGTACTCATATCATGAATGTAGCGTTCTGGTTTATCTTCCGTGATAAATTCACTCACTGGTTTTAAATCACTATTATTAACCATTTTTTCTCCATAACTCTATTTGTTTACGCTAATTTGAAATATTACTAATTATACTTAGGCACTTGTCAGCTTTTTATATAGCTTTGCACCAATTTTGCGTGCGCTAAAGTTAAATAGCAAGACAACAATAATCAAGACAGCAGATGCACCGGCAGATACAGCATTTAAGTCGGGCATAATACCTTCCGAATTAATTTTCCAAATATGAACCGCCAATGTTTCAGCAGGTCTCATCGGATTTAATGGACTTGAAATGTTAAATGGATTCCAATCAGCAAAGTTTAACGCAGGTGCAGATTGCCCAGCCGTATAAATTAACGCAGCAGCTTCACCAAAAACACGACCTGCGGATAAAACGACACCTGTGACAATCGAAGGTACTGCTGCGGGTAAAATAACATGTATGACAGTTTCCCATCGTGATAATCCTAATGCTGAACCAGCTTCACGTTGCAAATTAGGAATTTGTGCTAAACTCGTTTCAATTGAACGAGTTAATAATGGTAAATTGAAAATAGTTAGTGCAATAGCACCAGATAGAATAGAAAATCCAAAGCCAAACTGAACAACAAATATCAAAAATCCAAACAAACCAACAACAACCGAAGGTAAAGAACTCAAAATTTCAATTGCGGTACGTACAATACTTGTAAATCGTCCTTTTTTTGCGTATTCATTTAAATAAATTGCTGCGCCTAATGCGATTGGAAAACTAATCAACATAGCTAATATTAATAGATAAAAGGAATTAAAAAGTTGAATCCCAATACCGCCACCAGCTTCAAAAGCCCTTGCTGGTGATGTTAAGAAGTGCCAAGATAAATGAGGCACACCACGAATTAGAATAAACGCTAACATTGAAATTAAAATTAAAGCCACAATGCCAGAAATTGCATAAATCACACCCGTTGCTATTTTATCAGCAGTTTTTGCATTCATTACTTTAGCTCTCCTTTACGCCCAATTGCTCGCACAACTAGGTTAAATACTAACGACATCAAAAGTAGAATCATTGCCAACGTCCACAAAACATCATTTTGTAATGAACCCATGACGGTATTTCCTATACCCATCGTCAGTACTGATGTTAATGTTGAAGCAGGAGATGTCAAGTCATGTGGCATTAAGGCAGCATTTCCAATTACCATTTGAACAGCTAATGCTTCACCAAAAGCACGTGCCATACCAAACACAATCGCAGTTAAAATACCCGGTGTCGCTGCTCGCAACACAACCTTGTAAATCATTTGCCAACGTGTTGCGCCAATTGCTAAAGCAGATTCACGATAATGGCGTGGTACTGATTTTAAGGTATCAACAGTCATTGATGTAATTGTTGGTAAAATCATCACGAATAATACAATTGTTCCAGACAAAATACCAAATCCTGAACCACCAAAAATCTGTCTTATAAACGGTACAATAACTGTCAAACCAATAACACCATAAACAACTGATGGTATACCAACTAATAATTCAATAATTGGTTGCATAATTTTTGCACCACGTTTTTGTGCAATTTCGGTCATAAATAGTGATGTTCCAATAGCAAAAGGTGTCGCGACAATTGCTGCTAAAAATGTTACAATAAATGATCCCAGAATCATTGGCAAGGCACCAATATAGGGTTGTTTAGTCTGTGGGTTGATAACTGATGGATTCCATGTTGATCCAAGTAAAAAATCTTTAACGTGTACACCGTCATGAAAAAAAGTTGACAAACCGCGACTCATAACGAAAGTAAAAATCGAGATAACAACAATAACAATCAATGACAACGCTGCCAAACTAATGGCACGCCCCAATGAATCCTTTTTCGTTGATTCAGATTTTTGCATTAACTTCTGTGTAATCTTATCCATTTTATCTCCAGCGCATCAAATATCATTAGGCGCATTTTCTTTTCTTGTAAAAACAATAATGATAAGACAAATTTGCAATTTTTTAAAACACGCAATCTTGCCTTATTTTACCGTTATTTCACCATCCACTTGACGTATGACACGCATGTCATGAATGGAAATATAGCCTAGTTTCGGTACCAAAGTACTTTGTATTTCCTCTGATGTGAGGTACTTCAAAAATTTAGCAACTGCTGGTTTAGGTTTACCATTTGTATAAATATGTTCATACGACCAGATTGGATACTTACCGGCTGCAACATTTTTATTTGTTGGTGCTATATGATCGACTGAAGCTGCAACAACAGTTTTATCAATATAACCAAAAGCGGTATATGATATTGCACCAGGTGTTGTAGCAACAATTGAACGTACCATACCAGATGAGTCTTGCTCTTGTGCTTCGATACTTTGTGCACCTTTTAAACCAAATTTTTCAAATGTTGCGCGTGTTCCAGAACCAGCAGCGCGGTTAATGATGACAATTTTTTGATTTTTACCACCCACCTGATTCCAGTTAGTTACTTTACCGGTAAACACGGCTTGCAGTTGTTTTATTGATAAATCAGTAATACCAATATTCTTATTTAAAAGTGGTGCAATACCAACAACAGCAACCTGATGATCTACTAGCTTTTTGGCATCAATACCATCTTTTTCTTCGGCAAATACATCCGAATTACCGAGATCCACAGCACCCTGTGACACCTGGCTCAAGCCTGTTCCGGTCCCACCACCTTGCACGTTAATAAAAGTGCCAAGGTTAGTTTTTGCATACTCTTCACCGGCTGCTTCAACGAACGGTTGTAAAGCCGTTGAACCAACAGCTGTAATTGACGTTCCTGAACTACCTTTTTCTCGTGTTGCGTAAGCAGTTCCAAGTGCTGCTACAACGGCGACGGCAACAACTGTAGTCACAATTGTTCCGCGATGCGATTTCGACATGATAATGCCTCCCAAGATTAAACTACTACCCTTATATTATCTTAAAATGATGTAAATGTATTAGCTGTGTTTTGTAAAGGTTATGTAAAGAAAATAATTACAATGGTAACGTCACACTAATAGTGGTCCCAACACCAACTTGTGAGTTCACTTTTACTTCTCCGTTGTGCTTACTTACAATCTCGTTAACAATGGCTAATCCTAGTCCTGTTCCACTAGCAATTTGACGCTGTCGAGACTCATCCCCACGATAAAAGCGTTCAAAAATTCTGGATTGTTGATTCTTAGGAATGCCAATACCAGAATCCTTAACATTAATTTGCCAATGTTGATGATCTTTATACATCGTGACGTTAATGCTACCATTGTTCACATTATACTTTACAGCATTGATGAGCAAGTTTTGTAAAATTGTTTCGACATCGTTTTTGGTTCCTTGTACAGAAATATGCTCTGCAACTTCATTTTTAAAAGTCACATTTTTGATCGCAGCAGCAGGCTGAATGTGTTGCCACTGTTCATCAATCATATTTTTAATCATTAATTTAGTAGGCATAGTGTCATTTTTTTGTTGTACCCGTGATAAGGATAAAATATCAACAACCAAAGACGACAAACGTTGCGCCTCTTCAGCAACTATCTGTAAAAATTGTTTTCGTGTCGCAGCATCATCACCCGCAGATCCTTGTAGTGTTTCAACAAAACCGGTAATTGCAGTTAGTGGTGTCTTAAGCTCGTGCGAAGCATTGGCTAAAAAATCTGACTGCATACGTTCAACTTGTAACACAGATGTGAGATCATACAAAATAATCATGACCTCCGAGTTGGTAAGATCTCCTTGGTGAAACAACGTTGTCACCTCATATTGTTTTATTTCACCATTTATTTGTAGATTTAAAATAGACTGTTGGTTTCGTCTTGTATTGAAAGTTTGTGTAATTAATTCCGACAAAGTAAATTGTCGAATAACCAGACTCTCCAAAATCGGTGTATTTGGTTGTTGCAACCCTAATAAGTCAGCGGCAGTTTCATTAAATACATCAATCATATGACGTCTATTCACATTAATCACACCTACTGGTAAACTCGCCAATAGCGATTGATAGTTTGTCACATCTCTTTGAGATTTTTCCTGTGATTGTCGAATATAGTTTTGTAATGTATTAAATTGACGAATCAACTTAAAATATGACGAATCTGGCTCTGTTAACACACCACGTGGTTCGTGACCCTCAACAGTTGCTAGCATGCGCTCTTGCATAACTTGTAGTTCTTTATATTGTCTAGTTTCCCAAAATTTTGCCATATAAACACCACTGAGTGTTACCAGAAGCATCAAAGTAACGATAAACGCCCATTGTTGCATATTAAAAGACATGCCAATACCAAAAATTGCACTAATTATTAGATTGACAACTAAGAGATATATAAATTTAAGTAATTTTTTTTTCATAGCATACTCCAATATAACTATCATAACAAAAAAACCGCTTTCGCGGTTTTTGATGCAATTACTTGTTTTCAACTTTACCGGTTGCATCACGAGTAACTTTCATGTCGGTTAATCCAATGTAGCCAAGTTTTGGTACAATATTTTTTTGAACTTCTTTTGTAGCAAAATATTTTAGGAAAGCTTTCGTTGCACCATTTGGTGTACCTTTAGTATACATATGTTCATATGCCCAAATAGACCAAGAGTTGTCTTCAACATTTTTCTTGTCAGGTGTCACCTTATCAATGTTCAAGGCTTTAATACCCGATGCATCTAAGTAAGCAAACGCTAGATATGAAATTGCTCCAGGTGTTGTTGATACAATTTTTTGAACTGTGCCATTTGAATCTTGTTCGGTTGATTGAATCGCGCTTTGACCATCAGATAAAACGTTTTTTTCAAAAACTGATCGTGTACCTGAACCAGTAGCACGATTAATCACAACAATTTTTTTGTCTTGACCTCCAACTTCTTGCCAATTGGTAATCTTGCCTGTAAAAATATCTTGTAATTGTTTTTTAGAGATGTTTGAAACCTGCACGTCAGTATTGACAATTGGTGCAATACCAACAACAGCTACTTGATGATCCTGTAATTTAGAGGCATCTACACCTTCTTTTTCTTCAGCGAAAACATCAGAATTTCCAATTTGGACCGAACCATTTGCCACTTGACTTAAACCAGCACCTGAACCACCGCCTTGAACCGTAATCGTCAATCCGGGATTTTTTTCCTGAAATGATGTACCCACTTGCTCCGCTAATGGTTGCAAAGCTGTTGATCCTAGCGCCAGTACTTTACCAGTAAGCTTTGATGGTGTTGCTTTCTGCTTACTTTCCGTTGCTTGCGTATTATTATAAATAGCAAAACCAACTGCAACTACAACACCAATACCAACGACGCCGACAATTGTTTTGTTCATGAAATACTCTCCCTTTTCAGCTTCGCATGAAGCATATGTAGTGTAAACTTGGGCTGTAGTAGAGGCTCTTGGATGCCTTTCCTTGTTTACAAACTATATATTACACGCGTTACGTCAAAGAAATGGTCGTAAAATAGTCATAGTTCTGTAAAGTTTGTAAATTGAAATTTACAATTTAATTTACAAGTGTGTAGCCAAATCCTCTCACCGTTTTTAATAACTGAGGTGATTTAGGATTGTTTTCAATTTTTTCTCTTAAATTACTAATATGCATATCTACCATTCTACTTTCACCGACAAATTCATATCCCCATACTGCTGTTAGGATTGTTTCGCGATCAATTACACGACCAACCCTTTGAGAGAAATATAATAATAGCTCATATTCTCTTGGCGTCAATGTTAAAGTGTCACCAGATCTGGTTACTATTTTTTTATCATCATCAATCACAATATTTTGAATTTCAATAATATCTGTTTTTTTGGATTTCACCTGATCAGTCTGCGATCGCCGTAATACAGCCTTTAAGCGAGCAACCACCTCTCGAGGACTAAATGGTTTCGTGATATAATCATCTGCCCCTAATTCTAAACCAAACACACGGTCAAACTCATCACCTTTAGCTGTAACCAAAAGCACCGGCGTTGTTATTTTATCTTGCCGCACATTTTTCAACACGGTCATACCATCCATTATGGGTAGCATTAAATCAAGTAAAACCGCATCAAAAGATTGTTCACTTATCAAATCATAAGCTGATTTGCCATCGGTTGCCACAATGACTTGATAACCGTTTTGTTCTAAACTGTATTTTAACAATGTTGAAATTGCTGGTTCATCATCAACTACTAAAATTTTTGTCATGATTTTAATACACCCTTTAGACGTTAAGTGCATTCCTCTCCAAATGTTTATCTACTTGCATTGTAACAAAAAAAGAAGCGATGCCCTAGCATTTCTTCTTTTTTTACATTATTTATACAATTGGTTCATCTGTTAAATCATCGTCATCAGTAGACAAAGGCAATGTTTCAGGTTCATCAGAAATATCCTCATCAACTTGATCAGATAATGTCTCACCAGTTCCTATACCAAATGCATCACGCACTTTAGCATAAATTTCTTCTCGCATCTCAGCATTTTCGGGTGCATCTAAAAATTCTTTAGCCTTTTCACGACCTTGTCCAACTTTAATATCATTATAATAATAGAAGGCTCCAGCCTTTCGAATAATTTCCTGTTCAGCGCCCAAATCTAGAATTTCACCAGTTTGTGAAATACCTTTACCATACATAATATCTACTTCTGCAACTTTAAATGGTGGCGCAACTTTGTTCTTAACCACCTTTACTTTAGTCAAGTTTCCAGTTACTTCAGTACCGTCTTTAATTTGCGTTGACCGGCGTACTTCCAAGCGAATTGTTGAATAAAATTTTAAAGCACGGCCACCAGGCGTTGTTTCAGGATTACCAAACATCACACCAATCTTCTCACGAATTTGATTAATGAAAATAGCAATTGTACCCGTTCGATTCAATGTACCAGCCAATTTACGTAGTGCTTGACTCATCAGACGTGCTTGAAGGCCAACGTGAGAGTCTCCCATTTCTCCTTCAATTTCTGCACGTGGTACTAGCGCAGCAACTGAATCAACAACAATGATATCCACTGCACCAGACTGAACCAGTGCATCTGCAATCTCCAAACCTTGTTCACCAGTATCAGGCTGAGACAATAACAACTCATCTTTTTTAACGCCTAGTGCTTCAGCATACTTAACATCCAAAGCATTTTCAGCATCAATATATGCTGCTGTTCCACCGGCTTTTTGAACTTCTGCAACGGCATGTAATGCTATTGTGGTTTTACCAGATGATTCTGGACCATAAACTTCGATAATACGGCCCTTTGGATAACCACCAACACCAAGTGCTACATCTAACTTCACAGATCCAGATGGATAAGTTTCAACTTGTGTTAGTGTATTATCTCCTAACACCATAACTGAACCTTTTCCAAAGTTTTTTTCTATTTTTTTCAGCGCTTCATCAAGTGCCGCTTTGCGACCCTTAGCTTGACTATCTACATCATCTTTTTTAGCCGTTTTTTTAGTTACCATATTTGTGGTTAACTCCTTTTATATTTCTTCATTAGTTTACCTGTTTTCGTCGCCAAAAGCAAGCATTTTGCGAACAATTGTTCGATAACGTTCGCTTCAATAACATGATACGAAAAAAGCGCTCATTGCGCTTTTACATGCCATCTGAGAAAACGTATCGATTTTTCCAGAAATAGTCAAGACCTGAATAGACTGTAAAAATAACAGCAAGCCATAGTAGAATATCTCCTATGGGAAAACCAATTGATGCAAATGGTACATTTTTAATGTATAAAAATAAAATAGCAAACATTTGTGAAAAAGTTTTAATTTTACCTGGCATTTGTGCCGCTAAAACTTTTCCGTTATTTTCAACAATCAATGTTCTCAACCCTGTGATAGCTAACTCTCTAATAATAATAACAGCAGTCATCCAGGCTGGGACAACATGAAAGCTTGTTAAGAAAATTAAAGCGGTCATTACTAGTAGTTTATCTGCTAAAGGGTCTGCAAATTTACCAAAATTTGTTACAAGATGTTGACTACGCGCTATTTTACCATCTAAAAAATCTGTCAAACATGCAACCGCAAACACAACTGCAGCAATTAACCAGTTCACGGGCACGACCGTACCTGTAAGAACTAAAGTTCCCCAAGTGTATGGAATAGTTAATAAAAGTATAAAAATAGGGATTAAAATAATACGAAAAACAGTTAGTTTATTAGGTAGATTCATGATTTCCTCTTAATTATTCAAATTCATAAGCACATTCCAAAATGGCGTTGCTGAATCTATCACATTGACTCTTTGACCGTCAAAAGTCATAGTCGCATTTATAACATTTGTAAATTGTACATTGACCGCATCTGAATCGGCAGGTACATCAATCGTTCTATCAGCAGTAACCATCTCGTTTAATAAAATATTTTCACCCACTGTCACTTTGACGTTGGTTCCTGTACCTTGAGCGGTGATTTTAATTGTATGTTTTTTAGTATTTTGTCCTGATAGATTATAAACCGTTGTTTGTAACGCCACATTTTGTTGCGGTGTGCCCAATTTAATTTGAGCTGCAGCTGGCTTTTTCTCAGTCTTTTTACTAGTTGCTGAACTGGCTTCATTCGAACTACTTTGGTTTGTACTACTAGATGGGACTGTGGAAGTTGACACAGACACCGCACCATTGTCACTTGATTGTTGACCACTAAAATTCAAGTGCGTCAATATGAACCAAACAATAACCAACGCTAAAATTGTTAACATAGTTATCCAAATCGTTGGCAACATATTTGATAATTGAGACTTGGCTGATCGTGTTTTATCTAATCCTGCGCGTACAACACCGTCGTTGTCGCGGTGTGCACGACTTAAATCATTACTCCGAGAAATTGATGATGGTCCGTTTTCTCCTAATAAATCATTAGGATTTAAATCAACAGCCAACGCATATTGTCGAATAAATGCACGCACATAAAAATCACCTGGTAAAATACCTAGATTGTTATTCTCAATCGCTTCAAGATAACGTAATTGAATTTTCGTTGAATTTTGTACATCAGCTAACGATAGATTTTTTTTAAGTCGGGCAGCCTTTAACTGCTCGCCTATTTGATTTGTTAATGTTTCACTCATAGTTTTTCAAATGTCATTTCTGTAGAATAAATCGTTGTAGATTAGTGCCGTTATATATTTTTTCAGCTACCTCTAATATATCATTATACGTTAAATCTTGTAATAACATAATTTTATCGAATAAGTTTGTTCCATGCAATACGTCGTCACCGCGTAAAGCAATACTCTCCAAAGAGTTCAAACGTTGAATACCTTCGCCTAGTGTTGCACGCCGCAAGGATTCAAACTCAAGTTTCTTACCATCAAGAGCAGATTTATAGTGAGTGATTTGACTTTGTATTGCCAAAGTCAACGCTTCATATTCAGTTGTCTCAGAGAAAAAACTTGCGAATTGGTAATTCCTTAATAAATCAAACGATGTTTCAAACTCAGTATCAATGATACCTTTATTATACAGGTTTTGATACCAATCTGTCTGTTCACCAAACAACAAATCAGACAAAATATCAGCTGCTAGTACCCATTTAGTCGCTTGACTGCCAGTTACTTTGCTTTCATTTAATCGTATACCTAAAGCAATCTTTGGACGTGACACATCAAATTTCTTAATTACTGTTGTATCTTTTGGTTGATTAATTGGCATTTCAAATCTGTGCACATCGACTGTTTCAATACTTTTGGTTGCTTGATTATCAGCAATCGTTTTCAAAATGTCATCAGGATCAAAATGACCTACTATTTGTAGTGTGAGTTGATTAGGTTGATAAAAGGCACGATGAATACTATATAATAAATCAGGTGTAATTTGAGCAATTGTAGATTCAGTACCGGCAATGTCTGCAGCTAACGGTGAACCTGGGTACATCAAATCCAAAAGTCCCATATACACTGCCCAGTTTGGATCATCATCATACATTTGGATTTCTTGTCCAATAATTCCTTGCTCTTTTGCGACTGTTTTTTCACTAAAATATGGTGCTTGCACGAAATCTAATAAGTGTGTCAACGATAGCTTTAAATTTTTGGTCGTAGAAAACAAATAACTTGTTTGATAGGCGTTGGTAAAAGCATTAGCATCAGCACCAAGCTCACCAAAACGTGTGAAAGCATCACTATTCTCTTTTTCAAACAACTTATGTTCCAAAAAATGTGCCGTACCAGCAGGAATTGTAATTGGTACGTCATTATTAATTTGAAATTTTTGGTCCAATGCGCCAAAAGGTGTCGTGATAACAGCAAATGTTTTATGATACTCAGGTTTAGGGATCATCACAACCTTCAAACCATTATCCAATATTTCTGTTAATATGTTTTCTTTCAGCTTTATATATTTTTTTTCTTGCATGATCAGGCCTCAGGCATTAAAGTAAAGCGACTTTGGATGGTAACCTCATGAGCTAAAGCAGCAACATCTTTTGATGTCACAGCGTTCACAGCGTTTACCCAATCAGTCACACTTGTCTCACGATTTGTTAGTAACCTTGAAAAAATTAATGCGATCTCACTGTTTGGTGAGTCTTGTTGACTTAAATAATCATTGATTAAACTAGCCTTAATTGCCAATAAAGTTTCCTCACTAAAATCACCGTCTTGAATGGCTGATAATTGTGCTTGAATCATAGACTCAGTTTGCTGAATTTTTTCCGAATCAAGTCCAACCGCCACAGTAATAAATCCGGTATCATTTTGCCACCGTGAATAAATACTGTATGCTAATGACTCCTTTTCGCGCACATTCATAAACAGTTTAGATAGTGGTGAACCACCAAACATTGCATTCATCACCAACGCAACAAAACGCTGTGGATCGTCAGGTGCAATAGCCAAACGATATGCAATCATTAATATCGCTTGATTGATATCTGCCTGTGTATTAGTTGCAGCAGCAAGGATCTCACGAGAGTTCTGTCTATAAAAAGGTTGGAGTACTGGCTCGTGATGATCTAGAAGTGGCCAACTCTTTAATTCAGAAATAATACGTGTTTCATCCACATCACCATAAACAATGATATTCATCGTATCGTTTGCAAGCATCTCTTCATAAGCTTGATAAACTCTTTTAGAAGTGAGTTCCTTAACATCATTAACCCGTCCTGAAGAGGATATGGCCATTGCAGGAACTGCGTAAGTCAATTCTCGTAACTTAGATGCAGCATAACGTTGTTTGTCATCAGACAAACTAGCCAATTCATTCATTAGACTTTGCTGTTCTTTTTCAAACGTATTTTGATCAAATTGTTCAGCCCTAACTAATGGATCAAAAATCATATCATGTAAAAATTCAAAAGCATCATGCAACAAATTACCGTCTGTATCAATATAGGTTGGTGCTGGCATTTGAAGCGAATAGCGCACATGATGTGTTTGACCAAAACGCAAAACATCAGTTTGATATTGTGCCCCATATAAATCAATTGTTTTTTGAGCAACTTTTTGTTGATTAGGATACTTTTTTGAACTCACGGCTGTTAGATAAGTCAATAATGAACGCGCTGAAACAGTATCGATTTCCAATGGTGCGGCAAAATCGATAGCTATGTGCAATGTTTTAAATTGTGTTGTAGGCAGAACAACAAGGTTCACACCGTTTTTTATTTTTATTTTTTTCATAGGATTGGGGAAAATAACCGACTAAATTTTTGTAAAAAGGTCAACCAGAATGATTGTTTTTCAAAATATTCTGTCGTTAAACGTGTTGACTTTTCAGTATCTTGTTCAAAAAATGTTTCTAATTGCAATGCAAATTCCGGATCATACACAAAAGCATTTGTTTCAAAATTTAATACGAATGATCTAATATCCATATTCGCTGAACCAACAGTACTGATTTCATGATCGATGCTAACTACCTTACTATGTAAAAAACCACCATCATAACGATAAACTTCTGCACCTAATTCGATTAATTCTTTAGCATAATACTCCGTTGCTCGATACACAATTGGATGATCAGGTCTATTTGGAATCATTAATCTGACGCGTACACCTGACATAATAGCAATTTCAAGGGTTTCTAAAATGGCTGCATCAGGAATAAAATATGGTGTTTGTATCATAATGTCAGTTTTAGCGGAGGCAAACATTCTCATGAATCCTTGTTTAATCTGCCACTTATCATTATCCGGACCACTTGAGACAATTTGAACCATGGCCCGACCAGGTAATTGTACTATTTCAGGAAAGTAATCTATTGTTTCCTTAAGTACTTCGTCTCCTTCAGCAGTCGCATTCCAATCCATTAAAAACCGGTTCTGCATTGATAGAACAGCATCCCCATGAATACGAACATGCGTATCTCGCCAATAACCAAATTTTTTAGAGGAACCTATATACTGATCCCCAATATTAAAACCACCAATATAGCCTATCACACCATCAATAATTGCTATTTTTCGATGATTTCTAAAATTAAAACGCAGCGTTAGTAATTGAAAGCGTCTCATCAAAAATGGCGCTGCTTTCCCACCGGCTTCACGTAAACGTTTGTACATGTTACGATGTTGTCCATGCGATCCAAACTGATCAAAGACAACGCGAACTTCAATTCCTTCACGTGCTTTTTTTATCAGTAAATCAATTAATTGGTTGCCTATCTCGTCATCAAAAATTGCAAAATATTCTAAATGAATATGATGGGTGGCTTCGTTGATATCTTCAAATAGTTGATTAAACTTGTCATAGCCATCTGTGAACGTTTTAATGTCATTTCCACGTGTTAAAACTGAGTCATCAGATAAAAACAATCGTACAAGCTCTGAGGCAGAATCGGGAATTGGTAATAACTTCTCTATTTTTTGTAGTTGTTGCCGTTGATTATTTGCAATACGCTCCATTCCGCGTTGATCTTGGGTTCTTAAACGAAAAATCTTTTTATTAGATATACGGCTTCCTACCAAGAAAAAAATAAAAAAACCAACAACTGGTAACATCATTAAAACAAGCAGCCACGCCCATATTGTAGCGATATCACGTTTTTGACTAAACACTGTGATAATTGCACCGAACGTGTTAATAACTAGAAGTATTACTATCAATATCCACAGCGAATCCCTTAACATGTCATCTCTTTTCAAGTTTATAGTAGTAATACCAGTTTACCATTTTTAATGATTTCATGACAAAATTCCTCAAAAAATAGGCTAAATACTAGACAATTTGACATATAAAAAGCACGAAGAAATTGTTGTAAACAGACATTCCTTGTGCTCATTATGACATTTTAGATTTAATTTCACTAGTTTGAGAACCACTTATCTTCGATCAGACTCATTCGGCCATCTTCTTTGAATTTGGCTAATGTTTCGTTCACTGCTTGACGTAACTGTTTATCCGACTTTCGGAATCCAACAGCCGTTTCATCAACTGAAAATCCACCAACCGTAACCGTATAATTTTGAGGGTTTGCTTGATGTGCCACATAATAACGTGCATAGTCTTCATCAATTAACAGACCGTCAATTCGTCCAGCATTTAAGTCATTAAAAGCCTTATCAAAAGTATCATAACCTATTACTTTTTGATCTTTAACATACTTTTTCAAAATGTTTGGATATTTATTAAAACTCTCATCACCGCTTGATGCCGTTTGATCACCTAATACTTTGCCTTGCATGTCAGAAAAACGATTGATATTATTTTTCTTTAGTGTGACTAAAACCTGTGTTGCTTTGTGGTATGAATTAGAGAAAGCAACTTTTTTGGCTCGTGCAGCTGTTTTAGTATAACCATTCCAAATCGCATCAATATTGCCAGTATTCAACTCGGTTTCTTTCATTGACCAATCAATTGGTTGCCATTTTACTTGGATCCCCATTGTTTTAAACACGGCATTGGCCAAATCAACATCAAATCCAATAATCTTACCATTTTTATCTCGAAATCCCATAGGAACAAACGTATCATCTAATCCAATAGTAATTTGCTTATCTTGTTTGATACGTTGCCACTCATCAGTTTGTATTGTAGTTTGATTACTTTGCTTAGCAGTTGAATTTAAAGCCACAGAAATCCATGCCACAACGCCAATAAACAACAAACCAACAATTGTATTTACAATGATTTTCTTTTTCATACTTACCATTAGCGTAATACCTCCTTGGCGAAGTCAAACACACGATCAGAAATCATTTCTGCAAAAGGCTGATCATGCGTAATGATCATCTGTGTTACACCCTGTTGTTTTAGTGTTTTGACAACTTCAGCAACTTGTTTAGTGGAATCTTCGTCTAATCCGCTGGTTGGTTCATCATAAGCTAAAATTTGAGGTTTCATAGCCAGTGCACGAGCAATCGCTACACGCTGTTTTTGTCCACCAGATAATTGAAACGGATAAAGATCTGCTTTGTCTTGCATACCCAACGTTTCAAGAATATCACGTGCCTGATTTTTAGCCGTTGCTTTGTCGATTTTACTGACATTGATTGGCGCCAATATGATATTTTCTATCACAGTGTAATTCGGAAATAAATTAAAATCTTGAAATATAAGACCAACCTTAGCATCTGAGCGAGTACCATCAATAGGTAAATTTTCCCCATTTAAAGTTAATTCACCTGCATTAGCAGTTTCTAAACCTGCTAATATTTTAATTAAAGTTGTTTTACCAATACCTGAAGGTCCAACGATACTCAACACTTCCCCATCTGAAACAGTTAAATTTAAATCTCGAAAAATGATGTTACTACTATATTCTTTTGTTAAGTTCTTAATGTTTAACATAGCTTATCTCCAAATATTTAAACGTTTTTCAGTGCGTCTTAGTAGCACAGTGACAATTGCCGTCATAAGCAAATAAATCAGACCAACAAGCAAGTAGGGAATCAAAGTTACATCTCGACTAGCCGCAATATTTCCTGCGCGTAGAATATCACCTAGTCCAATAACATAGACCAATGATGTATCTTTAACCAGATTAATAACTTCATTACCAAATGATGGCACAATAATTTTAATAACTTGTGGCAATATAATTTTAAAAAATGTTTGTGTTCGTGTAAACCCTAGTACTTTAGCTGCCTCATATTGTCCACGCGGTACAGACTGTAAGCCACCACGAAATATTTCTGCTAAATAAGCCGCATAATTAATAATAAAAGCAAAAATTGCCGCTTCAAATCTCGGAAAAGTAACACCCATCATGCCTAATCCATAATAAACAAAAATTAACTGCAATAGCAACGGGGTACCACGCATAACCCAAATGTAACCGTTAATTAACCAACGAATTGTGAAATATTCAGATTTCATACCTAAGGACACAATAATACCTAGTGGTACGGATCCAATGATTGTGAAAAAGAATACCCCTAAAGTCATTTTCAAACCTGACAAAAGGCTTGGTAAGATTTCTAGCAAATAGTTCATTGTCTACTCCTTTTTTATCATAACTCATTTTTTAATTAAAAAAACTCTTGCAATATAATAAATTGCAAGAGGACGCTAAGCGTGGTACCACCTCAGATTTTAATTTTGTTCACACAAAACTACTCTGTCAGTCTTTTACGACCACAAAAACGCCCTCTGAATACAATTGTATTCAGAGGGCGTTTTCCGCGGTGCCACCTCTTATCATATATCCATCACTGGAAATACCTCAACAAGTCAAAAGACTGTATGCAATAACGGGCAACCCCGGTGTAACCTACTTAATTCAATCACACACTCGCAAATGTGGTTCATTTAACACAGCCATTTGCTCACACTACCCGCAAACTCCCTTTTGAAAATGTTAAACTACTCTTTTGCTCAACGTTTTTTAATATAAATCTTAGTATAGTCTTTTTTTGAATTTTGTCAATAGCTATCTTGAAAATTGAAACAATGACAAAATTGGATAATAACATACTGCCACAATAACGGTATTTAAGGTAATGGTTGGTAACATTTCAAATAAGAAAAAATGTGTCAAAGAGATATTTGCAATACCAATTATAAAACCAGCAACATAGGCTACAACCAAATAAACGACTATACCAAGGAAATATACTGATATACCACTTAATAGTCGTTCATCTAGTAATTTATGCAGTTGTTTCATAACAGCAACAGCAGCTCCAAATGCTAACGTGTAAGTTCCGAAAATACCCGTATAGTACATATCAAACAGTACGCCAATGAGAAGCACATAGACCCAAAAGGGCATATCTTTATCTGCATCAAACTGAACACCATAAAACAACCAACTCAAAGTAAGTGTTGGCAGCACATACCATGGAAAAACCGTAAAAATACCACTCATACTAGCCATTATGGAACCATCAACAAATAATAAAAATACTAGCACTACTGGATATACCACGCGCAAACGCGTTAACTGCCAAAACGCCATTATTATTCTCCAATCTCTGACACAGCAACTACAACCGTCGTGATGTTCCCTAAGTCAGCTGCTGGTTGAATGTTTATCCGTTTTGATAAGCCATAATCGTCTTTTGTAACGCTAGACACTTTTCCAACATACAAACCAGACGGAATAACACCACCCAAACCTGACGTTTCGACTAAATCGCCAGATTTAATCTTGTTTTCTGATGTTACCTGTCCCATAATTAATTGATTTTTCTCACGATTAAAGCTTGTTACAATACCATTGACATCACCATTATCTCCTTTGATCGTAATGGCAAAGCGGTTAGCATCTTCACTCGTATCAGATATTAAAGCAACCTTAGAATTGGTTGTATTAACTTCACTGATTCGACCAATAATGCCAGCACCAGACAATACCGGCATCCCTTTTTTAAGACCAGACTTCAATCCTTTGTTAATGACAAGTTGTGATTGCCAAGTTGTTGGTGATCGACTAATAGTCACTGCTGAAACTGTTTTATAATCTGTCAATGTTGCTTTGAGTTTAAGCTGATTTTTAAGTGATTTATTTTCTTCTTCGACCGTTTGTAATCGCACTTTATCTTGAGCAAATTCATCAATTTTTGATTTAAGTTCACGGTTTTCTTCAAATGTATCAACTAAGTTACCAATACTATTTGCCGTTCTGCCAACTGCAGCAGTCGGTACTGAAATAATACGACTCACGCCGCCCGCCAAATCATTACCAAAACGTTGTAAAAATGGTGGTGTATTCGTTCGTTTTGCCCACCAATTAGATCCAGCGATTAAACCTACAATCAAGATGAATGCAATAATAATTGTTACAACGGCACGTGACGAAAATATTTTACGCATGTTGTTGTCCTCTTGTTTCAAAAATAAAAGCGTAGCGCAAGCGCCACGCTGGTGTTCAAATTATCCTAATTAAATATTAATTTTGCCGCATCACGTCAATAGATTTTAACGCTTCACCTGTACCAATAGCTACGGCATCAAGCGGTTCATTAGCAATTAAGACTGGTACCTTTGTAGCTTCTTGAATAATCTTGTCCATATCTCTAAGCATTGCACCACCACCAGTTAAAACCATACCATGGTCGATAACATCTGCAGCCAATTCTGGTTGCGTGGATTCCAACGTTTCACGAATCGCAACAACGATTTCTTGGACCGGTTCTTGAATAGCTGTTGCAACATCTTCAGCTGTCACATCAATTGTCTTTGGTAAGCCAGTTAATAAGTCTCGACCACGTACCGAAGTATCTGGCAATGTTCGTGCCAACTCCAGAGATGCTGCCCCAATTTCAATTTTTAAACGCTCAGCTGTTGGTTCACCTATTGTAACATTATATTTATTTCGTACAAAATTAGCAATTGCTTCATCGAGCTTGTCACCAGCTATACGAATTGATCGACTAGAAACAATTCCACCTAAGGAAATTGTAGCAACATCAGTCGTGCCACCACCCATATCAACAACCATCGATCCTGTTGGATCCATGACTGGCAAACCTGCACCAACAGCTGCAGCAAATGGTTCTTCAATTACGTATGCATCACGGGCACCAGCCACACGAGCTGCATCAATAACTGCGCGTCGTTCAACAGCCGTAACACCAGAAGGAACGCCAATTGTGACATATGGTTTCCCAATACGTCCACCTAATGCTTTTTGCAAGTAGTAACGAATCATTGCCACAGTGGTATCGTAATCTGCAATAACACCATCACGCATCGGGCGAATAGCTGCTATACTAGCTGGTGTTCTGCCAAGCATATCTTTTGCTTCCGATCCTACTGCGACGACTTCGTTTGTTTGCGTATTGCGCGCTACAACAGAAGGCTCGCGTAATACAATGCCGCGTCCTTCAATATATACATATGTGTTGGCCGTACCAAGATCGATGCCAACGTTTCGTTGTCCAAATGAAAATGCCACTATGCTGCCCCTTTTATGCTTTTTAAAATCAAAAATGTGCATACCTTATTTTATGTTTAACTTATAGTATTGTAGCATAAAAACGACTTCTTCTGCCGACTAATTTGCCCGAACATATTTGACATTTCCTGACTTTCCTGCAACACCTCGAATACGATTTTGAGAAGGAAAATCCCGCCATACCCTTTGAAATTCAGGGAAAGTCTCTGGCGTAATGTCGATTTGATCTATTTTGCTATCACGTAAATCCTCTAAAAGTTTTTCGTAGTTCATTACTAATACCTCATAATATAGTATACAATAATTCTTTTTAGCACTCAAAACAAAAGAGTGCTAATTTTAATTGCAATTTAATCTTAGGGTGTTATAATTAAACCATGTTATAGAAAGGAGACGTGTGAAATCACAGACGATAAGTTCGTTTGTTACGATGTTTCACACTACTTAAGATTATGGCATCACAAGACCCATTTGGATTTGGCAACATTAATTTTGATGAAATGATGCGTGCTATGAACGAGCAAATGCAATCTGCACAGCAACCTGATCAATCTAATATTAGCCAACAAAAAAATAAAAAAGATAAAACCAACAAACGACCTACATTACTAGAGGAATATGGTATTAACCTCACGCAGCAAGCACGTGATGGCAAGCTGGATCCTGTTATTGGTCGCGACTCCGAAGTTGCGCGTACAATTGAAATTCTTAATCGTCGTACAAAAAACAATCCCGTTCTCATAGGTGAGCCTGGTGTTGGTAAAACAGCAGTTGTCGAAGGATTAGCGCAAGCAATTGTGGCAAGCAAAGTACCAGAAAAATTGCGTTCTAAAGATGTTATTCGTTTAGACATGTCTGCGATGGTACAAGGCACTGCTATGCGTGGGCAGTTTGAAGCAAGAATGCGCCAGTTAATGAAAGAAGTAGCTGACAACGATGATGTTATTTTATTTATTGATGAAATACATGAAATCATGGGTGCAGGAAATGCTGAAGGTGGTATGGATGCAGGTAATATCTTAAAGCCTGCCCTAGCCCGTGGTGAGTTCCAATTAATCGGTGCGACAACATTAAATGAATATCGTAAAATTGAAAAAGATGGTGCAATTGCGCGTCGTTTCCAACAAGTTCAAATCGAAGAACCATCAAAAGCAGCGACAATGACAATATTGCATGGTATTCAAAAACGTTATGAAGAATATCACCATGTGCTTTTCAGTGATGAAGCTATTGCCGCCGCAGTTGAACTATCTGACCGTTATATTCCTGAACGCTTTTTACCAGACAAGGCCATTGATTTGATTGACGAGGCTGGATCTCGGAAAAATCTTACGATGACAATTCCTGATCCAAAAGCTATTCAAACTAAGATAGACACTGCTGATAAGCTTAAACAAGATGCTATAGATAAAGAAGATTTTGAAAAAGCTAGTTATTGGCGTGATCAAACAAATCAACTTGAGTCTCAAAAAGCACAAGTTGAAGCACATCCTGAGATGTTTAAACCACAATTAATCACTGAAAAAGACATTATCCAAATCATTGAAGATAAAACAGACATACCGGTTGGTGATTTAAAGGATAATGAGGCTAACCAACTGCAAGAATTAGATAATCAGTTGTCACAGCATATTATTGGACAAAATTTTGCAGTCGAGACAGTAGCGAAAGCTATTCGACGTAATCGTATCGGCCTCACTAAATCTGGTAGACCCATTGGCTCATTCTTATTTGTTGGTCCAACAGGCGTTGGTAAGACTGAACTCGCAAAACAACTGGCAAAAGAAATGTTTGGTAGTAAAGATGCCCTAATTCGTTTTGACATGTCTGAATATATGGAAAAGCACGCTGTTTCAAAAATGATTGGTGCACCAGCAGGATATGTTGGCTATGAGGAAGCTGGTCAATTAACTGAACAAGTGCGTCGTCACCCTTACTCACTTGTTTTGATTGATGAGGTTGAAAAGGCGCATCCTGATGTAATGAACATGTTTTTACAAATTTTAGATGATGGTCGCCTCACTGATGCGCAAGGTCATGTTGTTAGTTTTAAAGACACAGTGATCATTATGACATCAAATGCTGGTTCAACCGACACAGGTAACGCGCCAATGGGATTCAATCAATTAGATGCTCAAAACAAGTTACTACAGCGTTTAGAAAACTATTTCAGACCTGAATTTTTGAATCGATTCGATGACATTATTGAATTCCAGCAATTATCAAAAACACATTTACTAACAATTGTCGATCTTATGTTATCAGATATGAACAGTAATTTAGCTGATAACAATTTACATGTTAGTGTCAGTGATGCAGCAAAAAATAAATTAGTTGAGCTTGGTTACAGTCCAGCACTGGGTGCACGTCCATTGCGTCGTGTCCTTCAAGATAAAATCGCTGACAGCTTAGCAGATTACTATCTTGCACATCCCGAAGTTACTGATCTATACGCTGATATTGACAGCATTACAGATGATATTATTGTTTCTGAAAATGAATATGTCAAAGCATAACAAAAGCGTTCTCACATCTGTGAGAACGCTTTTTTCTTATAGTAACAACATTTAAAGTGTACCTATATACTCTATTTCTTCTGCAGCCGCTAAATCACTAGGATTGGTTCCTGGTTGATTTAGCGGTACATCAACACCTAATTTTAAATAATAATTTACCCAGAAATCAGATATTTCATGCTCATTATCACCAAATTTCATTGGTTGTTCATTAAAAGAGATGATGTTTTTAAAAGCCACTGCTACCAACTGAGAACAATAAAATCCCAAACCGTCAGGATAAAAAGAAAAGTTATAAGGTTGTGATTCAAATTTTTTGGCACGTTCAACAACACCACTAACATCTTTGACTAAAGGGCGGTAAACATCAACATGCATTTGTTCAGCCATAAACTGAGTCATATCTTGTATGATGACACCATACTTTGAAGTCGCATGAATGACCTGATTCTGATTAACAGCAATACCAACATGCACATACTGACCCGTGGACTGGGCAATTGCTTCATCAATATCACCATGTTTATTGCTAACAAAAAGTAAATCTGCTGCTCGTATTTTCATATGTCTACTTTCAATTCACTGATTTCGTTTATTGCCAAACTTCACTTAAAAGATGTGTTTCTTCTGGCTTTGGACCAACTGCAAAACTTAGTAAGTCAACTTCTAGTAATTCTGATATGCGCTTTAAATAATTTTGTGCGTTAATTGGCAACGCATCAAAAGATTTTACTGCAGTGATATCTTCATCCCAACCAGGTAATACTTCACAATTGACGTCCAAACCTTCAAACCACGCATCTGAAGCTGGGAAATGATGAATTTGTTCGCCTTTGTAAGTATAAGACGTCGCAATTTTCAATTCTTTTAGACCAGACAAAACGTCAAGAGAGTTAATTGCTAATTTAGTTAATCCAGAAACTTGAACCGCATGACGTAATGCTACAGCATCTAACCAACCAATACGACGAGGACGTTTTGTGACAACACCATATTCATGTCCTACCTCACGTATGTGATCTGCAATAGCATCATGTAGTTCTGTTGGGAAAGGTCCTTCACCAACACGTGATGTATAAGCTTTAATAACACCCACTACATCTTGAATTTGCTTTGGTCCCACACCTGCACCATTCATAACACCACCAGCGGTTGGATTTGAACTGGTGACGTATGGATATGTGCCATGATCAACATCTAACATAATACCTTGCGCACCTTCAAATACAACACGCTTTTTATCGGCCATTAACTGCCCTAATAAGTAAGATGTATCTGTCACATATGGCATTAATTGGCGACCATATTCAACATAAGTATTATATATTTCATCATAATCTAACGCATCTTCACCATACAACTTGGTTAGCTGATCATTTTTAAATGGTAAATATTCTTTAAGTAGTTTTGCAAAAACTGTTGGGTCAATCAAGTCAGCTACGCGAATACCCACACGAGAAATCTTATCTGTATAAGCTGGACCGATTCCTTTTTTTGTTGTACCAATACGATTGTTTGATGCGGATTCCGCAGCCTTATCAAGCGCAATATGATATGGCATAATCACATGCGCGCGATTTGAGATACGCAGGTTTTCAATTGAAATACCTTTTGATTGCACTTTAGCGATTTCTGCAAGTAATGCCTCAGGATTAACAACAACACCATTCCCCAAGATAGCCAATTGACCTTCAGTTAAAATACCGGAAGGTAATGCTGACAACTCAAACTTGGTTTCACCATGCCATATTGTATGTCCCGCATTATTACCACCTTGGTAGCGAACAACTGCATCTGCGTTTTCCGCAAAAAAATCAACAATCTTTCCTTTACCTTCATCACCCCATTGGGAACCAACAACAATTACACCAGACATAGTTTTCTCCTAGTACACCCTCAGCTGCTTTCAGACGGGATAGGTTTATCGGAGAAAGTCCATTGTCAATAACAGACCTGTTTGCGCCTATCCGTGAGTGTCCCTCTGTGGATATACATTTTATTTTTTAGCAAAACACGAACGTTAGACACGAAAACGTCTTTTACTAATAAATTTTACCATATTATTGGTTTCTTAGATATAGCAAAAACAGTAAAATATTATCTTTGACTATCATAAGCATGATAATCATGATTAGTTTCAGTAACAGACTAGTCTATTTTACGCATATCACTTTGTGATATTTAATAATGCTGATTGAATGCCTACGTTATCATCTGCTGTTCCCAAGGCAATTCTGATCCATTCAGGATTTAACCGATCATTAACTTGGTACCCCTTTGACAAGAGATATTCACCGACTTTTTTAGTATCACCGACTTTAATCCAAATGAAATTAGTTTCAGAATCATAAAAAGTAAACTCATTATCACGTAAGAATACTTGGAATTTGTCTCTTTCCGCTCTTGTTTTATCAACAACTTCATTTAAATAGGACTGATCTTCTATCGCTGCTGTTCCACCAACAATTTGATATGTATTTAAATTGTAAGGTAAACGCACTGCTTGCATTACACTATACAACGGATCTTGCATGATACCATATCCAACACGCAAATTCGCTAAGCCATAGGCTTTTGACAGTGTACGCAAGACAACCAGATTCTCATAAGTTTTAACATCTGTAGCAACGGTGGCATCAGATTCACTCACAAAATCATAATAAGCTTCATCAACAACCAATATCACAGACTTTGGTAGTTGCTCCAAGAAAGACAAGATATCAACCCGCTTTTCAAAAACACCTGTTGGATTATTCGGATTAGCGAGCCACACCATGGTTGTATTGTTATCAACAGCTGCTAACATTGCTTCAAAATCAACGTGTCCCGTTGCTGTATTAATTGGTATTTTTTTAGTATCAGCTTGCTCTATTTGCGCGTGCATGGCATATTCACCAAAAGTAGGGTCTACCACGATAATATTTGAGCCAGGTGTGATAACTGTTCGTGTAAGCAATTGAATCAATTCATCAGCACCAACACCAAACACCAAGTTTTCAGGATCAACAGCGTCGTGTTTCGCAACTGCCTCGCGCAATAAAGTGGCTTGTCCGTCTGGGTAGTAACCCAAGATATCATCTGCACTTGCCTGAATAGCTTTAACAACTTCTGGTGATGGTCCATACACTGATTCATTGGCGGATAACCGTGCTAAACGATTGAGACCGTATTTAGTTTTAACGGTTTCAGCTGGTAGTTCTGCCTGATAGGCTGTCATATTCTTGATTGATTCTTTCATTATTTTGTTCTCCAATCCTTTCGCTCATGCAGTCGTGATTTCTGACCTTCACGTTTACCTAATTCATCTTTGATGTCATCAAGCGTCACGTCCTTTTCAACCAATAATACCATTAAATGAAACAACAAATCAGCAGTTTCATAAATTAACTCATCATTTGTATTTTTTGCACCTAAAATAACTTCGGTTGATTCTTCACCAATTTTTTTAAGAATCTTATCTAATCCTTTATCATAAAGATAATTTGTATATGAACCTTCTTCTGGGGTTTGCTTACGCGCCACAACCTGTTCATAAAGTGATTCAATTGTTTGTTGTGCCATTATTCTGCTTCCTTTACTCGTGATGACGGATAATTAATTGGAAAATAGCCATCAGTCCATTGATTAGATATTTGTGCTTGATTTTTATTTTGGAGCTGGTTACCAGTGACACTATTGAAAAAACAGGAATATGCACCAGTATGACATGCTGGTCCATTTGGTATGACATGAACAAGTATTGTATCTAAATCGCAATCTAGCGTCATTGATACAACACGTTGTGTGTTGCCACTAGTGGCACCTTTATGCCATAATGTTTCTCTTTCTCGTGACCAGAACCATGTTTCACCAGTTGATTTGGTTAATGCATAACTTTCTTCATTCATATAGCCCAACATTAAAATTGCACCGTTTGCCGCGTCAGTTATAATGGCGGGTACAAGATTATTTTGGTGAGGTTTGTTGAAATTAGGTACCTGCTCTGTTGTCATAATCTCATCACCATCCCCTCACTATGTAACTGCTTTTTTAAATCAGCTATTTCAATTTCACCATAATGAAAAACAGAAGCAGCTAATGCGGCATCTACATGTCCAGATTTAAATACTGCGGAAAAATCACTTAACTTGCCAGCACCACCACTCGCAACAATTGGTACATTAATTATTTTGTCTAGTTCCTGGTATAATGCAATATCATACCCGTTTTTTGTACCATCAGTATTCATACTAGTAACCAACAATTCTCCAACACCATACTGCACCATCTTTTTCGCCCAGTTTGTTGTCTCTAAACTCGTCGCTTTGGTACCTCCGGAAACATACACACGATGTTTTTGTTCAATTTCGTCCCATTTTGAATCAATGGCACCCACAATAGCTTGTGAACCAAATAATTCTGCGCCTTGGCGAATTAGTTCTGGATTACTCACTGCTGCTGAATTTAAAAATACTTTATCAGCGCCTGCTTGAATAATTGCACGCATACTTTCTAAATCAGTAACACCGCCACCTGCAGTCAACGGTATAAAAACAGCTGATGATACACGTTCAATCATATCTATCATGGTACTTCGACCTTCCAATGTTGCAGAAATATCCAAGAATACCAGTTCGTCTGCGCCAGCGTTTTGATAAGCAATAGCTGTATCAACCGGATCGCCAACATCTTGTAAATTAAGAAAATTAACGCCTTTGACTACACGACCATTTTTAACGTCAAGTGCTGGTACGATACGTTTTGCTAATGCCATATTACACCTCCAAGGCAGCCAATGCTGTTAGTGATATCGTGCCCGCTGCCAAAGCTTTGCCAATAATAATATCCTGTATACCTGCTTCATTTAGTGCAATTAAATCACTTATTCGTGCAATACCACCACTGGCGATGATGTTAGCTTTATTAAAAGTTCGCTGCAAACTTGATAACAAGGCTACATTTGGTCCCTGAAGTGTGCCATCACGAGAGACGTCAGTCACAATAAAGTTTTTAATTCCTATGTCCTGCATAGCAGATAATAACGTTTCAAACGATACGTCAGATTGTTCTAGCCAACCTGAAACAGCAACTTTGCCATCCGTACCATCGATACCAACTGCAATTAAATCACCATATTTTTTAACAGCTTGCTGTATTAAATCAGGATTTTTTAGTGCAATTGAGCCAAGAATAACACGGTTCACACCTATATTTTTATATGTTTCAATTTGTTCGAATGTTCGAATACCTCCACCAACTTGCATGAAACCATTAAATTTCTGTCTTATTTCAATAATTGTTTCAATATTTGCTGACAAACCAGTCTTTGCACCATCCAAATCGACCACATGTAAAGCACGTAAACCAGCAGCATTTATTTGTAGTGCTTGGCGGATCGGATTAGAATTAATCACTGTAACTTCATTATAATTACCTTTTAATAATCGAACTGATTGACCACCAAGTATATCAATTGCAGGTAATATCATATTAGCACCGCCTTATCTGAGACCATGTCCGCGAACGCTTGCCAAACGCGTAAACCAACTTCACCTGATTTTTCTGGATGAAATTGTGCGCCAATAATATTATCTTTAATCACGATACTCGGTACTTTGACACCGTAATCAACACTTGCTGCAATGTACTGATCACTGGTCTTAACATAATACGAATGAACAAAATAGGTATACTCATTTTCTATACCGCGTGTTAATACATTTTTAATAGTAATATTATTTTGATTCCATCCCATTTGTGGTACTTTATAACCTTCATTTGCTGGTAATGCAACAACTTCTCCTGGGATGAGCCCAAATCCTTTCGTCTCACCAAATTCGGTAGAAGAATCAAACAATAATTGCATACCTAGACAAATACCAAGAATTGGTTTTCCAAGCTTAGCAGCTTTTTTAATTGGTTCTAATAGTTGATTGGCATGAATTTTATCCATTGCAGATTTATAAGCACCAACACCTGGAATAACAACGCCATCTGCAGATAAAATTTCAGTCGGATTTTTAGTCAGTTTAGCGGGCAAACCAACATAAGCTATCGCTTTCATAACATTACGAATATTTCCCGCCCCATAATCAATAACTGCAATAAATGGTTCTTCTTTTGACATTAAATCACTCCCTTTGTGGAATTAACCCCTTCAATTTCAGGATTAAGCGTTACTGCTTGACGCATCGCTCGCGCCATTGCTTTAAAAACACTTTCTATTTTATGGTGTGTATTACGACCATATAATACTTCAATATGAACATTCGCATGTGCTTGATCCGCAAAACCTTGCCAAAAGTCCTCAACAACTTCTGTTTCAAATGTCCCTAATATGGGTGTCGTTAACTCTGCAATAAAAACTAGATAGGCACGGCCAGACAAATCAACGACCGCGCGTGTCAGTGTTTCATCCATTGGAACAAATTGTGCGCCATAACGTTCAATACCAGCTTTATCCCCTAAAGCTTTTGCAAACGCCTCACCTAAAGCAATACCAATATCTTCTGTCGTATGATGTGAGTCAACATTCAAATCGCCTTTAACCTGCGCTTGTAACCCAAATCGACCATGTTTAGCAAAAAGTGTCAGCATGTGATCAATATAACCAATACCAGTGTCGATTGAAATCGGCGTTTGTTCATCAATGTTGAGTGTCAGTACAATTTGTGTTTCAAATGTATCTCGTGTAATAGTTACTGTTCTTGACATGGCTGATTCAATTCCTTTCAGATAATAGCTCGTGACGAAACAATCTATCAATGGCTTTGATTGTTTTAGGTGATTTGGCGTACTTCAATTGCTCTCGCATGTGCCTCTAGTCCCTCCTCACGAGCCAACGCTGTAACATCCGTAGCATCCTCGCGTAGTGCTTCTTGTGAATATTGTAAATATTGAATACGTTTTTGAAAATCCCAGACACCTAATGCAGAACTAAATTTAGCTGTACCACCAGTAGGTAAAATATGATTTGGTCCAGCTAAGTAATCTCCCAATGGTTCAGATGCATATTTTCCTAAAAAGACTGATCCAGCGTTTGTTATTTTATTAATGTATTGGTATGCATTTTCTAATTGAATTTCTAAATGCTCCGGTGCAACAGCATTCATGAGATCAATCATGTCATCAATGGTTTCAACTAGATAGATGAAACCATTATTATTGATTGCTTCACTTGCAATGGCTCTTCTTGGCAACGTTTTTAGCTGCTCAGTTAGCACCTGAGACACTGCATCTGCTAATTTTTCCGAATTAGTAATTAAAATTGCTCGTGCATTAACATCGTGTTCTGCTTGAGATATCAAATCAGCTGCAACGTCAGCTGCCTGTGCGGATGAATCTGCTAAAATACCGATTTCTGATGGCCCAGCAATCATATCAATGGCGACTTGCCCATAAACTGCTTTTTTTGCAGTAGCAACATAGGCATTTCCTGGCCCTGTAATTTTATCGACTTGTGGAATTGATTCTGTGCCATATGCCAACGCCGCAATCGCTTGCGCACCACCCACCTGATAAATACTATCAACGCCTGCTATTTTTGCTGCTGCCAAAACTGCATGATTTACCCCATCTTTTTGCGGTGGTGTAACCATCACAATATTTTTAACACCTGCTATTTTTGCCGGTATGGCATTCATCAAAACAGATGACGGATAAGCTGCAGTTCCTCCAGGTACATAAATACCGACTGCTGATAACGGGGTAACTTTGGTTCCCCTTATCACACCAGGACGTGATGCGTCCTCAAAGGATTCTTGTGTCTCAAGTTGGTGAAATGATCGAATATTTTCCGCCGCTTTATTTAAAGCTTTAATCACTGCAGGATCAACACTTTGTATTGCTAATTCAATTTGTTCATTGGTTACTTTGAGTTGATCTAAAGCAACATCGTCAAATTTTTTGGCATATGTTTTCAAAGCACGATCACCATTTTTTCTCACTGTTTCGATGATACTTGCCACTTGTGACTCAATTACTGGATTACTAGTTTTTTCTGTTTGTTGGCGTATGCGTGCTTTAATTTGCTGAATTGATTCATTTTTTATAATTTGCATCATTTTTCCCTTATACTTTCTCACTTAACAACGTCATAATATTCTCGATGAGTCGCTTCAACTCTGTTTGAAATTGCAATAATGCACCCGGACGAACAAGTAAATGTGTTGCGACATCAGCAACTGTGTCATAAATAACTAAATTGTTTTCGTGTAAAGTATGACCCGTTTGTGTAATATCAATAATCGCATCTGATAAACCAGTTAATGGTCCTAATTCTACAGAACCAGATAATTTGACTAACTCAACGTCTTCACCGCGTTTAGAAAAATATTGACTAGCTACTTTGGGATACTTCGTTGCAATGCGTTTACGTTCAATGTCATTGATATTGAAATCTGATAATGCTGCAAGTACAAATTTTGCTTGTCCAGTTTGTAAATTTAATACGTCGTAATGATTTTGAATTTGTTCGGCAATTGTATCAGAGCCAACAATACCAACATCCCCGATACCGCGATCAAGATACTTAACAACATCATCTGGTTTAACAAGAATAAAACGATAAATACCATCCGGACTATCAAATATGAGTTTACGTTCTGGATGTTCTAGCGGTGTGATGTCAACGCCAGCAGCTTTTAGTAATGGCTTGGTATCTTCTGCAACACGTCCTTTAGCTAAAACAACAACAATTGGATCAATTCTTTGATGATCAATTGCTTCATGTCGCCATTCTGCCATGATCGTGTCGATATTTAGTCCCATACCGACTGCCGGTAAACTATTTTTTTGAAAATTTTCCAGTAAGCGATCATACCGACCACCACTGAAAAGATAACGACCTAAACTCGGTACAAATCCACGTATGATGGTGCCTGTGTAATATGGTTGCGGTGATGCTGCTGCAAGATCTACTGTGACTGCCACATCTGGATATTGTTTATGAACGAAATCTGCTAATTTTAGCCACCGTGCAACAATATCATTAAATTCAGGCAAGTCTTGTAACTGCCACATCACTGTTTCACCGTCTTCACCGAATGCTAACGGCCAACGTTGTAAATTTTCTGGAAAATCCTCAATTGTTACGCGCACCTTCTCAAATGCTGTCATGTTTTTACTTTCAATCGCCTGTTTGAGTGCATCTTGTTGTGCATTATTAATGTTTAACGTAGCCAAAACACGATCAATTAATCTTGTGTCACTGATGACAACCTGCACATCTGCAATACCAAATTGCTGTGCGAAATCCAACATGATGTCTAATGCTTGAATTTCAGCATCAAAACTCGCATCACCTATCAATTCAATCCCAGCTTGAGTTTCTTGATTATACTCTCCTGATAAATAATCTGTTCGTCGAAAAACATCACCAATATAGTAAAATTTCTGTACATCTTTTTGATGTGCCTTAGAAGCTAAAAAGCGGGCAATAGGTAATGTTAAATCTGGTCGCAAAACCAAATTACCACCAATCTGATCACGCAAATGAAAAACATTATCAGGTTGATACTGTTCAAACACACTTTCTCTTTCAATCAACGGTGTGTTAATTGCAATAAATTTTTTCGTGTTCAGTGTTTTGCTAATTAAATGAGATATTTGTTGCTTTTGAACCAAGGATTCACCAAATTCGTCATGTGACCCTGCTGCTAAAATTTTATCGCTCATTAATCTCTCCAAATTATAATATTTTTTACAATTAAAAACGTCCTTGCAAACTAACAATAATAGTTTGCAAGGACGTTTTCACGTGTTCCCACCTTGATTCTAGGTAAACTTACATTCACCTACTCATTAACCTGATATTACAGGCATACTCGGTATCGGGAGTTTCCGAATGATTTAATCATTCTACTCATCGGTGTGTTTCATCAAATACGCAGGCGCTCATCTCAATGCGTTAGCTTAAGCACTTCCTGTACAGCGTGATTTTGATTACTCTTCCGATTTTAGTATTTTGTATTAGATTATCTTAATCATACACCCATTTATTTATATGTCAATACTTATCTTACTCATTGTGAAACAATTGCCTCTGCTAAATCATAAAATTGACCAATAGCACTCACTTCGTGCGCATCTGATCCATAGACAAATTTAATGCCAAGTTGCTGCCCCTTTCTAACAATGTCTGGTGTTGGATAAGCTTCTCCGTTATATGACTTAGCAAAACCGGCCGTATTGAAATCTAATTGAAAATCATTTTGTTTAATTTTTAGTAATAACTGATCAATGAGTGTTTGATTGTTACTATCAAATTTTGGTAAATTAAAATACTTTTGATATTTCCTAATTAATGTCATATGTCCAATTCTAATAACTACATTTTTAGGTAATGTTTCAGCAAAATCAAGGCTTTTTTGAATTGTATCAAAATAATTTTTAAAAACACTTTGGGGTGCTTGCTTAATTTCTGGAAAGTAGGTGTTTAAAGTTTCTGGGTCATAGTCAATTGGTGCAACAAAAGCATCGTGATTTGGCAAAAAATGAACTGACAAAACCAGCTCATCTAGCCATTCTGATTGGGCTATTATAAATTGCCTGATATCAGATTCGTAGTCAGATAAATAATCAATCTCAAAACCACTTTTAATAGATATCTGACTACCATATTTTTCCTGAACAGCTTTAACATCCTGTTGATATAGTGGCAACTCATCTAAATGCATCGCAGAATTATCTCGTGAGTCAGTTGGCCCAGTGAACTCAGCCAAAAATTTTTGTGGTAATGGCGCATGTTCTGTGACGACATATTCTGTGAATCCTAGTGAAATTGCTCGTTCAATATATTTTTCTAGTTTTTCATGAGAACCATGATGTGAAAAACGTGTATGTGTGTGCCCATCTTTTTTTTTCATATGCTGTCACTCCTTCAAAACATTGTAGCAGAGTATACACCAATGTTGCAACGATACGTTATTTTAAGCTTCAGTGATACCTTGTTCATCACGATATAGTTTTGTATCATATATTTTAATAAAAGGTAGATAAATTAAGAAGGCAATAATAACACAGATAATAGCTAAGATTGCCGCTCTCCAATCAACAGTAGATATAAATGCCCCAACACCTGCTGGAGAAGGCCAAGGTGCTTGAATAACAATAGGTCGAATAAAGTGGAAATTGATCGCTGCATATGCAACTGATGCTGTTACCATTGGTGCCAAGAAGAACGGAATAGCAAGGTAAGGATTATAAACAATAGGTAAGCCAAATATCAATGGCTCATTAATATTAAATAGTGACGGTACGATTGATGCACGTCCCAACACTTTCAATTGTTCCGAACGTGCTAGTAATGCAATAAATATACACAATCCCAATGTTGCTCCTGAACCTCCTAAAATGGCAAACGCATTATTAAACTCGCCGGCAAAAGGTATGTTGGCTCCTTGCGAATTTGTTACCATATTAGCTAAGACAATTGGTGTAATAAATGCCGAGATAATATTAGCACCATGAATACCAACAATCCACAATGCATGAATCAAGAATTCAATAACCATAACACCTAACCAAGTACTTGTCATACTTGTTACGAAACTAAATGGAATAGCAATCATTTTGAAAATATCTGTTCCAAGTAACACTAATCCACCATTAATTACTATTACGACAAGAGCAATAACAAATGTAGGAATCAGTGCTGTAAAGGAACGTGAAACACCTTCTGGTACAGCATCTGGCATTTTAATCGTCCAATTATGTCTCACACAGAAACTATACAATGATACTGCTAAAATTGCCATAATAATAGCAGTGAAGATGCCACTTGTACCAATTCTATCAATTGTGCTCGTCATTCTAAAGCCATTAATCACTTTTTCGTTATCATTGAAAACATTAAATAAAACCATCTTACCATCACGCATAACTAATTCTGGCAAACACATAAAGAAAGCAAACATTGATAAGAAAGCACCGTTTAATGGCGCAACTTTTAGTTTGTCCTCTGTTTGAATGATGCGTGTTAATTCAAATCCAATTGCTAAACTGAAATACATTGCCAAAATTCCCATTGTCGCAGTATTAGCAATCATATAGAGGTCACTAAACTTAAAGAATGTTGCATTAAAAAACGTGGTTAAAAACGGAAATACTGTTGGTAATATATTTAATACCAATATCATTGATCCTACAATTGTAAACGGAATTGAAGCCATTCCTGCCGCCATAATAGCACGAACTATCCTATATTGTGCTATTTTTGTCATTGGCTTTAATAGCATTTTTTGTAAGAAATTAAACAAACGTCCATTTTCCATAACTATTTCATCTCCTTGTTATTCTTGAGAGCAATTTGATAAGCTACCAAACGTGAATAGTACTTATCATGGTTACTTGCAATTAAATTTAATCGTTGGTTAACTAACATAACAATAATAGATCCAAGTAATAACGTTACTAAAATGATTAATCTATTTTGACTCGTATTATTTACAAATCGAAATAATGTTACAAATTCTGGTGTTATTGTACTCACCATGAGTACAATATTGACTAATAATTGTGATCTAAAGTAAAACTTCGAGTACCTTAATTGATTATCATGCTGACCAAATAATTTAATTTGCTCAACAATAGCAAGCGAAGCAACTATCATAATAGCTATCGGAATTAGTACAATCAAGGTCTGTCTCATGATTAATGCCCAATACAAATTAACAAAGAAAAAGAAAGCCGTCGCATAACGAATAAAAAGAAAACGATTAAATTGCATATTCTTGAGACTCATATCTTTACGATTTTTTTCAATGTCATCGGTCATCAACTTAGATTTTTTTGGTAATATCATTTTACCTTGTTGATTCTTTGCTGTCTTCAATTGTTTTAACCTCCTTATATAAGGCTTGCATTTCAATTGCCATTTCTCGTAAGGTCATCGTAGTCATGAGATGGTCTTGCGCATGAACTAATATAATTTCCATATCAATTTTTGTTCCAGAAGCATAATTTTGAAGCAATTTTGTTTGTGATTTGTGTGCTAATAATAACTCTTTATTTGAATCTGATAGCTTTTGGTCTGACAATTCAAAATCTTTGTGGCGCATAGCATCAAAAGCTTCGTGTACATTGGTACGTGAGTTACCACTATGAAAGATAATTTCAAATGCGATGACCTGTATTTCTTCTGAATTCATGCTTTCTACCCCCTTTCATCAATAATACAAATTTTTGTTGAAAATCATAAAAATCTTTTACTGAAATCAAATCTGATTGCGCTTCTGGATTTTCGACTAACGCAACAATTGTTTGCGTTATCGCTGTCAAACCTTGATTATTCCAATATGACGGTGACAAAAGAAATACAAGTTTGATATTTGTATATTTATCCGACCATTTTAGACCATTTGGTATCACACCAATAGCGATTTGAGGTACTTTACTTAGAGCTTTTGCTGGATGTGGTACCGCAATTGTATTGCTAAAAGTGATTGCGCTTAACAATTCTCTTTGATCAATTTGATCTAATAACTCTTTTTTAAAACTTGTTGACTCATTTTTAGTTACCATATCACTTAACTGATCCAATACCTCTTCTCGCGTGGTCGAGTCTTGCCATATTTTAAAATACGATTCATCCGTGAATTGCTCAAAGTAATTCAACTGATCATTCTCCAGCGAACTTTCGTCATTAATTTCAATATGATGATTTAAATTTGTACGTGAATGATAAAAGAAATGATTGATCTTTTTAATATCACTTTCTGTTAGAAAAATACTGACTTGTATTACAGGAACCTTGAATATTTGCGTTGATAAGTCTATTGCACTGATGATTAAATCAACGTCCGCTAAGGCCAAATTATCAACTTCATAGTAGCCCTTAACGCCAACAATATTTAGATACTCACTATATTCTTTTTTTAAACGGTTTTTCAACAATTGTGCAGAGCCATAACCGGTTGCACAAATGATTAAGGTTCGTGGTTTATTGAAGTCTTGATATTTTTCTACAGCTGCCATTAAGTGAAGTGTCAAATACGCTACCTCATCATCATTTATTTCAAATTGCGATAAATATGTGGACCAGCTAATATAGCGCTTAGCATCTAAAAAGTAAGGTAAATAATTTGTTTTAATTTCATGTAATAAAGGATTCTTCAACTGTAACCCTTGTTCTAATCTCACAAGCATCGGTTTTAAATGTTCAATTAAATTTTTTTTGAGTTCATAGTCTTGTGATATTGGGTATCCGATTTCTAATTCTATTTTTTGTAAAACAGAATCAATATCATCATGTATACCAGCATCACTAATTATTGTCGTATTTTTTCCGTTAGCTAATAGCTGAATTGTGAGGTACTCAACTTCACTTTCTGGTACATGTATTTGATACCCATTTTCAATACGACGAATAATTTTTTGAGCCACAATGTATACACTTCGTGTTTCTACTTTGTCATCAAGTTGTATGTTTTGTAATTCAAATCCTTCTGCCATGCGTTGTACACTTAAAGCAAGATATAAAACAATATTTTGAATTGTAAAGTCCGTCAGATGAATACCCGACTCACGACATTCATCAAGTACGATAATTGTTATTTGATCGAAACTAATCCTTTTAAAAAATGACTTATTTGACATATAATGTTGCAATGAATTATCACTATGATTAAAAAAATAGTCTAAAATAAAATGACGTCTGTTACGTTCTAATCCTGTAATAAATATGCCTTTATTTGGTTTACTGTCAATGACTAACTCATATGGCATTAACTCTTTTCGAATCATGGACAAGTCTTTTGATAAAGTTGAACGCGTAACAAATAAACGATCCATGAGATCATCAATTGGAAATGCCTCATTCTCAATGACAAGTTTATTTAAAATATACTTTTGACGGTCTGACACATCAATTTCAACAGAATCATCAGCTAATTGATAATTTTTAGTCAAATATAAATCAAATGCAACTGGCTGAGAAATGTGTAATCGATAACCCAAACTTGGCTTAGCTTCAAATGTTGCACCATGCATATTTAACTGCGTTTTTAATCTTTTAGCATAATTGCGAATAGTTCTTGATGATAATGATAAGACTTCAGCAAGTTCCTCACTAGTCACAAAATGATCTTGGTTATCTAGTAAATAACGTAGTAAATCATTCTCTTTTTGCTTCATCATTAGCCATGCCTCACGTCACATTCAAGTATTTGCTTCAACTAATTTAGCCATCTTTTCAATGCCCATTGGTATCGGAATATAGGCATTGAATGGAATTGAAACGACAGGTTTTCCTACTTCTTGGCCTACTTTTTTAAAATTATCAAGGTACATAGTGGTCTGAGGACTAACTAAAAATAGATCAAAATCGCTTTCACGGATTGCTTCCTCACCTTCTGTTGCTGTAATAGCATCCATTTCAATATCAATATTTCGTTCCTTAAAATAATCAGTAGTTTTCTTAGCCATCATTGATGATGACATGCCAGCCGCACAAATAATTAACGCTTTTTTCATGATATATCTTCCTTTCTAATCAAGGTTATCACCGTTTGAAGCGATGACTGCCTTATACCAATAAAACGAATCTTTTTTACTACGCCTTAATGTTCCTTCGTTTTTATTATTTTTATCCACATAGATAAAACCATAACGTTTATCCATTTCGCCAGTACCAGCTGATACTAAATCAATACATCCCCAAGGTGTATAGCCGATTAGATCAACACCGTCTTCTACTACAGCCAAAGTCATTTGACGAATATGCTCTCTTAAATAACTAATACGATAATCATCGTGTATGGCTCCATCCGTTTCAACTTTATCATACGCACCGAAACCATTTTCAACAATAAATAATGGTAAATGATATTTATCCGTAAACCAATTCAGTGCATAACGCAAACCCTTAGGATCAATTTGCCAACCCCAATCGCTTGCCTCTAAATAAGTATTACGAACTGTGCTATTTTGTGGCGTCATGTCATCAAATTGGATATTACTTTCTTTTTTACCAGCATGTGACATGTAATAACTAAATCCGATGTAATCAACTGTTCCGTTTTTTAAATCTTCCAAATCCTGTTCTGTTATGTTAATATCGAATCCCTTTCGTGCCCAATATTTTTTCAAAAACGCTGGATAAACACCATTGACATGCACATCTGCAAAGAAATAGTTTTTCTCCATCATTTTTTGAGCTGCCAAAACGTCGTCTGGATTCATTGTTGCCGGATAAACTGGTCCCATTGCAATCATGCAACCAATTTGAAAATCCGGATTAATTTCATGCCCTAATTTGACTGCTCGTGCACTTGCTACCAGTTCGTTATGAGCTGATTGATACATGCCTTCCTCTCGGTTTTCACCTGGCTTATATCGCAAACCTGAATTAGTAAATACTAGAAAATCGCTTTCATAATTTGCTTGGTTGTTAATTTCATTAAACGTCATCCAATATTTAACTTTATTTTTATAACGTTCAAAACAAGTCACAGCAAATTTAACAAACAGATCAATTAACTTTCGATTACGAAAACCACCATACTTCGTCACTAAATTATATGGTAATTCAAAATGTGAGAGCGTAATAATCGGCTCAATATTATTTTTTATCAATTCATCAAACAAATCGTCATAAAATTGAAGACCTGCTTCGTTTGGCTCAGTTTCCTCTCCTGTAGGATATATTCTAGTCCAAGCAATGGATGTCCGAAAAGATTTAAAACCCATTTCTTTAAACAAAGCGATATCTTCTTTATAACGGTGATAAAAATCAATTGCTTCATGATTGGGATAATACTCGTTTGCCATCACACCATCTGTAATTGATCGCTCATGAGTAGGTGTGCCAACAGTCATAACATCAGCTACACTAAGGCCTTTACCGCCTTCTTGCCAACCACCTTCTAATTGATGCGCAGCAACAGCGCCACCCCAAAGAAAGTCTTTTGGTAATTTGTTCTGCATTTTCCTTCCTCCTACTTAATTTAACTACCTTTAGTTTATCAAGAAAGCGCTTACATTTCTATTGAATTACTTGCCACATACTTCCGGAAATACTCATCTAATTTTTGACAAAAAGTATTAGATCATGCCAATTATAATAGTTTTTTTCCATTTATAATTGTAATACCTAACAATCATTTAAAAAAATTCACAAAAAAACACGCTAATAAGCGTGTTATAATTTTTCTAAAATTGTCTTCAAAACACCGTCATTATCATTATCTGTCACACTACGTGAAAAATCATGTTGAAACAGTTCTTGGTCTGAATTCGTCATAGCAAAAGGTTGCCCAACATATTCCAACATTTCTAAATCATTTAAACCATCACCGAAAGCCATGATTTCAGAGGGGGAGATGTGAAGTGTATCTGCAATATAGCTCAAGGCATTTGCTTTATTAACCTCAGAATTCACAATATCAATCGCACCATAACCTGATGTCGTGACATGAATTCTATTTCCCAGAAGTAATTTCACTTCGCGCATAAATTCATACTCTAAGTCAGGTAAAACCAAAGATATTTTTAAAATTGGCTCATTTATTTCAGTAACAGACTGAATAATTGTCAAATTTTCAAAATATTTTTTTGAAAATTCAAGTTGCTCGTCGTTAGGTCGTTTAACAATTGCAAAAGCCTTATCAGCGGCAACAAATGATACGCCCAACTGAATTTGATCAACATACTTATCAGCTAGTTTATCAATTATAGCAGGGACATCTTCTGGCACTGACCAAACATGAGTTAATTTACCATCCAAAATAACCTCAGCACCATTATTTGCAATTAATTGATACTGACCATCAAAATTTTTAAAGTAGTCTTGAACTTTCTGAACATGGTTACCAGTGGCAACAACAAATTGTCCACCTTTTGCATGTAATTTATCAAGTACTTCTTGAAATAAGACTTCATTAAATGTTTTATCGTTTTTTAAAAACGTCGCATCAAGATCTGAGGCAATTAATTTAATCGACATATTTCTCCTTTAGTTTCAAATGCTTTCGTCATGTCACATTGATTTTAAAAAAATATTTTTAACGCAACATCCACCACGTTAAAAATTTAATCAAACCAAACACCACGAGACTCGGAATCGCAGATAATAGTACAACACTTACTATGACTAACAACGACAAGTGAGGCGCATTGAGTAGATTAGCACCAAGTAAGACAACAAAAACGAACGTAGGCAATACCACTTCTAGCCGCTTCATTACTTTTTACCACGCTTTTTTTTGGCCTTTTGCAGTCGACGTGCCGCTTGCTTAATTGCAAAGTTTTGGACCTTCTGACCAAAATTACCAGATGGCATACCCCCGCCACCCATCATTGCGGACATATCTAAACCGGCACCACCCATCATTTTATCCATACCACCAAAATTACCATTTGTCGCTTGATTCATCATTTTACGCATCTGGTCAAATTGTTTTATCATACGGTTGACTTCAACGATTGGACGACCAGCACCAGCAGCCAAACGGCGACGACGTGAAGGATTAATCAAGTCTGGATCTTCACGTTCAGCCGGTGTCATTGAACTCACAATAGCTTCTAAGTGTGAAAATTGCTTAGCATCAATATTCACATTTGCTAAAGCAGGATTATTCGCCATACCTGGAATCATTTTCAATAAATCTTCCATTGGTCCCATACTCTGAACTTGTTTGAGTTGCGCAACGAAATCATTGAAATCAAAAGTGTTTTGGCGCATTTTTTCAAGCTGTTTAGCTTGCGCTTCTTCGTCAAAATCACGTTGTGCTTTTTCAATCAGTGTAAGAACATCACCCATACCCAAGATACGCGATGCCATACGCTCAGGGTAGAAAACATCAAGATCCGTTGGCTTTTCACCTTGTCCAATAAACTTAATTGGCTTACCAGTCACATCACGAATTGATAACGCCGCACCACCACGCGTATCACCATCTAATTTAGTTAGAACAACACCTGTTAAATCAAGTGCTTCTGAGAAGCCTTTAGCTGTTTCAGCCGCATTTTGTCCAGTCATAGCATCAACGGTTAGTAAAATTTCGTTTGGTTGTGCTATATTTGCTATATCCTTAAGTTCTTGCATCAATTCTTCATCAATTTGCAGACGCCCTGCCGTATCAATGAATATATAATCATTTTTATTTGCAATACCTTGCGCTAAACCTTGACGAACAATTTCTCGTGGATCAACATCTGTTCCAATTTGAAAAACTGGTATCTCCAAGTCACGTCCCAATATTTCCAATTGATCAATTGCTGCGGGTCGGTAAACGTCAGCAGCGATCAATAGTGGTCGTGCATGTTGTTCTTGTTTTAATTTATAAGCTAACTTGGCAACTGTTGTTGTTTTTCCTGCACCTTGTAAGCCGGCCATCATGATTATTGTAGGAATTTTAGGTGATTTATTCAAAGGCACTGCCTCTTCACCCATTGTTGCTGTTAACTCATCATTAACTATTTTGACAATTTGTTGTGCTGGATTTAAACCTTCTAAAATATCAGCACCACTTGCCTTTTCTCGAACATTGGCAACAAATTTTTTCACTGTGCCATAATTAACATCGGCCTCTAACAACGCTAAACGAATTTCCCGCATTGTTGCACGGAGATCTTCTTCACTCACCCGGCCACGACCGGTTAGATTCTTCATCGCCTTAGAAAGGCGCTCAGTTAAATTTTCAAAAGCCATAATATAATATTAGAGTGAACGCATAAAATATACAATTTTATAACCATATATATTTTTAAACACCGAACACTTTTCCCCTTTTTAGAGTATAATTTTAGTCTTCAATCTCATGTGCCATAAGTTGAGAAACAAGTTCTTTAAGTCTTACATCTTCATTATAATACACTGCAATGTAATCTTGTACTGCAATTTCAATTTTCGAACGCGCTTCAAAATTAGCCTGAAGATGTAAAACTTGTTCATATTTTACAAGTTGGTCAATACCACGCTTAATATTATCAGATACTGCTTGGCGACTGACTACTTCTACTTCTGCAATTTCAACAATTGAAAAATCGTCTTCAAAATAGTAACGTAAATAGTCTTGTTGCTTGGTCGTTAGTAACTCGCCATAGAAACCAAATAAGGCATTAATATGATTTTTCTCTTTAAAATTCATGCAATTAGATCCTTAAACAGCCCATAAATAAATTCTTCTGATTTAAATTCGCGTAAATCACTGGCTTTTTCGCCAAAACCAACCCACTTCACAGGCAAATGCATCTCATTTCTAATGGCAAAAACCATACCACCTTTTGCAGTACCATCCATTTTTGTCAAAACAATACCAGTAACATCTGAAGAATCTTTAAATAGTTTTGCTTGTTGCAATGCATTTTGACCTGTTGTAGCATCAAGTACTAAAAGTACTTCATGTGGTGCACTAGGAATCTCACGCTTAATAATACGTTTCATCTTTTCTAGTTCTTGCATCAAGTTAACATTATTTTGTAGGCGACCAGCTGTGTCAACAAATAAAACATCATAGTTTTCATCACGTGCTTTTGTTACGGCTTCAAAGACAACTGAGGCTGGGTCAGCTTTCTCTTTACCAGACACTACTGGAACTCCTGCACGTTTGCCCCATTCCTGTAATTGCTTGGTTGCACCAGCACGAAAAGTATCTGCTGCTGCAAGTAAAACTGACTTACCTTGTTGCTGATACTTGGTGGCAAGTTTACCAATTGTCGTGGTTTTACCAACACCGTTAACGCCAACTAATAAAATAACAGTTGTGCCCTGCAAATTAAAATGCATTGTGCCATCTTCATTCACACCATCAGCTTCATACAGATCAACCAATTTTTTTATAATGACATCGCGCACATCTTCCTTGCGTTTAGCGTTTTCTAATTTCACTTCTTCACGCAATTCGTCTGAAATTTTAATTGCCATATCAAAACCGACATCAGCACCAACTAGAGTTTCTTCTAAGTCCTCAAAAAAATCTTCATCGACTGAACGGAAATTTGCTAAAAATTTATTGAATCTTGCAGAAAAACCAGTACGCGATTTTTCTAACCCTTTATCGTATATTTGTTGTTCTTCAACTTCTGCTGTTATTTCCTGGTTTTCAGAAACATATTCAGGTGTTGTTGTCTGTGTTTCATCACTACTTTGATTTGCTACTTCGATTTCATCAGACGGTTCATCCGAGTTTTCTTGCTCGGATACTAATTCATCTGTTGATTCTACTGCTTCATCAATTTCTTCAGTTTTCTTTTTGCGAAAAATATCAAATAATCCCATATTAGCCTACGCTTTCTGCTGCCTTATCCAAATCCACAGCAATCATTTTAGATACACCAGCTTCCTGCATTGTCACACCATACAATAAATTAGCTTTCATCATTGTACCCTTACGATGTGTGATAACAATAAACTGTGTATCACCAGAAAAATGATATAAATAATTAGCAAATCGATCAACGTTTGCTTCATCTAATGCCGCTTCTGCTTCATCAAGAACGACAAATGGTACAGGTCTGACATGTAAAATTGCAAACAACAGCGTGATAGCCGTCAATGCTTTTTCGCCACCAGACAATAAGCTCATTTGCTGAAACTTTTTTCCAGGCGGTTGCGCTATAATGTCTATCCCAGTAGTCAAAAGATGCTTTGGATCTGTTAAACGAATTTCGGCACGACCACCACCAAACATTTGCTCATAAATAATTGAGAATTTTGCTGCAACGGCATCAAATGTTTGTTTAAAACGGATTTGAACCTCACTATCCATCTCATCAATTGTTTGCAACAGCGTATCACGCGCATCTTTCAAATCATTGCGCTGCTTGGTCAAAAATTCAAAACGCGCATTGACTGATTCATACTCTGCAATTGCACTCAAATTAACTGAACCAATTTCATCTAAACTACGCCGTAATAAACCTAACTGCGTTTTAAGTTCAGATAATTCATCAATTTGATGTGACTTGACAATATCTGTTATATCTACAATATCATATTGTGTTAATAATTGGGTTTTTATGCTATCAAGTTGCGTCTTAATTCGTGTTAATTCTGCAACTGAATGATTTTGTGTATTAACATTGATTCGTAGAGTTTCTTGTTGTTTTGTAAATTGATTTTCTAGTATGATGATTGAATCTGACAATTGATTTAATACAGTAGTATATTCATCAAACTGAGTTTGCATAACCTGAAGTTGCGTTGTTATACCATCAACTTTTTCTACATTTTTAGCGTCTGCTTTAGCATGACCCAATTGATTGTTAGCTGCCTCTAGTTCTTTTTGAATGCGACTTAATTGCATTTGCGCATCGTCACGTTGCGTACCTAATTGTGCAAGCTGTGCACCTAAGCTATCTATTTTAGTCTGAACCGTTGCATAAGCTGTCTGAACAATACTTTTTTGTTCACTGCTAATTTGTGATTGATTTGAAACATCTAAAAGTGCTTGATCTAACTGTTTTTCCTCAAGCTCTTGTTCCTTTTGTAAAATCTGTGCTGCTTCTATTTTTTGAACATTAACACGTAACTGAGTATTGTTATCATTCAGTTGTGTATTAATATCTTGATTTTCCATCTGCAACACTTGCACAACACGTTGCTGTTGCTTAACTGCATCCTGCTTTCGCGTTAAATCATAATCAACTTGTGCTGTTTCATTCTTAGCTGTTAATAATAATTTTTGTGCCAACGCCAATTCTTTTTTTAGTGTATCTGTTTGGACACTTTGTTTTTGTACAGTAGCTTCCAATGACTCAGTTTTCTGAGTTATCTCTTCAACTTTAACGTTTAGCTGACTCAATTCATTTTGACGACTCAAAATCATTGTGTTAGATTTTTGATGTGCGCCACCCGTCATTGACCCACCAGCATTAACCACCTGACCATCTAAACTCACAACCCTAAAACGATATTTTCCAGTTTTTGCAATTTGCGTTGCTGCATTCAAGTCTTTAGCAATTATTGTACTACCTAATAAACTTGACTTAATAGCACCCATATCCACAGGCATTTCAACTAAATCAGCTGCAATACCTATAAATCCATCTATCAATCTAATATTTTCAATGGCAGTTAGATACTTGGGTTTAATTGTATCAATCGGCAAAATAGTCACACGACCAGCACGCTTTTGAGTGAGATATTGAATCACTTGCTTGGCTGTTGCTGTGGTATCTACAACAACCTGTTGTAATGCAGCACCCAAAACTGTTTCTACTGCTTGCGTATAATCAGCTGGAACATTCATCAATTCAGCAACGACACCTTTAATACCAGAAAACTTTTGTCGTGTATGCGGTTGCATTAACGCACGTACACCCTGATAGAACCCCGCATAATCATCTAGTGCAGATAAGGCATCTCGCTGACTACGTAATTTATTTAAATCATTTAGGACACTGTACCAACGTTTTTCATGCTTTTGATGATTCAGTATTTCTTGTTCATAACGATCTTGCAGCTTATCAACATTCTGCTGTAACTGTTCAACATGCGGGTTATCATTTTGATTTGTTTCTTTTAAGGACTCCTGTAAAGTAGTTAAAATTGAAGATTCCTTTGTCAATTGTTGTGATAACGACTGTGCTCGTTTAGTTAAACGTTCCTTTGATTTTTCATCAGATTGTACTGCGTTACGCAAGGCCGCAATATCTTGCATGGTTTGAATATAATCGTGACGATGATTGTCAATTTTTCCTTGTAATTCATTTTGTACAGTTGCTTGGATCGCGACATCAAAAGCTGAAATTTGGTTTTGCAAATTACCTTTTTGTATTTGTAACTGCTTCTTTTCAGCATTTATTTCATCAATATTAGAGTCAATACTATCTAAACGTGTTAACCAGTCTGTTTCTTGATTACCCGTTTGTATAATACTTTGTTCTAAGGCCTCAATTTGTTGTGTACTAAGATTTCTAGCACCGATTAATCGTTCTCGTTCTTGTGTATTGTATAAGATATCTTGTTGTAATTTATCTCGTTTGAGTTGTGTACTCACACGCTCTTGACGTTGTTCTGACAGTGACTTATGAACGACATCTAGCGACGATTTGATTTGGTTAACACGAGTATCTTGTGTTTCAACTTTGTCCGTTGCTTCTTTGATTTGTATTTCTAAATTCTGGTATGTCAGAGCCAAGCTTAACGTATCTAATTTTTCAAAGCGTTCCTTTTGTGCAATATAGTCCGTTGCTTGTGCTGATTGTTCTGCAAGTGGCGCAATTCGATCTTGAATTTCATGAATGATATCAGCAACTCGTGCTAGATTATCACTTGTTTGCACTAATTCTTTTTGGGCACGTTCTTTGTTTTGTTTATACTTATAAACGCCTGCAACTTCTTCAATAATGCCACGTCGATTTTCTGGTTTAGCATTGAATATGCCTTCCACACGCCCTTGAGATATAATTGAAAAACTTTCTCTACCAAGTCCAGTATCCATAAATAATTCATGAATATCACGCAATCGGCTATCAACACCGTTAATTTGATATGAACTCTCTCCAGAACGATACAACTTTCTAGTGATACGAATTTCGTTAAATTCTGACTTGACGTAGTGATCTGAATTATCAAAAGTCATCGATACTTCGGAACGGCTTAAAGCACCTCTCTTATTGGTGCCGCCAAAAATAATATCTGACATCTTAGTGCCACGTAAGTCCTTGGCGCTTTGTTCGCCCATAACCCAACGTATTGCCTCAATAATATTGGATTTACCAGAACCATTAGGGCCAACAATACCAGTCATACCAGGCATGAATTCAATAATTGTTTTATCAGCAAAAGACTTAAAGCCACTGATTTCAAGTGATTTAAGTTTCATAGACTACTTATCTTCCAATAATTTTAGTGCTGTGCGTGCTGCAGATTTTTCAGCATCTTTGATTGATTTTCCAGTACCACGTGCTAACTCACGATCAGCAACCGATACACTGGCTTCAAATAGTTGTGAGTTATCCGGTAGTTGTTGCTCACTTTCAGTACGATAATAAATATCGACCGCACCGTTTTTTTGAAGTTTCTCTTGCAACCGACTCTTAAAGTCAATAAATCTGTCAAAAAAATCGGTATCTATTGCTGCAAATAATGTTTGGTCTAAGAATGCTCGTACAGCATCCATTCCTTGATCCAAATATAAAGCACCAATGAAGGCTTCCCAAATATCTTCTAAAAGTGAATCACGATTACGTGCACCAGACATTTCTTCACCTTTACCTAGACGAATGCCCTCATTCAAATGCGCTACGCGTGAAAAATGTGCAAATGATCGTGTTTGAACCATTGTGATTCGCATCTCTGTGAGTTGTCCCTCATGCCAGTTAGGATAACGCTTAAAAAGATATTCAGCCACCGAAACTTGCATCACAGAGTCACCTAAAAACTCTAATCGTTGATAATCACGACCACTGACCTCTTGATGTTCATTTAAATAATTACGCTGTGTCAAAGCTTCCTGCAGCAAAGATTCATCGTTAAATTGAATATTGAATTCTGTTAATAAATGTTTTTTAAAAATGTCTTGTGACACGGCTCTTTCCTTTGAGATCATAGTTTTATATCTTATTATATCAAAAAAAGCGCCTTATTTTTAATAAATTTAGCACTTTTTTGGTTTTAGTTAGTCGACTGATCACGAACAACTGAAGCAATCATTTCAACATAACGTTCTACAAGTTCAGTTGTCGGTGCTTCAGCCATGACACGAAGCAATGATTCTGTTCCTGAAGGTCGTACAAGAACACGACCATCCCCAGCCATTTCTGCCTCTACTTCAGCAATCTTACCTACTACGGCCGGATTTCGTTGAATAGCAACTTTATCCTTGACCTTAATGTTTACTAACTTTTGTGGATAAACTTGAACATCACTAGCTAATTCTGATAGTGTGCTTCCTGTTTCTTTCATAACATAAAGCAGTTGTAAGGCAGTCAGTAGGCCATCCCCAGTTGTAGCCCAATCACGGAAAATAATATGTCCAGATTGTTCACCACCAAGATTATAATCTGATTCAAGCATTTCTGCCATGACATAACGATCACCCACAGCAGTCTTTACGCTTGTCATATTGTTTTCTGTCAATGCTTTGTAAAAACCAATGTTACTCATCACTGTGGACACAACGGTACTATGCTTGAGGCGCCCTTGCTCGTTCATGAATTTACCAATGATAAACATAATTTTGTCACCATCGACAATTTCACCATTCTCATCAACTGCAATTAAACGGTCCCCATCGCCATCAAACGCCAAACCAGCCTGTACATCATCATTTTTAACAAGCTCTGCCAATGCCTCCGGATGTGTTGAACCGACACCGTCATTAATATTTAAACCATTGGGCTCCGTTCCCATGGTAACAAAATCTGCATTCAAATCCGCAAATAATCGTGCCAACAAACCACTTGTAGCCCCATTGGCGCCGTCAAGTGCGACACGCATACCTGCTAGATCGGTTGGAATTGTTTTTTGTAAAAAGCTCATATACTTGAGAGCACCTTCAGGATAGTTATTAGCAACACCTAATCCGTCAGCGCTGGGTCTTGGTAATGTATCATTTGGTTCATCTAACAACTGCTCAATTTCATATTCAAGTTCATCAGATAATTTAAAACCATCTTTACCAAAGAATTTAATACCATTATCTGCTGCTGGATTATGCGATGCTGTAATTTGTACACCAGCATCTGCCTCTAAATTTTGTACCAAAAAAGCAACTGCTGGTGTCGTAATAATTCCTAAACGTAAAACATCTATTCCCACTGATAAAAACCCGGAAATAATTGATTGCTGTAACATCTCACCAGAGATTCTCGTATCGCGTCCTACGATCACAACGGGCTTTTTATTACCCTCTGCGTGTTGCGTCAAAATTGCACCACCTGCACGACCTAAACGAAAGGCTAGTTCAGGTGTTAATGTTTCATTTGCAATACCACGCACACCATCTGTTCCAAAATATTTTAATTTAATATCTGACATGTTTTTCTCTCACATTCTCTAGTTACTACTTGCAGAATTGGCATCACTTGTATCGCTGGAATCCGATGAGCTGGATGATCCTGCAGAAGATGAACTCGCGTTTGTACTTGAACTATCACTACTACTGCTACTTTTTTCTTGTTGTGATACTGTTACCTTAACTTTCAACCTGTCATAATGTACAATACCAGAAATATTAGGCAACTCGACTTCAATCGTTTCTTTATTGCTGATGTTGCCAACATCAACTGGCACTGTAATACTAGTCATTGTATTGAGTATATCGGATGATCCATATGCTATAACAGTTTTGGGATCAAAGTTAATCTGATAATTGTTAGCGCCACCATTTTTAGCATCAGCGACTAATGATAGTCGTTTTGAATCTTCGGGTGCAATCGTTAATGATGCATTGACCGTACGACGATCCAAATTCACTTCAACTTCATTACCATTTCGATCCAATGCGACAAGCCTAACAGACTGGGTGAGTGGTTCTTTTGCCCCAGTTGGTAAATCCATACGTGCTACAACAGTGCTAACTGCATCAACGTTAGTCTGAGGACCGCTAATTGTAATATGTTTGACGTCTGAAGTTGGGTCACTGGCTGTATACCCTTGTGCAATATTTTCTCTAGAATAACTCACGTCAACTGGCAAAGTTTTGGAGGTTTTGTTGGCAATTGTCACTGTTACTTTTTGTGGATTAATTGTTGAAGTAAGCGATGCGTTGACACCGCGTAATGCCACAGCAACGGTTCGCTTACCAGGTTTTAAACCACGTAAATCTATAGTTGCCTGAATATCATTTCGACTTTGGGTTGCAGAAACCAATGCTCCTGATCCTTGAATATCGACCTGCACCGTTGCTGGTGCTCCAATAACAACATACTTATCATTGTTAAACTGAACATTTAAGGCAACATTAAGTGATGCTTTTTTTTCTGGAATCAATGTTGAAAAATTATTTGAACCGTTCGTCGTAGAGCTTGTGGATTTTGTACTTAAGACATAGGATGATAACAAAATAGCAATGACAAAGGCAATGACAACATTAACAATTCTTGACTGTCCTATTTTTTTCATCGTATTCGCCCTCCTTTACGCCACCAATGATTTTTACCAACAGCACCATCTATAGCAGGTAAAAACTGACGTTCGAAAAAGTTAATATAACTCTCTTGGTCCATATGACGGAGTAAATCACCTTTTTGCGTAATGGAAATTTCGCCAGTTTCTTCTGAAACCACTACAGTGATGGCATCACTCGCCTCAGAAATACCAACTGCCGCACGATGCCTGGTTCCGAGCTCCTTTGGAATTCGCGTACTTTCTGAAAGTGGTAGATAGGCTGCTGCTACAGCAATACGATCTTTACTTATAATCACTGCACCATCATGAAGTGGCGTGTTTGGTATAAAGGTATTAATTAATAATTGACCAGTAATATTAGCATCTAACTTAATGCCCGTTTTAATATATTCATCTAAATTGGCTTCACGTTGAATAGTAATCAAGGCACCAATACGCCTTTTGGACATATATTGTAATGCTGAATCTAAGCTTTTGATTAACTGATGTTCGACCGCATTATCAATTCGTGCACGGCGAACGGTCAAGCGACGTCCCAAACTTTCCAACCCACGCCTAATTTCTTGTTGAAAGATAACAACCAAAGCAATAGGTGCCCAAGTAATCAATTGATCCATTACCCATGATAAGGTCATCAATCCAAGATACCAGCTAACGACTTTGACTAAAATCACCGTGCCAACGCCAAATAGAATTTGTAATGCACGTGTGCCTTCCATAAATTGAATAATTTTATACAGTAAAAACCAAATAATCATGATATCTACTGCGTGCATAAAATTATTCGTTGTTAGGTACGATAACATGTTTTCTCCTTTATGTCGTTTAAATACTAGCGCTTGTTGCACACTATTTTCTTATTTCTGTTGGTAACGAATTACAATAACTGATTTTTAAAATCACGATTCATCTTTTCCAGCCAGCGCAGACGTTTCAGAAAAATTAATAAACTGCCTAATATTAATACCTGCTTGTCGGGTAATTCTGCCTTGTTCGTATAGATTTTGAATCGTCTCACGTTGCGCATTTAATGCTTTTAACTCTAAGTCCATGCGCAATTTGTCATCTATTTCACGTTGCTGTTGCGTATCCTCATGCTTTTCGTTTTCAATACGATAGCGATAGCTAACAATCAAATTATAAGCATGTTGACGTTCTACACGATTTGTGACCGTATCCCCGTTATGCTGCTCCATATGAACAGATAATGCTTTAATTGCTGACTTGGATGTTTCGCGCACAGCTAATGAAGTTTCATTTCTTATCTTTTCACTCGTTTCATCAGAAAGCCATACACGTACACTACGGAAACCTCGTCGGATAAGCACCCATAACCATTGTGAAGAAAAATGATAGTACTTGTCCGCATTTATCAAATTTTCTAATCGTTCTAAACGTCTAGATTGTGATGAGAATGTTAGTGGTGAAATATCTTCATTAACAAGCAACTGTTGCAATCGATCACGCTGTGCTTTCAGTGCAATTAGTCGTAACTCTGAATCATCCACACTTTTATATCCAGTTTTATCACCGATCAATTGACGCTTAATGCGTACAATTGTTCTTTGTTTACGAGTAATTAGCTCATAAATAATTGCACGATTCTCTTCTCGTTGCTGTTCACGCAAGGTTTGAATACCGACTTGAATAGCAAATATACGCGCCTGTGATTCAGTCATTTCCGGTTTGCTTGTTTCATTTGTTGTCACTTCCGAATCTGACATTTCTGGTTGCGTAAAATCATGAGCTGAACGTTCTTTAGTCACAATTGGTAGCATTATTGTTGCCACAAGCAAACTAACAATCACAACTACAGCAGCTATAAAGACTAATAGATCCCTTTGTGGGAAAGCTGAACCATCACTAATAACTGTCGGCACAGTCATAACAGCCGCCATTGTAACAGCCCCTCGTACGCCTGTTAATCCAGATGTCACAGCTGTTTTGAACGATGGCTTGATGTCCCTATTTTTAACATATAAAATGCTTTGATTACCATATGCCCAAATTACTCTAATAATGAAAACAATGAACCAAACAACAATACCATAAAAAATGGCTCGTCCTGTATGCATTTGTGTACTTTGAACTACTGCAGAAACAGCTGGTGGTAATTCGATACCTAGTAACACAAAAATAACACCATTGAGTAAATATACAAATATTTCCCATGTTCTAACAGCTGTTACTGCAACCTCTGGACTACGCGCATCAACATGTTGGTCACTTAATACTTTTGTTAAAATAGCCCCTGCAACAACTGCAATAACACCTGAAGAGTGTAGCAGATCTTCTGCAGCCCAATAAATCAGAAATGGCGCTAACAATGTTGTTACTGTATGAAATACAACATCATTTAGGCCCACACGATCAAATACATCATTTAACCAATTTAAAAGTGTTCCCAATACTAATCCAACGGTTAGTCCAACAACTGTCATCCAAAAAAAATTACCTATCGCCCCACTAAGTAAAAAAGTACCAGCAACAGTCGCTTTAATCGCTGTATTAAAACTTACAAGACCGCTCGCATCATTTATAAGGCTTTCACCTGAAACAATATGTAACACGTTACTTGGTAGTTTAACACGCCTAGCAATGGCTTGGACTGCAACAGGGTCTGTTGGTGAAACAACGGCTGCCAAAGCCAAAGCGACAGATTTTGGAAACTGTGGCATCAATAAGTGTATAAAAAAACCACCAACCAATGTTGTCAGTAAAACGAGTACAATTGCGTTGCCTAAAATAGGTCCTCGCAATTCCCAAAGTTCATGTTTTGGAAATCGCCAAGCATCATTATATAACAATGGCGCTACAAATAATAACATAAACCAGTGTGAATCAACTTGAATAAAAACACCAAATATTAATGATAATACAAGTCCAATAGCAATTTGGAATAAGCTGATTGGTACATCAGGAATAAAATGTGAAATGACGTTTGATATTGTAACTGACACAATTAATATAACAATTAATTCTATTATGACCATAAACTTAACGTTCTCCCATGATACGTACTTCGGTTTCTAACGTCACATTAAATTTATCTTTAACCGTCGCTTGAACGTATTTGATCAAATCTTCATAATCATTACCAGTACCATTACCAACATTCACCATGAATCCAGCATGTTTTTTTGATACTTCAACACCGCCAATGCGTGCACCCTGAAGATTTGAATCCATAATTAATTTACCAGCAAAATAACCCTCTGGTCGCTTAAAAACTGAACCATTGGAAGGATAGTTCAATGGCTGCTTATCTGCCCGTCGAAAATTATTATCGTCCATTTTTAACTGTATGTTACGTTTAGAATCTGGTATCAATGCAAATGTGACACTCAATATAACACCACCATTTTTTTGAAAAACAGACTTTCGGTAACCAAACTCAAGCTCATGTGCAGAAAACATTTGAATATGTCCATCTGGCATGATTGCTGTAACTGCCGATACAACCATATCGGTTTGCCCGCCATAGGCGCCCGCATTCATAAATACCGCACCACCAACAGATCCTGGAATACCTGCAGCCCATTCTAACCCAGCAAGACCATGTGACATAGCCATTTCTGTTACTAAAATCAAATCTGCACCGGCATCAGCTGTTATCGTGTTTTCTTGCACCTGAATATGATGCATATCATGCAATAAGATAGATAATCCACGTAAACCACCATTTCGCACAACTAAATTAGACAGTCTACCAAAAATGTGAACTGATTGTTTTTGTAATTTTGCCCACGATAATAGTTGTTGTAGTTCTTGATGTGTTTTAGGTAACGCTAAATAATCTACGACACCACCAGCTTGTGTGTGTGCATAGGGTGCCAAAGTTTGTTTTTCAAGTATTGTTATATTATTTAATTGCATTTTTTAACTCCGAGTCTATATCTTCTATTTTACCAAACTTTTAGCTAGACCACCTAAAATGAATAAAAAAACTTGACTAAAAGATCATTAGACCCTTTGTCAAGCAATAAATTTAATCAAACCATAAGCTAATTTCATACTTTGCTGTTGTGACACTATCTGATCCGTGAACAACATTCATCATGGCAGGCTCGTCCCACTCTCGTCCTAAATCACCACGAATTGTGCCAGGCATTGCGCTTGTTGGATTGGTTTCACCCATCATTGCACGCCAGCCTGAAACGACATTTGTGCCTTCTCCTATCATCACAACAACTGGTCCAGATGTCATATACTCTAAAAGAGCCGGGTAAAATGATTTTCCTACATGTTCAGCATAATGCTTGTTAAGTAACTGCTCTGTTGGCACGACCATTTTCATATCAATAATACGATACCCCTTGTTTTCAACACGATTAATAATGTTTCCAATCATAGCACGTTTAACACCATCAGGTTTGATTAACATCAACGTTTGTTCTGTCATATTATTCTCCTTATATGTTACTTCACTTTGATTGTACATGAAATTGAAAGCGCTAACAAGTTATTATTTTCGTGCTGTTTTTTTAACATCATCTGGCCGATATTCCATAGCCATACCTTTTAAAATGTTTCTTAAATACCTATCGCCAGCCGGCTTGTAATTACGATGATCTGATCGTCTCAAAACTGCACTAAGCTCGTTAGGTGAAATCGTGATTCCTGCTGTTTTTAAAAAGCTCATATAATCATCACTAGTATAAGACATCGCAATTTTAAGTTTTTTCATGACAACATTATTAATATCTGCCTCTGCATTCATATCAAATGTTGGTGGTACAGGCTTTAAATCAGCACCAAATTTTTGTCCACGCTGGGAAATAATGAGACCATTCATAAATGATTCTAACGTTTTGGTCGTAACTTTTTCATCACGTTTACTTCCCTCATCCTGCTTAGCGAGCAAAACATGTAATTGATTTTCGTCGATCGATATCCCACCATATTTAAAAATTTTAATCATATCTGCGTTTTTAATATTAAGTGCATATCGTAATCGGATAATTATATCATTATTGTTCATTACTATTTTCCTTCATGTTCAGCGAAACAATTGATCGCTTTTAATTAGTAGGGATGGTTATCGTATGTCTCCCATTTTTCGTGAGAATCTTGAATACGTTTAAACATTTTTTCCATTTCAGTGATTGTAAATTGTGTCAAAATGGGTCGACCGTGAGGACAGTTATATGGATTTTCTGCATGAGATAATGTTTGTATCAATGTTTTTGCTTGTCCGTCAGACAAGTGCATATTAGCGCGTATCGCTCGCTTACAGCTCATCATAATCGCTGTCCGTTCTCTAAATTCAGCAACCGTTAGCGAACCTTCACGTAAAATCCAATCAATCATTTCACGAATAGTCGCTTCTTCTTGACCCTTTTCAAACCACGTTGGATGTTCTCGAACAATTACAGTCGTCGGTCCAAATGGTACAACTGACAAGCCAACATCTAATAATTCTTGTTCATTGTCAGCAATTTTCAACATATCAGATGCCGTATAATTGATTGTAATCGGTACTAACAGTCTTTGTTTATCGGTGCTGACTTCACCAATTTTTTGACGATAATATTCATAATTTATTCGCTCTTGTGCTGCATGTTGGTCAATTAAAAATAAACCATTCTCGCTTTGCGCAAATAAAAAAGTACCGTGCATTTGACCAATATATGATAAATCTGGAAAACCAGTTGATTTTTCTGAGGATAAATCCAATGTTTTCTGACTTGCAATATCGGGTTCAGTAAAGGCTGGCTGATAAGTTTCAACAGATTCCTTTATTTTTGTTTGTTTTACTGCAACCTCATCAAATACTGGTAAATGTGATTCATTGGTGTAACGGTCAACAAATGAACTGATATTATTTCCTGATAATTCTAAACGATTTGTAATACTGATTTCGGTAACATGAGATCCTGTGTTACTAATGGGATTGGCGGGTACTGTTACTTCATTATCTGTTTGAACCCAGGGTGCAGATTGGGTTGTTTCTTGCCTTTTGTGTGGTGTTTTTTGTGTTTGCCCATACAAATTAGCATATGCGTCAGGAATTAAATTTTCACCAGCCAACCTGTCTTTAATTGTTTTTACCAATAATTCAGTTAACTCTGATTCTTTTGATAAACGAATCTCGGATTTTTGCGGGTGCACATTCACGTCAATTAAAATAGGATCTGTATTGATATTCACAACACCCATTGGAAAACGGCCCACCATTAACTTTGAACCATAACCATGAATAAGCGCATTTGAAATTGAAAAATTTTTAACAAAACGGCCATTGACTAATATTGTTAAATATTCACGTGAACCACGTGTGAGCTCTGGCAAAGAAATATAGCCAGTAATATTAAAATCATCATCTTCGCTAGCAAAGGATAACATTTTTTGTGCGACATCACGACCATAAATTGCTGCAATAACTTGCTGTTGATTGCCATTTCCAGTTGTTTTGAGCAATGATCGTCCATCAGCAGACACGGAAAATGCGATATTGGTATATGATAACGCCAAGCGATTCATGATATCAGCAACTTTTGAGAGTTCTGTTTGTGGTCGCTTAAGATACTTCAATCGCGCTGGTGTATTATAAAACAAATCACGTACAGAAATTATGGTACCCCGACGACCATTGGCAGGTGTTGCACTCACTTGTTTGCCACCTTTTATATGATACATGACACCTTCTGAATTGCGCTCCGTTGTCGTGTTTAACGTAACATCTGATATTGCTGCAATTGAAGGCAACGCCTCGCCACGAAAACCAAGGGACACAATATTAAATAAATCATGGCGATCAACTATTTTACTTGTTGCATGTCTTGTAAATGCTAATGGTACATCTTCTGCTTCAATACCAGTTCCATTATCAACAACACGGATGAGCGTTTCACCTGCATTTTCAACAACGACTTCAATTTGCGTTGCGCCTGAGTCGATTGCATTTTCAACGAGTTCTTTAACAACACTTGCTGGTCGCTCAATCACTTCACCAGCGGCAATTTGGTTGGCTAATAAGTTTGATAATTCATGTATTTTTCCCATTTTGTCCACGTGGGCAGGCGCCCCCTCCTATTGTCTCAATTTTTTTAATGTATTTAATGCATTCATTGCATCAACTGGTGTCATATTCAAAATATCAAAACTATCCAACGTTTCAATTAGTTTCTTCGTTTCTGAATCAACATCAGAAACATTAAATAAGGCTACCTGTTCAGACAATTCATCTGTTTTCATTTTAAAATCAGTTTCGACATGATTTTGTGTCACTACAACTGCTTTTTGGTTTTCCAATTCAGACAAAATTCTCGTGGCATTGTGAATTAACTCATCTGGTAGACCTGCTAATGCAGCAACATGAATACCATAAGACTTATCTGCTGGTCCTGATTGTATTTGATGCAAAAAATGCAATTGCCCTGAGTCATCTTCTACAGCACCTACGTGAACATTTTGAATGCCATCATGTTGATCAGCAAGCGTTGTTAGTTCATGATAATGTGTCGAAAATAACGTTTTTGCGTGAATATGAGCATCTAAAAATTCAATAATCGCTTGAGCTAACGCCATACCATCATATGTTGCTGTACCGCGACCTAGTTCGTCAAATAAAACCAATGAATGCGCCGTAGCTTCCTGTAAGGCATGATTAGCCTCTGCCATTTCGACCATAAATGTTGATTGTCCCATAGCAATATCATCATTAGCACCAATGCGCGTAAAAATTTGATCAAAAATTGGCAGCTCAGCAGACGTTGCCGGTACAAAACTACCCATTTGAGCCAAAATAACAATCAGGGCTAATTCACGCATATATGTAGATTTTCCAGCCATATTTGGGCCAGTAATGAGTTGCATATTTATATTTTTATCAAGCAAGACATCATTGGCAACAAAAGAGCCAGCCTCTAATAAAGATTCAACTACAGGATGTCGTCCCTGCTTGATTTCAATAGTATTGTTGGCTGTAAAAGTAGGGCGAATAAAACGTTGATTATCTGCTACATCAGCTAGTGCGGATAACACGTCAAGACGGGCAATTTGTTGTGCTAGTTTTTGAACACGACTGATGTCTGATTTTACACGATCACGTATGGTCACAAACAACTCATACTCACGTTGTGTTCTTTTAACTTGTGCTTCAATAATGAGACGTTCGTGTTCTTTTAATTCAGGTGTGACAAATCTTTCGGCGTTAGTTAATGTTTGCAAACGCTCATAACGATTCTCTTCTAATTTGCTAATATTTGCCTTGGTTACTTCAATGAAATAACCAAAATTCTTATTATAGCCAACTTTTAATGAATTTATACCCGTCGCTGAACGCTCATCTGCTTCTAATTGCGCTAACCATTGCTGATTATCATGCAAAACTTGACGATAACTGTCAATTTTATCATCAAAGCCATCATTAATAATATCGCCATCACGTACACTGATCGGTGGATCACTAACTATTGCTGCTTCAACGAGTTTGGCTAAATCAGCAATATCATCTAGTTTTTCACCAGCCAGACTTAAAAGGCTTGTTGTCTGAGACAAAATTGTTTTAATTTCTGGAATTGCTAATAATGAGCGTTTAAGCTGAACTAGTTCCCGAGCATTCATTGTCCCCATGGCGGCACGTGCAGATAACCGCTCTAAATCATAAACATTTTTCAAATTATCTTGTAGTGCACCGCGTGTAAAAAAATCATCCTGAAAAGCTTGAATCAAATCCAGTCGTGCTTCAATTTTTTCTTGGTCTCGTAGCGGTTTTAATAACCATTGTTTAAGCAAGCGACTACCCATCGCTGTGTGTGTTTCATCTATTAATCCTAGCAAAGATCCCGCTCTTTTTTTTGTGCGTGTGTTCTCAACTAAATCTAAATTTGTACGTGTATCTTGATTAAATTTTAAATATGACAACCGTTCGTAACTAATTGCTGGCACGATATGATCCAAGTTACGACGCTGCGTATCAAATATATAATTAAGCAACATTGCTGTTGTCGCAGATTCATTTTCTTTAGACAATGGCTGTGTCAGAAAACTTACTGTCGCATTTTGTTCAATTGACGTCTGCATTGAGATAACCAAACCACGTTCACCAAGACGTGTCGCGATTTGCTGCGCAACGGTTTCTTCATCATTTTTACGCAAAACAACTTCTTTAACTTCTAACGAACTTAATTCATCTATCACATCAGCAAATCGATTGACTGTCGTGGCTTTCAATTCACCAGTTGATAAATCAATATATGCTATTGTCCATGTGCTATTACTTGGCAAAATTGCTGCCAGATAGTTGTTTTGTTTATCAGATCTTGCACCATCAAACATTTTAGTGCCAGGTGTTATCAGTTGCACCACATCGCGTTTGACCATACCCTTAGCAACAGCTGGGTCTTCCATTTGTTCAACAATAGCCACTTTATGACCTTGATCAACTAAAATATCAATATAGTTTTTTGCAGCATGGTGCGGAATTCCAGCCATAGGCACTGGATTTTCAGAGTTTTTGTTTCGTGCTGTAAGAGTCAATTCTAGAATTTTTGCTCCCAAAATCGCATCTTGTTCAAATAATTCATAAAAATCACCTAGGCGATAAAAAACAAAGGCGTCTGGATATTGTGATTTAATTTCATGATACTGTACCATCATCGGTGTTTCAGTAACTTTGGCCATTTGTGGAAAATCTCCTATTGCTTATAATTTAAAATGTCGTTCATACAATTTTAGTCAAAGTGTCGATAGTGTGCCATGGTTCGCGATAAATAGTCAACCAGTGCTTGATTGTTTGGTTTTCTATCCCAATTTTCTTCACTCACTAACTTAATGGCTTCTTGTTGCGCAATTTCCATCATGGTAAGATCTTTAATCGGATCGCCCACCATAAACTCTGGCACACCCGATTGTTTTGTACCCAAAATATCGCCTGAACCACGTAATTCCAAGTCTTTTTGGGCTAATATGAAGCCATTAGTGGTTTCAACCATCGCATCTAATCTGGCAGTGCCATAATCTGTTTTGGGATCAGCCACAAGAATAGTGTAAGATTGTCTACTGCCACGGCCAACGCGACCACGTAATTGATGAAGTTGTGCTAAACCAAAACGATCAGCATCTAAAATAAGCATCACAGTCGCATTTGGTACATCCACACCAACTTCAATAACTGTGGTTGCCACTAATATTTGAATCTGATTATCTTTAAATTCAGCCATCAGTTTCTTTTTTTCTTCATTTGATAAACGACCGTGTAGCAAACCAATCTTGTATTGTGGTAATTCTAATTGCATAGCTTCGTACATTGCTGTAGCATTTTGCACGTCAAGTGACTCAGATTCCTCAATTAATGGTGTCACTATGTATGCTTGTGCCCCCACATCAATTTGATTTTTAACAAATGCAATCGCATTATCAAGTTGATTATGGCTCATTCGCGTGGTTTTAATTTCTTTTCGACCTGAAGGTAATTGGTCGATTACTGAGACATCCATTTCCCCATATGCCGTAATTGATAGTGTTCTTGGGATAGGTGTTGCAGTCATGGCTAGAATATCTGGGTTAACGCCATTTTCACGCAATGCGGCACGTTGATTCACACCAAACCGATGTTGTTCATCAATAACAGCCAGCCCTAGATGATGAAAGGCAACATCTGGTTGCAGTAAAGCATGTGTGCCAACTAAAATATCAATCTCACCATTCACTAAATCTTCTAGTAGTTGCCGACGAGCTGATACTTTTAAACCACTAGTTAATAATTCAACACGCAATGGTATATTTGCATTTTCAAATAATTGTGCCATATTAAGCGCATGCTGTTGTGCTAAAATTTCAGTTGGCGCCATGATAGCAGCTTGCATTCCCGCTGTCACCACAGCATACATTGCCATTGCTGCAACAACCGTTTTTCCAGAACCGACATCCCCTTGTAATAATCGGTTCATATGTCTTGCGCGTTTTTGATCTTGCAAAATTTCTGCAATAACTTTTTTTTGTGCCTTTGTTAACTTAAAAGGCAAACTTAATTCAAATTTTCCAAGTGCACTTGGATCATAAACGACACCTTCGCCAGCAAAATTTTGATCAGCTAGTTTGAGCAATTGTAAACGCATTTGAAAAATAAAAAATTCTTCAAATGCTGCACTACGACGTCCTGCCTTTGCTGCTGTCATATCTACTGGAAAATGCATGGACTCAATTTGTGTATTGCGGTCTAATAAACGATATTTTGTTCTAATTTCTATAGGCACTAAAGAATCCAGGGTGCCTCGAATATCTGCCCAAGCTAATTCAATCAAATGACGAATGGTTTTAGCTGTAATTTGCTTAGATGATGGATAAATAGGATCAAGCGCATCAGTACTAGCATTAATCATTTTCATCCCAGTAAGCGCTGCCTTAGCAGCATTATAGGTGCCATAGACAGCAACTTCTTGACCGACATCGATATTTTGCGCAATCCAAGGTTGATTAAAAAAAGTGATTCTTATATTTTCACGCGCAATTAATAAACCAAATCGTGTTTGGTTTTTCTTTCCAAATCGTGTGACAACCGGTGGTGCACTAACAATGCCTTTAAATGTCACCTTGTCGCCATCCAAAGTTTCAGAAGGTAATCTTTCACCTAAATCTTCGTATCGAAATGGAAAATAACTAATCAAATCTTCAATTGTAAAAATACCAAGTTCATGTAAAGCAGTTAGGCGTTTTGGGCCAACACCTGGCAGTATATCAACATTATCAACACGTGTTATCATGCTATTATTGTAACATTTTGAACGAAAAAAAAGCGACCCTTGGGTCGCTTTACTACCACATTATTAGGCTATATTAAACCAAAAGTTAAATTAAACGAGCCTTGAAATTAAAATTGTAACATCATTCATATATTACTGCCCTAACAAAGCGACCACAACTAGATAAATAGTCCACGACCATACAATATGTCCGAAAAATTCAGAAAAATGCTCAGGAAATGGTTGTTTTACTGGAGATGGGACCGTCTTGAGTAATGGCATAAGAATAATATGGAATGCAACCCAAATAATAATCCCATATAAACTACCCTGCCATAAACCAACAATGGGTAGTGTTTTATATGTTAGTGCAAAAAGAACCGCAAAAAAGATGGAAAAAGAAAAGTGTAATATCAGGGCGACATAATGCACTTTTTGATCTTTAGAATAATAAACATAGGCATGTGTTATACGACGTGGCACACCCATTTGCTGTAATAGCTGTTGTGGTGGATTAGTTTCATCTCTAGCCTGACTTCTAGGTGGCAATATTGCCTCCCAACCAATTTTCACCATACCAGAAATGAATCCAGCAGCAATGCCTATTAATATAGTGGTCAACAACATATAGCAATCCTCCTTAATTCAATTTCTTCATTATATCATAGCCTATTTCAATTTCAGTCTAAAACACTTGGTATTACTAACCTGTGTCTACATTTAAAGGTGCTGTCATGACCGGATTCAAAATACACAGCGACTAATTATGATTTTGTTATGACAGATAATTGACTTGTATCATAGGCTACTCTAGCATGATTTGTTTTTATTAATGTCTTATTAACCAAATGACGATCTTTATCGTACTGATATTGATATATTTGACCACAACGGTAAACAGTACTGTCTTCTAATTCAAAATGTTCATCTGTTATACCAACTTCATAAATATCCTCTTGAGTATCAGACGCATAAAGTTCACCACATAAATGCGTTTCGCCAACATATGTGACCAATTGATATGTCGTATTTGTGTTATTTTTAAAACGATAATCTAAGTAATTATACACAATTGATGTACCGCTTCCAAACGGTACTTCGCGGTTTGCATCCGGAAACATATCTACCTGCTCATGATGATATTTTTCAACAACATCCAATGGCGTATGTAAAATCATCCAGTGAATTAAATTACTAAACTGGCACAGCCCACCACCAGTTCCTTTTTTCAACTCACCATCGTTTGCTACCATTAAACCATTTTGATAACCGGCTGCTTCAGTACACCGACCCACCAAATGCCAAAAAGAAAATGTTTCTCCAGGTTTAATGAGAATATGGTTAACTTTTGGCGCTGCCAATTTTAGATTAGCCACTTTTGCTTCTTCAACAGGAACCGGCACCCTTCTTAATCCACGCCGCATAAGTGATTTGTGACTAAATACGAGATAAGGTAGCTGATCTGAGATTTTTTCTACTGCTAGCTGACCTAACAAATAATCCGATACTTTACGTTTTACAATTCGCGACTCATAAGATATTTTATACGTTAATGGCGATATTTCACAAAATAGTTTTCTAGTCATAATTCTCCCCTATGCTAATAATCATATCATAAAACTTATTTTCAAAAAAATATACAGACCCTACTATCAAAAGTATCAAACGTGTTCATATTTGATTAAATAAGCAAAATAAGCGTATACTTATTATTAAGAGGAGAATAATGAAAAGCAAAGATTTTATAACTTATTTGAGTTGGACTGCCACAATCATGTCAATTTTAATGTATGTGTCTTATATTCCCCAGATAATAGATAATTTATCAGGATCAAAAGGTAACCCTGTGCAGCCACTCGTAGCTGCTATTAATTGTGGCCTATGGGTTGTCTATGGTTTGGTCAAAGAAGAACGGGATATACCACTAGCTACTGCTAATTTTCCCGGCATCATTTTTGGAATAACAACTTTTTTGACTGCATTGTGATTTTTGATTATCATCTTGCTCACATTTTTTTATTAATATTTTTTAAACATGAGGAAAATAAAAATATATGACATCATTTAAACAATTTTTTCACAAAGTACTGCATCATCCTAACACACTACCTTGGGTTTTAATTAGTACCATGGTGGCTATCATGGCCAGTTACAATACAGTCATTCGTTACGGATTTTCTGAAAGTATGTTTCTGCGAATTTTAATTGTCTATCCATTTATTGTTGCATTTATCTATTATCTAAGAGCCTATGTGACGCTACCAATTGCACTTAAACTGCATCAATATTTTCCAAGTATTGTCACTGAACGTATTCCAAAACATGTTAGTGTCCCACTACTTGTCATCGCATTTAACGTGTCCGTAATGATGGTCTGGTTTACTGAAATGCACCGTCAATTGTATCCCCATTTCCTTCTTGGATACTTCGATAACTGGATGAAGACTTTCTTCGTAGCTGTACCAGTATTTTTCTTCATAGTTCATCCAGCAATTATTTATCTATTTAATCATTTAAGAAATCGCTATCCTTTATTGACTATATTAGAGAATAACAACTAAAAACAACAAACATAATTAATTATGTTTGTTGTTTTTTCTGTACTTAGATTTTGTCTATATCTTTAGAAAATTAAAATTATTTTCTATATTGACGACGATACAAATAAATTGCCAAACCTTGCAGCATTATAAATATTGCAAATGCTAAAATATTGTAGTTCATTAGTGTTTTTTGCCATGGTAGTTTTAGGCTATCACCTTTATTATAATTTTTATATGCACTGCTATTAACCACCGTGTACAAGATATTATGCGCTGCATTCTTCATTGCTTTAACTGTCGCCGGTTTATCCGTGCCAGTAATAGCTGATCCACTTTCTCCTGTCGTTGAAAGCATCACGTCGTTACCGTTTCTAATAGCATTATCACCATTCATGAAGCCGTAACCACCAAAGTAGTCAGTTTCAACCATACCACGGAAACCCCATTCTCCACGAAGCACTTTTTGTAATAGCGCATCGTTCGCACCACTCCACTTGTCACCAATATAATTAAATGATGACATCGCTGCTGTTGCCTTACCATCCTTAACAGCAATTTCAAATGGTTTGAGATAAGTTTCACGGATTGCTTGTTCAGAAGACCACGTCAATAACTTATTAAGACGATTTGTTTCTTGATCATTCATGGCGAAGTGCTTCATATAAGCATAAACACCATATTGTTTTGCACCACTGATTTCATTGGCAGCCATATCACCAGATAATGTCCCATCTTCAGAATAATATTCAAAGTTTCTACCAGACAAAGCATTACGATGAATATTCATTGCTGGTCCATACCATCCGGAAATACCCAACTCATTTGCCTGCTTACCCATGACTTTACCGCGATCTTGTGCAAGATCTTTATTCCAAGTAGCAGCAATCATTGTTGCTACCGGAAATGTGGTTGCTTTAACAGGAATCATGAAACTAGTAAATCCAGAAGGCCCATCAAAGTCATAAGTGTGTGCTTTTTTGATTGAGTCAATGGCGACTGTTTGGTAGCCACCATAAGTTATCAACCTATTCATATCGCTAACAGATAGTTGGTTTAACAACTTATCCCAATTCTTGTTGTCGTAACTTTTACCACGAAGATCAGCCAATTCAAGAGAACTTTTTTGATTCGTAACAGGCATTTTTTCAATCGCACTAGCATCATTTGTAGCAGATAGAGCAGATAATTGTGCTTTTTGCTTGTCACTTAGCTTTTCTGCTTTTGGTACAGCAGTGGCCTGTTTGTAATTAGCAAAATTATCTTTACGACTTAAATATTCAACCTTTCCGGCGGCATTTGCAAATTCATTTGTTGCCGCTTTTTTATCAGAAGATCGCTTGTTATTCTTTCCATAAACAATTGTTTGATTAACACGATAATTTTTTGAATCCAAAACTTCATGTGAATTTTCTTTCACTTGAATTTGATAATTACCCTGATCCAAAGTATACGATCCGCTACCTTTCTCATTATATGACGCCATATCTGAGCGGTTCAGTTCAAAACTGACAGTTTGGCTAGCACCAGGTTCCAAATTCTTTGTTTTCTTAAAATCTAATAGATTAGTCGCTGACTTTTCGATGCCACCGTTAGTATATGGTGCTGTGTAATATGCCTGAACGACATCTTTACCTGTAGTTTTTCCAGTATTTGTAACCGTTACATTAAAGCTAATGTTTCCATCACTTGACTGATTCAAGTTACTCATTTTCTGCGTAAAGCTCGTGTAACTCATACCATATCCAAATGGATATTGCACAGCCTGTTGATAGCCTCTTTCATTATCTTTATAGAAAGTTTCGTAGAATTTATAGCCAACATAAATACTTTCAGAATAATTTACAAAGCTATATTTTCCATTCGAATATTTGAAATCTCCAAAGTTATTAAAAGATGGTGAATCCTTGATACTATAAGCATAAGTATCAACTGTTCGTCCAGACGGATTAACTTCTCCTCTTAAAACTTGTCCTAAAGCAGAGAAACCTTTCTCTCCAGGTCCTGCCATCCATAGCGCCCCTTTAATATGATCGTATTCATTGATCCAACCTAACGCCATGGGATTAGCAGAGTTAACCAATACAACAATGTTTTGGAAATTTGAATTAACCATTTTTAACATATCACGCTCTGATTTGGTCAACTCTAAATACGTATCACCTTTTTTAAAGTCTCCTTTGTTGCCATTATAGGTAATGCCTTTCGCCTTAACGTCTTTTGGTAAATCAGCACCTTCTCCACCTGGACGAGAGATAACCACTAATGCAGTATTGGAAAATGTCTTTGAATCATTAATGAGTTTATTAGAATACTTACTGAGTGTTGGTTCAGGCAACGTCCAATCTTGTGCCATCATTGAGATTACTGGCCGTTGTGCTTGATATTTAGTATAAAATTTACGCAAATCATTGTTTGTTTGGAATCCTGCTGATTTTAAACCTTGATAAATATCCACTGAATTACTCGAAACCGAACCACCAGAACCCGTGCCACCATAAACTGGGTTAGTAGATGCCCAGCCAAAAACATTAATATTTTTTTGATTTTCAAGTGGCAAATAATTGTTTGTATTTTTTAATAATACTGTGCCTTCTTGGCTGATATTTTGGGCGACAGTATCACCTTTTTTAAGTGTTTGTTTACTGACTGTGCCCATTTTCGCATAATTTAAGTTAAACAAACTTGACATTGGTACCAAGAATACAACGTTCAAAGTTAACACCACTGCTACTAAAAACACAATCCATGATTCCCATTTCAACCAAAATTTAAACTTTTTGTCTCGTTTTCTAAAGACGATGAATAAAATTATAATCACTACTAAAAGCAATACCAAAGGGATGAAGTATTTGATGACTTTGTTTACAGTCGCCATAATATCGGCCATTGTAACAATGCCCCCTGCGAGTATGCCGTTGATATACCACACGCCTCCTCCAATTGCTGCTATTGCGATAATAAAAGAAATAACAAGACCACGATATTTTTTCATTTTTCCTTATCCTTCACTATAAAATAATAAATGTAAGCGTTTACTTTTACTTTTAAAAAAATAGCAACAAATCTGATTATTTATTCATACTTCGTTGCTTTTAGTTTAACTATAACATTAAAACTGATTTAACAAACAAAAATATCCTAATTAAATCCATAAACTTTTTGTACCATGTGATAGGCAATCACAGCGGTTTTTCTACCAATTTTTCCTGTTAAATTAACACCAATTCCAAATACGCGACGACGCATTTTTCTGTATAATAATTCATCTTGCTGTTCAATAAAATCCCATAAATCTTTTTTACGTTGCAAACTATTCATTGTATTTTCTTTTAACAAAATAATCGATGAAATCGTTGTGATAATTTCAACATATCTACCCATGTATTTCCCAACTGCAGTATCAAAATCAACATTTTCAGTGTAAAAATTAACGAGTTGACGATTAACTGCCAATTGCTGGTCAATTTTTTTAATCATCACTTTTTCATTAACAGATTGGTCTTCGCGCCCGATGAAATAATGATATAAATCAAGATCAAGATAATACATTTTTTTCACATAAACTAAAGGCTCAAAGACATAAATATTATCTACATAAAAACTGTGTTGTGGTAATTTTAATTTTGCATCATTTTTTAAAATATCAGTTCTATAAATAACCGAATGCATTAAAAGATATTGACCAACTGAAAAGTGTAAATCATCCCATGATAATACTTGGTCTTTTGGGATTTTTGGATAGTTAATCACTTTTTTATGCTTACTACCTTGTTTATCATAGATATAATTGCTGATTATCATATCAATGCTTTGTTTTGTTGCGAGATTCCCACGTAGAAAATTCAAAATTTGATGCAGTGCCTCCACATCAAGCCAGTCATCACTGTCTACGACTTTCACGTATTCGGCTGTTACCTCCCTCAATCCACTATTAATGGCAGCACCATGTCCACCATTTTTTTGATGAATCGCGACCACAATTTGTGGGAATTTTTTGACATACCAATCAATGATTTGTTTCGTTTTATCAGTTGAACCATCATTGACTAAAATAACTTCAATCTCATCACCTCCCAAAATCAGTGAATTTACGCAGCGTTCCATAAAAGATTCTGCATTATAACAAGGAACAATGATACTTAATAATTTCATATTTTTCTCTACTTCATAATTACAAATTTCATCATTGGATAATTAATGACAACCTGAACAACAATGTTTACAACATTTGCGACTGTCGCCGCCCATACGCCAATAATTGGTGCTAACTGCTTAATAATATAAGGCGGTAACCACACCGAGATGATTCCTACAACAACCACAGTTAAAATATAGATATAAATCACTTGACTAATTTGAACTTTCGAACCAAAAACCACTTTACGCTGAACAATAAAATTAACTATCTGTGCACAGATATATGCGAGTAGGAAACTCAAAAACCCTCCTAATCCACCTTGCGCAGTACCGTAGTCAAAAAACCACCAATGAAATGGTCCATCTATTTTATTAAATAATAACCCAGTACCCAGCCACAATACAAGAAAATTTGTTATGGTCGCAACATTACTCATAATATTAAATACAATAAATTCATATAAATCGGGATGGCTATTTTTAAACTTTTTTGTAACCCCAACAATATTATCCATATGCATTACCGTCCTAAACAGTTCTATTTTTAATTTTTTTCTTATTGATGTAAAATTCTTGCACTAACTTTATTAATCCACGCCAAAATTTCCCATTAACTATCTGCAACATACCGTCAACCATTTGTGAGCTGACTGCTCCATTGGTCATTTTGCTAATAGCACGAAAAGGCATATTATAGATGAACAAAATATTAAGATTGGGCTGTCCTCTGGATTCGCTTTTTTTCAAAGCGTGGCTTAAATATCGACTCACTAATCTTGCAAGCCAACTTTTAGCAAATGCCATATCAGAAATTGTACTGTTTTGCTCTAATTTTAAGATACCAGTATTATTGTCTTCACTCAGCTTTTCACCATAAAGATCAGAAAAATCTGCTAATGTTATATCAGAAATTTGATGAGAAAAATATTTTGGAAACAAATTCGCTTGATTTTGGACTTTTTTACCACTAACATGAATTTCTGAAGACAATCGCACATCCTCAATATTACCACTGAGGTAGAGCTGGTAATTACCATCTTCAATTTCAAAACTGTGTGCTTGAGCATTATAGTATCTAAAGGTCTTATCATCAAATGGCATTGTAACCTGGCGTGATTCACCGGGTTCCAAATAAACTTTAGTAAACCCTTTTAATTCCTTTGCCGGTCTAACAAGCAACGAATCCTTCTTCCCAACATATAATTGAACAATTTCAGCACCAGCAGTTGTTCCAGTATTTGTAATGGTTAAGCTCACCTGTTCTTGATTAACTTTTAAATCAGCATACTGAAATGTCGTATAGCTCAAACCAAAACCAAAAGGAAAGCGAACTTTTTTATTAGTTGTGTTGTAGTAGCGATAACCGACAAACAGACCTTCTTTATAAAACGAATCTTTTTTCTTAGCCGGAAACTCATCTGCAAATGGTGTATCCTCATACTTGACTGGATAAGTTTCAGCCAATTTACCAGATGGATTGTGTCGACCAGTTAAAACATCAAGCATAGCACTAGCACCTGCTTCACCACCCAGATATCCATGCACTAACGCTGATACTTGATTTACCCATGGTGTTTCAATAACAGAACCTGCAGATAAAACAACGACAAGGGGAATAGCTGTTTTAGCTAGTTCATCTAAAAGACGTTCTTGAGCAGCAGGAATGCGCATATGCTTCCGATCGGCACCCTCGCTTTCAGATATTTCATCTAGGCCAAGAAAAACAATTGCGACATCACTTTTTTTAACCAATTCAATAGCTTCATTTCTTAATTGTTCTTCATTGGTCTTCTTATTTGCACGCATATATCCTTGTGCAAATCCCACAGTATTGAGTTGATAATTCTTAATAGATTCAGTAATTGTCTCTAAATTTTTCGTGTTCACTAATGAAGAACCTGCACCTTGATAACGTGGTGTTTCTGCAAAGTCACCAACTAAGGCAACTTTAGTATCTTTTTTTAGTGGTAGAATATCATCATTATTTTTTAACAGGACGATACTTTCTTCAGCAGCTTTATGCGCAATTTGGTGTTGCTTTTCCCAGTTTATTTCTACTGGACTTTTTTTAACAGCGGTAGACTCTAAAATAACGGACAACAATTCATCAACACGTTCATCGATAACCTCTTCTTGCAACTCACCGCTATTAACAGCATCAACCAATTCTAATGTACCGTTAAGTCCAAGTGTTGGCATAACCAAATTACTACCATTTGCAACACCTGCAACATGATTATTGTCACCGCCCCAATCAGTCACAACAAAACCATCAAAATGCCATTCTTTACGTAAAACATCCTCCAAGAGGTAAGCATTTTCATTAGCATATGTCCCATTAATTTGATTATAAGCCGACATAATAACCTTTGGGCTACCTTCTTTTACCGCAATTTCGAAGTTCGTGGTATATAGTTCTCTTAATGTACGCTCATCAATGACAGAATTAGATGCCATTCTGCGATACTCCTGGCTATTCGCAGCAAAATGCTTAGGACTTGCAATTGTTTGTGTGCTTTGAATACCTCGAATCATTGCAGCGCCAAATTTACCTGACAAATATGGATCTTCGCTATAATATTCAAAATTACGACCGCCCAGAGGATTTCTTTTAATATTTAATCCTGGACCTAATACCACTTGCACGTCTAAGTTTTTTGCCTCGTTGCCTAATGCGTGTCCCACTTGCGTAATCATTTCAGCATCCCAACTATTAGCTAGCGTTGCGGCTGTTGGAAAACAAGTTGCAAGATCACTCGCATTTAATCCCAAGTGATCTGCTGCGCCAGACTGTTTTCGTAACCCATGTGGTCCATCAGACAAAAACATGCTAGGTATAACCTTGTCAACATTAACAGTTTCCCAAGTCGACTTGCCAGATAAAAGCGACGCTTTTTCTTCCAGCGATAATTTACTGATTAAGTTTTTATTTTTTATCATACTATTTCACCACCACCTGTACTTTACCAAAAATGTAAGCGCTTATATATAGTTTAATCATAATTTGACTGTTTTCATGCATAAGCTGTCATCAACGCAAATAAATGCAAAATGTAAGACAACAGAAATTTACCAAAATTGATATAATGATTTTGTATAAAACTACTAGGAGGAAAGTTTTCGATGCGTATTGCAATTGTTGATGATAAAAAAGAAATACAGCAGCAGTTGGGTGAATTTATAAAAACATATAGTACAGATCAGCAAATACCAATAACAGTCACATATTTCTCAAATGGGTTAGAAATAGTGGATAATTACCGCTCTAACTTTGATGTCATTTATTTCGATGTACAAATGCCAATCATGGATGGTATGACTGCTGCTAAAAAGATTCGCCAAGTTGACGAAAACGTGATCATCGTATTTTTAACTAACTATGTACAATGGGCAGTGGAAGGCTATTCTGTTAATGCTTTTGACTTCATATTAAAGCCATTATCCTATTTTGTTTTCACTGAACATTTTAAGAAAATCCAACGCAAAATTTTAGAAACTAGCAAATCAATTCTGATCAAAAATAAAAATGGTATGATTCGAATTCTCTTAAATAATCTCTATTTTGTAGAAAGTGATGGGCATTACCTCATCTTCCATACGGTCGAAAAAAATATAGAAACGATAGGTTCTATGAAAAAAATTGAAAGTGAACTGACATCAAAAAATTTCTTCCGTTGCAACAATGGTTATCTGGTTAACTTAGCTCATGTCAATAACTTTACTGGCAATATTGTTCAAGTTGGACATTATGACTTACAAATTAGCCGTCCTAGAAAGAAATTGTTTATCCAAGCGCTTACGAATTATTTAGGAAAGGTAGATAATTAAAATGACAATCGTGCTACCTAATATTCCCCGAATATTTACTGCTCTTGCCGAAGTTTTGGCTACCCTATTAATGATTCTTCAACTTCCGGCAAGAAAAAGAGAGAACACATGGGTACTTAAATTACTTTTGCTTAGTATTGGGCAAATTTTCTTTCAGTTTTTAGCCGGTACATTTCCATTGTTGATGTGGCTACCAGGCATGCTACTTAATATTGGTTATATGTTTTTAACACTGCTATTAATAGAAAAAGTGCCATTTCAAATCTCTGTTTATCATCTTTGTAAAGCTTTTATTTTTGCTGAGTTTTGGGCTTCAGCTACTTGGCTGGTTTTTTGTTGGTTAATTTTGCCATTCACAAATTACTGGTTAGTTGAAACGTGTTTTGTACTTACAAGTTATGTCCTTCTATTACTCATGTTTTACCGTATGGAAACAAGACCAAATTATCAGTATTCAATTAATAATATTGCACTACACGATTCTTATAGTGCGGCAATTACTGCCATTATTATTTTTTTTATCAGTAATTTAGGATTTATTCTCAGTGGCACTTTTTTAAGCCTAGGTGATTCACTTGCGATTTTCATATTACGTACGTCAATTGGTTTTTGTGGTGTCCTTTTACTTTCTCTACAAGAAAATCAACGTTATGAAATGTTTTTGCATCAAGATCTTTCCGAAATGAATAATATGTTTCAATCTCAATATGAACAATATCAAACCTTTCGTGAAAGCACCGAGTTGATTAACCAGCGTTTGCACGATTTAAAACATCAATTAGCTGTCATTTCACTAGAAGAAAATACACCTAAGCGTATAGCATATGTACAACAAATTGAAAAAGATATTCGACAGTATCAATCCTACATTAAAACTGGGAATCCAATTGCTGACGTTATTTTAACGCACAAAAATTTTCAATGCATCAAAAATCAAATTGCCTTTACGTGTATTGCTGACGGTAAAATCTTAAATAGTATTGATACCATGGACTTGTGTAGCTTACTCGGAAATGCTTTGGACAATGCCATTGAATCCAGCTTACAAGTTAACGATACCGAAAAAAGATTAATTAATGTACATATTAAGCAACAGGCAGGTTTTATTATTTTTTCAGTTGAAAACTATACAGAAAACTCTCCCCAACTCACTGAAGAATTACCATCTTCCACTAAACAAGATAAAAAAAATCACGGCTATGGCTTAAAAAGCATCAAATACATTACTGAGAAATATAATGGCAAAATGACCATTAATTCAAAATCAAATTGGTTCACGCTCAAAATTTTGCTCCCGCTTGAAGAACAAAACGTTGCAAAATAAATTAAATGGTTTAAATATGATGAAAAAATTTTACTACTTTGCCGTCCTTTTGTTTTCGCTAATATCAATTTTTTTAGCATTATTAGATATTTCAAATATTGTCAATATCAACGTTTACCCATATAATTACACAGACAAAGGTATTTTAACTTTTTTTTGGGTTGATTATGTTGTTAGACTGTTCAAAGCACAAGATAAAAAGGTTTTTTTAAAAGAGAATATTTTTGATTTATTGGCAATTATTCCGTTCGACTCAATATTCTATTTTTTTCGAGCGTTCAGAGTGTTACGTGTTATAAAATTATTACGCCTGATTAGAATTGTAGGATTCACTGGGAAAATACAGAAGAACATTAAACGATTTTTCAATACAAATGGATTCATTTATCTAATCATCACAACAGTCATACTCATATTGATTGGCGCTGAAATATACTCTGTTGCTGAAAGTGTCAACTATATGAACTCTTTATGGTGGGCAATTGCTACTACAACAACAGTCGGTTATGGTGATATATCCCCTCACACAGAGGTCGGTAGACTCATTGCAGTTGTATTAATGATACTGGGAATTGGTCTAATTGGAAGTGTGACTAGTACTGTGACAGCATTTTTCGTTGATGAACAGTCGGACAAAGAAAATATTTTACTGAAAAAGGAATTACAAGATATAAAATCAGAGTTACAAGAAATAAAGAATAAATTGGGTCAAAACTGAAAAATATGTTTTTATTTGGTATAGTTAACATAATAATATTAATATAATTTTGGTATTGGACAATCATCATACAAAAGCAACCTAACAACATTTTAAACGAATAAAAGCATCATTAAGGCTCATATACGTGCCGAGCGTTCACGTTAAAAAGTTTTGGGAGGATTTTAGGGATGAGTGATTTTTTTACTTTTGTTTTTGCTATAGCTTTTTTAACTAGTGTTGTGCTTCCAATTTATTGGATTATTAACAAAACAAGGCATAAACCTTTTCGAAAATTTAAACAAGCTATCATTAGTTCGCTTGTTGTAATGTCAGTTAGTCTTATTGCTGCTGGGGCTACGGCAGACAGTTCAAATAACAGTAGCCAAAGCAATAAACAAACTAGTTCCAGTAAGTTAGCAAAAAATGAGTCCTCTAAAAAAGCTGCCGCTAGTTCCAAAGCTAAGGAAGCTAGTTCTAAAGCTGTTGCTAGCTCTAAAGCTAAAGAGGCCAGTTCTAAAGCTGTTGCTAGTTCTAAGGCTAAAGAGGCCAGTTCTAAAGCCTTTGCTAGCTCTAAAGCTAAGGAGGCTAGTATAGCAGTTTCTGAAAAAGAAGGATCCAGCATTGAATCATCTATCGCATCAGAAAAACAAGCTAGTCAAGAATCAGCAAGTGCCTCACAAGCCAATTCTGTTGCTGAATCTCAAGCGCGTGTTCAATCCGAACAAGCAGCAGAGGCTGCCTCAGTCTCGAATGCAACACAACAAAACGCTACAGATACAACACAGACCTACACAGGATCTAGCCAACAAATTATTGGTAATGCGCGATCTCATATATACCATGTTCCTGGTCAAGCGGGATACCATATGAACTCATCAAATGCCGTTTACTTTAATAGTGAAGCCGAGGCACAAGCTGCAGGATTCCGTAAATCAGAACGCTAACATCATGTAACGATGCCCTCATGGGCGTACATAAGTGCTAAACAGTCACATTAAAAGGTTTAAGGAGATATAAAATGGGATTATTAGATGGTATTTTAGGTAATGCTGGTAGTGTTAACATTGAATCTGTGCGCGAAGAAATTTCACCCTTATTGATTGAAGGTGAAAATATTGAAAATGCCTTCAAATTAGTACGTGATTTGGTTATTTTTACAAATAAACGCTTGATTTTGACAGACAAACAAGGTTTAACAGCTAAAAAAGTAGAATATAAATCTATTGCTTACCGTGGAATCTCTAAATTTGCAACAGAGACCGCTGGACATTTCGATTTAGATGGTGAAGTGAAAATTTGGATTTCTGGCCAAGTAGAACCTTCTGAAAAGCTACAATTTGGTAAAGGCGAAGCTCTTGCGCAGGTTCAACAGTTATTAGCACAGAAAGTTTTATGATATTATCTCAACAAAACTGCTAAGGTATCTGAATATCTAGTGATTCATGGCGACAAAGAAAGAACTCGGATATATTAACACACGCCCTTTCGGGCGTACAAAGGAGTAATATAATGGCACACTTTTTTAATTACACCCTATTTCATTTGAAGTATTTATATATCGTGCTCTACGCAGTTTCAGGTATCATAATAGCAGCCGCATTACTATTCTTCTTGTATCTTCATCATAAATAAAAAGAACAATCCTTCCGGACAGACTGTTGGGTGTGCTAAAAATTAAAATTAAAACGCACGGGGCATTTTTATAATGCCTCAATCTACAAACGTGGTAAAAATTGGTCGGCAAGTTTTTCTATTCTTATTAATGGAACGTACAAAAAGAAGACAAAATCTGGATTCATCACAAAAAAGGCAAATAATTGGGCTATTGGATCCGAAAGTTAAAAACTAAACAATAAATTAAATACCAAAGACAGTATAATCGCTGACATGCTTTATGACTGGTACATAGTTTTTAAAGAACCACAACTAGAAACAAAAAGTAAAGCCTATCATAACGCTATTTATAACTTATCAAAAGAAAAGTAGCAGAATAAAAAACTTTCAGATATAACAACCGCCGATTTTCAAAAATTAATCAATGAATATGGAAAAACACATGTTAAATCGTCTGTTTTCCACATCAAGAACATTATCAGTTCATTTGTTAAATATACAGTTGACGAAGACTGTATATTTAACAAAAACAAATACCTCTAAATGAAATTGAAACAACCATACTTAGAGAAAATGGTATTGAAGACGCATCTTCTTTTAAAGTAAATATGAGTTCTGATCTATATTCAAACGATGATTTTTATAATAACTTTAAACAATTTGAAGCCACCATCGCAATTTCAGTAAAGCAAAAAATGTTTAACTATTCGTTAAAAAAACAGAAATATTTTTGAATAAAGCGAACGAAATTAATAATAAAATAGTGAGTTACAAAATGAAATTCAACTATTCAAAAATTAGAACAAAGAATGGAACGATATACAAAGTTTACTTACGCTGACGTTAATAACATTACAACCGTCAGCAAATTAAAAACTAAACTTTCTTCAATAATTTAGTCCCTCTTGATTAGTATGCGTATAATCGGCGTTATAGTGCTACAGGCACCGATTAGTTATACACTAATCTAACTTATATAGAGCTAAACGGCTCGAGGGATTCCTAGAAATCCCTCTTTTTTTATTAATTTCATCTAATTTAACAAGTCATAGACAATGAAGTCTCTAAAATAAGCAAATAATCTCATCGCTATCACCAGAAACTATACGACTTCATGGCATACTTTGGTATACCTATGTCGCTCGAGAGTGCTGTTTTGAAGAATATATAACTTGGGGGAACTTCATGGACTTATTAGCAACCTTTCCAATGGCTACGACTGGACTAGCATTTTTAATACTAAGTAAAAATGAAAAGAATGAAAAGTATCGTGTGTCAGGAATAGTGATGTTATTGGCAAGTTTTATTAGCGTTATGACTTATTTTTTCTATAAATAAAAGCCACCTACTATCGGTAAGTGACTTAATCAATATATGGGGATGACATCCCTGCTGATTATTCAATTAAAAAGCGTTGCAAAACATTTTGTAATTTAAATACGAGAGGTAAGGCGAGATGATAGAGATAGATGCCAAAACAAAAAATGCTAATTTTGAATCATTTAGAAAGGTATATTTTTCTGATTCACAAGACTTTAAAACTCAATTATTGCCCATTTGGACCGGAAAATTTAGTTCATTAATATCTCTAGAACAGAATCATAAAATTGGAAATTATTATAAAAAATTTAATCAGGGAACGATTGTGATGGTTGACTTTGGCGTAAGGATTGGCGGAGAGATAAGTGGTGGTCATTTTGGTGTCGTCTTAAATAAAGAAGATAACAAGCATGAACGTAATATTATAGTTGTTCCTTTAACTTCTAAAGAAAAGAATCGTTATGTCTCCCTTGATTATGAAGTTATGGAAGAATGTTCAAAGTTACTAAATAAAAGAAGTGATTCTTGCTTACAAAAGATAGAATCACTTGAGAAAGAAAAAGATGCTTTTATTAAAGAATTTCAGGATTCAAATACTCATTTTTCTTTTTCTAATGAAATTGAAACGACTGTACTTAGAGAAAATGGTATTGAGGACACATCTTCTTTTAAAATAAATATAAGTTCTGATCTACATTCAAACGATGATTTTTATAATACTTTAAACAATTTGAAGACCCATCGCAATTTCAGTAAAGCAAAAAATGTTAAACTATTCGTTGGAAAAGCAGAAATATTTTTGAATAAAACGAACGAAATTAATAATAAAATAGTTGAGTTACAAAATGAAATTCAACTATTCAACAAATTAGAAGAAAGAATGGAACGATATACAAAGTCTACTTACGCTGACGTTAATAACATTACAACCGTCAGTAAATTAAGAGCTAAAAAAGTATCTGAATATACTATTTCCGGAAACATCTCTTTATCTGAGAATTCAATCAACAAATTAAAAACCAAACTATCTTCAATAATTTAGTCCCTCTTGATTATTTTGATTAGTATGCGTATAATCGACGTTATAGTGCTACAGGCACCGATTAGTTATACGCTGATCTAACTTATATAGAGCCAAATGGCTCGAGGGATTCCTAGGAATCCCTCTTTTTTATTAATTTCATTTAACTTAACAAGTCATGGACAATGCAGTCTCTAAAATAAGTAAATAATCTCGCTACTATCACTGCAAACTATATGACTTCATGGCGTTTCTTAGCATAGCCATATACAATTAAATTTACAAAAGCAAGGTGTATTAATATATGACTAACATTGAAAAAGAAGAGATACTATTTTTCCCAGACTTAATGAACGTTAAGCAGCTCCAAAAGATGACTGGATATAACAATAACAATTATAGCGATCTAGTCAATATGAGAGGTTTTCCAAAATTTGAAGACAGCAATGGACGTACCAGATATCCGCGTGACGGTGTTCGGCAGTTCATTAAGGCACATACACAATACAACTTCGATTAATAAAAAAAGCACTCACAGAGTGCATACATACGTGCCAAGCATTCACGTTAAAAAGTTAAAATTTTTTTGAGGTAATAGCCATTGTGAAACTAATTAAATTTCTCATGCCAAATACTTGGAAACTTTATGCCGGAATATCAACTTTTTGGGCTGTTATTTTTTCGGTCTGGCACGATTCTATTGAGACTATTTTTGTTCAAATAGCGCTGATATTTTTTCTTTATAATTTGACAACTATATTATGGGCATTAGACATACGAGAAAAACTTAGGTTATCGAAAGATGGCCAAAATGTTACAAATGACAATAAAATTAAAGAATTGCAGGAAAATATATCAGGATTAGTGTCGGATCGTGCCATGCTTTCAAATATAATTAGAGAAAAAGACATTCAGATTATGCAACTTACAGGGCTTGTGAATTTAACATATGCAACGCTAACTGAAAAACAACGAGAACACGTTAAATCAAGTAGTGAAGAATTACAAAATTTGTTAACAAATGAAACAACAGGAGAAATTAATAATGAAAATCTTTAAAGTAGCAAAAATTATAGATTCAACAACCTTATATATTACAGGTGGCCAAGCAGATGGTATAAAAGAAGGAGATAAATTTACCATTAGATCCAAAGAAGGTATAGAAATTAAAGATCCTGATTCCGGTAAGGTATTAGAAACAGTCCCAGGTGCTACTAAAGCTACTGTTTATGCAGCTAACGTATTTGAAAGGGTCACTATGGTTAAACCGCAGTCGACAAGCCCGAAGCTCACTTTCCCAATTTCTCAAACCAACATATTAGATGTCAATCCTCTTCAGATAACCGGCACATCTCCCATTTATTCAAGTAGTATTGATATTGGTGATACAGTGTTAAAAAACTAATCATTATCATAGCTACAGATAAATAAAATTCCTCCAATAAATCCTATAATAAATGTGATAAACATCATTGTGACAAGCATTGTAAAAGTGTACACTGTTTGACTAGCAGCCTTTCATCTATAATATATTTAATCAACTCCATTATACCAAGAATTTTTTTATAATCTTACGGTTGAGGTTCAGGTATGATCAGTCGGGGCGTTTTTTATTTATTCTAACTATTTAATTTAGGATGTTTCATACAGTATTATTTTGTGTTACTTATCACCTCGTGAGAAAATAAAAGGTTGCAACGCTAAATGTGACACCTTTTTATGACCTTGTGACCATTAAAGTGTAACCTTTTTTGTAACAAGGTTACACATTGTGACAACGTTTGTAACGCCTACCATATCAAGTATAATAGACCTATACAATCAATTAAGGTTACAACATGTCACAAAATTTGCTTAATGATTTAGACAGGATATGCGTACAGTTACAGACTATAAACAACTAAATATAAAGGATGTTGTCTCTAATATTCACAGTGTTAAGGATTACGTTAGATTCAATGGCCATAAAATAGAACTCACGACAACATCCCCTAATTATGGTGGTGTGCGTTATTGGCTTGTATGCCCTATCTGTGGTAAACGTAAAGGCACATTATATGATGTGAAATCAGTAATGTCTTGTAGTTCTTGTGCCAAACTATATTACCCACTGCAAGAAAATAAAATACAACGTGATAGTGTTTCACAATTCTTTTATTATGATCGTCAATTATCGAAAGCCCGGACGGAATTAAATCCCGCATTTGAGTGGGTATTTTCCAGCTATTTACGTTATGACCCAATAACCTTGTCACTACATAATAAACCTAAAGGGATGCACTGGCGTACTTACAACGACAAAATTGAGCACATTGATAAATTAATTAATAAGGCACTGTTGCTATATAGTGTAGTAAATATTAACAAACAAAAACATGCTGATGAAATAAGTAAACAGTACGATGCTATTCTTAAAAATCAGAGAAATACAAAGTATATAATTTAAAAACCACGCTCTAGCTCTAAGCTAGGTCGTGGTTTTATTGTGTCTATTTTAACGCTATGAGAGGCGTTTTAAGCGTTGTTAATTGTTTTAGTATAAATGTACTCGTTTATATATTAAACTCTATATTTAACCTAGCGTGCGTTGAATATCAGCAAATATACTATACGGACGTGTTCGGGGATGAAACTTATTAAATGTATCACGACACACAACAACCGTAGTTTTACCTACACTTGTGCTTTGTTAGTAAGATATACGCTATCGTATGCAACTCAATAACATATGTATTTAGTTTAAGCTGGTGTCGCAATTTGCTACGTCAGGTATCTGTATTTTACCGGCCCCTTTTTATTTGTCGTCATTTTTAGGTGTGCATGTAACAGCAACCCTAACAACCGTGGTTACAGTCACATTGCTCGCTGTCAATCTGATTGACCTCGATATCAATTATATTGATAACGGATTTCGTTATCGTTTCAAACGATAGCGAGTAATTTGCTAATCAGGTTGGCTGAATACAAAACACCCCCGCCCCTTTTTACCAGATTAAAGAGCGCACACATATCGTCGTCTTATAAAAATGTTGAATTTTGAAAACTTTTTTATAGGGGGGCTATGCCACAAACGTTGATATAAAGGCGTTTATAAATTCTACTATAAACCACAGAAATGCCGTTATATCAACGTTTACAACACTATGATTTCTAAAACGGGGACAATTTAGAACTACAGCCACAAGGGTTTGAGGTGCTTTACGTCCAAACTACCGTAAAAAGTACCCCTTATTCCTACCCTACTTTTGGATTTACTTCATTAGCGCGTCCAGTTGACAAGAAAAAAACACTTTAGTATTATTTAATTAATAAATATTATTAGGAGAAAAAAATATGTTTATAATTGAATTAACTTATATCAAACCGATTGCTGATGTTGAACATTATTTACCAGCTCATATTGAATACTTAGATAGGTACTATAAATCAGGGCATTTTATTATGTCTGGTAGAAAAGAACCACGAACAGGTGGCATGATTATAGCTCAGGCCGAATCTTTGGAAGAACTAACACAAATCTATAATACCGACCCCTTTTTTATAAACAACATTGCCTCTTTTAATGTAACTTACTTTGTTCCTTCAAAATGGGCAGAACAAATGAATAGCTATTTGTCATAGTATGTTAAAAACTTGACTGCTTTTACATCAAATCACGCTACTAATGGCCAATGTTTGTGCTACCCCTAAACGCCTATTTTTAGTTAGAAATGCCTATATATCAGCATTTTATATTCTAAAAACGCCTTATAAAAAGTTTTGATTTCTGCATTCTTAAGATTTCAGGACGCCACCTTGTGACGTTTCCTCCTGGTACATAGGGGCGGGGGTGTTTTTTTATTGTAAACAAAAAAAGCACTACGCTTGCAATGCTTCTTGTCGTAAGTTTATGAACTCATCCCCGTGTTGCAAGATGATATTTAACAATGTTTTAAAGTCACTCCGCCAAGTTTTTAAAGTAGAATTACCTTTACCTGCTTCAATGACTACTTCATCCCATGTTAGGAACTTATCACTGTAGTAACGTTTAATAACCTGGCTGTGTTCCGGTTGGACGACTGACAAGCAAAATGTTATATCAGCAATCTCTTGTTTATGTTTTGGATCAATTTCTGACATGAGCTTCAATCGACCAGAGAAGTAATCTCTCAACATCTTATCTGTACTATCTGCCATTATATTGCCTCCTGTGTCGCTATAACATTGTGTGATAGCAAACCTGTTGATTGACATTTAAAAGCTATTTGCGGTCTTTTAATGTCCTTAACCAGTCTGTTTAATTTCTTATTAAGTGAATTTATGACAGCCTGTTGTGCCAAGTTATTAGCGTAAAAGATGAAAGGTTTATGTGTCCTGTACTTATCAACGTAAATGCTTAACAAATCTGATTCCATATTGCTAACAAATGGATCTAATTTACCCAAGACTTCTAATACAAAACGTTTCTTATCAGTAACTGATTCGTCTGAATATTGTATAAACTCCAAGTAAAATGTGTATCTTCCTGTAAAATAATCAGTTAGAATATCTAAATTACTTGTTTCTACCACTAATAAATCACTCATATAATCTCTCCTGAGGTCGTTCTATCTTGCTGACTAAGGCGTTTAATTCTTTGTTTAAAGCCATAATGTAGCCCGTAGGTGCTACAACGTTATAGAACTCTATAAACGGTTTATTATCCTTATACTTGGACTTGGCTACATACATCTCTTTTAATTCTGGCGACAGTTTGCAACTAAACTCATCTAAATCTGTTTTAACTGTTTTTATAAAAACTTCATTCTCACGTCTATAATCATTATTCATATCTGGATAATTGTTCATGTACTCAATCTGTAAATCTATTATCCATCGAAAATAGATTTTTAATATTTCACGATTAGTCCATGTGGTCGTCATAGTTGCCTCCCTAGTTTCGTCATTTGAAATGACAAAACTAATTTTAGTTATACTTATGAATATTATACTGTATATATACAATTAATTCCGTATATATGTCATTTATGTACCACATTTTATTTTTGTGTTATTTGGTCAAACAAAAAACGGCTCAAATGCCGTCCTGTCGCTCAATCATCATTTAATTTTATGTGTTATTTATGTGTTATTTTGCTTGAAATACCATGCAATGTAATGAAATGCTTTTTATAAGAAAAGGCGCTACATCAAGGTTTTTGCAACCCTATGCAACGCCATACAATACTTAATAGCGCTAGAGGGAGTCGAACCCTCGATTTCGGCCTGAGAAGCCGACGTCTTAACCACTTGACCATAGCGCCATAACAAGATATAAGTATACAGAAAAAAAGTTAATACGTCAACAATTTCCACAACAAATACTAGAAATCAAAAAAGCGAACAGCACCCTGCTCGCCTTTTTAATTTACTTTAACACCTTTTCGGCTTCAACTTTAATTTCGTTACCGTTCATCGCTTGATAAGCTTTTAAGTGCTTCAAAGTTGATGATGTGTTCTTATTGCTTTCTTCCATATAATGATTCCAAAGTGCATCACGTAATGGGGTTTGTTCCTCACTCCAGTCAAAGACTTCACTCATAGGAAGATCTAAAGTTTGATATTTTTCATCTGCCATTTTATGGCCCCCTTATCTATATCTTTGTTATAGTTCTTTTTTATTAAAAATGCAAATTTAAACAAAAAAGTATAGTAAACTTTACTTTTAATGTCAAGCTTGCTATACTTTATAAGAACAATAAATTCATATCAATCGAGGTTGTATTGATGCAAAATCGCATTCAGGAACTCAGAAAATCTCACAAAATGACACAAGCTGAACTTGCCGATGTTTTGGAAGTAACTAGACAAACTATTATCTCTCTAGAAAAGGGTAAGTATAACGCTTCGTTGTTTTTAGCGCATGATATTGCTGAGTTTTTTGGATTATCAATAGAAGAAGTTTTTATTTTTGAAGGAGGGCATATAAATGTTGAAGAAACTATTCGAGAGACCAAAGCAAGGCATGAGTGACGAAGATTATGCTAATTTAATGAGATACCAATCCAACTTTTTCACTGTATTTTTTATATTATTATCCTGCTTTTTATTTGCAAATAGTTTCCTGGTCTACTATTTTTATGGTCATAAATTAGGCAGCTTCACATCAGGTCTATACAGTGGTCTATTTGGCGGTGCAATCGGAATCAAGCTGACTAGCATGGTCTATTTATCTAATCCCACGACTCTTCATCGTAAAAAGATAGCTGCAACCGATGAACGCATTCAAACTGCAAACCAGTATGCTGATGCATTCTTACTTAAGATAATAGTTGTTGTAGCCTATTTAGCCTTTGTATTAAGCATATTCTTCACACAGTATATTTGGTACCTGCTAGCTCCACTGGCTTTAATATTTATTTTACAATTATTATTACGTTGGTTTTTCAAGAAAATATTATAAAGGAAAAATATATGATTCAACTAACAAATATCAACAAAACATTTGGCAATAACATTGCTGTTAATAGCATGAACATGACATTAGAACCTGGTAAAGTTATGGGACTAATTGGTCAAAATGGCGCTGGCAAAACAACGACATTTCGCATGATTTTAAATTTCATTACTCCAACGTCTGGTAAAATCACTTGGGATAATCATCCAATAACCCAATCCGACAAACAAAAAATCGGATTTTTACCCGAAGAACGCGGCCTATATCAGAAACTAACCATTGAAGAACAAATTCTCTATTTTGCTGAGCTACATGGCATGTCACGCTCAGATGCTAAGACTGCCCTAACTGACTGGTTAAAGCGTCTTGATGTCGTAGGTAAAGCAACTGATAAAGTGCAATCACTATCAAAAGGAAATGCACAAAAAATCCAAATGATTGCATCGCTTATTTTCAATCCTGAATTTATTATATTAGATGAGCCATTTTCAGGTCTCGATCCCGTCAACACGAGCATTATGATGAATGAAATTATTCGTATGCGTGATAATGGTGCTATGATTATTTTTTCAAGTCATGATATGAACAATGTCACTAAAATTTCTGATAATTTAACTATGCTCAAACAAGGTAAAATTGTATTACAAGGTGGCGTACAAGAGATTCGTGAAAAGTTTGGTCGCACAAAAATCTATGTTGAAGGGCCCTTTTCAACATCAGAGCTTTCAAACATTGCTGGTATTACAAATATCAAACAACAAGGTGCTGGATTCGATATAACAATCGCTAATGAATCTGTTGGCCATCACATTTTTGACTATGTGACACGTAACGGCTACATTCCAGCATTTTCACAACAACCCCCAACACTCGATGATATTTTCCGTCAGGAGGTCGCTTATCATGAATAAAAGTCTAATTATTGTCATTAAACAAACCTACCGCAGCCACTTTAAAACTAGAGGTTTCTGGTTACTTGTTTTATCCCCACTCATATTTGCAGTAATTCTTGGTGCTATTGGGTTTGGTATCTCTCAAATGCAAGGTAATACCACACCAAAAGTAGCAATAATTGGTAATTCACAGGTACGACAAATTTTTAAACGTGATGAAAAATCTCTAGAAATTGACGTTTCAAAAATTACAGACAGCAAACAAGCAAACAAATCTTTAGCTTCACAAGATTTAGATGGCATATTAACCATTGACAACGACAATGCCACATTAACTACACAACCAAAAAGTAATAGCATTAATAAAGAAGCAATTGTTAGTGTTCTAGGTAATCTATCACGTAGCCAAAAGGCCGCTGATTACGGTTTGACCGCTGAACAGACACAAAACTTGATTAAACCTTTTAATTTAAAGTCAGTCGTCAAACAATCAAATAATGAATCTACAAACGGTGATAGTTCTGATATGGCAAATTACGGTATTGCCGTAGCTATTGGTATTGTTACAACAATGATTGTGATGTGGTATGCGTCAATGATTGCAACTGAAATTGCCAACGAAAAATCATCACGAATTATGGAAACATTATTAGCCGCCACTTCAGCCAGTATTCAGTATTTCGGAAAAATGATTGGTATCTTCGCTCTTGCAGTAACACACATGGCAATCTATGTTGTTGCAGGTGTCATTGGCTATATCGTATTACAAAACAACAAGCTGTTTAGTAACGTGATCCAAATGTTTTCAGGTATCACGCTTGGATTCACGCTATATGCTATTAGTTTTATTTTAGTCGCAGTTGCGTTATATCTTATTTTAACAGCCATGATTGCATCACTTGTTAATGATAATGCACAAGTCCAACAAGCCGTACAACCGATTACATTTTTAGCAATGATTGGTTATATGTTTAGTTTTATCATGACTAACATGCCAAATAACTTGGCTATTAAGGTATTAAGTTATGTTCCTTTTATCTCCCAAAGTATGATGCCTGTACGCTTAGTTACCAAAGTTGAAACATGGCCAGCAGCAATTATATCACTCCTAATTGCTGTCGTTGCTATGATTTCACTTGCTTGGATGGGTCAAAGTATCTATGCTAAAAATGTCTTATCTTACAGTGATGATAAGATCATGTCTCAACTCATTAAAAATATTAAAAATAAAAACTAGTATATGATTTGGAGCCATATGATGACTGTTACTCCCTTCTTTTTAACAAATAATAAGTGGTACAAGTATGAAACGCGCGAAACAACCGACGGTGTTGCATTTCAACGCTTTGAGTTAACTAACAAAGCAACACCTGAAGCAATTGAACGCTTTAAGGCAACAATACTAGCCATTGGTCCTGATTCAAGTATTGAGCCAACAAATTTAAATCGCTTTCAACAGGCACTTGGTTACGCTGCACGTCAGCATTTATTAAACGAAGAGCATGGCTTAGACGAAACAGCAATAGCTAAGCAACTCACATTTATCAGCTACACAATTCGTACTTATCAGTTATTGAGTGATGATTTAGTCGCTCCTAATACACTCATATTTAGTAAACGTATCGGCTCACTTTATCGCCAATTTCTAAAAAAACATCCTACTAGAATTGAAGACCATACACTCAATAATTGGATTATTGATCAAGATAAAAAACTTAACGATAATTTATAGCAAATTAAAAGCACTAAGTGAGTTACATTAAATAGCTCACTTAGTGCTTTTTAGTTTAGATATTGAAATAAATAAGTTCTTAATTAGGAATTATTTATACCAACTTTGGACAAGTTTTGGATTTGCTTTCAACCACTTGTCAGCCGCTTGTTTTGGCGTTTGACCGTTTTGAATATCGAGCATGACGCTTTCCATATCTTCTTTTGTCCAGTTGAATTTATCTAGAATTTTCTCAACTTTAGGATTGTCCTTTTTCAAGTTTTTACGAGTAATTGTGTTGATACTTTCGTTTTTACCCATTGTTCCCTTAGGATCTTTTAAGTACTTCAAAGAGTATTTACTAAACATCCAGTGTGGTGACCATCCGGTAACAATAATATCTTGTTTAGACTTGTATGCTTTATCAAGAGCCGTTGCCATGGCTCCTGAAGATGAACCCAGTAAATTCCATCCCTGAAGGTTTGGATAACTTTCAAGTGTCTTCTTTGCCGTGGCCATTTCACCTGCACCAGGTTCAATACCAGTAACCGTTTTATTAGCTTCATTAGTTAAATCAGCAATTGAATTGACTTTCATATAACTAGGTACGACAAGTCCCGTTTTTGCACCATGCAAGTTAGGACCAAGTAACGATAGATCATTCTTATACTTATCATATAGTGCTTTATGTGTATAAGGTAACCATGCGCTAACCGCACCATCAATTTGGCCATTAGCAACAGATTGCCATAAGACAGCATTATCAAGTGGCGTCGTGCTAACATCATAACCATGTTGACGCATTGATTCAGCTAATACATTTGTTGAAGCAACTTCAGAATCCCAAGCAACATAGCCTAAATTGACTTTTTGACCGGAACTTTTTTGCGTGGTTACCGCGTTAACAATACCACCACCAATCATGATAATAACTGTAGCCAATATTGTCCATCGACGCCAAGGTTTATTGGCAACTTTTTGTTCTGGTTTTGTATTTAGTTTTTGTGTAAAACGATCAATTATAATCGCTAAAATAACTAAACCAAGACCATTAACAAATCCAGAACCAACATCAGCACGTTGCACAGCAGATAACACACCACGACCAAGTCCTGGTGCACCAATCATAGATGCTGTAACAACCATAGATAATGCTAACATAATTGTTTGGTTTGCACCGGCTAAAATTGTATTACGAGCATTTGGTAATTCTAATTTGATTAATTTTTGCCAAGTTGTTGATCCAAATGAATCCGCAGCTTCTACTAAAGAAACGGGAACCTGACGAATACCTAAGTCAGTCATTCGAACCATTGGTGGCAATGCAAAGATAATAGATGCAAACACACCAGGTACAACACCTATTCCAAAGAAAGCAACAGCAGGAATAAGGTAAACGAAACCAGGCATTGTCTGCATGAAATCTAAGACAGGTTTAACAATTGCTGCTGTTTTTGGTGATTTAGCAGTTAAAATTCCTAATGGAATACCAATTATCAACGAAATGACGGAAGCCATAATGACAAGTGTCACCGTGCTCATCAAATCAGACCATAAATTTTGATTGGCAATTAAAACTAATCCAACAAAAGCAAACAATGGAAAACCATATTTTTTAGGTGTTGTTAAAATAGCAATCAGAGTGATACCAATAATCATCAATGGCATTGGTATAGCTGTCAATCCATTGGTAAGGGCATCCATAATGTTTTGCCCACCCTTTTGCATCAGGTTAAATAATCCAGACAAATGATTAGTAAGCCAATTTACGGCATCACTTACCCAGCTTTCTAGTGGTAACTTCGGTATATTAGGCATCGTTTTCATCTCCTTCCGTATCGGCTAACGCTTCCAAAACAGAACCTCGAATAATGACACCTCGTGCACGGTTATTACTATCAATGACGGCGACTGGTGTTTGTGCATCGTAAATGATTGGCATAATATCTGCCACTAGCGTATCGAGTTCAACAGTTGGCATTGGTAATATAGCATCTTTCAATGGTGTTTGACTACGTCGTGCCTTAAGCGCCTCATCTGATGAGAGATAGCCTAAAAGTTCACGCTTACGATTCACAGCCACCAATCCAGAAACTTCCTCGTCTGCCATTTTACGCAATGCCACAGTTGGCCCGTCAACGTCAATGTTAGTCGTTAAAGACGGAATCATAATACTTTCTGCGGTCAAAACCTTTGAACGGTCAACACCACCAATAAATGATTTAACATAGTCATTAGCAGGATTGGTTAAAATTTCTTCACCTGTTCCAATTTGCTGTACTTGTCCATCTTTCATGATTGCAATGTTATCACCAATATGTAATGCTTCATTTAAATCATGTGTAATGAAAATAATTGTTTTTTGAACATTAGCCTGTAATTCTAATAGTTCATCTTGCATCTCGCCACGTACAAGTGGATCTAAGGCTGAAAACGCCTCATCCATTAATAAAATATCGGGATCATTTGTCAAAGCACGAGCAAGACCAACACGCTGCTGCATACCACCTGATAATTGACTAGGATATTGATCTTTATAACTCAACAACTTCGCATTATCCAAAGCTTGTTCAGCACGCTGACGGCGTTCTTCTTTATTGATACCTTGAATTTCTAAACCATATTCGGTATTTTCCAGTAATGTACGATGTGGAAATAATCCAAAGTTTTGAAATACCATGCTCATTTTTTGACGACGAATATCTAACATTTGTTTTTTGTTAAATTTTGTTATTTCTTGTCCGTCGATAAACAATTGACCTTCAGTTGGCTCAATTAAGCGATTCAGCAATCGAATCAAGGTAGACTTTCCTGAACCAGATAAGCCCATGATAACAAATATTTCGCCTTCTTCAATGCTCATATTAACATCATATACACCAACTGTACTACCAGTTTTTTCGACGATTTCATCTTTGCTTTTTTTCTGTTTTACCATTTTCAGTGCAGCTTTAGGTCGCTTACCGAATATTTTTGTGAGATGCTTGATCTCTACTTTAGCCATGAATCCTCCATTGTTTAGTGAACAATGCAATTCGCATCATTCACCATTGACTCTTTCTTCGAATTATTTTATACTTCAAAGTGACAACTTGTTTTTTGAAACAGATTGCCACTAAGTGATGTCTTCTATTTTGTCACAAGTTGTCACTTTTGTCAAACCAGTACCTTTTTTTGGAGAACAATATGCAAACAATCAGAGAACCTCGATACCGAAAAATCGCATATCAAATGGCACAAAAAATAGCCGATAATGAATACACCGTAGGTAGTAAACTACATGCTAGATCTACATTATCAGCTGCTTTTGGTGTATCATCGGAAACGGCACGTAAAGCCGTCAGTGTGTTAGCAGATCTACAAATTGTCAAACCAATCCATGGTAGTGGTGTTGAAGTCTTGTCACGCGAAAAGGCAAAAGCATTTTTAAATCAAGCACAAGAAACATTGGATATTCAGAGTATACATACGCAAATTAATACTTTAATCGCCAATCAAAAACAAGAAATTAAAGCATTGGAAGATTCCTTAGCACTTTTATTTGAACAAAATCAACGTATCCAACGTCATAGTCCCTTGAGTCCCTACGAATTAGAGCTTCGCGACGAGAGTCAAAAATTTGGGCAATCAATTGGTAGTTTAACCCTTTGGCAAACAACAGGTACAACTATTGTTGCCTTACTACACAATGATGAGCTTGTCGTTTCTCCTGGACCGTACGCGGTAATTGAACGCGGCGATACATTGTATTTTGTTGGCAATGAAACAGCTGTTCAGGCTGTTCAAAACTTTTTTTATCACGATTAAACTCACAAACAAAAAGTGCAAGCATACGAAATTGTATGCTTGCACTTTTTTGTTTTATTGACAACTTAAAAAAAGTATAGTAAACTTATAAAAATAAAAAAGTTTACTAAGGGAGACGTTATGAAAACGCAAAAATTAACATTAACTGTTGTTATGGTCGCCATTCTTGTTGTCATGGCCTATATACCAGCAATTCCTCTTGGACCTGTGCCACTGACAATTCAAAACATTGGTGTCATGCTAGCTGGAGCTATACTGGGCTGGCGAAATGGCTTATTAGCTATTATCATTTGGCTGCTAATGGCTGCTTTAGGTCTACCTGTATTGACTGGTGGATCTGGTGGTATCGCACCTTTCTTTGGCGCAACAGCTGGATATATTTGGGCTTACCCAGTGGCTGCACTATTCATTGGTTTGAGTTTACAAGCACTCACCCGTTTTAATCGTGTTAATTTTGTTACTATCTTACTAACTATTATTGTTTTTGGTGTTATTCTTATTGATCTTTCTGGTGCAGTCGGTCTTCATATTACCACCAACATGCCCTTGCCAAAAGCACTTATTTTTCAACTCACATTTATTCCTGGTGATATCGTCAAGTCTATTGTAGCAACAATACTGACACTCACTTTACGGCAACGGTTCACTGCTTTAAGCCATGCCTAAGATTACGATTTTAGGTATTGGTATTGATGAAGCCGGTCGTTGTATACATTGGCATGATTCATTTGACGTTATTGCTAACAAATGTCATGAATGTGACACATACTTTGCCTGTTATCTTTGTCATGATGATTTAAAAGATCATATCTTTCAACCCATGCCAATGACTCACGTTAGTGTCATGTGTGGTATTTGCCAATTAGAAATGACTGGCAATACCTACAGCAAAAACATAAAATGCCCGAATTGTGGCCACGATTTCAATCCTAATTGTAACCTACATCACAATATTTATTTTTCATAGTCTTAATAACAGAATTAAAATGGGTGTCAGCAATACTTAATTGCCGATACCCATTTTAATATACAACTTAAGATCTTTCTGCTAATGTCACTGTATTTTCTAGCAATGTTGCAATTGTCATTGGACCAACACCACCAGGAACTGGTGTAATGTAGCTAGCAACGCCTTGTGCAGACTGAAAGTTGACATCCCCAACTGCAACGCCATCAACATAATTCATACCAACATCAACTACTACTGCACCAACCTTTAAGTCAGCTCCGTTAATGAAGTTTGGCTTTCCAACACCGACCACAACGATGTCGGCTTCTTTTAAATAGGATTTTAGTTGCTCTTCTGGCGTATAACGATGAGCTAATGTTACTGTTGCATCTGCATTGGTTAATAGCGCAAACATTGGTCGACCAAATAATTGAGAGCGACCAATGACCAATGCCCTTTTCCCTGCTATTTCAATACCATAATGATTCAACAAGGTCATCACGCCTTGTGGCGTGGCAGCAACTGTGTAATCCTGCAAGGCATCCCCAAATAACATGCCTTGTACAGTGGCTCCTAAACCGTCCGCATCTTTATGAGGTGCTACAGCTGAAAATATTTCACGCTCCTTGACCCCTTTAGCGAGTGGACTTTGAACCAAAATACCAGTTATATTATCATCCGCATTAAGTTTCTCAATTAATTTGGTAACACTTTCGGTTGTTGCATGGGCATCTGTTGGAATATCCATTGTTGCAATACCAAGAGCCGCTGCTTTTTTTGACTTCATGCCAACATACAAACGACTACCATCATTTTCTGGATCGTAGACAACTGCTAGTGTAATTGGTTTCCCTAAATCTGATACACGTTTAGCAGTCTTTGCATTTGTTATTTTGGCTACTGCCGCCCCATCAAGTATTTCAGTCATCAAAAAGCTCCTTCGCTTGTTCTGTGTTTTATGTTATATTCTTCTTAACAAAATAAATTCACTGGAGTACCGTATGTCACAAAATCGTATCAGTTGGGATCAATACTTTATCGCGCAAGCTGCTATTTTATCAACACGTTCAACCTGTACTCGCCTACATGTGGGCGCCGTTATTGTTCAAAACAACAGAATCATAGCTAGTGGTTACAATGGTTCAGTATCAGGAACACCTCACTGTACAGATGTGGGTGACTTGATTGTTGATGGTCACTGTATACGCGCTGTTCATGCTGAACAAAACGCACTCATGCAGGCTGCACAAATGGGTATTAGTGTTGCAGGAGCTGAAGTGTATGTTACAGACGTACCTTGTGTACAATGCACAAAGCTTCTTCTCCAATCTGGCATAACAAAAATCAACTTTATGCGCGACTATCATAATGACGCTTTCGCCGAAGAACTGTTAGCTACAAAACACGTTACTTTACAACAAGTACCTTTTTCAAAACAGACTGCAGCGCAAATTGATCTCAACCAATTTATTTCTTTTGAATAATCCAATACGTAATCTATAAATTTTCTGTTAATAACGAACTATAATTAATTTTATCACAGTTTTTTATTTTAGAAAACGAATATCAGTAACTTTTAACCGGCTTTTTTATTTTAAAACGCGATAACCTGCTTCAACTCATCACTAGTTTTTAAACTTGATTAATAGCTGACTTTTCGTTAGTATTTAAGTAAGGTAAACCCTGAAAGGAAATGCGTGAAGTAGTCATTTACGTACTAAATATAATATGTCAAAAAATGAACAACAATATCTGGATCTGGCACAAAAAATAATCAATGAAGGCAGTTTAAAGGGAGATCGTACCGGAACTGGTACACATTCTTTGTTTGGTACACAAATGCGTTTTGACCTACAAGAAGGATTTCCATTGCTCACCACTAAAAAAGTGTACTTTGGTTTAATTAAGTCTGAACTACTTTGGTTCTTACGTGGGGATAATAATATTCGTTTCCTATTACAACATAACAACCATATTTGGGACGAGTGGGCTTTTAAAAATTGGATTGAGTCTGATCAGTATACCGGACCAGATATGACTAACTTTGGACATCGTGTTTTAGAAGATGAAGCTTTCGCCGCCGAATATAAACAACAAAAAGCAATTTTTGTTGATAAAATTCTTACTGATGACGATTTTATGGAAACCTTTGGCTATGTTGGGGATGTTTATGGTAAGCTTTGGCGCAATTGGGAAACCTCTTCACTTACTGCAGGCGCAGATACCATTGACCAAGTGAGCCGGCTTATTGAACAAATTAAAACAACGCCTGATTCCAGACGTTTGATTCTAACTGCTTGGAATGCCGAGACAACGCCTCAAGCGCCATTACCTTCTTGCCATGTTTTAAGTCAATTTTATGTCGCTGATGGTAAATTAAGCGTACAACTCTACCAACGTTCTGGAGACTTTTTCTTAGGTGTGCCTTTTAACATTGCCTCATATTCTCTCCTACTACACATGGTCGCTGCTCAAACCGGTTATGAAGTTGGTGATTTTGTTCATACCATTGGCGACACACATATATACAATAATCACATTGATCAAATTACTGAACAACTTTCACGCCCCATGCATAAGTTACCAAAGCTATGGTTAAATCCTGAGGTCAAGTCTTTATTTGACTACACGATGGATGATATCAAAGTATTAGATTATGAAAGTGAACCAGCCATTAAGGCACCTGTGGCGGTTTGATTTTTCATCAAAACAATGACTGAAAGCAACTGAAAGAGTAAAAATGAAAATTAGACCGCTTGAAAAGAAAGATTTACCGTATATTTATCAACAAGAAAACTCACGAAAAGTAATGGCTTTGTGGTTTCAGGAAGCATATACATCACTTGAAGAACTACAAATTTTGTACGAACGCCATATATTAGATCAAACTGAGCGACGTTTTGTTGTGGAAGATGATAATCAATTCATCGGTGTCGTGGAGCTTGTCTATATTGACACTTTGCACAGAAATACAGAAATTCAAATTATCATTCATCCAGATCATCAAGGTAACGGTTATGCACAAGCTGCTATGATGGCAGGTGTCGAGTATGCTTTCAAGGTACTTAACATGCACAAAGTGTATTTGTATGTCGATATAGATAACGCTGCTGCCATTCATATCTATAAAAAAGTAGGCTTTATTGAAGAAGGTGTTCTTCGTGGACACTTCTTCGCTGAAGGGCAATATCATGATAGCATCATGATGGGTATGCTTGTAAACGAGTTCATAAATTAAGATACGCAGAGATATATTGTATGATGAACTTAATCATACAATCACATACAATATTTTCTTTGAAAAACAGCTGTTCTTTTATCAGATAGCTGTTTTTTTATTCACTTCATATTTAATCAAAATAAAATACCCAAAATAATATTTTGGGTATTAACTCGCACGATTTAATTGATCACGTTATTCTAACGTGAGGCTACTGTTAATTCAGATAGTACACGATTTCGTGCCTCTTCTAGATTAGTCAATGCTGCTATTGTCTGCTCTTCAGTACGTGTTTTCAAGCCACAATCAGGATTCACCCAGAATTGTTGGTCATTAATGACTTTCAGCCCTCTACGTATATTTTCAGCTATCTCATCAACGGATGGAATACGTGGTGAGTGAATATCATACACACCGAGTCCAATTTGCTTATCATAGGCTACTTTTTCAAAAGCCGAAATAATTTCCCCGTGTGAACGCGAAGTTTCAATTGAAATCACATCAGCATCTAAATTCGAAATTGTATCGATAATGTCCTCAAAATCAGAATAACACATATGTGTATGAATTTGTGTATCATCACGTACACCAGTTGTTGTAATTTTAAATGAATAGACTGCTTCATCTAAATAATTCTGCCAATGGCGCTTTTTTAAAGGTAACCCTTCACGCAAAGCTGGCTCATCAACTTGAATAATTTTGATATCAGCTTCTTCTAAATTATTGACTTCTTGACGTAATGAGAGCGCTATTTGATTTTGTACTGTTGCACGTGGGATGTCATCACGCACAAATGACCAATTGATAATTGTTAACGGCGCAGTTAGCATGCCCTTCACCGGCTTGTCAGTTTGAGATTGTGCAAAAGCCGTTTCTTTGACAGTAATTGGTTCTGTATAGCTGACATCACCAAATATTACTGGTGGTCGCACACCACGTGAGCCATATGATTGTACCCAACCATTTTGTGTTGCGTAAAATCCGGCTAATTTTTGACCAAAATATTCAACCATATCTGTCCGCTCAAATTCACCATGTACTAATACATCAAGTCCTATTTTCTCTTGTATTTTCAACCAGCGCTTTGTTTCAGATTGGATAAATTGTTGATATTGTTCATCAGTTATTTTGCCTTTTTTCCAAGCTGCGCGTTGGGCGCGAACTTCTGATGATTGTGGAAATGACCCAATCGTAGTTGTTGGTAACTTGGGTAAATTTAGTCTTTTTTGTTGTTTCAATTGACGCTTGGCATACACAGCTTGTCTTTCGAATTTTTGGTCTGGTAACTGGGCAATTGCGGCTTGCACAGCTTCATTATTACGTGCAGCTGATTCTTTCAGTTGTCGTAATGCTTGTCGGTTTTCTTCAAATGCTTCAGTCACATCTTGATCATTAGTTGCTTTTGTCAAGTTAACAATTTCTTGTATTTTTTCATCTGCAAACGCCAAACCACCAAATAACTCTGGTGATGCTTGTGTCTCATATTTTTTTGTAATTGGTACATGAAGTAAGGAATTAGATGGTTGAATCCAAAGTGCTGATGACGATTTTTTTAAATCATTAATTAGCGCTAACTTTTCATCTAAATTAGCAGCCCAAATATTATGCCCATCAATCACACCAGCAGCTAAAATTTTATCTTCTGGGAATCCAAACTGACGAATATTTTCAATATTTTCATCATGGCCATGCACAAAATCAAGTCCGATTGCTTGAACTGGTAGTTTTGTAATTGCTTCGTAAGGATCAATTGCATCAAAATAAGTTTGTAATTCAATGTTTAATTGAGGTGCGGCTGCACGTAATGCTTCTATAGCACGTTGATATGGCGCAACTTCTGAGTCATCTTCAATCTTAACTAACGTTGGCTCATCTAATTGCACCCACTCAACTCCTGCTGCCTGTAATTCTTCAAAAACTTGAACATAAAGTGGTAAGATTTGATCAAGTAATTGGTTAATAGATTCACTATTTGAAACATAGTCACCATTTAGCTTACCTAATTTTATCAATGTAATAGGCCCCAAAATTACCGGCTTACCATTAATATTTAATTCGTTTTTCGCTTCTTGCCAATACTTTAACCAACGGTTCTCTAGTAATCGTGGTTGTGTATGATCAAATTCTGGTACCGTGTAATGATAGTTAATGTTAAACCATTTGGTCATATCAGCCGCAACATTGTTTTTATTACCCCGTGCTACAGCATAATATTCATTCAATGTTAGTGGCCTATTGTAGCTCCCAAATCTTGTGGGAATTAAATTAAATGCAGCTAATGTGTCTAAAACATGATCATAGTTTGAGTTATCTGCTACAGGAATAACATCTAAACCGAATGCAACTTGCTTTTTTAAATTGTCCAAGCGAAGTGATTTAGCTGTATCTTCAAATGCATTGTCATCAATATTTCCATGCCAGTATTGTTCTAATAGTTTCTTCCATTCACGTTGCTCACCTATTCTTGGATAACCCAAACCAGATGATTTTACTTGATGTGTCATGTGTATTCTCCTTTTTATGAACCATTCAACGTCTACAAACAAACGTATCATGTCACATGACAATATCCATCGCACCGCTGCCAGTTAAGAAAACCGCTGTCACAATTTTATTAGTATGTAAATAATAAACAATCTGACTTAAGACTCTCATCCATAACGACCTTTCATTCATTTTTTAACTATTTTAGCTATTATTTTTCTGGAATAATAGCAAATGCTCGCACTGGAAAACCTGGTGCTTCTTCTGCCTTTGGTACACCAATAGATATGATGCTGCCAGTTGCAGGTACTTGATCCAAATTGGTTAGTAACTCTACTTGATAATGGCCATGACTCAAGACATAAAATTCTGCTGGTAAACCATTTGTTTGTTCGACCGCAGTATCAGTATCATACGTCTCATGTCCATTTGCAAAAGCATGTCTTGTTTCATAAATATACTGTAAAGCAGCAACTGACCAACCAGGATAGTGATTTTGCCCACTGTCATCTTGATTCTCAAAACTTTTCACGTCAGGCCAGCGCTTTCCCCAATCAGTTCGCAACGCGACAAATGAATTAGCAGGAATCTCACCATTCTCTTCTTCCCAATTTTTGATGTCTGCAACCCCTATAGATTGATCGGGATTTTGCTGAGCAGATTTGGAAAAATCAATGACAACAAGCGGCAAAAATAAATCTTTTAATTCTAAATCTTCAATGTAAACTTGTTTTGAATCATCAAAATGAACTGGTGGATCAATATGAGTGCCATATTGACCAGGGAAGGTATATTTTTTAACATAAAATCCATCTTTTTCAACTGTAAAAAGAGTTTCAAAACGAGCTGGATCAAACGCTGGAAAATGCGGACTATTAGGTCCAAATTCATGTGTCAAATCCACCCATTTAGAAGCTTTAAGTGCATGCAACGTTTGTAATAAATTAATAGATTCTGCCATATTATTTATCCTCTTTTCTTTCTAATTCAGCAACTTGTTCAAATTTAAATCTGGGAATACTTGTTGTAAAAAATCGTGTATTAGCAACAAGAATTAAAACACCAACAAGTAACCATACCGACCCAACAATTTTAGCAATAGGTGACAAACTGATGAATATCCAGCCACTAACCAGCAAGCCAATCAATGGTGATATGGCATACTTTATCGTATTAATCAAAGACTTATCCGAATTTCGTATATAAAATTGCCATATTACCGCAAAATTTAACAAAATAAATCCGAATAAGGCACCAAAGCTAACTAGATTAGATACTGTTGTCATGTCTAGTAGAAATGATGTGACTAACGCTGCTATACCTACAAAAATAATTGCCACCCACGGTGTACGGTATTTTGGATGTATCCAAGCCAGTTGTCTAGGTAATATGCCATCTCGGCCCATTGCAAATAGAATTCTTGAAATAGCAGTTTGACCTTCTTGACCACTGGCAAATCCAAATGACAAAATAATAGAAATATTGGCTAACGTAACTAACCATTGACCACCAACCTTGCCTAGAATATCTAGAAATGCAGTGTCAGGATTTAATTTTGTATAGTCCGGTGCGACGAATCCAGCTAAAATTGTTATTATCACAAATAACGTTCCAATTGAAATGATGGATAATAAAATAGCCTTTCCAATAGATTTTTTTGGATCTTTTGCTTCCTCAGATAGTGTACTAATCGCATCAAATCCTAAATATGAAACAATTACTATACCTGTTGCTTGAAGTACGCCGGAGAAATTAAAATGTTGTGGATTATATAATGAAATTGAATGTGGCTGTATCGTTCCGTTGATTAACCCAAACACTGTACCAATTATAAAACTCAATAACACGATCGCTTGTAGACCAAATAGACCCCAGCTAATTTTAGAAACAACATCTACACCCAATAGATTAATGACTGTGTTGACTACAGTTAGAATAATAATCCAAGCCCAAAATGGTACAAATGGCAATAACTGTTTACCAAACGTAGCACTAATAAGATAAGTAATTGTTGGAATAAGGAAATAATCTAAACAAATTCCCCATCCTGCAATGAATCCCAAAGCTGAATTTGTTCCTTGCTGAATATAGGTATATACAGAGCCAGAAAAGGGATATTTGTTCGACATTGTCGCATAACTAAAACCAGTGAAAAGCATAGCGACCATTCCTACCAAATAAGCTAAGGCTACCATGCCATTGGCAGGTACTAGGAACGAGCCATAAAATGCTATTGGTGCTACCGGTATCATAAATATAATGCCATAAACTACCAAATCTTTTGTCGATAACGTTCTTTTTAAATTACTCTCACTCATACTACATACCTTCTCCGTTTAATTTAAAATATAAACTTATTTTATTAATGCCTTTTTCTGAATTTCTTGATTAATAACTGGTAACATGTCTTCTAGAACTTTTGATCTGTTCATCGCGTAAATATGTATACCATCAACGCCATGATTGATTAAATCATGTATCTGTTCTAAGGCATATTCAATTCCTGCTTGCTGCAAGCTTTCGGGATCATTTTCATATTTATGGACGATTTTAATCAGATGTGCTGGTAATGAGGAACCAATCATGTACGTCATTCTATCAACTTGTGATTTACTAATGATTGGCATAATACCAGCAGATACTGGTATCTTCATATAATTTGCTCGCAATGCATCCTGCATGCCATAAAAAACATTATTTTCAAAAAATAATTGTGAAATCAAAAAATCTGTTCCACTCAATATTTTTTCCCTGACGCCATTTAAACTAATACCAGTTACTGGATTGTCAACATGTCCTTCTGGGTAAACTGCTGCCCCAACATTTAAATCAGTGTATGACTTAATATCTTGAATTAAATCTTTTGCAAATGGATAATCATTGTTGACATAATCATCATTTGGTAAATCACCACGTAATGCCAAAATATTCTCTATACCTGCTGATTGGATGGCATCTAGATTTTCTCTTAATGACTTAGGTGTTTGATTAACACCTGTTAAATGATGTAACGCCGGTATATGATATGTATTTTGAATATATTCGGCAAGCTGTCTTGTTTTTTCGCTATTACCTGAACCACCAGCACCATATGTGACGCTAATAAAGTCGACGCCAAGTGCTTGCGGATCTACCTCATTTAATGTGTGGTAGAGCGATTCAATGGCACTGTCTTTTTTCGGTGGAAAAGTTCAAAAGATAGTACTGGCGCTTGTTTTTTTTGATAAATTGTTGTTATTTTTGTCATAAATTTTAATTATAAAATAGTCTATTACAATAGACTACTAAACCTCCCCTTAAATACACACTACGATATTATTTAGCTGCTTGATAAATTGCTTTAATATCAGTAGGACTCGTACGGCAACAGCCACCAATAATATCGGCCCCGGCTTCCTGCCAAACAGGCACTAACTGTTGCCAATTAATTGGTCCACTTTTTGTCAGCCAAGCCTTAGATATCGGATCATATATTTCTCCTGCATTTGGATAAACAATGACTTTTTTTGTCGTGTTTGGTACGATGTTTCCTAATGCGATTAAAATATTTTCAGGTGCCGTACAATTAATGCCAATAGCTTTAATTTGTTGATATGGTTCAAAATACGCCACTGCCTCTGACAGTTTAGTGCCATCCCACAAGTGATCTCCTGCTTCTGTAGAAAAACTAAAATATGCATCTATCAAAGGAAACTCATCCTGCAATAGTTCTGCTAATGCTTTTGCCTCTTCAAAATTAGGTAACGTCTCTAAAGCGATTAAATCAACATCGTTTGCTATTAATCGTGCTATTTGAGGTCGATGAAAGGCTTTGTACTCTGCACTAGACAAGCTGTAGTCACCAGTATATTCTGCACCATTTGCCAAAAATGCGCCATAAGGTCCGACTGAACCTGCTACTACAGCACTATTGTGGCTAGCTTTAATTGCCGCTTTTGCTTGTTGTACAGCCACATCAATTAATTGAAATGCTTGCTCTTCACTAATGCCCGCATTCGTAAAAGTTTTTGGATTTGCTTGATACGTATCAGTGATTAAAATTTCAGCCCCGGAATTAAGATAATCTTGATGGATTTCTTTCACAGTATCGGGAGATTGAATCAGTGCGCTGGCTGACCATAGATTATTGTCCAAATCTATTGCCCTTTTCTCTAGTTCACTACCAAACCCACCATCTAATATAATTGTTTTGTCTTTCACGAGTAACTCATTAAATTGTGTCATTATAGGATTTCTTCCTCAAATTTTTTTGTTTGATTTAGATTTACTTTGGCATGTCGTGTAAATCGTAAATAATAATAGCCGTATACAATAATAATAAATGGTACTGACCAAAGTAACGCCGGCCTTTGAACTGGATCAAAGACAACTAAAATAATTGACAACGACGAACCAATAAATCCTGCTAATGGTAATAAAGGATAGGCCCAATTAGGATACCTTAAATCTTGTAATCTATTTTCTTGTTTCAATAGTTGATAATATTTATAATGCGACCAACTAATTGCCACCCAGACGAACACAACAGCTAAACCTGAAACTTCTACCAAAATCAAATATAGTGATCCGGCAGCAATTACACTAGAACCTAGGGCTAATAAGCCGCCTATTAAACTCGCAAATAATGCTAATACTGGAATGCCATTTTTATTAGTTCTTTCAAATTTTGGTGATATTAATCCTTCATGACTTAACGACCATAACATTCGTGTTGATGCATATAATCCAGAATTTGCCATTGAAATAATTCCCGTTAGGATAACAAAGTTCATAATATCAGCAGCATAAGGTATGCCAATCATACTAAATACTGTTACAAATGGACTTTCAGTAATACCTGCTTTATTGTAAGGAATAATGGCTGCTAAGATTGTAATACTCCCCACAAAAAAGATAAGTTGCCGCCACCACACTGCTTTAATTGCTTTAGGGATAGCCTGACTTGGATTTTTAGCCTCACCAGCAGTAATTCCCATCAATTCTGTACCACTAAAGGCAAAATTAACTGCTAACATTGTTGTAAATACAGCACCAATACCATTTGGGAACACACCATGACTAAAAATGTTTTGAAAACCAGCTTCTCTTGTTTGACTCGAATGTAACACACCAGTTAGAATCAATACACCAATGACAAGAAATGCAATAATTGCCACGACCTTAATGGCTGCCAACCAATACTCACTTTCTCCAAATATTTTCACTGAAAAAATATTACTCAATAAGATGATAACAATGAATAGTCCTGAAAATGCCCACACTGGAATATTTGGGAACCATTTTTGCATAATAATTCCTGATGCTGTAAATTCAGAACCCAGTGCAATTGTCCAAGTAAGCCAATAAGAGATTGCAACAAAGAATCCAGTGGCCGGACCGATTAATTTTTGCGCGTGATAGTGAAAAGCACCTGTTTGCGGCATGGCAATTGATAATTCTGCGACACTCAACATCACCAGGTAAACCAAAAAGGCACCAACAGAATACGCTAATATTGCACCAAATGCACCAGCCTCATGAATAGTAAAAGCAGAGGATAAAAATAATCCCGTTCCAATACCACTAGCGAGTCCTATCATTTGTATCTGACGCGCACTCATCATACGTTTTAACTTGTTTGCCATTATCTACCATTCCCCTATGTTTTAATACCTTAATGACACAAAAAAATCCCGCAATCTGAACCTAATCAGATTGCGGGACGACTTCTCGTGTTACCACCCGGTTTTCGTATGCAAAAAAAAGCACACCTCATACATGATCGCTGCTAGTTATAAAAATAGCATCACAGGAATCATGGTAGCTATAACGGGCTCTCCCGGTTCATGCTTGTATGGTATTATTCCCATGCTCACAACAACTGTACTCCAAGACCATTTTCATTCGACTTTGTTGTTTACTCTCACCAAACGTAAACTCTCTTAAAACTGATATCAAACTACTCATCTTTTCATCGTTGATAATATCATAACCACAATATAAAAAAATGTCAATAGTATTTTAACTTTTATCTCATCGAATAGACTAAATCATCATAAAAATATTGGTTTGATATAAAATAACAGTCATTAAGCTAGTATCAGAATGTTGTGAAGCTAAGTTAATCCAATAAATCCATTTCCTTGTCGTGAAGGCTCTTAGTTTTTGGCTTACGCAACCCTTCTGCATACTCAATTGCAGGATTAAAGAACAAACCGCGCCATAAACCACGTATGATAACACCAAGCTTCTTACCACGATATGCAACACCACTTTTTAGTAAGGTTTTACGGAAATCACGTACGATAGCAACCATTAAAGTTTTGATCATTTCTTTTTTGGATATTCTTCTAGCTGTCAAAACTCGGTTACGGTACTCAAAGTTGTAACGCCATAACCGCGTATCATCGACTTCAGCAACGATGTCACCTGGTTTAGTATTTTCTTTAGATTTATGGATCGCAAGCGAGTTCATAACCATATACCCACGCTGAATGTCGGCGATACGATTCGTGTATTCCATGTCGTCTCCCCAAATGAAATATTCCTTTTGAGGTAACCCAACCATTGCCACCATTTCACGAGAAAACATGACAGACACAAAAGTTGAATTCACAACTTCGACTGCAGGATTTTTAGTATCTGTGAGATAACGCTGCCATGTAAATGCTCTCGGAGCAGTCACGTTCATCCATGAAGGATTTCCAGTAACACTCCCCCAACGCACCTGTGAGTTAACAAAACCCGATTTCGGATGTGTCAGCATAAAATCAACCAAATGCTCTAACGCAGCTGCTTCTGGTATCGTATCATCATCCATAAGCCATATAAAATCATCTTGCAATTTTTCGCCAAACAAGCGAACTGCTTGATTAAATCCACCAGCACCACCAAGATTTTCAGATGCATGGTAAACCACAACGCGCTCATCATCCAAATTATCCAAATATTCTTTTGTACCATCTGTTGATAAATTATTAACAACAATCACATGTGATAAATATTTAGTTTGTGCCAGAACAGCAGCTAATGATTCTTTCAAAAGCTCTAAACGGTTATAGGTCACAATCGCAGCTGCTACTGTTTTTTCAGTCATTTTGTTGGTTTCCTTATTAATTTTGTAATTCACATGTTTATACTTTTTTAAAGAATTTTAATTATAAAATTTTTACCACAAATATTTTATAAACTTCATTCTTTTACTTGAAAATAAATTCAATGTTTCAAACAGTAAAAATAGCAATAATATAATTACAGTATACATTGTCCATTTTGAAAACATTATACCAAAATATTTATGCAATATAGGAGCCAGAATTAACAAACCAAATTGTCCCATATATACAAAGCTAGAGAATCCACGTAAATGCTTAGCTGATGGTATTTGTATTTTTCGAGTAGATGTATTTATTGCAATTATCAAAACAACCATAGCTAGGATGTCAGCGAAAAATAACTGTTCATTAGAAATTGTACTCCCTGTTGAGCGCCAAAAAAATATTTCCTTAGCAATGACGGGTAATAAACCTATTACAGTAACAGTCAATAATGCAATTGGGATTTTATTTAATTTTTCTTCATATCGTGCAATAATACGACCAAAAATTAAAAAAGGTACTGCCACTAAAAACGTCTCAGCTGGTAACACATGTGGCAAATATTTTAAAATGATTGTGATACTTGAAATTTTATTCCCTTGTAATAGGATAACTAATAAAACACTAAACCAAGTTACACCAATCAAAAATTGCATCAAATACGATATTCGATCAAACATAATAAATACAATTACTATACCAATAATTGTTGCCGAAATATACCAAGAACCAATAAATGTGCTTCCTGTAAAAAAATTAAAGATATATTGGTTTAAAATTGATTTAAATAATTGTATACCCTGCTGACCCTCAAAACGATAAACTCCCCCCCATGTTAGAGGAGTTAACCACAAATATGTTATCCACCATGCAACATAAAACAGAAAAAGTCGTTTAACATATTGAAGGATGTATACTTTTTTCTCCATTACGTTTTGTAATTTTTTTTCTAATAAAAATCCTGATGATAGGAGAAAAAAGGGAACGGCAAAACGTCCTAAACCTTGAAATAAAATAATATTACTGTTTATATCTGGCAGCGGCCATGCATGTATTCCAACCACAAAAAATGCCGCGATCAATTTAAAGACATCTAACACATCATACTTTGCTGACATAGTCATCTCTTTCTTTTAGAATTAATTAGTATCCCAACTACTACCACCGAAACAACAATAGGGCCTAATTTTGCTATTTGTACCATTTTTGGTACCTTAATCCCTACCTCAACAGTATTTAATCCTGAATTTCCTATCACCTTCAGCACACCGTTGTTATTTTTTTCAGGGGTTATTTTGTATCCATTAAGTTTTACAACTGATTGTCGATATACAATTATCGGAAGATTTGTAACATGTGTCTTATGTTGATGCCATTTTACAACCAAGTTGCCTGTCTTACTAAGACTCTTCTTAACAATGATTCTCGGATTAATTATTTCTTTTTCTATAACACGATAATTTGCATCTTCATAATAAACTTGACCTCTACCGGGTAAGTAGTCAGGTGCTGAGAAGTTTACCACATTAATGCTTTTTTCAAAATCATCATTTCTATTTTCAAGAATTTTTTTTATGTTTGTTTGTGTAATGTTCCTAGATGTTGAAAATTTGGATGTTACATAATTAGGATTTTGCCAAAATTTTTGGTTAACTGTATAGTAATTTAAAAAAGAGTTTTTAATTGTCGAACCTGAAACTAATAATACACCTACTGCAATAGCAATTATATAGGACTTGTTTTGTGGAGATTTATCATGAAAACGAGATAACATAGTTACTACAAAAAAAGACAGTAAGTATACCCCTGGCAAAGTGAAACGCATAGGAAATTGAACCGTACGTAAGAACCCAATATTGTTCCAATGTTCGAGAATGAACTTTGGTCCTGAAGCAACTATTAAAAAACCAATTCCAGTAACAAATACTATCCATTGCCAATTTTGTAGCTTTCCAGAAAACGAAATAATAAGTGTTACTGAAAGAACAATTAACCAAAAATTCAAACCCTGGAATATATTAGATGATAAATTAGCAGGGTTTAAGTTGACAAATGGACTTAGAATGTTTTGAGTATGAACAATACTTATGTAGTCTGACCAATAACCCAACGTTAAACCCAAAGAAATAGTAGCCGCAACCACACTTTGTTTGAACAATTGTAAACGTTTCGGATTAGTAATCATACCGGCAATAAAAAATACACTTAAAATACTTACACCAAATACAAAAGATAGCATATGGCTCTCCAAAATAAGAGCCATTATGACACCTAATCTCAAAATACGTACTGGCTTTTCTCGATTAGAGTACATTTGAATACCGGCATCAATTACAAGCGGCATAAACATCATTCCCCAAGGCATTCCTCCTGAGCTTTGATACCAATAACTAATTGACCAAGGACTAGTTAAAGACAACACAATTGCAAATACTAGACTAAGAAAAGGTTGTTTCGAATATTTATTGAAAAGCCAATAGCTTAATCCTATTGATCCAATTGTTAATATAAAGTTAGTTATTAATTGAAATTTTAACCATGATTTTGTTAGCAGTAAGATAATTCCAAAAAAATATCCTAGCCCTGGACCATACAATGCGTTAACAACTCTTCCTGATTTGTTGAAGCCATATAATGACATTTGCGTATTATGAAAATTAAAGTTTTTAATACGTTCCATTGCTTCGAATGCACGATTAAAATGAAAAGCACTATCTGCACCAACATAAATTCCCCGTACATGTAATTGAGGGATTGCATATATAAGTGCAACGGTAAAAATAACAAAGTAGGGCCATATCCTCCTAAAACTCATGTGTTTTATTTTCGAGTCAATTTCGTTTTTCATAACTAAATATCCTCAGCAAAAACTGCTTCGACAACCTTTTGACTCGCATGTCCATCATCATATTGAATAAACTTTTGATTAAACTGACTAATTTTATCAGCATAATTAGTTGGTATCGATTCAAAGTTTACAATAGCTGCTTCCAGTTCTGATTGATTATATACTAATGGACCTGGTGCATCAGTCTCAAAATCAAAATTCAACCCTCTCGATATTGTATATGAATTATAATCATACACATAGAATATCATCGGCTTATTTAACAATGCATAATCAAACATAGTTGACGAATAGTCTGTAATCATTGCATCTGCAACAAGATAGTAATCATCTATTGAAAAGTTAAAATCAGCCAACTTAATATTTTTCATATTAGGAACACCCACAACATTTGTCCAATAGTGACCACGAATTACTAATACCACATCTTCCGGAAGACTTTGACTTAAACTATCATACTCCAGTGCCAATGTCACATCACCACGCTTTCTCCACGTTGGTGCATACAATATAATTTTTTTATCAACGGGCAGGTTCATTAAACGTTTTAATTCATTGATTTCCGTAGTATCAGACTTTTTGAACAACGCATCATTTCTTGGATAGCCCGTGTTCAAAACTTTTGCTTGATGTCGATAGGCATTCTGTGCAACGCTAGCAACAAAATCAGATGGAACTGTTAAATAATCCCAATTTTTATTTTTCTTCAAATAACGCTCGTATCCAGCAGATGACCATTCATTTAATACATCAAATCCCATCTTTTTTAACGGTGTCCCATGCATTGTTTGAAGTTCTACCTGACCCTGACGTTTAATACGTTCTGTTTGTTCAAAATTAACATTGTTGACAAAATACTTAGCACGCGCAAGATAATACCAATATTCCTTTGTACCAAATGATATAAATCGAACATTAGATAAAGTTGTATTCACTAGTATATTTTTCATAACAACGACGTGTTCAAAACCTTCATAATGAGAATTTAAATACTCATAAATAGCGCGTGGATTGTCATCAAACTTACCACCCCACAAAGAAGAATAGACTATTGTTTTTGAAAGCAAAGGTTGCTTTAGGTACTCTTTATACTCATTTTGCCAAAAATCAACTTTTTGGTTCATTTCTTTAAAATCACTACGATTGGTGTTTTGTCTAACAGCAACTTGTCGATGCTCTTCTGAATCATGAGATATAAAACGCCATTCTAGCCTCCCAACTGGAACTGTTTCACGAAGTAGTTTATGAATTGATTTTCCCCACCTCAATGGCATTGAGAATGCTGGCCGCTGTATAAATTTCATAGAAATATTTGGATGCAACCATTGCTTGTCCCCATATTGACCAAACGATAGCGGCATAGCCACTTCCCAAAGCTGTCGCTCACCAAACCCATGCGACAACTTTCTTGCCTTATAACGATTTTCTAATTCATCTTCTTCAAAAGTTAAATTGACCCAGAGTGCAGTTTTGGTCCAACCACCTAACCAAAACTGGATAATCGCTTTATCTTTGATAATTTCTAATGATTTAACAATCGGATATTCCCATGAAATAGCGAGTGTTGCAACATGATTAGATACATGAAATACGGACATGTTTTGTCCAACACTATGCGGTTCAACCACAGCTGTTTGATTCATACGAACTAATTCAAATTGCGTGCTATCTTGAAGATCATCAGTTGTTATCAGTTGCCACCATCGCTTTGCATCCGAAGAATTCTGACTTAATCGATGCTGAACCTCAGCTGATAATGTATAGTTGTTACCAACCTTCTCTAATTCAATTACTGTTTCATCACGTGAATCTCTCAAAGCAACAATTGCTTTAGCATAGCGAATGACAAAAGTATAGTTATTTTTATGGTATTGACTAGCCGTCACACATGGTGCCTCTTCAAAACGGTCGATTTTAAAACGCCAATCTGATGAATAATTTGGCAGAATAAAATCTTCATCAAACACATATCCTTCAGGACGAGGTTTATCACCTGGAACAGGTTCACTAATCAGTGTGCTCAATTCAATACCATGAACATTCTGTACTAACTCAATATAGACTGACTCATTGATGGCTTTAAAATCAGCTAACGGCATCTCAACGCGGTAGTGACTGAATCGATATTCATGCGCTGGTTTCTCAACCTTAGTTTGTGTATTATCAAACCCACTATAAGCTGTAATATCAGGATCTTCAGTGAACACTACTTTACCTGTAAAGTTAGCTATTTTGTTTTTGTATTTGTTGATATACCGAACTGTTGCAGAAGATCGATCTGTTTCATTCGTAACTTCTAAATAACGATGGTACAAATGACCCTCTAATATGATTTTGTCATCTTCCTTCACAACAGAATATAATCGTGTTTTGCTTTCAAAATCAGCTAAAAATGTTGGTAATTCAAAATCAAACTCATCTTGATATGTGCTATGTAATGTTTTATTTTGACGATCAAATGTTATGTGAAATTCACGCTTAGCATACTTTTCGATTGCCTTTTCAACCACATCTTGTGGTTGAGACAACCACACTGTGTACAAGGCTCGATACCAAAATCGTGACTGTTCAAATTGTTGTGGTGTTAACATTTCTAAGAAAGATTTGACATTATTGTATATCGCATCCTTATATGATTGATCTAAAATCAAAAAATTATCATACGTGAATGGTAACGTCAAATCAAAATCTAACATCTTGTGTAACTGTTCGTCTTGAGCAATTTTTGGCGCATTATACGCCTTCAAACTGTTCAAAATTATTTTCATACCTTTTACACGATCTGTGAAATTAGTAATTTGTCCTGTCGCTTGCGTTATTGAAGGTGCACCCGCATCTCTCGCACGCCACCAATAAACGACTTCATCTAATATATCAATTGTCTTAGCTAAACTGTACATCGGTACAACAGTTGGCATATCCTCGTACAACATTTTTTCTGGAAAATACAAACTAAACTTGAGAATAAAATCTAATCGATATATTTTATTCCAAGCCGTTGAATCCCAAACCATTTCTGGGTGTTCTTCTAATGTTGTTGCTTCATAAGTATCATGATATGCCTGGTTATGTACATAAGAAGTCCATGTTTTGCCGGAACTATTAAATCGGCGTACTGCTCCACCAATAAGATCAGAACTAGTCCGCTCAATAATCGATAACATTTTACGATAAGAATAATCCACTACAATATCATCTGGATCAACATAGGTAATATATTCTCCCTCTGCTAGATTTGTGCCACGATTACGTGCTGCACCTAACCCACCATTCTCAAAAATATACAACTCAAAAATGTCAGGATACTGTTCAACGTATTCCTTGGCAATTTCAGATGATTCATCCTTGGAACCATCGTCAATTAGAATAACCTGCATCACCTCATTAACACCTTGACGTAACAAAGAATCTAGAGCTTCTCGCAAAAATAATGCCACATTATACATTGGAACAACTACACTTAAACGTGTATTAATTCGATGACTCTTTTTGGTAACCGTTACTGGTCTATCGTAATTTTTTGGTAGATGAACAATTGGTTCTGTCATGTTTAGAGCTCCTATTTTAATTATGTATGCAAATAGGGGGTGGGCTATGCCCACACCCCTTTTTACCTTATTTTAAACAAGGTCCGCAAAATAAGCGCGGAACTTTAAGTGCAAATGCGATCCTAGTAGTAGTGTTACTAACACGAACATCCAAAAAGCAATATTTTGCGAAGGATGATCCCAAATCCAACCTGTACTGAGAAAAGAATCACGAACACCTGATATCAAGTAATAGAATGGGTTCAATTCAATTAAGCGTCCAATACGCGCATGTGTTGGTCCCAACTTATCGGCAATATCAATCACTGCACCAGAGAACCAAAAGACGAATCGCATAATTGTCTGAATCAATTGCTGATAATCAGGAAATAATACCGTAATTGTAGCATTAAATATACCTAACGCATGTAAAAATGCCAGCATAGCTAAAAAATAATAAATAAATTGAAAAGCATGCATTGTTAGGTCAACGCCTGAACCCACTGCAATGAGTACACCTACTGCCAATGTTATTGCAAATGGTATGACGTTAATCCAGGTACGAACAGTTGGCATAATACTAATCGGAAAATTCATCTTAGACACTTGTCGCACATTGCTACGTATACTCCAAGTAGCATCCATAAATGATGTATTCAAAAATAACCAGGTTGCCTGCCCAATAACTAACCAACCAACATAAGGTACGCCATCCGTTGTACCACCTTGACGTAATCCTATACCGAACACTAGCCAATAGGTTGCAATTTGCATCACTGGATTAATAATGTCCCACAAAACACCTAACGAATGATCTTTATATTTGGCACGAGTTTCATAGCGAGCCAAACGTAACATGACGGGGAAGTATTTTATTTGCTCCCGCAGCACAAGCCAAATTTCTCTCATAATTTAATTACCGTCCCAAATAAACATAAAGATAGACTGCATAAGCAAAAACACCAGTTCCAGCGATTGCTAATAACCAGTTCCACCAAGTAAGTCGACCACCAACTGCGTTATCACGAGCAATCTTTTTCTTCTCAATATCTGATAAATGGTGATCCTCTGCAATTCGTTTTGCCAATTGTGCTCGATTAAAATCATTTTGTGCTTGCTTACGCGCTGCAACATAAGATTTTTTTACGTCATCGTCTAGTTGATTGTACCATTTTGTCCAATCTTTATATTCTTGTAAAATAGTTGGTGTATCACCATAGGCACGTAATTCGCCATACTGAATCCACATTGTTTTATCAGTGAACTCTTCAATTTGACCCAATGCGTGAGAAACAAAAAATATTGTTTTTCCTGCTGCCTTGAATTCCTTCATCTTATTCAAAGCTTTTCTGGTAAATGTTTGGTCCCCAACAGAAAGTGCCTCATCAATAATCATAATATCTGGATCTTGATGAACTGCGATAGAAAATCCTAACTTAGAACGCATCCCTGAAGAATAATTTTTAACAGGTTGTTTAATGAATTTACCTAATTCAGAAAAATCCGCAATATCATCAATTTGTGCGTCAATTTCTTTATTCGATAGTCCCATCATTAATGATTTCAAGCGAATATTTTCTAATCCTGTTAAATTATCACGCAACCCGTCCCACACAGATAGTAGTGACGTCTGTCCCTTAAGAATTAAACGACCTGATGTTTCCACTAATGCGCCACTTAAAATGTTGAGTAAAGTTGATTTTCCGGAACCATTAACACCGACAACCCCAACAACATCACCTTCAAAAACATCAAAAGAAATGCCTTTAAGTCCCCAGAATTTTTCTTTTTTAGACTTTAAAGGGTTTAAAATCGCTTGGATTTTTTCGTTGCGCCCTGTTCCCATATCGTATTCTTTTGTAATATAGCGTCCGCTTACCTTTAAAGGGGCATCAGCAACGTTTTCATTACCAGGTAAATCAATTTGTTTCGCAATAGACACTGGTAAAAATGGTTCATTTAACCCACGCGGATCATTAGGCGTATAAACTGTTTTTTTGTTATCTTCAGGCATGTCTTTCCTCCGACAAAATATAAAGATGTGAAAAAGTCACAACACTATATTATACCCTATTTATAACCAAATAGTCGAATAACCACTCGAATGAACGCTCATAAAACGAAAACAAATGCTAATCTAATAACATTCTTACGTTATTTGTCTTGATACTAAAAAAGCCTCAAAAGTTTATTGAGTGAACTGACCCCCGTAAGTTGGAGTAAATCCAAACTTACGGGGGTTTGTTATGTTCTCAAAAGAAGTACAAATTGAA